>JAXMGY010000034.1:0-22766 GCA_046347035.1 Gammaproteobacteria bacterium | reverse complement strand
GCTCTACAGTCATCTGGAAGTTTGAAGCAGCTGAAGCCACGCAGTGCGGTCAGCTGTAAGCGATAAGATGGAATTTGATTTCGATAATCCGCCAGATCGCCGCGACAGCGATAGCATCAAGTGGGCGAAGTACGACGGTCGCCATGTGTTGCCAATGTGGGTGGCGGACATGGATTTTGCCTCACCGCCCTGTGTCATCGAGGCATTGCATGCGCGCGTATCGCACGGCGTGTTCGGCTACGGACAAGCGCCGGTTTCATTGCATGATGCAGTCGTCGATACACTCAACGCAGATTTCAATTGGCGGATCGATCCATCGTGGATTGTATGGTTGCCCGGTTTGGTGCCGGCTTTGAATATGGTCTGCCGCGCATTCTGCGATTCAAATGAAGCTACGCTCACTGCAACACCCATCTATCCTCCATTCCTGAAGGCACCGCTGTTCTCGCAACGCGAGTGCGTCAAAGTGCCCCTGCAACTGAGTGGCGATCGCTGGCTCTGGGATCTTGCTGCTGCAGAAGCCGCCGTGAGCACGAACACGCGGGTATTGATGTTATGCAATCCCCACAATCCAGTGGGACGTGCGTGGACGCATGACGAATTGTTGGCGTTGGCGGCATTCGCCGAGCGTCACGACCTCATTGTGTGTTCAGATGAAATTCACGCTGACCTGATCCTCGATCCATCGAGCAGGCATGTTCCCTTTGCCAGCCTTGACGCGGCGGCAGCGCGCAATTGCATCACGCTCATGGCGCCATCAAAAACCTACAACATTCCCGGCCTCGGTTGCTCGATGGCTATCGTGGAGAACGAGGCGCTGCGGCGGCGTCTGCGCACAGCCATGCGCGGCATCATTCCTGACGTCAACGTGATGGGGTTTGCTGCTGCGGAAGCGGCGTATCGTCATGGCCGCGCGTGGCGTGCGGCGCTCATTGAATATCTGCGGGCCAATACTGTGCTCGTTAGCGAATCGATTCGTGCCATCGTCGGTTTGAAGACCTATCCGGTGCAGGCGACCTATCTATCTTGGATCGATGCGCGCGACCTTGGCGTGGCGGATCCACATATATTTTTCGAAGAAGCGGGCGTGGGCTTGTCCAACGGCGCAGATTTCGGTGCACCGGGATTCGTTCGGCTGAATTTTGGCTGCCCGCGCGAGCGACTGCGGCTGGCTTTGGTTCGGATGAAAAGCGCGGTTGCGAACCGTCGAGTAGGTACCAAGCAGCCGGCTTAGCATTGCTGGTGTTCAAATACACCTATAACTCATTGAAAAATATATGATTGTGGCGCTGTAATTGCAGTTGCCTGCCATCCCCGACTTGCACTACACTACGCGCCCCTTGCACCGTCAGTCGGCGCAAGTTCCTTGCTTCACCGCCGGAGACGCCGGTCGGGAGGCTCAAACCACGAGGAAACAACATGCGTCATTATGAGATCGTCATTCTGGTCCATCCGGACCAGAGCGAGCAGGTTCCTGCCATGCTCGAACGTTACCGCGGCATCGTCACCACTGACGGTGGCAGCATTCACCGTCTTGAAGACTGGGGCCGCCGTCAACTCGCGTATCCCATCGCCAAGATCCACAAGGCGCATTACGTGCTGATGAATATCGAATGCACGCAGCATGCGCTCAACGAACTCACCAACGCATTTCGTTTCAATGACGCAGTGATCCGCAATCTGGTCATCGCTCGTGACGAAGCCGTCACCGAACCGTCACCGTTGGTGAAGGCGCGCGACGCTGAAGAAGAACGTTATACGCCGCGCCGTGGTGATTCAGATGTTGAAGACAATGTCGAAGCAATGAGTGAAGAGGCCTAATCATGAGCATGAAACCACGAGAGAAACCGGCATCGCGTTTTTTCCGCCGTAAGCGTTTCTGCAAATTCACGGCCGAAGGCGTTACCGAGATCGATTACAAGGATATCGCCACGCTCAAGCAGTACATTTCCGAAAACGGCAAGATTGTTCCAGCGCGCATTTCGGGAACTAAGACGCGTTATCAGCGCCAGTTGTCAACGGCCATCAAGCGTGCACGTTACCTGGCGCTGCTGCCGTATTGCGATTCGCACTAAGCACATAGCGGCGCGCGAGTAGCGCAAGCATGCGCTGGTTGGCCGCGTTAGCAATGCGCGGGCGGTTCTTCGCCGCTACGACCGCTGCATTACTGGTTGCGATCGGTTGGAAGCTGGCGTTATTGATGCCGCTGCTGAGTTGTTTGAGTGGTGCCGTGGTGGCGTTGGTGACACTGCGGCACGGCAGTTCGGAAGGACTGCTGGTCACGGGGATGGCAGCAGCGATGATGGCGGTGTTCGCAACGCTGACGTTCCAGTCGCCCTGGCCAGCAATGTGGGTGGCGGCGGGTGTGTGGTTGCCAGCGCTCATCTGCGCGCTGGTTTTGCGACGCTGGCGCAGCCAGGGAATGTTGCTGGCCACCGCAAGCACGTTGGCGGCGATGTTCGCCGGCGCGCTGCGCTGGTACACCGGGGATGTGAAAGCATGGTGGCGCGGCATTCTCGATAACATGGTGAGTGTCGCGAGCGAGCACGGCAGTGCGCCGGATGTGACGCCAGCGGCTCTCGATTTAGCATCGAGCCTGCTCAACAGCCTGGTGGCGGCGTCGATGATGGTGACGTTGATGTTGACGGTGTTGCTGGCCCGACTGTGGCAAGCGCAGCTGTACAACCCGGGTGGATTTGCCCCCGAATTTCGCGCGCTACGGTTGCCGCAACTGGCGTCGTTGATCGCCATTGGCATCGTGTTGGCGGCGATAGTTTTGAAACGTTGGCAGGCCGGGGCGGATGGCTCGTTTGGCTACGCGGCTGACCTATTTGCGATCGGCGTATGCGCGCTCGGGTTTCATGGACTCGCGTGGGTACATCGAGAGCGTTTACAGCGCCGCTTGCCGGTTGGTTTGCTGGTGGTGGTCTATATTGCGTTGTTAGCATTGCCATTTTATGCGGTGATGTTATTGGCGGCGATTGCCTTTGCAGATCTGATTTTGAGTTTTGCATTTCGCAGGCAATCAGGTGGTTGATGGTGAATCCGTACGCACTTCCAGGTGCGGGCGATGACGACAGACAACTCGTGTTGGAAGGTGAACGAAGATGGAAGTGATACTGCTCGAAAAAGTCCACAATCTCGGCAAACTGGGTGATCGCGTCAATGTGCGGCCCGGTTATGCGCGCAATTTTCTCATTCCCGGCCGCATGGCGGTGCCGGCAACGGAAGCCAACCTCGCGAAGCTGGAATCGATGCGCGCCGAGCTTGAGAAGGCGCAGGCCGACAGCCTGGCCAAGGCCACCGCTCGCGCTGAAGCGCTGAAGGATACGGAGATCACCGTGACTGCTCACGCTGGCGATGAAGGCAAGCTTTTCGGCTCGGTTGGCGCGGCCGACGTGGCTGATGCGCTGATGCGTGCGGGCAAGCCAGTGGAGAAGCGCGAAGTGCGAATGCCCAACGGTCCCATCCGCATGTTGGGCGATCACGCCGTAGACCTGCATCTGCACGCCGACGTGAATGCGACGGTGATGGTGCATGTCGTTGCGGAAAATGCGCCCAAATCCTGATGTATATATGAGTCGCGCGTGAAGCGCGGCACATTTGCTCCGTGGCCAGCATAGCGGCAGACGCGGTCACCGAGGCACTAAAGGTGCCGCCGCACTCGGTTGAGGCCGAGCAAGCAGTGCTCGGCGGTTTGATGCTCGACAACGACGCCTGGCTGCAAGTTGCCGAACATATTTCCGACGCCGACTTTTACCGCAACGATCATCGTTTGATCTTTCGCGCCATCGCCGGCTTAAGCGCTGCCGGTAAACCTTCGGATGTCGTTACCGTCGCGACCGCGCTCGACGCCGATGGCGATCTTGAGCGTGTGGGTGGCCTTGCCTACATCAATGCGTTGGCGGAGAACACGCCCAGCGCCGCCAATATTGCCGCCTACGCTGACATCGTCCGCACGCGTTCCATTCTTCGCCAACTTATTCGCGCCGGCGCGAACATTAGTGGTGTGGCATTCAATCCCGAGGGGCGCAGTAGTGATGAGTTGCTGGATGAAGCCGAGCGGATTGTTTTTGAAATTGCAGAACAACGCAATCGCGGTCGTGCCGGGTATCGCTCGATCAAGGATCTGCTCACTGGAGCGCTCGACCGCATTGATGAGTTGTTTACGAAGCAGAATCCGATTACCGGCATCCCGACGGGTTGGAGGGATTTTGATGAGCTGACGTCTGGCTTGCAGCCTTCAGACCTGGTCGTGATTGCTGGGAGACCATCGATGGGTAAAACCGCCATGGTACTCAACATCGTCGAGCATGCGGCCATCAAGGATCGATTGTCGGTGGCAGTGTTCTCCATGGAAATGCCCGGGGAGCAGTTGGCGATACGTTTGATGTCCTCGCTCGGTCATATCGATCAACATCGCATCCGCACAGGCAAGTTGACTGATGATGATTGGCCGCGACTTACCTCTGCGGTTCAAATGTTAAGCGACACCAAGCTTTTTATTGATGATACTCCGGCATTGGCGCCAGGCGAGGTGCGTGCGCGCTGCCGCCGTATTGCGCGCGAGCATGGGCTTAATCTGATTGTGCTCGATTACCTGCAGCTCATGCAAGTAACGGGTACGAAGGAAAACCGCGCAACCGAGATTTCAGAAATTTCACGCGCTATGAAAGCGCTGGCGAAGGAGCTCAATGTGCCGGTGGTGGCGCTGTCGCAGTTGAACCGGAGCTTGGAAAGCCGTACAGACAAACGGCCGGTGATGTCGGATCTGCGCGAGTCGGGCGCCATTGAGCAGGATGCAGACGTTATCGTTTTCATTTATCGCGATGAAGTCTACAACCAGGATTCTGATCAAAAAGGTATTGCCGAAATCATCATCGCCAAGCAGCGTAATGGACCGATCGGGACGATTAAACTGGCATTCCGCGGCCAGTTCACCCGTTTCGATAATCTCGCCTACGACGACTACCAACAACGATGACGCGTCCAGCCCGCGTGGAGATTGATTTAGACGCCGCACGCGCCAATCTTGCGCGTGTGCGCGAGTTTGCGCCACGCTCGCAGGTAATGGCCATCATCAAGGCCGATGCCTACGGTCATGGGTTGACGCGCATGGCGCGGGCGTTTGCTGACGCTGACGCCTTTGGTGTTGCCTGCATGGAAGAGGCATCTGCGCTGCGTCGCGCCTATGAAAAAAAGCGCATTGTGTTGCTTGAAGGTGCATTCGACGATGAGGAGATTGCATATATTCGGCAGTTAAACGTCGAGACCATGGTACACAGTCCGGAGCAAGTAGCGATGCTGGAGCGCGCACCGCGTGGTATGCCGATCTCTGTATGGTTGAAGATTGATACCGGCATGCACCGATTGGGCGTCGATCCGGCGCAGGCGCGCGACTTGTGGAAGCGACTGCGTGACTGCGACAATGTTGGTGACTTGCGTCTGGTTACGCACTTCAGCAATGCCAACGCGCGTGGTGATGCATCGGTTGCTCGGCAGCTTTCGATATTCAAACACTCCATTGGTGATTTGCCTGGCGACCGCTGCATTGCGAATTCCGCCGGCATCATGGCTGTTCCCGAAGCGCATGCTGATTGGGTGCGGCCGGGGTTAATGCTCTATGGTGTGTCGCCATTCGCTGATTCCAATGCGCAGCAGGAAGGGCTGCGGCCGGTGATGACGGTACGCTCGGCGCTGATTGCGGTGAAGTCGGTGCGCAAAGGTGAAACGGTTGGCTATGGCGGAACCTGGACCTGCCCCGAGGATATGCTGATCGGCGTGGTGGCGATGGGCTACGGCGATGGCTATCCGCGTCACTGCGAATCCGGGACGCCAATTCTCGTCAACAAGGTACGCGCGCAATTGATTGGTCGTCCATCCATGGATATGTTGATCGTCGATCTGCGCAAAGTTCCAAACGCAGCCGTCGGCGATCCGGTTGTGTTTTGGGGCGATGGACTGCCAGTGGAGGAAGTCGCGCGCCATGCCGCCACCATTCCCTATGAATTGCTGTGCAGCGTGCGTGTACGCGCGCGTTTTGAAGTCATTGGTGAAAGCAGGAACAATTCTGGCGAGGAAACCACGCCTGACTGGGACGAACTCAGCGAGCCAGTCGATAACGGTATCGTTTAGTTGATGCGGTGGCGACAGGGAGGTGGTACGGGTGCATCAAATTAGCAGTGAGTTAATTCGGAAAAGCTCCCTTTGCAGTGGGGTCGCGCGCCGCAGCGCGATTTTCAGGTCAGCTTTCACGTGTGAGACGGCCACGGATATTGGCGTTAGTCATCTAAACATGCGCGCGAAAAGTCAGTATCAATTCCAGGAGTGTGGTGCCACGCAATCAAAGTGGGCGGGACAGTGCCCGGACTGCGGCGCATGGAACGCCATGGTCGAAGTCGCGGTCGAAGAAAAATCCACCAAGTTAAATCCGCGATTCGCCAGCTATCATGGCGAAGCTTCCGAAGTTCACGATCTCCATAGCGTCACTGCAGCCGAAGAAGAACGCCTGCCCACGGGCATCGGTGAACTCGATCGCGTGCTCGGCGGCGGCATTGTTCCAGGCTCGGTGGTGTTGATCGGCGGCGATCCCGGTATAGGTAAATCGACCTTGCTGCTGCAGATGCTGGCGGCAGTGGCGCCGAAGATGCGCACGCTCTATGTCAGTGGTGAAGAATCGGCGCGGCAGATCGCATTGCGCGCACGCCGGCTCGACATCGATACTAAATCAATCCGTCTGCTCACCGAAACCCGGGTGGAACGTTTGCTTGAGCTCGCTCGCAAGGAGCAGCCTCGGCTGCTGGTGGTTGACTCCATCCAGACCATGTACACGGACATGCTGACGTCCGCGCCAGGCAGCGTCAGCCAGGTGCGCGAGACGGCGGCCCAGCTGGTTCGCTATGCCAAGCAGTCGGGCACGTCGATTTATCTCGTCGGCCACGTCACCAAGGAAGGTGCACTCGCCGGTCCGCGCGTGCTCGAGCATATGGTCGACACAGTGCTTTACTTCGAAGGCGATAGTGGTGGGCGCTATCGCGTGATCCGTGCAGTGAAGAATCGCTACGGTGCGGTCAATGAGTTGGGCGTGTTTGCGATGCTCGACAAGGGACTGCGCGAGGTGAGCAATCCGTCAGCGATTTTTCTCTCGCGCCACGAGCAGCAGTCGCCCGGCAGCGTAGTGATGGTAACGCGTGAAGGCACGCGACCGCTGTTGGTAGAGGTGCAGGCGTTGGTTGATGAAACCAAGCTCGCCAATCCGCGGCGCGTGACTATCGGTCTTGATGGCAATCGCCTGGCCATGCTGCTTGCGATCGCACACCGACACGCTGGCGTGGTCACGTATGATCAAGACGTGTTCGTCAATGTTGTCGGCGGCGTGCGCGTGACGGAAACGGGCGCCGATTTGGCGGTGTTGCTGGCGATTCTGTCCAGCTTGCGTGGACGGCCTCTGCCGCAAGATCTGATTGTGTTTGGCGAAGTGGGGCTGGCGGGCGAAATCCGACCGGTTCGGGTGGGCAGGAGCGGTTGCGAGAGGCGGCCAAGCACGGCTATCGCCAGAGCCATCGTTCGAAGTCGAATGTCCCCAAGGAGCGGATTGAAAACATGCAGATCCTCGGTGTGCAGACTCTGGATCAAGCGCTCTCGCATTTGTGAAGACGCACCTTTAGAACGGCGCAGCGAGCTTGAATCGTGTACCTCGCGCCGGTGCGGTCGGGCTGGGTGGCTTCAAATACTACGCTTTGATTTACCGTCGCTTTCCGATGTGAACTAGGCCGCAAACGCCGCCTGCGGGCGCCGCGAACTCGTCACGCGGATTTAGTAAACTGGCAACAGAATTCTACGAAAACCGACCATGGACTATTGGATAGCAGCTGGTATTAGCGCCTGCGCTCTATTGGGCTTTGGCCTGCACGGTTGGCTGCGGGGCAAGGCGGTGGAGGTCAAGGAAAGCGACGAGAATCGCCGCATTCGCGATTCATTAACGCGCCAGGAGGCTGCTTTCCGCCGCGAAGTCGATTTGCTCACGCTGGAGCTGAAAGCGCGCGAGCGCCTGCTCGATCAAACTCGCCACGCTTTTCAAAGTGGCTATGTCAACGGTCGGCGCTGGTTGGCGCATTTCATCAGTGAAGCCGATAAGGCCATGGATGAGGTGGTACAGGTGCAACTGCGCGGCAAGCGCCGCGACGTGCAGGACGACGGCAGCGAAGTCGCGCGTCTCCAGGCCGAGCGCCGCATGCTCAAGGAACGGCTGAACTTCCTCGAATACCAACTCGGCAGTTACAAGGAGTACTTTCCCTTCCTTGAGGACTACGAAAATTCCATTCTCGACGAGGCGGTGCAGCTGCAAGCGCACGCGGGCGAACGTGTCAATCCCATGCTCAAGCTGCTTAGCAGCGAGGAGATCAAGACGCTGCCGGTGGTGGAGCGTGACCAGCTGGCGCTGGATCGCTATCTGCGCAGCGGACTGACGCCGGCGGCGGTGGCCGCGTTATATGACCGTTACGTGGCGTATTTGTACGAGCGCGATGGGTGGGAGGTGCGATTCCAGCCCGTGACCAGCGGCGTGAAGGGCCTGCCGCAGGATTTGATCTGCGTGAAGGGCGAGACTATACACATCGTGCACACGCGTTGCTGGGCGGCGAATAAACTCATCCACGAGAAGCACATCATTCAGTTGTACGGAACGGTGCAGATGCTCGCAATCCGTTTAAGCGAGGATCGTTTGTTCGCACCCAAGATTGTCGCGCGCTTTATTACCAACACAAAGTTGAGCGATCTCGCCAAACAGGCTGCCGCACGTTTGAAGGTTGAGGTGAAGGAAAACTTCAAGCTCAATGCCAACTTCCCGGTCATCAAATGCAGTGTCGACGATCGCACACGTGAGCGTAGCTACTATCTGCCATTCGATGAGGAATACGATTCCATTCCCGTCGAAACGCGTCGTGGTGAATGCTATGTCCGTACCGTGAAAGAAGCCGAGCAACTCGGTTTCCGCCGCGCCAATCTGCTGCCGGTTCCTGGCGGTGGTGCGTCTGGTTCTTCCTCAGTTCATTAGCTGATTTTCCGTACTAGCGGGTGGCTAATCCGCTCTTACCTTTTCGGCAGAACCTTGAGGCTAGAAATGCTTGAGAATTCCGGCATCGCCCGAGTTCGTCTACGAGAAAGCAGAAGTGGGAGTCCGGAAAGGATGAATATCCACGGCGCAGGTAGCGGAACGGGCGTTTGAACAATCTCTATTGAATAAGCGAAAGTGCCGGTTGCCGAGTTACTGGCACCAAGATTGTCGAATCCAAAATTATCACTTATCAAGTAAGTTCCGCTTCCCAGCGTAAGTTGGCTAAGCAGGCCGAAGGTTGAATTCGGCGGAGTCACGAATCCAGTTTCAGATTGGAATAGTTCGCTGAGTATTCGCGTTTGGCCGGAGCCAATGGAGAGACAGGAATACAGGAATCCGTTAGGTGTACAGCTACCACTGCCATTGGGGATGGTGCTCAGATCCCAAATCCATGCTTGTTTCTCGCTTGGCGATAGGTTGTTGAAGGTGTATGAGAGATTGACACGAGCTTGACGCCCAGCGTCGACAACAAATCGAAAACCGTCAAATGGGTCTATTCCCTGCCACCCATGCTGACCAACAAAAAGATTTTGTCCATCTGCCAGAGAAAACAACTGGCCTCCATGAAAATCTCCAACCTGACTTTCGTCTATTACTGGTACTGCGAAGCTACTGACAGGCATGAACAGTAAGCTGCATAGCTCGACGCCAAATGCGAATCGACAAAATCTTCCCGACCACAATTTCATTTCGGTACCATTTATCGGCGGGCAAACGAGAGAAGCAGCATACCAGAATGGATAAAACAAAAAAGCGCGGACAGATTGCTGTCCGCGCTTCTTTACCGCCCTGCGCCTGGTCTAGAGGAATAACGTCGGTAGTTGGTTGGCCAGCAGTGTCTCCACGGGCTTGCTGGCAAAGGCCGGGAACACAAAGGACTTGGAGTTCGGCGATACCCAATCGCATGCACGCCCGAAAACATGGTCAATGGCGTTTAGTCCTTCGATGTCTGGGTTGTAGTACTTGTTTGGCTGCGCAAGGATGTCGACTTCCTTTTGCGGGAACATAGTGCCGTAGCATCCGCCTTTCACGCTATTGCCAATCATGATGACCAAGTTGCCCACCCCATGATCAGTTCCGCGGCCATCATTACTGCGGATTTGGCGGCCAAACTCACCGCCAAGCACAAACACCAAGTTGTTCTGCGCGCTGGTGGAAAGGTTCCGATACAAGAGATCCAAAGCCTGTCCAGTTCCAAACAACGCCTGAAGTTTGGGCTCCATTTCGTTCTTCTGGTCGTTGTGTGTGTCCCAGCCATTGAACTCCAATGACGCGACGCACGCAGATTGATGATGTCGCTGCACGCCAACGCGTCATGAAGATTGCGCATTTGCAGACCAAGGTAATATCCATAGTCTGTGGTTTCGATCCAGCTCTTGAGGTCGGCTGGCTCGGGGAAGCTCAGCAGTCGCTCAGCAATTTGGTTGCCGAAGTCGCGGATCTTCTTTTCGGCGTCAAAAAATCGTGCGTAGGCTGAGCCTGCGGAAATGGACTTGCGCTTCTCCGCGTAGTAAAGACGCAGGTCACGCGCGACTCGCTGCTCAGTGCTGACACTGGAGATGCCCGGGTCGACATCATACAGCCCATAGTCACGCATATTGCTGGTAATAATGACGTTCTGATCACTGAACTTTGTCAGGACGGTCGGTGCCGCAGGATCAGGCCCAAAGCTGAAGGCACGTGGATAGCCGGAGATTGCTAGCGAATTCCCGCCAGCTTTGTACGCAAGCCGTCCACCCCACCCAGAACCCGTGTAGTTCTTCGGGATGGTGGTATCTCCGTAGTCCATCACCTTGGTGGCATGGTCGTGATCGCGCGACTCAGAGCCGAACACATTGCTGATGAGTGCGACGTGGCCGGCGTTGAATTGCTGAATCAGCCAGTCACACTTGTTCAAGATACCCACGCTGGCGCCGTTGCTGCTGACGGTGGTGAAGTTAGCGTTGTAATACGCCTGTAGCGTTGCGTTATCCGTTGCTAGCCCGGTTCCGTCATCGTAGGCAGTTGCCTTGTTCTTCCAATACGCGTTACCTACTGAACCTGCGGTAGCACTGAATGGGGGCGGAAAGCCATGGCGGAGATCGGGGCCGCCGCCGAGAAAGATCTCGGCCAAAACCTTGTTGTTGACTACCTGATTTCCAGCTGCGTAGGCTGATCGGCTGTCAAATAGTGTGCCGGTGCCGGCAAGCAAGCCCAGCCATATGCTCTGTTTCAGGAAGTCGCGACGGCTTTGAAGACTTACGATGTCATTCTTCCGATGTTTCATGATTAACGTCCTTCCTGTGCCAGTACGTATGGAGTGCCGAGAATGAAGTCGATCGCTTGACCAACACGGCGGTTGGCTGTCTTCCCGGTTGTGGTGGTCGGGTCTGCGGCCAGATCCATCGTTGTATTGGCAAAGCCGTTGATGGCGGTGGCGTAGGTAGTGGTCAGTTCCGCCTCGGTAAATACGTGATCGACGTTCACGTGCGCCGGGTCGAGCGCATAGCCCAAGTCACGACCCTGCGCGAGCAGTGCATACATGTATGCGCGCTCCAATGTGCCGAAGTTCTTCAAACCATCATTGGTAAAGCGCTGCCACAACCACTCCGCGACCAGCTTGACGTTGGTCGAGGGAATGATTGCGCCCCAGTTTCTGGTGAGATTCAATCCATTGTTGCTGCGTGTGGTGCTGGTGAATCGTCCGCCGTCCTGCGTGGCACCGTTGTAGGTCTCCTGGAAAAGGAAGGAGCTATTGGACGTTTCGATTCCGGTCTGCGCGCCGAAAACTTCGTGAATGGGTTCGAAGGCACGTTGTTGATCGACATAGTTCAGGCGTCGCACTTCCGGCCACTCGGCAAACTGCTCGGCATTGTTGCGCGCACCCTTGTTGGCAACGTTCAAATGCCTATCGAAACTGTTGAGATACTTCACGCGCGTCGGATCGTGGAACTGCGTGGAGATCGCGTAGGCCTGGATGAACAGCAGTAGGTCCTTGCGCGTCATTGACTTCCACGCTGTACGCAGAGCCGTCTTCTTGGCGTCCGTCAGGTTGTCATCCGACAGTACGGAAACGAACATCACCGGCAGGTTGTCGAGACTCTCGGCGTTGTTGATCTCGGTGCTGGCCTGGTTGTTTAAGCGCTGCTGCGCATTTGCGCCGGTATTGTTGAAATGCAGAATGCTCAATGTGCCGGTGGGATGGTATTGACTGCCGTAGTCGACGTCCTGGCCGTTATACCATTCGTTGTCGGTGTCTTTAGTCAGACCGGGATGGTGCAGGCGCATGTCAGTGAGCGCCTTGGCAGTGTTCTTGATGGTGGTGTTCTCATGGTATTCCTTCTCAGCAGTGCCGTCGGCGCCGCCGAGGATGCCAAAAAACAGCTGGTGATACTCGCGCGCAAAATCCTCATTGCAATCGCACTGACCGGAGCTGTTGTAGTAGCGAGCGTCTTCATGGTTGTATTGACGCGCAACTGCTGCCGACAACGCAGCTTGCGTAATGACCGTTTCATAACCGGCGGTGGAACCGGCTGCCGATGAATTCGCTAGCGAAGCAAGCATGCGATCGTAGTAGGCGTAGATCTGCTCATGACTCATTCGGTTGCGATTGACCGACATGTGATAGTTGGTCTCCAGGAAACCCATCTTCTGCCGAAATGGATTCAGGCCGCGCAGCTTCGCGGCATAAATCAGGACATGTTTGGGCCGTCGTAGTTGTCATCCTTAAAGGAGTCACGGAAACCCTGGTCAGGAATCAGTGCAGCGTCCGTGGACAGCTGGTTGGATATCCCCTGCGGCGTGCCATCAGTAATCCGGAACCCTCGGCCGGCGAAGAAGATTGTTAGTGGTGCCGAGCGTCAGCATTTGCTTAATAGCATCCGCTGGCTTCATGTTTGCCCACGTCGTGATCTGCGCGTCGGTGGCTTGGCCGCCATAGGCGAAGATCTGCAGCACCTTGCGTACTGCCGTCTCATCCCAAGTCGCGTCGCTGACGGAATCAATCCGGAAGCAGCCCTGGGTTGAAGTTACAGGTCTTACGACAGGCTTGATCGTAACCAGTTTGCCGTTTACGACGACGGTTACAGGAACATACACAGTACGAATTGAACTGCTGCGCTGTCGGCAATGTGTCCCAGTGATGTGACAACAGCTGCGGCTAACAACAATTTTTTAACTTGCATGGGAATGCTCCCCTGTTCACGGCAACGCAGAAAAACTCCGATTTATCAGTAAGTGCTACAAATTTGTGACCCTAGATATAACGTGATCTGGTACGAGTGCGAGCCCGGAAACCACCAAGTCCAGCCAGCGCACTGGCCAACAACGGCAAGGCTGCCGGAACTGGGACTGGAGCTGCAGCAACATCAGCGGCTGCGTCTATTGATAGTGAGAGGAAGAACTGGTCGTTGTTACTGGCGGTGAAATCAAACGCGAAAGGTGTTTGAGAAGCTGCCGGGTCGAATTGAATCGTCGTGTCAAGCAACTGTTCAACGCCGCCAGCACTACTAATGCGGTACAGGGTAGCGTACACATGCATCAAGGGGTTGCCACCCGTGTCATCCAAGAAGCTGTAGTCAAACTTCAAACTGGCGCTGGTAGCTGAAGCTGAAGTCGTGCTGTAAGAGAAATTTCCAGTGCGTGTGATCAAAGACTGACCACCTGCCGCCTTACTGTTCAATGAGGTAGTCGTGGTCTTTGCCGATAGGCCTCCGAGAGAAACGTCTAGTACCGATCCCCAATTAGGATCACTGGCGGTCTTATCATCGGCAGTCGAAGAGGTGAAATTAGGATTCAGAACGATATCGTTGGACGAAGGGTTGTTCGCGTCAGTCAGTAGCGTAAAGGTGCCGCCGGAAGAGGTTAGCGGGGAAATCCCGGTCCAATGAATTTCAGAAATAGCTGCTTGCGCAACTGGTGCGCCTGCCAGGACATAACCCAGCAAACCTAGTAACAGGACTTTTCGAATTGCAGCGCTATTCGTATTCACGTTTAACTCTCCGAATTTGTAAATGAACTACCAGTCAATCGATCTTGCTCAAACTCGTACGGCTAGTTCGGCTTAGGGGATCGAATGAACCCAAACTCTGGTGAGGAAAATAGCCCAGTTAGATGAATGCGAAATGTGACGGAGTTGACGGGGCACGGCGCCAATACTTCGACACCTGTGATGGGATTACGGATTATTGCAACACATTGAAATTATGGAGTTATTGAGATTCAGCCTAGCGAGGTATGGCGCCAAACGAAGTCCGTCACTGGCTGATTTGAAGCCAGCCGTTTTAAGGCCTTTGTCAGGAAACTGGCGGAGAAGCCGAGTTGGCTGGAGCCAGCGATATGACTACCGAAAATAACAGCTGAAGCCGGGATGTGCCGGCGGGAAGACTAAGGCAATTGGTCGGGGTAACACGATTCGAACGTGCGACCTTCTGCTCCCGAAGCAGACGCTCTACCAGGCTGAGCTATACCCCGAAGATGGTTCGCGCGGCTCAGGAGCGCCGGGTGACGGCGAATTCCGCCAATTCCAGCAGCGCATCCTTGTACTTTGACGCAGGCAAGGGATGCAGGGCGGCGGCGGCGAGCTTGGACTGCTCCGCGGCGAGCGCGGCAGTGTACTGGATGGCCCCTGTTGATTCAATTGCCGACTTGACCTTGTCGATGTACTCAATTCCACCTTTTTCAATGGCTTGGCGCACGTCGACGGCTTGCTGGCCCTGCGCATGCCAAAGCGAATGCAACAGCGGCAACGTCGGTTTACCTTCGGCCAGATCGTCGCCGATGTTCTTGCCAATCTCCTCGGATGAGGCGCTGTAGTCCAATACATCGTCAATCAGTTGATAGGCGGTGCCGAAGTGGCGTCCGTAGCGGCGCAATGCTTCCTCGATGTCGCGGCCGGATTCGCAGGCCACCGCCCAACTGGCAGGCCGCTTCGAACAGCTTGGCGGTCTTGGCGCCGATGATTTCAAGATAGCGCTCCAGCGTCGTGTCCGGATCGTGGCGGTGCGCGACACGCTGACTTCGCCGGCGGCAATGATTGTTGGTGGCATCGGCGAGAATATCCATTACCCGCATGTTGCCCACCTGCACCATCATCTGAAACGCGCGCGAATAAAGGAAATCGCCCACCAGCACACTGGCGTTGTTGCCCCAGACTAGATTGGCAGTGAGCCGTCCGCGACGCATATTGGAGGCATCGACTACGTCATCGTGTAGCAATGTGGCGGTGTGAATGAACTCGACAATGGCGGCCAGTACGTGGCTTTTTTCGCCCGAATCGCCGCAGGCGTGCGCGCTCAACAGGGCGACCACCGGGCGCAGACGCTTGCCGCCGCTATTGATGATGTAGTGCGCCAGCTGGTCGATGAGTGCCACTTCGGAATGCAGGCAGCGCTCGATCAGGCGATCGACGGCAACCATGTCCTCGGCGACCAGGGCACGGATGTGTTGCATACCCGTTGCGCTGGGGCAGATGACAGGGGCAGTGCTGGCGGCCTTCAGCTGTTGCATGCGCGATTCCAGAAAAGCTCGCCCTTTTGGGCGGCTGGGCCGATTGTACTGCAAGTGGCGGGGGAGTTTCTTGCCCTAGAGGGGGGCGGCAGTGTTTCTAGAACCGACCTCAAAATCAAGTGGTACTACCAAGGCGGTTTCCCGCCTTGGGTGGGCCATTGCGCAATGGCTGCTGCTACTGCGAAATGAGCTCGTCGCCAATCACCAGCACGGTGGCAGTCTGGTTGTAGTGTCCCACCGCGCCACCGAGCGTGGTGCCCTGCTCGCCAAAGGTGTTGAATCCAATGACTGGTACGTCCATACCCAACGTCTCCTTGATAATGCTGGTGTCGCACACATCCATGCGCGTTTTCAACAGATGGCGCAGGATACAGTTGAAAATGACGATAGCGCCGATTTTCTTTGGATTGCCGGCGTCGTTGATGGCTTTCTGCACCGTGTTCTTGAAGCTGGCGATGGCAAAATTGCGATCGGTTTGCATGTGACGCAGATAAGCGCCTTCGGGAATTTCGGCGAAGAAGGTCAAGCTGCCGTCGGCGTCGTGTTTGGCGACGCTCTTGATGGTGTATTCGCTAAATACATCTGATGATTTGATGCCGAAGGGGTTCTTCGCGAACACATCGCCATCCAGTGTGTCGACGCCAACAATTTCCTTCATCACCTCGGCAGCTGGCCGCTTGTTGAGTTCATAGACGGTGCGGCCCTGCGCGCGTGTGACCACGGCTCCCTTCGTACCGGGGAAATAGGGATGGCCCATCGCGGTGCCTAGCTTCAAGCCACTGCTGATGGTGGCGAGCACGGCCGCATTCTGGAATACGCCGTTGCCGAACTGATAGGTGGTTGACGCCTTAAAGTCGTGTGCTGTCGACCCGCCGACGAGCTGCGCGACGGTGCCGGTTTCCTTGATGAGCGCGCGCATAAAGGGCTCTTCCTGCGCGGTCGAACCGTCGGGGATGATGACATTGACGAAGGGTTTCAGGCGCGATGCTTCGGAAGCGTTCTTGCCATCCAGTGCAATCGCCATCAGCGACATCACTGTCGGATTTGATTTCAAGGTTTTATGCGCACCCGCAGCTGCCTGTTCAGCGCACGCCTTCGGATCGCCAGAAAGATTCTCGCCCACGCCAACGCCGATGCTGAGATAGGAACTCTGCACCGTCATCACAGCCACGGTATCACTTTGTGGACCAGGCATGACATTGCTGATTTCGCCGCAGGAAGTACCGCCGATGATGGCGGCATTGCCCACTACGCTGCGGATGGATTCGTAACTTTCCTTGGGATCCTTGCCAAAGGCGCTGAAGGCGATGACGAGATCAGGCTTAGGTGTGCTGCGTACTGCGGTTTCCGCAGCCTCGCGCGCGGACTTTGCGTGTCCGACTCCTACTCTCAAGACGGCCATAGTGCGTTCTCCGGATAGCGTTTGTTCGCAAGCTCATTCAAAGCAGCTTGGCGATGCCTTCAGCGGCGCGTCGCGCGTCGAGAAAAATAAGACCAAGTTTGGCGCTGGGACGGGCTAACACGGATAGCACCGCATCTTCGCCAGCATGCGTCATCAGAATGTAGCCGTCCTTGCCCTTGACCATGACCTGCTCAAGCGAGCCGCAACCGAGCTCAGCGGCGCTGCGATCGCCGAGTGTCAGCATTGCCGCATTCATGGCACCGACGCGATCCTCATCCATGCTCGCCGGCAGCAGGCTGGCGATCATCAAGCCGTCGGTGGAGATGACCGCCGAGGCCGAGATGTCCGCCGAGCTTCCATTGAGATCGCTCAGGATCGAACGAATCATTTCTTCACGCATAACTGTGTTACTCCACTATCAATATTCAAATTAAGTAGTTTTAAACGAACCTGGCCCGGTGCCAGCAAGGGAGCGATGCGAATGACTGCCATCGCCCGCGTAGCGCCGCGACAAACTCCAAACCAGATTCAAGAATGCCGAGCGGTGAAAGTGTGGCTCGCCGCTGATCACCAACAGAAAGTGGTGCTTGCCGATGTACAGTGGCCAGAATCCGATGCGACTGTGGCCACCGGCATCGACGACCGACCACGCAGCTGAATCAACGCCAAGATTGCCGCGCACCAAACCGTCGTGACGCGTGACCACCACACCCACATCGGCGGCGAGCGCGCCCAACGCTTCGGAAGTCTCGTGATTGAATCCATTGGCGGCAAGGAAGAAACCCTGCGCATCAGCAAGCAGTGCACGGCCTTCAGCCGACAAGTCCTTCAACAGCGCCGGCATGTCTTTTTCCATGTGTGCCGCCGGTGCCGTCCGAGCCGCGCGCATGCCGCGTATCCAGCCTACGGATTGCATGCGATAAAGTAGTTCGGAAGCCTCTTCGTTACTCGTGGCTCCGGACCATTCACAAACCTTCTCGAGGGTGAGCGTCGGCGTTATCTCCTGCGTCATCAGCGCGAACAGCAAATTGCGAGCGGGGCTGGGAGCGCGGCTGGCACAGGCGTAATACGCGCCGGCCGGGGTAACGCCGACATGTGCGTCGGATTTAAGTTCGTACTCAGACATGGTAGTCCTTCACGCCAGGGTCGATGGAAAAGAGAAGCGCCTGTACCAGCAGCGATACATCGCTGCGTTGACGGGCGTCGATTTCAAAAATAGGTGGATTCAGTGGATAGTCGCGCACAACACTGCGCAGATGACGATGGTAGTCGTCGATATCGGGCTGCCGAGTGTTGTTGACGAAGTTGACGCCGATGACAACGCGCGTACGTTTGATCAAGGACTGAAACGCATTCAAATAGAAATCCAAATCCTTCAGTGGTTCCTTGCGCGAGTTATCGATGAGCAGGATTAAACCCAATGCACCAGTCTGCAAGATGTCCCACATGAAATCGAAGCGCTCTTGTCCCGGTGTGCCATATAAATGCACGCGTTCGGATTCCGACAGACGCATCAAACCGTAATCCATGGCCACGGTGGTTGATCCCTTGCGTGACTTCGTCATATCGCGTGCACGCGCATCGGTGTTGATTAACGGAATGTCGCTGAGCGCGGTAATCGCCGTGGTTTTTCCTGCACCCACGGGACCGGTGAACACGATCTTGAAATTGCGCGCCGCTTTCTTTGGCACATAGGAAAAGGCGTTGGCTGCTTTCTTGGTTACCTTCACTTCGCCGCGCAGTCGCGCCAACACTTCGCTTACTGATTGCGGACGATCCTCAGAACGCAGGTTCAGCAGCCAATCGATGATCTGTAGATATTCCTCGCTGTAGTGGTCCTTGCCGAGCACAGTGGCAGGCACCATTGGGTCGGGGCGTTTTTCGTCTGCGGCACGCTGGCGTTGCGCCGCATCGACCGGCGGTCCAACGTGAATGCACCGATACATGGTCGCACCCACTGCGTAGAGATCAGACCAAGGTCCCTGCGGCAGGTCCGGGCAGTGTTGCTCAATGGGTGCGTAGCCTGGAGTTAGGATCTGCACGTCATCGGAACTGCTGCTGCCGAATTCCAGTTCGGCAGCGCCGAAGTCGATCAGCACCGGCGAACCATCATGCCGGATTTGGATATTCGCCGGTTTGATGTCGCGGTGCAGGTATTTTTTTTCGTGCACGATACGCAGACCTTCAAGCAGAGGAATGAAGGTCGACCGCAAGCGCGCTTCGGGAATTGCATCCTTGGTGGAGCGCAGGCTTTCACTCAAGCTCTGGCCTTCCTCGAAATCCATCACGATGTACGCGGTGTGATTGGCGGGGAAGAACCTCGACACGCGCAAGATGTTTGGATGTCGGAATTGCGCCAGCACCTGTGCTTCGGCGATGAATCGCTGCCGACCCCATTTGTAGAGTTCGCTGTATTCCTCCGATTTCAACAACACGCTGCCGCTGCGCGGGTCGCGTGTAACGAATTCACTCGGGAAGAATTCCTTGATCGCCACCGCGGTTTGCAGATTGGTGTCGTAACCCTGGTAGGTGACGCCAAAGTTGCCCTTGCCGAGCACGCGATCGATGCGGTACTCCTTTAGGTTAAAACCGATGGGTAGGGTCAGTTCGGACATCACGCTCTTCCTTGATTAAGCCACCAGTTGCTTCAAGCGATCGACAACGCGATTGATGAATCCATGCTCGACATGTTTGCGTACCACGGGCGAGGCGACGAGCTTGTCGGCTTCGCGTTTGGCCTGGCTCGCGAGGCCTGCAGTGAGCGCCGCGCCATAAAATGCGAACACATGCCGCTGCGGGATCGCCAGCGCTTCGGCCACGCGTGGCAGTGCCAACGGTTGATCGACCAACAGTGCGGCGATGCGCATGGCATCAGGGATCATCAGCAAGCGGGTGAAATTTGGCCAGCGTCGCAGGTACACGCGCTCACCGACTGGCGTTCCAGCCGGCAAACGGCCCTGGTAGGTCCACAGCGCGAGCTTCCACTGAAGCGCTTCAAGACTAATGAACGTGCCGCTGATGACATTGGATTGCGCTTGTGCGGGATCCAGTTCACGCAGGCTGACCTGATTGGCGGTGAAACGGCGCGTGCAATTGGCTTTAAGGATTTCTTCGCTGATTAACGTTTGTGCGGTTTTGCCGGTGAAATCGACCAGCACTAAATCGCGCTGTTGAATGTTGACGATGACGGGACGCCCCATCGATTCCGAACGCATGGTCGCGCGGCGAGCCCAATCAACAATGGTGCCTTCTGGATCGAAGAACCGCCGGCGCATTTGTTCGATGTTGTTAACGTCCACATCGTCGTCCATGCCCACCAGATCGCGGGAATCCTTTTCGATGCTGGCGGAACCATGACCGCTGTTTGGATCGGTGTATGGGACCTCGCCAGTGCGAGGCAAGGGCATGGGCGTTGACGCCTTGCTTGCGCCGACATGCGCAGTGGCAACGGCTTGGCGCGATTGGCTGTCGGTGCGCTTGGTAGGCGAAGTGCTGGTGCTGGCGCCAGATCGGCGCACAGTGCTGCGCACGGTGGCGGTGAGATTCACAGTCTGCGATGTCGATGGCATCGAATGCACGGTCACCGTTGGTTCGTTCGGCGCGGAACTGACGGTGAAACCAGGCGCATCGATGTCGCCAGTGGTCATGCGCCGGCGTACATCGTCGACCGCACTCATCAGTGCTTCAATGCGAATTGGTTTGATGAGCAGGATGGCGCGTTCGGGAACGGTGGATTCCTGCATTGCCAGCAATACGCTGGGTCGATTCGGATATTGATGCCGGTACTTGCTCCACGCCACGCGTGCGCCGACGCCGTCGAGGTCGACAATCACTGCATCGGCGTTGCCGTCGCGCGCCAATTCGCACGTGCCCTGCGCACGGCCGGCGAACGCGGTCACCAACGCATTGCGAGTACGCTCGCTGGCGCCGATGAGATCGAAGCGGACGGGTTTGAGCAAGGTGGTCATCGATTAACGTCCACGCTTAGCTCGGTTGCTTTGGGCGAAAGTCGAATTCGCCGGTGCGCAGCATGGTGATGGTGTCGGTCCAGGCACGCTCGATTTCTTTGTCGGCGCCGGTGATCTTGTCGCGCATGGATTCGCAGGCGCCCAAATCTCCGGAGCGGCGATAGATTTCCAACAGTTCCTTGTGCATGTCGGAGTTCGACACGTCTTGCGGCAGCGCCGATTCCAGGATCTGCTGCGCCAAATCCACCTGCCCGCTGTCGAGAAAGTCCCGTGCCTCCTTAAGAGGATCAGCGGCGGTCTCAATCTGTGGGCGTTCGACTTCACGGCGCACCACCAGTCGCGGCGTGTGCTTGGTGGAAAAGCGTGACGTCGGCAGATCCAGCATGGTGGTGACAGACTCACTCTGCAGCAGCTGCGCATTTAGGTTGCTGACCTGCATGGGCGAGAGCAGATTGCTCACCCGGTTCAACATGTCGCGGCGCAGGTCCACGCCCTTGGTCCCCAAGACTTGAAACAAATCGGCGATGGCCAGATAGGTGGCCTGGCGGTTGCCCGCAGCACTCCACAGTAGGATTCGGCGTACATGCGCCAGCAGGTCGAGTGTCTGGTTGCTGACGTGAAAGCCCAGGTGTTGCGCATAGCGGTCGCGCCATTTCGGGTTGGGTAGTGCCGGCAATAGCCGGCTGCCCGGCTCAAAGAAGGTCGGTTCAAACGGTAATTCCTTCCACCCCTCATTGCCGCGGTTCTGACGCGAGCGAACGCGGATGAGAGTGACACTATCCTCCAACATGTAGGGGCTCCCTTGGTGGCATTGGCTGCTTGGTCGGGCGGGGGCGCTGCAACCTCGGCGACGCTTTTACCCAACTCCCGGGGTAGCGGCCCACGCACGCAAGTCTTTAGTTTTCCCGTAAGATTTGCGGTATGGTTGCTCGGCAACTAAGGTGGCGCCGGCTACTCCTTTGGCGTCGCCGTCTGGACCGTGTCCAAGGTTGTTTCCGGGGGGCGAATTCCGTACAATCCCGCCCCTCGTTTTGCACTGCATTTTTTGTCGGATTTCAGAGGACTTGGGTCATGTACGCCGTTATTCGCACGGGTGGGAAGCAATACAAGGTCGCCAAAGGCGACATGCTGAACGTGGAGACGCTTCCCGCCGACCAGGGCGCCAGTGTGGAGCTGTCCGAGGTACTGATGCTGGTAGATGGTGACAAGGTCACCGTTGGCGCGCCGACCATTGCCGGGGCAAAGGTATCCGCCAAGGTTGTGGAGCATGGCCGCGGCGATAAGGTCAAAATCGTCAAATTCCGCCGCCGCAAGCACTACCGCAAGCAGGCAGGCCACCGGCAGAACTTTACCCGTATCGAAATTACCGGAATCAAGGGCTGAGGCGCGTTGTCCTCTGTAAGGCGCGCGGTCCAATTGGAGAACTGAGCAATGGCACATAAGAAGGCAGGCGGCAGTACACGCAACGGTCGCGATTCACAGGCCAAGCGCCTGGGTGTGAAGCGCTTTGGGGGTGAGTTGGTCAAGGCCGGCAGCATTATCGTTCGCCAGCGCGGCACCGAATATCACGCCGGAGAGAACGTCGGGTTGGGCCGCGACCACACCTTGTTCGCCACCGTCGATGGCAAGATCGGCTTTGCCGTTCGTGGCAAAAAGCAGCGCACCTACGTGAGCGTGCAGCCTGCGGCATGACCTGACTGCAATGAAGTTCCTGCAGAGAACCCCGTCCATGACGGGGTTTTTTGTTTGCATCAACAGGATAGCAACGGATGAAGTTCGTCGATGAAGTCACCAT
>JAXMGY010000033.1:0-24779 GCA_046347035.1 Gammaproteobacteria bacterium | reverse complement strand
GGCCTTAAGAATCAATCGCCGCTCGCGGCTCATGGTCTCAGGCATCACGAATGCGCATTTGATGCCGCGCGCAGCACATACCATCGCCAAACCAATACCGGTGTTGCCACTCGTTGGTTCCAAAATAATTGTGTCGGACTTGATCCGACCCTGTGCCTGCAGGGCATCAATCATCGACACGGCGATGCGATCCTTGACGCTGTGCGCGGGGTTGAAATATTCCAGTTTGCAGGCGATGGTCGCATCGATACCAGCGTTAACCTTGTTGAGCCGCACCAACGGCGTGTTACCGATCAGATCGGCAGTATTGTTAGCTATGCGCATATTTGCCCCCTATCCACCTGACTCTAGATTCAAACGTCGCCACTGGAATCTTACATCCAATTCTTTCACCTCTTGATTGTACGCTGGCGAAGAGTTTCGAATAAGCATATTCCCGTCGCAACTGAAACGTTCAAACTTTCTACCGACCCAGCCATGGGGATGCGCGCGAGAAAATCGCAATGTTCGCGCGTGAGTCTGCGCATGCCCTCACCTTCCGCTCCCATCACCCACGCCACCGGTCCCGTTAGGTCGAGTTCGTAAAGTGTTTTGTTGGCTTCACCGTTTGCACCCACGAGCCACACACCTGCCTCTTTCATCTGCTCCAGCGCGCGCGCGAGGTTGTTGACTGAAACCAATGGCACAGTTTCAGCGGCGCCACTGGCCGCTTTGGCGGCTGCTGCCGTCATACCAGTTCCACGATGCAAAGGCCGGATCACCGCCCGCGCGCCGGCCGCATCGGCCACGCGCAGGCAGGCGCCCAAGTTCTGCGGATCTTCAATACCATCGAGGATGAGATACAGTGCACCACGTTGATCTGCTTCCAGTAGCGACTTTAGATCAACGGATTTGTCTGTGCGCTGCGTGCGCGCTCGTACGACAATGCCCTGATGCCGACCGCCGACTGTCATTTTGTCAAGCGTCGCACGCGGTGCGGATTGCGGGTGCAAACCTTGCGCGGCGGCCAGTTTCAATATCGGCGTCAACGTCGGATTGCTGATGCCTGCTTGCACCCACATTTCGAGCACGGCGTCTGGCGAATGCTCGAGCAGTGCGCGTACCGAGTGGATACCATACACCAGATCAGCGCTCGCCATATCAGCGCCGTTTCCTCTTGGCTTTCGGCTTTGCGGATTTGCGCTTCGTCGCCTTTGCATTGGCTTTCGCAGCGCTGGCCCGCAGCTCCGGCGCGCTGATGAATTCGAAGTCAATCTTCCGCTCATCCAGATCCACGCGCGCCACCTTCACTCGCAACGGATTGCCAAGTCGAAACACGCGGCCGGTACGTTCGCCACGCAGGCGATGACCCACGGCATCGAATTGATAATAGTCGTTGGGCAACCCAGTCACATGTATCAACCCTTCCACATGGATGTCTTTCAGTTGCACGAATAGGCCGAAACCAGTGACCGAGGAAATGATGCCGTCGTATTCTTCGCCGACCTTGTCGAGCATGAATTCGCACTTCAACCAGGCGACGGCGTCACGCGTGGCCTCATCGGCGCGCCGCTCCGTCATCGAGCAGTGCTCAGCCAACACACTCATCGCGGCATTGTCGTAGGGGTAGCTGCGTGCCTTGCCCTTGGTGATGCAGGAGCGAAGCGCTCGATGCACCAGCAGATCCGGATAGCGGCGAATGGGCGAGGTGAAATGCGTATACGCATCGAGCGCCAAACCAAAGTGGCCGTTATTTTCAGGCGAATACACCGCCAGGCGCAGGCTGCGCAGCAGCACGGTTTGAATGAGCTGCGCATCCTCGCGGCCTTGCAATTTATCCAGCAAGCGCGCGAAATCCTTGGCATTGGGCACCTCACCGCCGGGCAGGCTTAAAGCCAACTCACCGAGGAAGGCGCGCAGATCTTCCATCTTCTCCGCCGATGGTTTCTCGTGAATTCGATACACCGCCGGCACTTCGCGTTCAAGCAGGAATTCCGCCGCTGAAATGTTCGCGGCAATCATGCACTCCTCGATAAGTTTGTGCGCGTCGTTGCGCACCAGCGGCACGATGCGTTCAATCTTTTTTGTTGGACCGTAGATAATCCGGGTTTCGCTGGTCTCAAAGTCAATGGCCCCACGCTGCTCGCGTTGCTTGCGCAACAACTGATACAGCTGGAACAGGTTTTCCAGGTGCGGCAGCAGCGTCTTGTGTTTGTCGCGCACCGATGTCGTCTTGTCGATCAGCGCTGCGGCGACCTCGGTGTATGTCAGTCGCGCCTGCGAGTGCATGACTGCTTCATGGAACGCGTGCTTCTTTTTCACGCCGCGCGCGTCGAAATGCATCTCGCAGACCACGCATAGGCGATCGACTCGCGGATTCAACGAACACAGTCCGTTTGAAAGCAACTCCGGCAACATCGGGATCACGCGATCAGGGAAGTACACCGACGTGCCACGGTTGAATGCCTCGCGATCCAACGGCGAATCAGGCTGCACGTAGTGCGATACATCGGCTATCGCGACCAACAATCGCCAACCCTTACCATCGCGCTCGCAGTAGACGGCATCATCGAAGTCGCGAGCATCTTCGCCGTCAATGGTCACCAGGGGTGTTTCGCGCAAATCGAGACGACCACGGCGATCGCCGGCGGTCACTTCTGGCGTGATGCGATCGATTTGCTCAGTCACGGCATCTGGCCACACGCAGGGCAGGTCATAGGAGCGAATGGCGATATCCACTTCCATGCCAGGCGCCATATGCTCGCCCAACACTTCGGTGATATGTCCCAGCGGCTGACGGCGGCGATCCGGCTGGGCGATGATGCGCGCGACAACGATTTGCCCGTGCGTCGCCAAACCCGCTTCACCAGCGGGGATCAGAACATCCTGCGCGATGCGCTTGTTATCAGGAACAACAAAGCCGACGCCACCTTCATTGAAGTAACGTCCCACCACATGATGATTGGCGCGCTCGATGACTTCGACGATACCGCCCTCGGGACGCCCTCGGCGATCCTGGCCGCGCAAACGCACCAACGCGCGGTCGCCATGCAGTGCGCAGCGCATCTCACGCGCGGAAAGAAAAATATCGTCTCCGCCTTCGTCTGGGATTAGGAAACCGAATCCATCCGCATGCCCAACAATGCGGCCGCGAATCAAATGCATCTTGTCGACCAGTCCGTAACCGCCACGGCGATTGCGCACCAATTGCCCGTCGCGCTCCATGGCATCCAGTCGGCGCGACAAGGCCAAAATGTCCTCTTCTTGGTTGACGTCAAGGCCACGCGCAATCTGCTCGCCACTGCGCGGCACGCCGGCGTCCTCGAGAAACTTCATGATGAATTCGCGGCTCGGGATTGGACGCTCATAGCGCGCCGCTTCACGCTCCGCGTGCGGATCTTCGGCCCAACGATGTTTGTTTTTTCGGCTCATTGACAAGGGGTACTGGGGTGGCTAAATTGCCCGCCTCCGCGCCGAGGTGGCGGAATTGGTAGACGCACTAGTTTCAGGTACTAGCGGGGCGACCCGTGGAGGTTCGAGTCCTCTCCTCGGCACCAGTTAGACTAACTGTTTGGTCTGCCGCATGTTTCTAGGCGAGGACCCCGATGTGGACCAACAGGTCCACAAAACGGGTCCACAAAAATGCCGAAATATGTACGGCGCAAGCATACCGTTTTCCATCTCCGCTATCGAGTCCCAAAGTGCCTTCAGTGCGCCCTCGGCGTGGAGCTTGTCCGCAGTCTGGGAACTCCAAATCACAACTAGCGCTACTGTTACTCCATTTTGAGGTAGCGATTCTTGAGTTTCACATAGTGTTCTGCGGAGTACACCAATGATTCGCTCTCGCTACTACTCAGCGCTCGAACCTTGCGTGCAGGCGCGCCGACCCATAGATATCCGCTCTCGAGACGCTTGCCTGGCGGCACCAGGCTACCGGCGCCAAGCATAACTTTCGACTCGATTACCGCGCCGTCCATGACGGTGCAAGACATGCCAATCAAGCTGAAATCTCCAACGGTGCAGGCATGCACAACTGCATTATGACCAATGGTGACATGATCACCGATGTGTGTCGCGAACCTACCCGGCGAACATTGCGCGTCCTGCGTGCAATGGACGACGGTCCCATCTTGAATATTCGTGCAAGCGCCGATATGAACATGATTGACGTCGCCGCGGACGACGACCATCGGCCATAGCGAAGCGTGTTCACCGATAGCAACATTGCCGATAACGACAGCAGAAGGATCGATATACGCAGTGGATGCGATGCTTGGCGCGACATTGTCGAAGCGGCGAATATTCATCTTTAACGCTGATACTGTCGTCTGCCTTTGCAAGGCAGAGCAACTTCAAAAACTAACGACAACCTCGTCATGCAAATGGATCGCGCAGGATGATGGTGTCGGCGCGATCAGCGCCGGTAGAGATGATGTCAATGGGCGTATTGAGCACTGTCCCGATGCGCTCAAGATAAGCCCGTGCGTTTATGGGCAGCGATGCGTAGTCCTTCACGCCCAGCGTGGATTCCTTCCATCCCGGCATTTCCTCATAGATCGGTTCGCAGGCAAGCATGGCGTCGGCATCCGCAATCACGGTGTCGATCACTTTGCCATTGCAGCGATAACCCGTGCAGAGACGAATGGTATCCAAGCCATCGAGCACATCAAGTTTGGTGATACACAGTCCACTCAGGCTGTTCAACATGCAGGCACGCTTGAGCGCGACGGCATCAAACCACCCGCAGCGACGGCGGCGGCCGGTGGTGGCGCCGAATTCATGGCCACGCTTGGAAAGATATTCGCCCACGTCATCCGTCAGTTCCGTCGGGAACGGTCCACCACCCACGCGCGTGGTGTAGGCTTTGGTAATGCCGAGAACATAATCAATGCGGCGCGGCCCGACGCCGCTACCCGTCGCGGCGTAGCCAGCGGTGGTGTTGGATGAAGTCACGTAGGGATAAGTGCCGTGATCGATGTCGAGCAAGGTGCCCTGCGCGCCTTCGAGCAGCACGTTGACGCCGCTTGCTTGCAGCGCGGCGATGCGCGCGGGCACGTCAGTGACGAGTGGCACCAGAATTTCCGCGCACTGCATGGCTTCATCCAGCACCTTGCGGACATCCAGTGTCTCGACTTTGAAATAGTTCGCGAGCACGAAGTTATAATAGTCGAGAACTTCGCCCAGCTTGGCGGCCAATCGCTCTCGATACTGCAAATCGCCAACTTTCAACGCGCGGCGCGCGACCTTGTCCTCATACGCGGGCCCAATGCCACGCCCCGTGGTGCCAATCGCTGCTTTGCCCTTGGCCTGTTCGCGCGCCTTGTCCATGGCGACGTGGTACGGAAGAATGAGGGGGCAGGCATCGCTGATACGAATGCGATCAGCCGCGGGAATGCCAACGGCCTTCAGTTCATCCATCTCTTTGACCATGGCCTCAGGCGATAGCACGACACCGCCGCCAATGAGACATTCCACACCCTCATGAAGAATACCCGACGGGATCAAATGCAGAATGGTCTTCTTGCCTTCGATGACCACCGTATGGCCGGCGTTGTGTCCGCCCTGAAAGCTCACCACCGCGCCCACGCGATCGGTGAGCAAGTCCACCACCTTGCCCTTGCCTTCATCGCCCCACTGCGTGCCGACTACGACGACGTATTTGCCCACGTTTGCTCCGCGACTATTTCAATGATTGACTTAGTGACACGACTATTGAACGCGACGAATCGTCCAGCGTCCACCCGCACGCACGATGCGGCGATCACAATTCATATCCGTCGCGCTCGCCCGCTCACCCGGCAAGGCGTACACGACGACGTTACCGCGCGCGCGCAGTTGCCCCACCAGTTTGTGCAATCGCTCGTCACCGTTGGCTGGCGCGAGAATGCGCGTCTGCTTGCGCGATACATTTGTCTTGCCCGACAACAAGGCGCGCAGATCGGCGCTGAAACCGGTAGCCGCCCTTCCACGCCCAAACACCTTGCCGAGGTTGTCGTAGCGGCCACCCAGTGCCAACGCCTGCCCGCGTCCCGGTTGATAAGCCGCGAACATAATGCCGGTGTGATAGTGATAGCCTCGCAGTTCCGCCAGATCCACATGTAGCCGCAAGTCCGGGCTCTGCCGGCGCAAAGCATTGCCCACCGCCGTCATCTCGGCAAGTGCCCTCGCCACCATCGCCGGTGCGCCACGCAACGCTTTGCGCGCCTGCCGCAGCACCGACAGATCGCCTTCCAACTCAAGTAGCGACACAATCATACTGATTGTGCGCGGCGGAAGTTTCCAGCGCCGCAATTGCGCGCTGAGTTCCGTGCTCGCCTTGCGTTGAAGCAGCGCAAACAAGATGCTTTGTTGCTCCTCCTCCAAACCCGCATGCACGGCGAGACCACGAAACACGCCCATATGGCCAAGCTCGATGTATACCGGCTCGATGCCTGCAAGATTCAACGTTGCGAGCATGAGGCGAATGATCTCTACGTCGCTTGCCACGCCAGAGTGACCGTAAAGTTCCGCGCCCACTTGCATCGGGCTGCGCGCGCCATCTAGACGCGACGGGCGCGCATGTAACACAGTGCCTAGATAGCACAGCCGCGTTGGCACATTGCGATTCAGACGATGCGCGTCGATGCGAGCCACCTGCGGGGTCATGTCGGCGCGCACGCCCATCATGCGGCCAGTCAACTGATCGATAAGTTTGAAGGTCTGCAGATCGAGATCGTCACTCATGCCGGTGAGCAACGACTCGAGGTACTCCACGAGCGGCGGAATCACCAACTCGTAACCCCAGCCGCGGAATTGATCGAGAATGCCCCGGCGCAGCGCCTCCAACGCATCGGCTTCGGGGGGCAATACTTCTTCAATGCCGTCCGGCAACAGCCAGCGTTCGCGCAGACTCATGACGGTCCCGACTCCGAGTTAGTGAAACAAATACAAAAACCCAATCCCAATCAACATCGAACACAGGCCCACCGTGCGCAAGGTTCCGTCGTCCAGCTTTGCAGCCTGATCGAACACGCGCCGCATGGCGTCTGGACTGAGGAATGGACCCATGCCTTCAAGCACAAGCATCAAGCCAAGAGCACCCGCGATGTCCTGCCACACGTTATCAACCCCTCAACGCATTGCCTAAGGCGTATTGGCTGCGGCCGGCGAATGCGGTTGATTGAAGAACTTGAAGAAATCCGAATCTGGTTGCAAGACCAATACGTCGTCCTTGCCGGCGAATCCTGCACGGTAGGCGGCCAGGCTGCGATAAAAGCTGTAGAACTCACGATCGGCGTCGTAAGCTCCTGAATATATCTCCGCGGCCCGTGCGTCGCCTTCGCCACGCAAGGTTTCGGCGTCACGGTAGGCTTCAGCCAGCAACACGGTGCGCTCGCGGTCGGCATCAGCGCGAATCTTTTCCGCCGCTTCATCACCACGCGAACGTAAGTCGCGCGCCACGCGTTCACGCTCGGCGCGCATGCGTCCGAACACCGAGGCACTTACCTCCGGCGGTAGATCAATCCGCTTGATGCGTACGTCGACGATTTTCGCACCGATGTCCTTGCCACTTTCACCCGCTGCGCGGGTGACGATGCCCATCACCGCACCGCGCTCGCCGGAAACAACGTCATCGATAGTTCGCTTGCCAAATTCCTCGCGCAACTTGGAATTGATTGAGGACTGCAGCAGTTCAATGGCGCGATTTTCATCACCACCCGTGGCACGATAGTACTTATCGACGTTATCTATCTGCCAACGCGCATAGGAATCAACGATTACGTCCTTTTTTTCCTTGGTCAGAAAGCGTTGTGCATCGCCATCGAGATTGAGCAGGCGCTTGTCGAACTTGCGAACCTCCATGATCACCGGCACCTTGAAATGCAATCCTGGCGCGTAGTCTGTGCGATAAATCTTGCCGTACTTCAGTGTCACCGCGAGTTCGCGCTCATTGACTACGAACGTAGAACCCCAAAAAACAAATGCGGCAATCAACAAACCAATGAAGATCTTCGGGTTCAACATGTCAGCGTTTCTCCCGATCTCGTTGTTCGTTGCGTTCACGCTCGCGATCGACCGCTGCACTCTTCGAATTCATTAGCTCGGTGGTCAAGTCCTCTTCAACCTTTGGCGCGGTACCAGGTTGATCAGCCTGCGGCCGCGTGCCCTGCATTAGCTTGTCCAGTGGCAGGTACAGCATCTGATTGCTGGACTTCGAATCAATGACCACTTTAGAGCTGCTGCGTAGCACCGACTCCATGGTCTCAAGATACATGCGCTCGCGAGTTACTTCAGGCGCACGTTGATATTGCGCGGCCAGCTGGCGAAAACGGTTAACATCGCCTTCGGCACGCGCGGTAGCTTGCGCCTTGTAGGCGGCGGCTTCCGCGCGTTGGCGCGCAGAAGCACCACGCGCCTTTGGAACCACCTCGTTTCGGTAAGCCTCGGCCTCGTTGACCAACCGGTCATAGTCCTGGCCAGCCTTGATCGCGTCATCGAATGCCTCCTTTACTTCCTCGGGAGGCTTGGCATCGCGAATGTTCACCTGATTGACCAGCAAACCACTGCTGTGTTGGTCGAGAATTGCCTGCAAATCCTCCTTCGTCGATTGCGCAATCTGCTGCCGGCCTTCTGTCAGCACCGTGTCGATGGGTGTAGCACCGACAATTTCGCGCAGCGAGGCTTCAGTCGCCTGACGCAGCAATTCATCCGGTGCTTTGACCGAAAATAGATAGTCCTTGGCATTCTTGATTCGATATTGAACTTCGACATCAATAACAGCGATATTGCCATCCTTGCTAAACATTGACGCCTTGGTCTGCGCGGTTTGGACCAGATCGGCTTTGACCTTTTCTACGCGCTCGATGGGTCGCGGCAAACGTACTCTCCATCCCGGATCCAGTGTGTCGACATAGCGGCCGAAACGTGTCACCACGCCGCGCTCGCCGGGACTGATGTTGTAGAAACTCAGGAACAAAAGCGCCAGCATACCGAACAGCACGAATATCGGCAGATACGCAGCCCAGGTCGGTTGCGGGCCGCTGCCACTGCCGCCGCTGCCGGAATTCTTGCCATCGCCGGTGCCAAACAAACGCCGCAGCTGCTCCTGCAACTTGCGCACGACTTCGTCGAGCTCAGGCGGTCCATCCGAGTTGCGCCCGCCACTCCAGGGATCGCGCACGCCGCGATCCTTGTCGCGGTCGTTGCCGTCCGGCTCGTCCCACGCCATTTTCATCTCACCCGCCATAAGTTTTCGATCGTGCGGCGCCCTGGGGCTGCGTTGTGATCAGTCCGATATGCGCCCTGGTGCGCGTATCGAAAGCGAAATGCTCCGCCACTAATTTCAATGAGTTGCAAAATTCTGGCAGTGCAACCCCGCGATTGTACGGGTTGCCGCGCCAGCGCTGCAACCGACGCCGTCAATCCCGAATGGGAACAGGCAATTTCGGAGCATCGATATGCTCAGGCGCCGATGGAAGTTGGGTCCTCCAGCGCTGCTGAGCGCACCGCTTGACGTGAAGTCGAACCAGCCTGCTGCACTTCCAGCTCAAGCGCGGTGCAATCCACTCCCGACTCCTGGCAAAGGTGACGAAGATGGCCACTATCAATGTGCGCGGTGATCTCCCAACCGCCGCCGTCCAACGCCGTCTCGCGCACGATGACGCCCTTGCGATACAGGCGCGCCCGCAACCGTGCCGCCGTGGCCGGCAGTCGCAGCACATGTGTGGGAATGCCCCCGCGCAGTCGCGCGCCAATGGCTTCCTTCAGCACATCCAGCCCGACTCCAGTCAATGCCGACAGCCAGACGCGAATTGGTTGGCCGTCGGCGTCGATATCGACGTGCGGCGTCACGCCTTGAAGCTGATCAATCTTGTTGCAGACGATGAGTCGCGGAATATCGCCAGCCCCAATCGTGTTCAACACCTCCAGCACGTCTTCCATGCGTTCGTCGCGCTGCGGATCGGCGGCGTCAATGACCAACAGCAACAAATCCGCTTGCGCTGCTTCCTCCAGCGTGGCGCGAAAGCCGCTACCAATTCATGTGGCAGATCGCCGATGAAACCGACCGTATCGCTCAACACAACATGACCACTGGACGGCAGATCCAATCGGCGCAGCGTTGGATCGAGCGTGGCGAACAACTGATTGGCAACATAGGCGTTGGCGCCGGTCAGCGCATTAAACAAGGTCGACTTGCCGGCATTGGTATAACCCACCAACGACACTGTCGGCTGTTCGGCGCGCGCGCGGGCGCGCCTGCGTTCACGCCGCTGCCGGCGCACCACTTCCAGGCGCTGCTCAATCTGGCGGATTTTCTTGTCGACGATGCGGCGATCGATTTCGAGCTGTGTTTCGCCGGGGCCGCCGCGCATGCCGATACCACCTTTCTGGCGTTCAAGATGCGTCCAGCCGCGCACCAGGCGCGTGGACATGTGTTTCAAATGCGCCAGTTCGACTTGCAGCTTGCCTTCATAGGTGTGCGCGCGGCGCGCGAAAATATCGAGGATGAGACCGGTGCGATCGCGCACCTGGCACTGTAGCGCTTTTTCGAGATTGCGCTCCTGCGCCGGTGACAGGCTGTGGTTGAAGAGCACGACGCTGGCTTCGCTGGCGGCGACCAGATTCTTCAGCTCTTCTAGTTTGCCGCGACCGATAAAGTGCGCGGCATCGGGTGTGGGTCGCGAACCAGTGAGTGTGCCGACGATTTCGGCGCCGGCGGAAATGGCAAGTTCGCGGAATTCGGCCAGCGCTTCCTCTATCTCCGCGCCGGCGAGACTGATATTGACGATGACCGCGCGCTGACCGGCGGCCGGCCTATCGAAGAAACTAAGCGCCAGAACCCGGTCCTCCCGCCGCCTGACGCAAGCAGGCAGCGAACAGCGCGCCGAAACTATTCGGTCGGCGGTGAGGGATCGTCTTCACTGCGTGGCAGCTTGACATTCCGCGCCGGTACCACCGTTGACACGGCGTGTTTATAAACCATCTGGCTGACGGAATTTTTCAACAGGATGACGAACTGGTCGAAGGATTCAATCTGCCCCTGCAGCTTGATTCCATTTACAAGGTAGATGGAAACCGGTACGTGCTCCTTGCGCAGGGCGTTTAGAAACGGCTCCTGCAATGATTGCCCTTTACTCATTTATTGTTCTCCTTCTTCTTATTCTCTTGTTCTTGTCGGCGTACGGTCCGCGCGTACTCCCGGAAACGCAAGTCCCGCCCCCAAGGGCGCCGGCGTCAACTATTGCTGACCAGCAATACACGCGCCGAGTTCCCTATCCCAACTTGTTTAAGTATAACGCCTAATTATTGACATGCCGATGAACAACCTGCTCGACGCTGTGCCGCAATGCATTGGTGTGGCGCTCGTCACAAGGATCGGCCCAGTGCAGGCTTGGCTCACGTCGGAGCCAGGTGAGCTGGCGTTTTACGAGCTGGCGGGTGGCCGCCACCGCCGCGTCAGTCATTTCTGCGTGGTCAAGCTCCCCTTCCAGGTGCTGCCATGCCTGACGGTAACCCACCACGCGCATGGACGGCAGTTCCGGGTGCAGATCGCCGCGTCCGCGCAATCGCCTAACTTCATCCAAGAACCCCGCTTCCAGCATCGCTGCAAAGCGCTGTGCGACGCGCCGGTGTAGTTCGCTACGATCCGTTGGACAAAGTGCGAACTTGCTGATTTCAAAAGTGTTTTCGAACCCCCTCCCCTGCTGCCACCACTCGCTCATGGCGCGCCCGGTGAGCGCGTACACCTCCAACGCACGCTGGATGCGCTGCGGGTCGTTGGGGTGAATGCGGGCGGCGGCGGCGGGATCAATTTGCGCGAGGCGAGCGTGCATGCCGCTCCAGCCAATGTGCGCGGCCTCCTCGCTGAGCCGCTGCCGGGTAGCAGCGTCAGCGGCAGGCAGTGGAGACAAGCCCCGCTCCAGCGCCCGGAAGTAAAGCCCGGTCCCGCCTACCAGTAGCGGAATGCGCTTGCGGGCGTGTACCTCGGCAATGGCTGCCAGGGCATCCTGGCGAAACTCAGCCGCCGAGTAGCGTTCGCTCGGTTCGCAGATGTCGATAAGGCGATGCGGCGCACGCGCCAAAGTCGTTGCATCCGGCTTGGCGGTGCCAATGTCCATACCGCGGTAAATCAACGCCGAGTCGACGCTGATAATTTCGAGCGGCAGCTGCTGCACTAATTCGACCGCGAATGTGGTTTTGCCAGCGCAGGTGGGCCCCATGAGAAAGATGACCAGCGGCGACATGCTTGATCGCTCAGCCGCGCGGTGGCAGCAACTCGCGCAGGCTAGCGGCATCAAGGCGCCGTGCGATGCCCTGCGATTCGAGTTGCTGAATATTCACGCGATCGGCGATGGCGCGGACGACTGCTGCTGCACGCTGCAATGGATATTGCGGCATTTCTCGCCACACTGCCTTGGCGAGCAACGACAGCAATTCAATTTGTCCGGACGGTGCGCGTGCGGCGATTCCCTCCAGTGCATTGCGAAAGCTCTTGATATCAAATGAGCCCAGTTCCTCCGGTACTTCGCGCAGCATAACTGTGCCAGGGCCGACCAGTTCAATATCCAATCCGCAACTTATTAGCAACTCGGCATGGCTATCGACAAAACGTTCCGTTGCCGGGGAAATTGAAAACGATTGTGGAAACATCAGCGGCTTGCTCACCACTAAGGTTGTCGATGACCAAATCTGAAGCAATGTGCGCGCAACGTCGACTAGCACGACATCGTTTTGATCGCGACATAGCGCCAGACCATCACCGAACACCGCCAATACCTCGTACGCAGGCATTTTGGGTGTTTGTTGGAGTGGCGGTTCATCAAATGTCTTGTGATCGCTGATTGTGTATGCCGACGCAAACTCTCTGACATGTGGCGCAGAATGCGTCCGTATTTCCGATGAAGCGGCGGCCTCTACACCACTGCGCAATGCGCGTCGCAGCGCACTGAAAACAAAATCATGCCTGTCGCGGTTCGGCGAAACGCACTTCGGTTTTCGCCGGATGCACATTGACGTCGACGGCGCTGGCGGCAATCTCCAGATACAGCACGTATGCCGGATGACGGCCGGGTGCGAGACTGTCTTCGTACGCCAAGCGCACGGCGTGATGCAGCCGCGTATCGCGCACCGGGCGGTCATTGACCAACCAGTATTGCACGTCACTTTGATTGCGCGTCGCTGAGCTTGGCGCAATCCATCCCCAGATATGCAGATCATGCAGTGATTCATCGACCCGGATTGCTTGGCGCATGAAAGCCGCGCCGCAGATCCTCTCGACCCGCTGCGACATTTTTTCGGGGGCGAGCGCGGGACGAAGCTGCATGACGCGCTGACCATTGTGGATGAGGCGCAATTCCACGCCCGGCCGCGCCAACGCCGCGCGCCGCAGCCATTCCTGCACATGTAGAAACTCCGTGCGTTCGCTCTTAAGAAATCGCCGCCGCACTGGTACGCTGAAAAAAAGATCGCGTACTTCAACGGTTGTACCCACATCGTGCGCTGCTGGCTGCGGCAGGCTGACAAGATCGCTGCCGTTGACGCTTACCGACCACGCCGATGCGCCGGCTTCGGGCACTCGCGATGTGACGCTCAAATGGGCAATGGCGCCAATGCTTGGCAGCGCTTCACCACGAAAACCCAACGACGCCAAAGTATTGAGATCACTCAGCGTGCGAAGTTTGCTGGTCGCATGCCTCGACAGCGCCAATGCCAATTCGTCACGTGGAATACCGCAGCCGTTATCGCGCACGCGGATCAAGCGCACGCCACCGCCCTCAATCTCTACATCCACCTGCGACGCACCAGCATCAATGCTGTTATCAACCAGCTCACGCACCACCGATGCAGGCCGTTCGATGACTTCGCCGGCGGCAATCTGATTGATGACAACATCGGGAAGCAGGGCGATATGCGCGCGCATGGCACGCTATGGTAAAGGCAAAGAACGGCGACGAAAATCGCCCCTGTCGTGATGTGCGTTTGTCGCGCCGACATTGAAAAACGGCGCCGCGCATAGTGCTGGGGAATTTTCCGATCTTCGACCTGGCCGTCCAGGGAGGGCTGGGTTCCGGAATCCAAGCCGGGACCACACACGCTCTGTAGCTGAGCGCGTTGCAGGAGCGGCGCTAGCCACGAGCTAGCACGGCGATACGCTTAACTAGGGATTGTTGGCGACGCGCAATTCGCGCTGCTCGGCTAATATGGTGCCGGGCGGCGGGCTGTTCTGAAAATATTGGAGAATGCCAGCGGTGATGGCGCGCGCCAACCGCTTCTGATGCTCTGCGCTCTTCAGTTTCTTCTCTTCAACTGCATTGGTGAGATAGGCGGTTTCGACCAGAATTGACGGGATATCCGGCGACTTGAGCACCACAAACCCTGCGCGCTGGACCGCCTGTTTGCGTACGTCGCCAACGCGATCCAGCCGCTCCAATACTTCCCCCGCGACGGTGTTGCTCGCCTCCATCGACGCGGTCTGCGATAAATCCAGCAACACGGTTTTCAACATGCTGTCTTTATCGTCCCATGTTACGCCGCCAATGTAATCGGAGGCGTTTTCCTGATCGGCAAGCCAACGCGCCGCCTCGCTGCTCGCACCGCGTTGCGACAAGACGTACACGGACGAGCCGGATACGCGCGGGTCCTTGTACGAATCAGCGTGGATGGAAATAAAAAGATCGGCGTGCTTCTCGCGCGCCTTATCGATGCGGTCGCGCAGCGGGATGAAATAGTCGCCATCGCGCGTCAATACCGCGCGCATACCCTTGGTGGCATTGATTTCGTCGGCCAGACGGCGAGCGATCGCCAGCGTGACATCCTTTTCGCGCGTGCCATGCCGTCCCATCGCGCCCGGATCTTCACCGCCGTGCCCCGCGTCGACCGCGACGATCACATCGCGGCTGCGGTGCGTCGAGACTTCCGGTTGTTTCACCGGCGTTGAAATTGATGGTGGCGTCGGCAATGCCGGTACTGGCGGCGGTGAGGCCTTGGCGGTGACCGCCGGCTCGACAGCCGTTTCCGGTGCCGGCACGGGTGGCGGATTCTTTGCAACTGCCGCGGGCGGCATCTCCGCGGAGGATTCAGTAAATTCCACCAACAACCGATGGCCGTAACGCTCATTGGGTTTGAGCAATGCACTGCGCACGGTCACCCGGCGGGTGACATCAAATACAACACGCGTTCCCGTTGCACCCGGCAAGGATCCGTAACGGACCTTGCGCAACAGGACGTGATTGGCATCCGGTTGCGGCAGGGACCTGGGAACGGTCGTCCCTTTCAAGTCAATGATGACGCGCGGTGGGTTGTCGATAGAGAAGATTTCGTAGTTCACGGGCGCGCTTAAATCAAAAACCGCGCGACTATTGTCAGGCGCTGGCCACAAACGCAGGTTCTGCACTTCCAGTGCCGCCGCGGGGACGGCGAGTAGACTCAAAATGACTGCGACCAGGTAACGCATGTAGGCGATGGCAGGTTCGGTTTTAGTGGTTTTACTCCTATATTCTTAGCGCTTGCCACGCATATTTCAACATTACTTTCATGATTTTATATAACTATTTGATTATTAATAATAAATAACACCAGAGCAAACATCGGGTGTCAGCTATTTTCTGCCATTTGTAAGCCAATGTGCTCAGCGCGTAATGACTGCAGGATGTTCCGTCCAGAATCCGAAGCCGCCAGTAGCCGTGCTAGGCGGGCATGACCGTCCAGCGTCGCCCGCAACTGCACGTCCAGGTCGCAGTCCGTCAGCAACGGCGCGGCGCGCTCCGGCCACTCCACCAACACCACCGCGTCGCGGGACAAATAGTCGCGAACACCCATTTCCTCTAGCTCGTGGGGATCGCGCAGGCGGTAAAGATCAAAGTGATGTACGGCAAATGCCGGCGTGCGGTAGAGCTCGACCAAGGTGTACGTTGGGCTTTTCACCGCGCCACTGACGCCCAGCGCGCGTAGAACTCCGCGCACCAGCGTCGTCTTGCCGGCACCGAGCTCACCGCGAAGAAATACAACCATCGCCGGCCTCAATTCACGCGCTAGCCGGCGGCCTAGCTGCTCGGTGTCGGCTTCACTCCGAAGCGAAAATTCGACTTGAACTTCAGGCATTGGCCAATCGGCGTAACCAGGGTAGGAGGTCGGTGGCGACCAATCCGCGCTCACCATCGGCCGCCGCGGCATCGCCCGCTTCGGCATGTAGACACACGCCTAACTGCGCGGCGTCTCGCAGTGACATGCCCTGCGCGAGCAGGCCAGCAATCACCCCGGTGAGAATGTCACCCATGCCGCCGCTGCCCATACCCGGATTACCGGCGCTGCAAACGCCGGTGAAATCATCAGCCGCAACAATGGTTCCGGCACCCTTTAAGACACAGACGCCACCGTAGCGCTGCTGAATTTGCCTGGCGGCGGCGAAGCGATTGGCCTGAATTGTCGATACATCACTACCTAACAAACGCGCTGCCTCGCCCGGATGCGGTGTAAGTATCCACTCATCTTGCTTGGCAGGTTCTTCAGCAAGCAAATTCAGTGCATCGGCATCAACCACCAAGGGCTGACGACACTCCAATACGCGCGCGAGCAGTGCTTGCGCCCACGGACTTCGACCCAAGCCGGGTCCGATGGCAATAACCCTGGCAAGCGCTGTCAGCGGTGCGAGCGCATCCGCATCAGCAACGCCGTGGCACATCAGCACCGGACAACGGGAGGCAATGGTCGCCGCGTGTCCGGCACGCGTGGCGATGCTGACCAATCCGGCACCGACACGCATCGCCGCCTCACCGGCCATGCGCACCGCACCGGCATAACCACTCTCGCCGCCGACAACCAGCACATGGCCGTAGTGGCCCTTATGCCCCGTGCGCGCTCGGCGGGGCAGCAAACCCAACAACTGTTGACGGTCGACGCGCTGCGCCGTGGGTTTTACCTTGGCGTAAACAGCGGCAGGCACCTCAAGATCGGCAAAATAAATGACGCCGGTAAAATCCGGCGCATCTCCGGTGAGCAATCCCTGCTTCATCCCGATGAATGTCACCGTGGCATCCGCGCGTACAGCCACACCCATGCGTGCGCCGGTATCGGCATTCACACCAGACGGAATATCCACGGCGATGATGGGTCGGCCGCTGTCATTCAAGGTTGTGATTGCCTGCGCATACGCACCTTCAACCGCGCGCGTCAGGCCGGTGCCGAACAGGGCATCGACAATCAAATCGGCATTCTCCGGCAGCTGCCCGTCGAACTTGGCCGGCTGCACACCCGCGGCCTCGCAGAGCATCAGGTGATGCAACGCATCGCCGGCGATCTGAGCGCGATCACCAATTAGCAAAGTGACCACTGACAATCCTGCTTCGCGCGCGCGACGCGCAACAACAAAACCGTCACCACCATTGTTGCCTGTGCCACAGACCACGGTGACAGCGTTGGCCCGCGGCCAGCGCTGACGCAATATTTCAAATACACAGCCGCCAGCGCGTTCCATCAAGTCAGTCCCCCGCTGATTCCAAACTCGTTGATGGCGCAGTGATCCAGCGCACGCACGCCGGCGGCGTCATATAAATCAACCGGAAGACTGGCGTGCGTAATGGACATCGTTTGTTCAGATGCGGAAGAACTGTGTGCGGTAATGACGTAACTCCTCAATCGAATCGCGAATGTCGTTCAGCGCCAAATGCGAGGAATTTTTCTCGAACATGGGAACATTTGGCGCCCAACGACGGACCAACTCCTTGATCGTGCTCACATCTAGGTTGCGGTAGTGGAAGAAGCGCTCCAGCGCCGGCATGCGCCGAAACAGGAAGCGGCGATCCTGGCAGATGCTATTGCCACACATAGGTGAAGTGCGTGCCGGCACGTGGTCTGCAAGAAATTCCAACGTTGCCTGCTCGGCGCCGGCAGAATCAATTGCGCTGTTGCGCACGCGTTCCGTGAGGCCCGATTTGGCATGCTGGGTGGTGTTCCATTCATCCATGGCAGCGAGCACAACATCGGGCTGGTGAATCGCCAACGACGGGCCTTCAGCAATGATGTTGAGCTGGGAATCGGTCACGATGGTTGCAATCTCGATGATATGATCGGAATCCGGATTGAGACCGGTCATTTCCAGATCGATCCACACTAGGTTGTCAGGGGAAACGCTCACAGCCGGTTCCTTTCAGTCAATGGTTGAGCATGCACACAAAGAATGAATACATTTAGCTACATTTTTCTGATTGCGCTGGCATTGCATCTGGCCGTGCACCTATGGCTGGATGGCCGCCATCTACGTCACGTGCGAGCCAACCGTGCAGCCGTGCCGCTGGCGTTTGCCGGCGAGATCCCGCTCAGCGCACATCAGAAAGCAGCTGATTATACGACGGCGCGGCTGCGCTTTGGCTTCATTGAAACCGTTGCCAGCGCCGCTGTGCTGCTTGCCTGGACTTTGGGCGGCGGGTTCGACGCGCTAGATCGCTGGCTACGCGGCTTTGGTGGTTCGGAATTGTCCTCCGGCGTCGCTTTCATCATCGGCGCCTTCATCCTGATGGCTATCATCGATCTGCCAGCGCAAATTTACCGCACCTTCGTCATCGAGCAGCGCTTTGGTTTCAACCGCACTGATGCAAGGACATTCGTCATGGATCTGGTGAAGGCCGCGGCGTTGATGCTCGTTCTCGGCGCACCGTTAGCGGCGCTGGTGTTGTGGCTGATGCAACACTCCGGACCGTGGTGGTGGTTTTATGTTTGGCTGACGTGGACCGGTTTCAGCCTGCTCATGTTGTGGGCGTTCCCGGTTTTCATCGCGCCACTTTTCAACAAGTTTGAACCGCTGCAGGACAATGATTTGGTCACTCGCATCGGCAATCTGCTGGCGCGCACGGGTTTCAAGTCCAATGGCGTGTTCGTGATGGACGGCTCGCGCCGTTCCGCGCATGGTAATGCCTACTTCACCGGATTTGGCACCAATAAACGCATCGTTTTCTTCGACACGCTTTTGAGAGAATTGAATGGCGCGGAGATTGAAGCGGTACTGGCGCATGAATTGGGACATTTCAAGCGCCGGCACGTGCTCAAGCGTATTGTTGTCATGGCGCTGACCAGCCTCATTGGACTGGCCGTGTTGGGTTGGCTCATCAAGCAACCCTGGTTTTACAGTGGACTCGGCATGAGTACGCCTTCGGTGCATGCCGCGTTGGTGTTGTTCCTGACCGTAGCGCCGATATTTACATTTCTGCTGCAACCGATGATGAGTCGCTGGTCGCGGCAGCACGAGTTCGAGGCTGATGAGTACGCCGTGCGTCAGTCCGACGGGCAGTCGTTGATTACAGCACTGGTTAAGTTATATAAGGAAAATGCCAACACGCTGACTCCCGATCCGATTTATTCGGCGTATCATGACTCGCATCCACCCGCGCCGATTCGCGTGGCGCATGTACAGGCGCTGATGCAATGAAAATAAAATTGAAGATTCTTGGAATTGCCACGCTTGCGGTCACGAGCATAGACAGTTTTGCGGCCGACATTCAGCATGGACGTCAGTTGCTCGACACGCACTGCGGCGAGTGCCACGACAGTTCAATTTACAGCGCGGCTGGCCGCAAGGCCAAGGATCTGGAAACGGTCAAGCAACAAACCGAAAGTGGTGCCTTGGCACTGGGGCTGCAATGGTCAAGCGGCGATGTCGCCGATGTGACAGCCTATCTCAACGAGCAGTTCTATCACTACTAAACACAAAAGCAGAATTACGTTTCATTCAGCGGAGAACACCGTCATTCCCGCTTGCGCGGGTACGACGGAGATCGTTCTTCCCACAAACAAAAGTTGTGGTTAGGCGGCGCAAACTTACAGTCTTCTCTCTAGAACCCATTTCGAGCTTCACGGTCAAGCTTGCTGGGTTCGCTATATTTGAGTTAAGCGCTGCATGCTTTGCATGTGCCTTCAAAAAATCACGCTGAGATTGATTGAGCCATATTGGCTGGCCGTATCCTGCTCTTCAAATTCCTTGGTGCGGAAAATCTGCGAGTAGGTGAGCTTAAAGCCGCGCCAAGTCACACCAGCACCCCAAATAAAGTCGCCGACGAAATTTTTCTTGTCGACGTTGTGAGAGTCAGAAAAGGTATTGCCGTCTAGAAAAATATCGCGCAGCACCGCACGGCCGGTGACGGCACCGAAGATGTGAAAACCAAATCGATGCGGATCATGATGAGGCGCATCCGCACTCAGAACCGGTGCACTGACATCACCGCCAGGGCGAATGAGCGATGTGCCGAAATCCGCTGGTATATTGTAGCCCAATCGCAGTTCGCCACCACCGTTGGCGTAGGTGTGCACGGTTCCGCCGGCCGCGCCGGCATGCGCAATGAAGTCCGCACCGAGCAGTGAATTTGGATCGAAGTAATTCCAAAGTCGCTGTTTACGCTCATAGTAAAGTGAAAACGCCAGCTCGTTATCCAGCTGGTTGTCCCAACCCTTGGCGGTCGGAAAGCCACGCACTTCATGGACGAAGTTCTGTGTTTCCTCACCCAATGACGCGGGACCGACTATTCCCAACTGCAGTTCGATAGTATCCAGAGCCACCGAATTCTTGCTGTTGAGCGACATGCCGCCGAATAACCATCCGGCGTAGGGACGGTCGTTGACGATCACTGCGCGCTGCTGAATATCGTTGGGTGTGTAAAGCTTTTGCCCAACAAAAGCGCCTATATTCTTTTCACGTCCAGGCTGAAACCTGTCAAAGGCCTCAAAGAATCCACGCATCGATGCCGGCGTGTGTTCCCATTGGCTGAATTGCCGCAGATCACGCGACATCCATGAGAGTTTGATGCCATTGGTGTAGTAGCGATCGGTGCCCGTGAAGAGATCGTTTTCGAACAAAATACTAAATGTGCCGCATGCTGCTGATCGACGCACCGGATCATCGCATGAGCCATCCTCAGCGAGCGCGCTGCGCCATGACAGAACCATGAGGCAGAGTGCGGCAAATACTTTGATGCGTCGCTGACCTGGGACCATCGTCGATATTTCCAAGATGAGTTCTTCTTCGACTGGATCCTTGCGTGCGGAAATGGCGCTCTTCTCCGAGAATTGAATTTGATCTCTGAGCCGCTATTTAAAGGTCGCGACGGGCGGTGATAGCATGCGATAAAGTTCCACTATCGACGAAGCCCAACTCCCCACCAAGCGGCACACCATGAGCGATGCGCGTGGCACGAATACCGCGCCGCTGCGCCATGTGGCCGATATAGTGTGCGGTGGCTTCGCCTTCAACAGTTGTTCCGGTGGCGAGAATGATTTCGCGCACTTCACCTTCGTCCAGCCGCGCAGCAAGTTTATCGATACCAATATCTTCCGGACGAATACCGTCGAGTGGCGACATCCGTCCCATCAGCACAAAATATAAGCCGCGATAGTCGGCTGACTGTTCAATGGCCGTGACATCCGCCGGACTTTCCACCACGCATAGCTGACTGTGATCGCGGCGCTCACTGGCGCAGAGAGTACAAAGGGATTTCTCGCTGAAATTGCGGCAACGTTCGCAATGACCGACACGGTCGATCGCCGCATTCAATGCTTCCGCCAACCGCTTGCCGCCAGCGCGTTCGCGTTCGAGAAGATGAAACGCCATGCGCTGCGCCGATTTCGGACCAACACCTGGCAGGCAGCGCAACGCCTGAATCAATTGATCGAGCAGTGGCGCTTCGCTGTTGGACATGTCAAGACGGTGAGTGAAATCTTTCTAGAACGGCAACTTCATTCCTGGCGGCAACTGCATGCCCGCCGTCAACCCGGAAAGTTTCTCCTTGCTAACCTGCTCAACGCGGCGCACAGCATCGTTGACGGCAGCGGCTAGCAGATCCTCCAACATCGACTTGTCATCCTGCAGAAGCGAAGGATCGATACTAACGCGCTTAACGTCGTGTCGGCCGGTCATCACCACCTTCACCATGCCTGCACCCGCCTCGCCCGTCACTTCCATCTGTGCGATCTGCTCTTGCGCGCGTTGCAGGTTCTCCTGCATCTGCTGCGCCTGCTTCATCAAATTGCCAATCGGACCTTTCATCGCTCCACTCCTTCGCGGATAGCTTATGACTCAGTATTGGGAACCACGGATTCGATGACTGCGCCAAAAGCTTCCTGCAGCGCGATCACATTGGGGTCGTTCTCGATCGATGCGCGCAGCGCGCGATCGCGTTCGCTCTCGCTGCGTACTCGGGCTTGCGCTGGTGTTTCAGCGCCATCGACTACTTGCATCTGGATTTGCAGGCGCAGTTGATCGCCGTAGCGAGCGCGAATGGCCTGCTCGAGTCGTTCTTCCACGTTGGCACCGCGCAAATTGCTGGAGCTCGGCGCCAACGCAAGCTTAAAAGCATTGCCTTCAACCCCCAGCAACACACACTGTGCCGCCAGTTCGCGCACACGACCGGTGATATTCAACTCGTTGATCATGCGTGTCCACTCAGTCGATTTGACCGTCGCAGCGTTTACCGTCCCTCCCGCACTCGCAGACACGGAGTTCGTCTTCGATGACGTATCGACCGGCGCGGCGCGGCGCGGTATCGGCGTCGTTGACACGGTGCCGCGCGGCGATGAGGTACTCGCACTGGCAGACGCATCACCCGCCGGCTGAAAGGCCAGCATTCGCAACAGAATCATTTCAAAGCCAGCCTGCGGATCCGGACTCATCGGCAAATCGCGCCGGCCTATCAGCGCGATTTGATAGTAGAGCTGACAGTCCTCCGGCGACATGCGCGTGGCGAAGGATTTGATTTGATCATTGTCCTCCAGCGCGGCGGATTCCGCTTCGCCGACAACCTGCACCACGGCGCACGTTGTAAGACCGAAAGCAGATCCGCCAGCACTGCGGCAAAATCCGCATTGATCTCGCCAATCCGGCGCGCTTGCGCAATCAGCTCACCACCATTGCCCTCAACAAGGTATCGCAATAAATCTAAAACGTGCTGACGATCGATGGTTCCAAGCAGCGCGCCTACTTCAGAGGCACGCAATGAACCGCCGCCGAAAGCAATGGCCTGATCAAGCAGGCTCAATGAATCGCGCACGCTGCCGTCGGCGGCTTCAGCGATGATGCGGCGTGACTCGCGATCGCTTTGCACCGACTCGCGCTCGAGAATATGTTCGAGATGCTTTTCAATTTGCGCTGGCGTCAGACGCTTCAAATTGAACTGCAGGCAGCGCGACAGAATGGTCACCGGCAACTTCTTCGGATCGGTGGTGGCGAGCAAAAATTTCACATGCGGCGGCGGTTCTTCCAATGTCTTCAACAGGGCATTGAAGCTGTGGTTGGAGAACATGTGCACTTCGTCGATGAGGTACACCTTGTAGCGGCCGCGCGTGGGCGCGTAGTGAACGTTTTCAAGCAGCTCGCGCGTCTCATCCACCTTGGTACGCGAGGCGGCGTCAACTTCGAGCAAGTCAACGTAGCGGCCTTCATCAATCTCGCGGCAAGTTGCGCACTCGCCGCACGGATTTGAGCTGATTCCTGCTTCGCAATTCACCGCCTTGGCAAAGATGCGCGCCAATGTGGTCTTGCCCACGCCGCGCGTGCCGGTGAACAAGTACGCATGATGCAGGCGATTCTGATCGAGCGCGTGCACCAACGCCTGCAACACATGCTGCTGGCCAACCATTTCATCGAAGCGGCGCGGGCGCCACTTGCGGGCGAGGACTTGATAGCTCATGCGTTGCTGTTGAAACGGGTCAAATGTCTCTCAGTCACGTAGTGCCGGTCAGGGCCGAAAATGGAGGCGGCCACGCCAGCCACACCCCGGCGCACGCATCGGCTGTTACCGCTGCTCCCTTCCGGGCCTGACGGGGTTCACAACGTAGCGTCGCGAGGGGACCGACGCGGCCACCATGGATTGAAGCTCGCTGAATCAATCAGTTGGAAGAGCCCCATCGTGCCGGAGCGACAGCCGCGACACGCACGTCATTCTAACAGATGCGCCAGTAACAATGAGCACAGTTCAGACAGTATCCTCTTTCCGGAAGTAGTGCGAATTCAGAACGCCCGTGAGTGCTTGGCAGGTGTGCACGCCGAACAAACCGGCATAAACTCACAGATTATTGACATGCGCAGGCGTATGGTCGACGGCGGTTCCAACATCATCAAGCAAGGGAGGCTCCATGACCTGTCGTCACGCTCTGCATTGCATTCTGCCACCACACATGTTGAAACACCTCATCGAGCATGGCTCTCCCGCACAACGACGCATGGCCTGGGCCACATTGACTATCTCCGAGCAGTTCCGCGGACGTCGGCAGGTGCTTACCCGATTCGCGGCAACCGCCACCACCGCTACCGGCGAAAAACGGCGCACAATTTATGATGCCGGCAATGCTTCGCGCCTGCCCGGCACGCGCGTACGCGGCGAAGGCGATCCGCGCAGCAGCGATCCAGCGGTCAATGAGGCCTATGATGGCTGTGGCGCGACCTATGATCTCTATTTCAATATTTATAGCCGTAACTCCATCGATGATCGCGGCATGCGGCTGGATTCCACGGTGCACTATGGCCGCGACTACGACAACGCTTTCTGGAATGGTCAGCAGATGGTATACGGCGACGGCGATGGTGATCTGTTCAATCGCTTCACCAAGTCGATTGATGTCATCGGTCACGAACTGACGCATGGCGTCACCGAGCATGAAGCCAATCTCACCTATCAGGGCCAACCCGGCGCGCTCAACGAATCCATGTCGGATGTTTTCGGCTCGCTGGTCAAGCAATACAAGAAATCGCAGACGGCCGCCAAAGCCGACTGGCTCATTGGCAAGGGATTGTTCACGCGCAAGGTCAAGGGCGTGGCACTGCGTTCGATGAAAGAACCGGGCAG
>JAXMGY010000032.1:0-25775 GCA_046347035.1 Gammaproteobacteria bacterium | reverse complement strand
GCTCAATGGCAAATTTGATGACGCGATCGGCTTGTTCAAGCAGGCCGCTGCCATCAACCCGAAGTGGCCGGTGCCGTATACCAATATGGCGGCGACCTACACCCGCCAGCAAAAGGATGACGATGCGGTGAATGTGCTGAAGTCTGGCGTTGGCGCCACGGAAGGTGCCCCGGCGTTGATCCTGGCGCTGGCCAGCACCTACGAGCGCATGGGCAAGGTGGATGATGCCATTGCGCAGTACGAGTCGGCGTTGGAGAAGGCGCCCGATGCCTTGGTGGTGGCGAACAATCTCGCCATGTTGTTAGTCGATCACAAACCCGACAGCCTGGAGCGCGCCAAGAAACTGATTGGCCCACTCAAGGAAGCCAACAATCCGGCTTTCCTGGACACCGTCGGGTGGGTGCAGTTCAAGACCGGCGATATCGACGCGGCGATTCCTAACCTTGAGCAGGCGGTGCGCGCGGCACCGGACGCGGGCGTGCTGCAGTATCACCTCGGCATGGCCTATATGAAGAAGGGTAATAAGGACGGTGCATTGGCGGCGCTGAAGAAGGCCGTGGAATCAAAGGAACCCTACACGGGGCTGGATGAAGCCAAGGGCGCGCTGAAAGAACTGGGTGCAGGTTGATCAAAAGATGGATGTGAATTCCCGCGCGCTGCGCGCGGCCCCCGTTCTCGAACGGGCCTTCTATCCGTCTGAGCCTCTTGCAAAAGGGGGGCTGTCCATTCCCCCTTTTTGTAAAGGGGGCGGGGGTTTCTGTCGGAGTCGAAGCGGCGCCTGCGGGACGCTTGCTCTGTTTGTTAAGACAAAGTTGGTCGTTGTCGTAGATAATATGCGGCTTAAGAAAATGCCCACCCAAAGCAGGTGGGCAGGAAAATATGCCTAAGAGCGGGAAGAGTTAGGAGGTACCAATGAGAATGATGAAGTTGAAGAGAACGTTGTCGACGCTACTGGCGCTGGGATTGTGCACATTGCTGACGCCAACGCGCGCGGCAGCCGAAGATCCGCAGGTTATCGTCAAGTCCACCACCGATCAGGTCTTGCAGGCCATCGAAGAGGGTGGCCAGGATCGCAATCACGTTTATAGCGTAGTCGAACAGATGGTGCTGCCGCATTTCGACTTTCGAAAGATGTCGACCTGGGTGCTGGGCAAGAATTGGCGCCAGGGCACGCCCGAGCAGCAGGATCGCTTCGTCAGCGAGTTCCAGAAGTTGCTGGTACGCACCTACTCCACGGCGTTGATCGAGTACAAGGGGCAGGAAATACGTTATCTGCCGACGCAGTCCGACGGCGATGGCAAGATCGCAACGGTGCGCACGCAGGTTCAACAGGGCGGCGGGCACTTGATCCCCATCGATTATCGATTGTATTCCGCGGGCAGCGATTGGAAGGTGTTTGACGTCGCGGTCGACGGCGTAAGCCTGGTGGCAAACTACCGCACCACGTTCAATGAAGAGATCCGCAGCAAGGGCTTTGACGGTTTGGTCGAAGACTTGGCGGCGAAGAACGCCCGCTAATCGGAGTTTGCCGCGGCACGCGGCAGCGGCGTCCGCCCAAAAATTGCGATAGGCCCGCGGGTTGCGGGCCTGTTTTTTTATTCGCCACGATTGCGGGATCGCCCGAGCGGGATTTAACTAGAACCCATCTCAAAATTGGCGAGCGGTTAGTAAATGCGTATTTCGAGCACCGCCGGGACGTAAAATAACCAGCGCAGCGTCTTTGGATTAGGTTCCAGTTTTGACTTGGGATATTGAGCGCAAAGGGCGATATGAGCAAAAAGGTTGCATTGATCACCGGTATTACTGGTCAGGATGGGGCTTACCTCACCGAATTCCTGTTGAAGAAGGGCTATGAAGTTCATGGTATCAAGCGCCGATCCTCCAGTTTCAACACCGGGCGCATCGATCATCTTTATCAGGATCCGCATGAAATCGACCGGCGATTGATTCTGCACTACGGTGATCTCACCGACGCCACCAACTTGGTGCGTGTGGTGCAGGAGGTGCAGCCGGATGAGATTTACAATCTCGCCGCGCAGAGTCATGTTGGCGTGTCATTTGAAACGCCTGAGTACACGGCCAATGCCGATGCGATCGGCACGCTGCGCGTGCTTGAGGCCATTCGTATCCTTGGGCTTGAAAAGAAAACTCGCTTCTATCAGGCCTCAACCAGCGAGCTTTACGGCAAGGTGCAGGAGATCCCGCAACGCGAGACCACACCATTCTATCCACGCAGCCCCTATGCGGCGGCGAAACTCTATGCCTACTGGATCTGCGTGAACTATCGCGAAGCCTACGGAATGTTCGCCTGCAATGGCATTTTGTTTAATCACGAAAGCCCGATTCGTGGCGAAACCTTCGTTACGCGCAAGATCACCCGCGCAGTCGCGCGTATCAAATTAGGATTACAGGATAAGCTCTATCTCGGCAATCTCGGCGCCAAGCGCGACTGGGGCCACGCGCGCGACTATGTGGAAGCTCAGTGGTTGATGCTGCAACAACCGCAACCGGAGGATTTCGTCATTGCCACCGGCAAGCAGGTGACCGTGCGTGAATTTGTTGACATGGCCTTCGCCGAGGTTGGCATGCAGATCGAGTGGCGTGGAAGAGGTAAGGACGAGCGCGGCATCGATTGCGCTACCGCTCGAGTGGTGTTGGTAGACCCGATATTTCCGGCCAACGGGTTGACGCTGTGGAGATCAACCAAGGCGCGCGAGAAATTGGTTGGACTGCACGCACGGCGCTTAAGCAATTGGTGAGCGAAATGGTGCAGTCAGATTTGCGTGACGCGAAGGATGAACTGTGCAAGCGTGAAGGCTTCCATCTCTATCACTACTACGAATGATGTGTGTCGTGGAGACTCTGGTGCGTCTGAGATCCACTCACTTCATTCGGGATGACCGCCGGAGTTTGCGCAAAGATGGCGTAAGCGCACAGGGTTTGGAAATCCCCGCGCTGCGCGCGGCCCGCACAGGGGCTGCTCAACTCTTTCTTGCAAAGGAGGCTTGTGTGCATTCCCCCTTCGCAAAGGGGGCTTCTATCCGACTCCGCCTCACAAGGGGCTTGTGTGCATTCCCTTCGCAAAGGGGCTCTATCCGACCCCACCGTGTGCAACGGGGGCTGATGTGCATTCCCCTTTTGCAAAGAGGTGGGGAGAAATTTCAGGCGCGTGCATTCCTGCCGCAGGAGGCCATCTCGAGCCGCAGCGATGGATCTCCGAACTACTGCACGCCAAAGGACTACATTACTGATGGACAAGCATGCACGAATTTTCGTTGCCGGACATCGCGGCTTGGTGGGCTCGGCCATTGTGCGCGCGCTGCAATCTGCGGGGTTCACTAATTTACTGACTGCGACCAGCGCTGAGCTCGATCTGCGTGAACAACAGACGGTGCGCGCTTGGTTCGCCGACAAGAAGCCGGAGTATGTGTTCGTTGCTTCGGCAAAGGTTGGTGGCATCAACGCCAATAACAGCTATCCGGCAAGTTTTATCTACGACAATCTGGCGATACAGAACAACGTCATCGATTCGGCGTATCGCTACGGCGTGAAGAAACTGCTATTCCTCGGCAGCACCTGCATATATCCCAAACTCGCGCCGCAACCGCTGCGCGAGGAATCGCTGCTCACCGGGCCGTTGGAACCGACCAATGAGTGGTACGCGATCGCCAAGATTGCCGGCATCAAACTATGCCAAGCTTATCGGCGTCAGTACGGCTGCAACTTCATTTCTGCCATGCCGACCAATCTCTACGGTCCTGGCGACAATTTTGATTTGAGCAATTCGCACGTGCTGCCGGCACTGATCCGCAAGTTCCATGAGGCAAAAACCGCAGCCAGCGGCGAGGTCGTTGTGTGGGGTACAGGCACGCCGCGGCGCGAGTTCTGTCATGTCGACGACTGTGCGGAAGCCTGCCTGCATTTAATGCAAACCTACGATAGCGAAGACTTCGTAAACATCGGCGTCGGCAGCGATGTCAGCATTGCCGAGCTGGCGGACTTGGTGAAGGCGGCGGTGGGCTACACTGGACGCGTTGTGTATGACCGCAGCAAGCCGGACGGCACCCCACGTAAGCTAGTCGATGTGACTCGAATTCACGCACTGGGTTGGCGGGCGCGTATCGCCTTGCCGCAGGGTATTCGCTCTACCTACGATTGGTACCTCCAAAATCAGGCGTGTGCCCGCCTGGATAGCCGCATCGCCTGAGCAATTTGGGCCGGTAACTGTCGCTGCGCCGAGACGCCTTGCTCAGCATTCCAACCCCGCACCGAGTGTAGCCCTGCATTAGGGAATGGCATTCCTGCCGCAGCACGGCTGATTTTCCACGTGTAGCAAGCGATGGGGCGGCGTGAATGACCAGTGCCATAATCTTGGCATTAGCTATGCAAGAGTGTGCGCCATAGACCGGTTTAGCGTCAGATTCCGGATGGAAGGCGGCCGATACCAGCATTTTGACGAGTCAAAGGCCACCAATGGTCCGTCAGGACGGCAGGGATGCGTAGATGTGTCAAAGTTCCGCCACCGCGCGAGCGGGTTGACGATAGTAAGAAATGGTCGGGCAGTTGGGGGAACTCAGGCATCTTTTTGTTGGAAGTATGCTTTCAAGCACACTCGGGCACGAATTGCAGCCTTTTACAGAGGCTGCAAATCGGTTCTACTCGAACGCACGTAAAACGACTGTTGGATAGCGCGATAGGCGCTGACTGCAGTCGCGCAGTATCGAGCATGGTTGCCCAATGTGGTGGAACTAAGTTGCTAATGACCACGCGTGCCCGGGCATAGTGACAATGTCCGGGCCAATCAGAAAAGGGACCTCGCCTATGCAAGAAACCGATAGCCAAGCCTCTCAATCCACGGGGCTGTTGCGTTCCGCAGTGGGTTTGTTCAAGTCGCTCAATCCTTTCTCCGCCACACCGACATCTGCAGTAGGCACGAACCTGAGGCTGCTTGATAGTGGTGCGCGGGTGCAGGACTACATTATCGATAACTCTGTTGGCCACGATGGCCTTATCGCTACCTACCACGGTCATTCTGCACGTGGCGGCCAGCCGGTCGTCATCAAGGAATTTCTGCCCTCGGCATTGTCGATGCGTGAGATCGATTTGTCGGTGGTGCCGGACGTGGATGAAAGCGGTCCTGAATTTTTCCGCGGGCTGGAGCGTTTCCTTGATGAAGGCGAAATGCTGCGCCATGTGCAACACCCCAATGTGGCCCGCGTGCTGGATAGCTTCGAAGCCAACCGTACCGCGTATACGGTGTTCGAACGACCGGAGGGAGAATCTCTGGATCAACGGCGCGCGCGTCTGGCGCACTGGACGATCGCACGCTTATTGAACTGGCTATTGGCGCGCTCAAGTGGACTGGAATACCTGCATACTGCCGGCATCATTCACGGTCAGATCAATGAAACCAGCGTCGTGTTTGCCGAGGCCGATAGGCCGGTGATCGTTTTCAACGATGGTGCGGGGCTGGCGTCGGTCCGCAAGCAGTTAGCGAATGCCAGCACGGGTCGACGCAAGAATGGCAAGAGCGAAGTGGTCGAAGTCCAACCGTCGGCGGATCTGTTTATGTTGAGTTTGATGCTGGACCGCGTTGGCAAGGCGGTGAGCGGCGGTCATCGCAGCGACAGCGTCGGTCGTTCGAGCCACGATCCACAAGTGATTGCGGTAGTCGGTCGGGCTCTTTCCGCCGATGCTAACGAGCGGCCGGCCAGTGCCGGGCAGTGGCTGGAAGAGTTTGAACAATTACGCGATCGCTCGCATGATACATTCATGGGCATCAGCGCATTGGAAGAGAGCGCCGATGTCCGTGAAGGAATGAGCGAATTGGATGCACAAGAGCAGGAATTTCACATCGGACTCGAGCAGCGTGCCGAAGCTCTGCCGATGGAGTCGGCAAAGCTGCGTTTCAGCGACACGGTGTTTGAATCGGCGCCGCTGGACGATGATCCGATTCTCGATGAGGACGACGCGGAAGCCGATGCGGCCGCATTGATGTCCGAATCAACGCCTTGGGCGGAAGTTGAATTCGAGGAATCACAACAGGCACGCCGCACGCAGATGGCGGCTACACGGGGCGCTGAAAAAGCTGCGGATGCGCCCTCCAAACAAACAGGCACTACAAGGGTCGATAACATGGGCAATCAAACCGACTTCGCGGCAATGAACTCGACGCAATTCGATCAGGCAATCGCCGCCGGCGCAATGAGTGATAATCCGGCACAGTTGCAGCAGATTGCCAGCGGTTTGCAGCAAATGCTGGCCGATCGCGAGCAGATGGAACAATCGCACCGGCGCCGCATTGAGGAATTGGAAGCACGCCTGACCGAGCGTACGGCGCTCTTGGAGCGATCCGCGGTACAGCTCAAACAATACGATACCGCGATGAAGCAAAGCCGGGTTGCGATTGCCGAACGCGACGACCGCGAAAAAGCATTGCGCCAGCGCATGGAAGATTTGGAACGCAAGCTCACTGAACGCACCGCGACAGCAGCATTGGCCGGCGATCAGGAACAGGTGGAAAGGTCTTTGCGCAATCGCATAGGCGAACTGGAAACACATGTGGCGGATCAGGGGCAACAGCTGGAAAAATCCGCAGAGCAATTGCGCCAGTACGAAGAGACACTGCAACAGAGCAATGCGACGACGGCGGCCAAGCAGAGGCAGGGTAGAGCTTGCCGCAATCAGATTGAAGAGTTGGAACGCCGGCTGGCCGAGCAGTCGGAGTCGGTGGAAACCATGGCTGCGGAACGTCGAAATTGACCAGTGCCCTGAGCGAGCAGCGCCGACTGCTGGAGAGCCAGCGTCAGGTGAAGGAGGTCCAGCCGCTGGCCAGTAGCCAACAGCTGCAGCACGCCCGCAGTCGCAGTTGGTGGAGCTGCGCAAGATCCTGGCCGCGGGGTGCCCGCAATGCCGCCCTGGTCGAAGTTGCTCGCCAGGAAGCTCAAGGTGCGGAAGCCGCGCGTCAGCGTCTTATCGAGCAGACCGAATTGGTGCTGGCGGACTATCGTAGTCGAAATAAGAAAATCCGAACGCAGGAAGAAGCGCGCATTCGTGAAGAGCGGCGCTTGCGCTGGAGATCGAACGCGAATTCCTGCGCTCATCGTTGGACACCGCCAATAAGGCACGCGAACACGCCGAAGCCGTGGCCGCCAAGGCAGTGGAGCAGGCCAATCGCCTGCGCACCTTGACCACCACCCAGATCGAAGCTATCGAATCCGAAGTGGGATCTGACCTGCGTAAGGTTCGCAATGCGCTGCCATGGACGCCGAAGAGCGGCGAGGACGATGGCGTGCGCGCCTTAGATAGTGACGCCTGAGTAGTCCGCCGTAAGTGACAAGAAGGGCTGCGATATCGCAGCCCTTTTTCATTTGTTATTAGTCCTGATATGCACTACGTAGAAAATTAGATTGCGTATGGAGCAACGACGAGGATATACAGGGTTGATTGTCAGTTTGGTGCTGGGAATAGGAATCAGCGGATTCATGTTCCACGCGTCGCAACCGCGGTCATTTCTGGGGATTCAGAACTGTCAGCGGCGTTGTTATCACGCCAACGAATTAGCCGGTTTGCTCGCGTCGTGCCGCGTGAACCGCCGGGTCATATTCCTGAGGTGGTGGCGGAAGACGACGAGTGTATTACGTACGCCATCCGCGCGATCGCGCGCCACAAGCATTACGTTCTATTCCCGAAGAAAGATATCCGCAATATCGCCGAACTTGGCATGAAGACAGCGGTTACGTCATGAGTTGTCTTGCAATCGTTCAGGCTCTGGTTCAGGGCGAAGGCATGCACGACTACCGCGTATGGACAAATGGCCCTGCAGGAGCCGGGACGTCACCTACCTGCATTTTCATGCCGAATTAAGCGATCGGTAAGGTGTGCTCTTTAGATATAGGGGCGATTCGAATTGTGTGCAATCATCGAAAAGCACAAATAATATCGTGTGTGCGAGTTTTGATATAAGTCAATTCAGCAAAAGCCTGAGTGTCGACGCAGCCGAACTTTAAGTCGTCGCGATAATCCGAATCTAAGTAAATTATGTCACTGCCTCGCTATAATGAGTGGACGTAAGATAGCAAGAAGCTTTTAGCGTGCAGGCATTTATCGCACATCATTTATTACTTCAGGAGCTGCCATGGATAAAGTCGTGAAGGTTTGGGATCCATTTGTCCGTGTTTTCCACTGGGTGTTGGTGGTGGCGTTCTTCACCGCGTTTTTTACCGAAGGCGAACAGTGGCTCGGTGTGCACGTGAATGCGGGTTACATCGTGCTTGCGCTGGTGCTGATGCGGATTGTTTGGGGCTTTGTCGGAAGCCGTTATGCGCGGTTTTCCGACTTTGCCTATTCTCCCGTCAGTTCGGTCGAGTATGCGATGAAGGTTCTGAAGCGCTCCGCCCCGCGTTATATTGGCCACAATCCTGCTGGCGCATTGATGATATTTGTGCTGTTGTTCATGCTCCTTGCCACCACGATCAGCGGTTTGCTTGTGTACGGGGAGGATCAACACGCCGGACCAATGAAGAGTTTCTTCGCTGCCGAATCGAGCGCAAAAACCGCTACTGAAAGTATTGGTGCGGAAGCAACCGAGCGTGACGAGGACGAGGCGAATGAAAACAAGTCCGCCGGCAAAGGGGACGAGGAGGAAGAGTTCCTGGAAGAGTTGCACGATAGCTTGGCGGACATAACCCTATTCTTGGTGGCCATCCACGTTCTGGGCGTTATCATCGAAAGTCTTGTGCACAAGGAAAATCTTGCGCGGGCAATGGTTACTGGTCGCAAACGCGCGGACGAGCAATCCGTCGGTTGAATTCACTGCAATTTCCGTGTTTCGGGGGGAGATCTGCGCCTGAATTCGAGGCGCAGACGCCCTGGAATCCCCTTTCGCGGTCACATCCCCTATCCGTCAACAATCGCAAGCAGTAACGCAACTTACAGCACAAATCTCCGGAAAATAGTGCACTGAGATGTGAATTGTTCGCTGCCCGGACCTTAAGTAAAGGGTAGTTTAAGCGCATAATTCGCGCAGCAAATGTCCGCGCTGGTACTTCCGGGGGGAATGTATGGGGTTGCGGTTGAAATTTAATTTGGCTATCGCGCTGGCGATTGTCGTTGGTTTCTTGTTGGCCTCGTGGTTGACCGAGGAAATACTGGTCGCCAATGCCCGCGAAGACGTGCTGCAGAAAGCCAACGTTATGATGCAGGCGGCGCTTTCGATCCGCGCGTACACCGTGGAGGAAGTCAGGCCGCTGCTCAATGCTGGCGAGCATACCGAGTTTTTGCCGCAAACGGTGCCAGCCTATGCGGCGACATCGAATTTCAATCGCTTGCGAAAGCGCTATCCGGACTATTCCTACAAGGAAGCCACTCTCAATCCCACCAATCCCGTCGACCGCGCCACTGACTGGGAAGTGGACATCGTCAAATATTTCAAGGATCACCCTGATCAGACTTCATTCTCAGGAACGCGAGACTCTGCCACGGGGCCAACGTTGTTTCTGAGCCATCCGCTGAAGATCAGTGACGCGGCTTGTCTGACTTGTCACAGCACCCCGGCCGCGGCACCACCGGCGATGCTCGCCAAGTACGGTAGCAACAATGGCTTCGGATGGGCTTTGAACGATGTGGTCGGCGCGCAGATAGTCACTGTGCCCATGACACTGCCGCTGGAACGTGCGCACAAGGCGCGCGAAACTTTTCTCAAGTTGTTGCTGGCAGTGTTCGGTTTGATGTGGTTGATCACCAACGTGTTGTTGCACTTCCTGGTGCTGAATCCAATCAAAAAAATGGCCACCAAGGCCGAAGCGATCAGCAAAGGCGCCATGGATACCACCGAGTTCACCTCGCGTGGCAAGGACGAAGTCGCGATATTGGGGCGCTCACTTAATTTGATGTATAGAAGCTTGCGCAGTGCGTTGCGCATGATTGATACGTCACTGCCGCGCACGCGCTAAACCAGGCCTGGCAATGGAAAACATTCCCAGTCGCATCGGTAAGTATGAAGTACGGCGCGTACTCGGGAAGGGTGCCATGGGCGTGGTCTTCGAAGGCTACGATCAAGATGTCGATCGCCGTGTGGCTATCAAGGCCGTTCACGAACATCTGCTCACCGATCAGGAAGGACCGGAATTCCTGGCGCGCCTGCAACGCGAGGCTCAGGCCGCCGCGCGCTGCAATCATCCCAACATCGTGACCGTGCTGGAGTATGGGCGCGATCAGGGCATGCATTTCATTGCCATGGAGTACGTCGACGGCGTGAAACTCACCGAGAAATTGCGCGGCGAGTCGCCCATGGAGCTCCGTCAGTCGCTGTCGATCATGAGTCAACTGCTGAAAGCCGTGCACGCCGCGCACAAGCAGGGCATCATTCATCGCGATATCAAGCCTGACAATATCATTCTTCTCGCTAACGGTACGGTGAAGCTGGCGGATTTCGGTATCGCTCGCCTGCCGAATTCGGAATTCACACGCATTGGCGTGTTTATGGGAACGCCACGATTCTCGGCACCCGAACAAGCCGAAGGCGGCAACATCGGACCTTACTCGGACGTTTTTTCCATAGGCATGGTGTTGGCGGATTTGCTTTGCCGGACGCGCGTTCCGCCTAATGCAACTACCGCGACGATCCCGCGCATCGAAGGATTGCACTACGTACACAAAATCAATCGCCGCGATCCAGTGCTGGCGGTGTTTATTCCCATTATTGAACGCAGCCTGCAGCCGGATTACACACGCCGCACACCGACCGCCGCGGCCATGGCACAGGAACTGAAAGCAGCGCTGAACAGCCTTGGCGAAAATCGAACCGTAGTCGGTTCAAACCAGGCTGGTGCGATGCAAAGCGTCGTCGGCAGCGCAACGGTAACGCCGTTATCAGATTCGGACCGGAAGCGAGTAGAGAAGGCATTGGCGGAGTGCATCGGACCTGTCGCCTCCAGCTTGGTGACACTGCACGCGGCCCAGACAAGTGGTTTGAACGCATTGATTGCCGCACTTGCCAATGAAATTGCCGATCCGGATGATCGACGTGAGTTTCTGCGCAAAGTTGCCGCGGATAGCGTGCCACCGCTATCAATGCCGAATACGGTTGCGAAATCTTCGCCGCCACAGCCGGCGGCTGCCAGCATCGATCCGGACGTAATTCGGCGCCTGCGCGAAGACTTCGTCAACTATGTGGGGCCGATTGCCGGCACCATCATCAACGAGCACATCTCGCAGGGCAGCGGCTTTGCGACGCTGCTGCGGCAGATGGCAGAACACATCCCCAACGATCAGGAACGTCAGCAGTTTCTTAATCATTGGCGTTGAACCCCGTGGTGGGTTGAAATCGGCTCGTTCGCCCCAATCTTGCGAAGAAGGGCGAACTGCGCGAGCCAAACGACGATGAACTTCAAGGATTACTACGAAATCATGGGCGTGGCCCGCGGTGCGAGCCAGGACGACATCAAGCGTGCCTATCGCAAACTGGCCAAGAAGTATCATCCCGACGTCAGCAAGGAACCGCATGCGGAAGAGCGCTTCAAGGAGCTGCAGGAAGCCTATGAAGTTTTAAAAGACCCCGAGAAACGCGCTGCTTACGATCAGCTGGGTTCGCGCTGGAAGCAGGGGCAGGAATTCCGTCCGCCGCCAGATTGGGGACGAGATTTTGAATTTTCCGGCGTCGGTGGAGAGAATCTGGGTGAATTCAGTGATTTTTTCTCGGCGCTGTTCGGTGATCGCAGTCCGTTTGGAACGGCCCGCCACGGACGTACACGGGCTCATGGCGTGCACCGAGGGCGAGGTCAGGATCACTTCGCGCGGATAGAAATCGATCTGGAAGCCGCGTATCGCGGCGGCACGCAAAGGCTTGAGTTGAAATCGCCCCAATTGCAGACCGATGGGCAGGTCATGCTCAAGCCTCGCACACTGCGCGTGAATATTCCCGCCGGCGTTGTCGAAGGTCAACAGATCCGCCTGGCGGGGCAGGGTGGAAGCGCCGAACATCCAGGCGATCTTTTTCTGGAAGTGGCTCTGCGCACTCACCCGCTGTATGCCGTGAACGGTCGTGATGTCACATTGACGCTTCCGGTTGCGCCGTGGGAGGCGGCACTGGGTGCGAGTGTGCAAGTCCCCACGCTGGGCGGCCCCGTGGATATGCGCATTCCCGCAAACTCACAGTCTGGACAAAAACTGCGTTTGAAAGGGCGTGGTTTACCCGGCTCGGGTGGAGCGGCGGGCGATCAATATGTCGTCGTGAAAATTGCGCTGCCGCCGGCAAACAGCACACAGGCGCGCGAATTTTACGAAAAGATGAAACGCGAAATGCCGTTTAACCCGCGTGCCGATTTGGAAGTTCAAGCGGAACGCTGAAATTCGGCGCAGTTGGTTTTTGATGACGATCAACTGGCGGTTGATGTGTCGTTGAACTAGTAGTCTAAGTGGAGTCACATATTATTACTGCATTGTGCAGCTGATAAAGTGGAGGATGGCATGAGCAATCTAACCCGTTGGGATCCGTTCGATATTTCCCGGTTCCGTGGTGTTGAGGACACCTGGGACGAATGGATGCGTCGCGTATTGCATCCGTTGCGTGCCCGTAACGAAGGTCCACTAGATATCTCGGTAGATGTGAGCGAGAAGAATGGCGCGTATCTGGTGAAGGCGGAAATCCCAGGTGTGAAAAAGGAAGACATCAACGTTTCCATTGACAGGAATATGGTTTCCATCAGCGCTGAAGTGAAACGCGAAAGCGAAGAGAAGAAAGGCGAGAAAGTAATACGCCGCGAACGTTATCACGGCATGATGCAAAGAAGTTTCACCTTGCCAACCCAGGTGGACGACAGCAAGGCTGAAGCAAAGTATGTCGATGGCGTTCTGGAATTGACCTTGCCGAAGAAGGAAGGTAGCAGCGAGAAGAAACTGTCTGTCAGCTAAGCAGAGTTCGGGTGGCGGCGGGAGTTCTGAAATTCCCGCCGCGCTTAATTTGGGAGGAGCGCATTATGATTACGTCATATGACCAGATGGTTGAAACCTATCGAGGGCTTTGTCGTGAGGCGTTGGAATTGTCCACGCAATACTGGCTGGGCATGGCGACGCTTAATTCCGCAGCGATGAAAGCCATTGACGCGACGTTGGCGCGACATGCAACCGCAATCGAAGAGGTGAGTTCCGCGCGCGATATCGAGGACTTATTCGACCATGTAGCAACACTTTACCGGGACTGCGTGGGAGAATGCCAGCAGCGTGGAATGGAGGCTGTGCACAATCTATGTAACGAACAGATGCAAACCATGCAAACGCTGTATGGCAATAGCTGCAAAATGGGGTCGTTATATGGACGACTGATGCGCTTTGCCACTGCGTGGCCGCAACCATTGGTGCCACTATGGAACCCTGCGCCGGATGCGATTGGCCGCATGTTACGCCTGAATCCATGGTTCCAAACGGTTTCCGGTGGCAGGTCAAAATCGGAATTCGAGAGCGCTGCGGAAAATCAGCCCATGGAGCGTAAGGTCAGTTGAGCAAAGCTCAGCGGGAGGGTGCCAGTGCTCCGACGCCAATACCGTCCCGCTTGCGGGAGGCAGAGCCTCATGTTGCCGCGCCACGAAATTCCGCCGTTACCGGTGTCATCGAAACGGAACGAGTGGAAACACGTCCCTACGACGCATTCATTCATGCCGAACTGGCGCGTATCACCCAAGGCATCTCGCCCATTGCCGTTGCATTGGCGTATGTGGATTGGCTTTCGCATCTTTCCGCCTCACCCAGTAAACAGCATGAGCTGATTCAAAAAGCAGTGCGGAAGTGGACGCGGCTCATGTTATACATGCTGACGCTGTCGACCAACGGGCATTGCTGCATCGAGCCGCTGCCACAGGACAAACGCTTTGATCATCCGGAATGGCAACGATGGCCATTCAATCTCATCTACCAATCATTTCTGTTAACACAGCAGTGGTGGTGGAATGCAACCACTGACGTGCGTGGCGTCACCCGACATCATGAGCAGGTCATTTCGTTCATGGCGCGCCAGTGGTTGGACATGTTTTCGCCATCCAATTATCTGCTAACCAATCCCGAGGTTCTGCAGCACACCGTGAAATCGGTTGGAACCAACCTGTTCCAGGGATTGTTAAATCTGTTGGAAGACATGCTGCGGTTGGCGGCCAATCGGCCGGTGGCGGGAACGGATCGTTTCAAAGTGGGCGTCGATGTGGCGATGAGCAGCGGCAAGGTAATCTTCCGCAATCGGCTATTTGAGCTGATTCAATATGAACCACTGACCGACAAAGTACGTCCGGAACCCGTGCTGATCACACCGTCCTGGATTATGAAGTACTATATTCTTGATTTGTCGACGCACAATTCACTGGTACGCTACCTGCTGGAGAGTGGATACACCGTCTTCATGATCTCCTGGAAAAATCCGGAGGCGGAGGATAGGGATTTCGGTCTCGATACCTATTTGAGGGAAGGAGTGCTAGCAGCATTGAATGCTGTGAGCAAAGTGCGCCCCGGACAGCGCGTTCATGCGCTCGGTTACTGTTTGGGCGGTACCTTGCTTGCCATTGCTGCTTCGACTCTTGCTCATGAGGGCGATCAGCGATTGGCAAGTATGACCTTGCTGGCTTCTGAGCTTGATTTTTCCGAACCCGGTGAATTGGGATTGTTCATCGATGAAAGTCAGATTGCCTTCCTGGAAGACATCATGTGGATGCGTGGCTACCTCAACGGCAAGGAGATGGCGGGAACGTTCGCCTTGCTCAACTCCAAGGATCTGGTGTGGTCGAAAATGGTTCACGATTATTTGATGGGACAGCGTGACCGGCTCACCGATCTGATGTGCTGGAATGCCGATGCCACGCGTATGCCGTATCGGATGCATAGTGAGTACCTGCGCAAGCTCTATCTTGGTAATGAACTTGCTGAAGGAAAGTTTGAAGTCGATGGTCATGCTTTGGCGCTCACGGATATCCGTGCACCGATCTTTGCTGTCAGTACAGAGCGCGATCATGTCTCACCATGGAAGTCGGTCTACAAAGTTCATTTGCATACGGATACTGAAGTAACTTTTGTGTTGAGTACGGGCGGCCACAATGTGGGTGTGGTTAATCCGCCTGGAAATAACCCGGTGCCGCGCGGGTATCGTATCGCCACGCATGGGGCTGATGAAAAGTATGTTGATCCGGACCTCTGGTTACATCGGACAGCGCAGCACTCTGGGTCCTGGTGGCCGGCATGGAGGCAGTGGCTGGATGATCGTTCAGGCGCGTTTTCCGAGCCGCCGGCTATGGGTGCCGCCAACGCGGGATTACCGCCGCTTGATGATGCGCCTGGGCAATATGTCTTGCAGCGGTAGGGAGTTTAAGGTGGGGGCACGCTGGATTTGCGGGCATATTGCTGCAAGTAGTCGGAGATCAGCCGTAATTCATCCGCACTGGGTTCAGTGATCTTGATATTGCTGTACGTCGTCATCCAGCGAATGCGTGCCTTCATGCGCGTAACCACTGGCAACCAACCTTCGGCGCTATGTTGATCTGGACTGGGCAGCCCATGGCATTGCGCACAGATCTGGTTTAACAATCGAGCCGGCGGAGAATTGGGCTCCGGCAGATCCTGAATATCGATGATCTTCGGCATTGCACCGCCCAGCATGAGCGCCTCACCGGAGCCGTTCAATACCTCACCCAAGGAACGATCATAGCCGGGCAGGATGTCCAGCTTTTGTTCGCCACCTGGAGCGGCATGTTTTATCGCTCTTGTGGAATTGGCATCGGGTGTTGAGCGCGCCATCTCGGCGCTCGCAGGCCACAACGCAACCCCTAGCATTGCTACCAGAATCGCTCGCGATTTCATTGTCTAAATTTGACCAATCTGCGCCAATGGCAGCCTGATCGGCGTCAAATGGGGTGACATTGCAGGCGAATTTTCCTTCGTGTAGGCGGTGCGTAACCAACGATGACGTAAGTTCATCAATTGTATCGCGTCGTTGCCGCATCGGATCAACAATATTGAACAATTACAATCTGTTACGTCCTCACGCCGGCATTGAGTTCGAGACCCGAAAGCGTTGCGTTGCCGACCAATTGACATAAGCAAACACTCATCAGTTCGTTACAATTAACAGCTCGCTCCCAGGAACAATATTCACATGCAGCAGATCCGCAGCCTGCGCACGCCGCGCCTTGATATCGCCGATCCCCAGCGTTTGCGCGCAACACTGCGTGAGTACTTTCAAACCACCTTTCGTCGCTATGAAAATTTGTTCGAAACGCTGAGTTGCGAAGAGGCTTACTTCTGCAAACCGATCGCGTTGCGCCATCCACTCATTTTTTATTTGGGACACACGGCGACTTTCTTCATCAACAAAATGTTACTGGCTGGCCTGATCGAAAAAAGGATCAATCCGCGTCTTGAATCCATGTTTGCCGTTGGCGTTGATGAGATGAGCTGGGATGATCTAGACGATGCAAACTATAATTGGCCCACCGTTGCCGAGGTGCGCGACTATCGTCAATCTGTCAGGGAGACCGTTGATGGAGTGATCGAAACTGCACCGTTAAACGGTCCGATTCATTGGCAGCATCCCTGGTGGGCCATCATCATGGGCATCGAACACGAGTTGATTCATCTCGAAACATCATCGGTGTTGATTCGCCAAAGCCGTCTGGACTTTGTACGTACGCATCCCGATTGGCGACCGTGTGAGGACTCGGGTAAGACAGTTGCGAATACGTTGATGGCCGTGCCGAAGGGAGTGACTTCACTGGGGCGTAACCGAGATGACGCCATCTACGGTTGGGACAATGAATATGCCAAGCATGAAGTGACCGTTGATGCGTTTGAAACCAGCCGCTACCTGGTGAGTAACGCGGAATTTCTCGATTTCATCGATGCGGGTGGCTATCGCGAAGTTCGTTGGTGGGAGGAAGAAGGCCTGGCATGGCGCAATTTTCGTCGCGCAGAACATCCGGAATTCTGGATGCGAGGCACGGATGGTTGGCGACTGCGTTTGATGACTGAAGAAGTCCCCATGCATTGGAATTGGCCGGTGGAGGTCAACTATCACGAAGCCAAGGCATTCTGTAACTGGAAGTCAACGAAATTGAATAGACCGGTGCGACTACCGACGGAGGAGGAATGGTATCGCTTGTACGATATGGCGGGATGCGGCGAAGTTCCACTTGATCAGGCCGCGAACGCGAATATTCACCTTGACCATTGGGCGTCCTCCTGTCCCGTCAATCGCTTTTCACAAGGGGAATTCTTTGATGTGCTCGGCAACGTATGGCAGTGGACGGAAACGCCCATCTATCCATTCACAGGGTTTGAAGTGCACCCAATCTATGACGATTTCTCAACGCCCACGTTTGATGGGAGGCATAATTTAATCAAAGGTGGATCGTGGATTTCATGTGGCAATGAGAGCACACGTGCTTCACGGTATGCATTTCGCCGTCATTTTTTCCAACATGCCGGTTTTCGCTATGTCGCGAGCGATATGCCGGTCAGCGTGCAAAACGTTTTCTATGAAAGTGACAAGCAGCTTTCTGAATACGCGGAGTTCCACTTTGGCGATGAACACTTCGGTGTGCCGAATTTTCCTCGCACGTTGGCACGTACGGCTATTGAGGCTATGGGATCCAAACCGGCATTGAAGGCGTTGGATTTGGGATGTGCCACCGGGCGCGCTACCTTTGAGCTGGCTAGGCATTTTGCACAGGTCACAGGTGTCGACTTTTCAGCACGTTTCATCAATGCTGGCGTGCAATTGGCTGAGCAGGGCGAGTTGCGTTACACATTGACGGAGGAGGGCGAACTGGTTTCCTACAAGACGCGCACATTAAGCGAACTCGGTCTTGACGGTGTTCAGAACAAAGTCACCTTCGTGCAAGGAGATGCTTGCAATCTTAAAGCTATACTCACGGGCTACGATTTGGTGTTGGCGGCAAATCTCATCGATCGTCTATATAACCCCGCCGCTTTCCTGCGTGAGATTTATCGGCGCATCAACGTCGGTGGTGTCCTGCTCATCGCTTCACCGTATACGTGGATGGAGGAGCACACACCGCGAGCGGATTGGTTGGGTGGTTTTAAGCGCGACGGGGAAAGTTTCTTCACGCTGGACGCGCTCAAGGAAATTCTCGGCGAGCATTTTTCACTCATGCGTCCACCCGTGGACGTGCCTTTCGTCATCCGCGAAACACGGCGCAAGTTCCAACACAGCTTTGCTGAGGTCACGATCTGGGAACGCAGGCGCTGAGGCCTTTTTGGGTCAGTGAACTGGGCGGCGAGTCGACCGGGCATGGCGGCTGAATGAGACCATGCTTTCAATGACTTAAATATATATTTAGATTACTAAATGAGCATTGAATAATGAGATAAATATCTATAAAATAACAATAAATCCATTCAGGAGTCCTCCCATGGCTATTGCAGAAAGCCGCCAATCCGCCTCCTTTGGCAATCAGAGCGAAAGCCAGCAACGGCTCATCGACGCCACCATGACAGCGATTTACGAGCATGGGATCTCCAACCTCACGCTCGCCAAAATTACCGCCGTGGCCGGCATGACGGCGGCTACGGTCAACTTTCACTTCAGCAGTAAGGAAGCATTGTTGTTGGCCACACTGCGGCACGTTGCCGAGGAGTTCGAACAGGCCATTGCAAAGTGCTTGGCGAATGCCGGTGACGATCCGGCGGAAAAGCTGCTCGCAATCGTCAACGCCAATCTCGATCCGGCTCTGACCGAGCCACGCAAGGTGGCGATGTGGTACGCCTTCATGTCTGAGTCCGGCGCGCGCCGCGACTATCAGCAACTCTGTGGCGATCGTGATGAACAATATTTCCGTGAGGTGCTGCAATTGTGTGAGCGCATGACACGCGATCCGCAAAGCAAATCAGCGATGAGCGCCGAGGCCATTGCCTATGGATTGGTGGGACTGATCGACGAGATCTGGCAGGAGATTATGTTTACTGGTGACGATTTCGACCGTGAAGCGGCTCGCCGTCGTTGCCAATCATATCTTGCCAGTGTCTTTCCGTGGCGATTTGAATTGCCAAAGAAAGCATCGAAGACCTCGGGAAATGTGGCTGAGGCGATAGCGCCCGTTGCGGATGATGGACTCATCTATACCTTGCCGGCATGGACTTATCACAACGATGAATTCATGGCGCTCGAGCACGAAAAACTATTCAAGCCATCTTGGCAACTGGTTTGTCACGTGAGCGACATGCCCAAAGCGGGCAACTTCGTGACATTTGATCTGCTCAATGAACGCGCCTTCGTGGTGCGTGGCAATGACGGTCATATCCGCGCCTTCCACAATGTTTGTCGCCACCGCGCTCATGCCGTCGTGCAGGGCGATATGGGCCATTGCAAGGGTGGGCGCATGGTATGTCCCTATCACGGTTGGACCTACGACTTGGAAGGTTGCCGCCGTGGATTGGCCGCGCCGGACACATTCCGTAAACATGATGCGAAGCAATTTGGATTGAAGGAGCTGGAATGCGAAGTCTATCTTGGGTTCATCTTCCTACGTTTTACGCCGGGAGGACTTTCGGTCGCCGAGCAGTTCGCACCGTATGGGGAGGAGTTCACGCTTTATCGTACCGCTGACATGCAGCCGACCAACGATCGCTACAGTGATCATATGTTCTGGGAGGAAGTGGTCGAGATCGACTGGAAGAATGGCATGGAGAACTATGTGGAAGATTATCACTTCCCGACCGGCCATCGTGGGCTCTCGGCCTTGATGAAGGCGGAATATGATCGCGAATATGCCGGTACAGGCGTGATTCGATTGAGTCATGAGATGCGCGATAAGGTCGATCAGAACTGGAGCACGCGCATGTACCGCAAGCTGCTGCCGGATTTCGAATACCTGCCCAAGCACATGCGCAATCGCTGGACGTACTATGCGCTGTTCCCGAATACCTTCTTCGATCTGTTCCCGGAGAAGATGGATTTCTTCCAGATGATCCCGCTCGGTGCTGGCAAGGTCAAATTGCGTGGGCGGTCCTACGCCATGCCGGATTCTCGCCGGGAAGCGCGTGCCGTGCAGTACTTGAGCGATCGCATCAACATGCGCGTGCAGGACGAAGACAACATTCTGACACACTCAGTGCAGCGCGGTTTGGCCACCAGCGCCTATGATGTCGGCATCCTCTCCGACAAGGAGTGCTTAATCAAGCAATTCCAGGATTGGGTACGCGAGCAACTGCCAGTGTCCACACTGTTGCAGGCGCCGCCTGCTGGAACTGTCGCTGCGCGCAATGAGGCGGTGGCCGCGCGTCGGTGAACGGTAGCTTCGAGGAGGCATTTATGGACCTGGCGAAACCGAAACTAGTGCAACCACCTGCGTTGGAGGATCTGGCTGACAAGACACTCCCGGCATGGATCTACTCTGATCCGGAGTTTTTCGAATTGGAGCGCGAGCAGATTTTCATGCGCACCTGGCAGTTGGTTTGTCATGTCAACGATATCCCAGCTGTTGGTGACTATCACACGCTCGCCTTGTTTGGCGAGTCGGCGGTGGTGCTGCGAGACGAGGACGGCAACATCCGTGCCTTTCATAATGTCTGTCGACATCGTGCTGCGCGCTTGTTGGACGGTGACGGCGGGCGTTGCGCGCGCCGGATCACCTGTCCGTATCATGCCTGGAGCTATGCGCTGAATGGCAACCTGGTCGGTGTGCCGTTCAAGTCAGAGTATCCGCAATTAAAGGAGGGCGACTACGGCTTGGTGCCGATCGAAACTGACGTTTTTATGGGATTTATTTTCATTCGCTTTGTCAGCGGAGGTCCGACGCTGAGCGAATGCATGGCGCCGGCAATAGAGGAAATGACGCTGTATCGCATCGAGTCGCTGCAGCCTCTGGCTAAACCTGTGGCGAGGCCATCGCAGACAAATTGGAAGAATGCCTGCGATAACTACATTGACGCTTTGCACGTCCGGGTTGCACACAAGGGCCTGGATAGTCTGCTGGGTGAGAGCTATGGCATGGAAGTGCGATCGGAATGGGTACACCGACTGAGTGGATCGGTTGAGGAGTTGGCGCGCGCGGACGAAACTGTGCGAAACTATAGGAAGATCTTGCCGGACGTTGAGTATCTACCGGAATCCTATCGTCGGCTGTGGCTTTACTTCCTAGTGTGGCCCAATCTCACTTTCAATCTTTATCCGGATCAGGTGGAGTTCCTGCAGTTTCTGCCGTTGACGCCCACGCAATGCCTGATCCGCGATGCCGCCTATGGCATGCCCAATCCAAGCAGGGAAATGCGCAAGGCACGCGAATTGAATCTGCAGATCAATCGCCAAGTTGGGCAGGAAGACAATGATCTCATCGAAAGGGTGCAGGTGGGTCTGCATTCCAGCAGCTTTATCGATGGCATCTTGGGACGCAATGAAGTGTGCCTGCGTGCTTATGCGGCGAAGATGCGAACTGTACTGCCGGTAAGTCGACTCGATAAACCCCCTCCACGTGGCACGGTTGCAGCGTGCAATCAGCGCATGGGGTCGTAGACCGAATACAGCCGTGAACGCGACCGATTATCACAGTTATGAAAGTTCTTGCGGAAAACAATTTGCGTGCGCGCCTGCTCAAACTGGCAGGTGTGTTGGCAACGGCATTATCGGCCAACACTGCCCTCAGTCTGTCGTATGCCAGTCTTATCAACGCACTAAGCGGGCGCGCAGGAGCGTCGACACGCACCGCACTGCTGCTCAATATGTGGGCCTTCGCGCTCATTTTCTGCTCGCATCGCTATCCACACATTCTTAAGAAGTGGGGCACACGACGTTGCGCGGTTGGAGCACTGGCACTTTCCAGTTCTGCTATTGCCATGCTTGCCGCCTCGAAGTCTTTCTCCATCTGGTTGGCGGCGGAAGCATTGCAAGGCATTGCATTTGGCTTGTTCTACGTTGCCGCGGAAACCTGGATCAACAGTGCGTTTGAAGACGCGATACGAAATCGCATCAACGCACTTTACCTTGCAGTTCAGTCTCTGGGATTCGCCACTGGACCCATCATTGTCAGCTTTTCTGGATTCGGAATCACGACCTGCTTCGCCGTGGCCGCGGCGATGATGGCTGTAGCAGCGCTCGTGGCCGTGATTTTTGTTCCAGACGATAGACCCTGCGAGGTAAAGAACGCTTCAATAGGGATACGGCAGTTCGGTGAGATTGCGCGTCAACTCCCCTGGGTGGTGGTTCTCGGCACTTTAACTGGAACCTTGGATAACACCGCGTGGTCGCTGCTGACGCCATTTCTCAGAATGACGGGTTACTCGGATGCAATGTCCATGTTTGCGTTGACCATATTCGTGTGGGGGCAGACGGTGTTATTGATGCCACTCGGTTACTATGCGGACAAGGCAGGTGAGCAGCGGTTGATGAAAATCGTCGCTTCATATGTTGTGGTGTACTGTTTGGTACTGACGCAAGCTCATCGCTTGCCGGAACTTCTGGTGCTGGCGATGACGTTTATGTTCGGGCCTGCTTGCTTCAGTATCTACGGTGCTGCATTGAGTCTTGCTGGCAAGCGCGTGCGCCGCGATCAGCTTGCCGTCGCCAGTGCCAGTCTGGTCACCGGATGGTGTCTGGGTGGATTTGTCGGATCAATCCTGGTTGGAGTGGGTATGGACCTGATCGATGTGCGGGCATTCCCCTTGTGCCTGTTGGCCGTAGCGGGAGGTATCGCCGCAGTGGTAATGGCAGTGGTTCCAACGGAATTAAAAGTGCGAGACAACAATGCAACTGTCGTGTTACCGCGAAGAGTGGCCGGTGATCGGTGTTAAGCGCAATTGGCTCATATCGCTCAGACGTTGCGCAGATACCATTCGTAATCCTGTCGGTTGACCTCGTTGTGGAAGCGGTTGCATTCCTCTCTGCGGCAGAGCGCAAAGATCTTGCAAAACTCCTCGCCTAGATAATGCGGCAGGATGGTTGATTGCTCAAACAGATCGAGGGCGCGGTCCCAACGCAGTGGCAACGTCACCTTCTCGTCGATGATTTCACCCGCTGGGACCATCGGTCCCGGGTCACATTGATTGGTCAAACCGTGGTGAATACCCGCAAGTATGGCGGCAACGACCAGATACGGATTGGCGTCCGCGCCAGCGACGCGATGCTCCACACGCATGTCCTTTTTCTCAGATAGCGGAATGCGCAAGGCTAAACGCCGATGATTCATGCCCCAGTTCGGGGTCAGCGGGACAAATAATGCCGGACGTAATCGTCGGTATGAGTTGGCGTTGGGTGCGAAGATGGCCATGGCCTGATCCATGGTTGCCGCCAATCCTCCGATGGCGTGACGAAGCGTGGGCGAGATCGCTAATTTGGTAGTGGTTTTACTGTCAGCGAAGACATTGTTGCCTTTGCGATCCAGCAGGCTGACGTGGACGTGCAACCCACAACCTGCAAAGTCCGCGAATGGCTTAGCCATGAAACTTGCACCCATGCCGTGTTTGCGTGCCACACTCTTGACGACACGCTTCAACATTACGGCATGCGCGCAGGCAAGCAGTGGATCGGCAACATGATGTAGATTTATTTCGTACTGACCAGCGGCGAATTCTGCCAGCGCCGCGCTGGCAGGAATGTTCTGCACCCTGCATGCCGTCTCAACATCCGCGAAGTAAGCATCCAGATCGGTCAAGTCATCGAGGCTGTTGTACTGCGGACCATCCTGATCGATGGTGGTGCCTGGAATTCGGCCCAGTTTGGGGCGAGGCATGTCCTCGCCCTGACCATCAAGCAGGTAGAACTCCAGCTCGATGGCGACCACGGGTGTGAGGCCCATTTTCTTAAGTGGTAACAGCGCATGTTGGAGCACATGTCGAGAATCGGCGAAGTAGGGCTTGCCCGCGGCGTCGTACATGCTCACCAGCGTCTGCGCGGTAGGACGGTTGGCCCAGGGCACATACACGCTGGTCTTATCTACCGGCGGGCAAATCATGTCGGGATCACCGTCCGCGTTGCCGTTGGTGATGCAGTCAAAGGTCATACCCTTGCTGTCGAGGAGCGCCGTGGCGCCAGGCAGATTGATGCCTGGGTCGAAAACCTTGGCAAAGTCCTCACGGCCCACACGCTTGCCGCGCATCATGCCGTTAATGTCAGTAAATAGAACCTCAATCATCTCCAGATCAGGATGAAGATTTAGCAATGCTTTGAGCGGAGAACGAGCAGAATTCTGCGTTCGCGGTTTCCTGCTTCGTGCATGACGAGCTGATGATTTCTTTTTCTTGCGCACGAATTTAATCCTTATGCCCCGAGTTGAGTATGCGCTCTCGCCGCCAAGCGATGGCGGCGCGCGCGCCTTCCTTGGCAACGCGGTCGTAGAAGGCTCGCGACTCGGGTGTGTCCGCGGCTTCGACGATTACATCCAGTTCCAGCGCCTGTTCCATGGCTTGGCGCATGCCCATGATGTCGTAGCTTCGATTGATGGCCTGCTTGGTCATTGACACGGCCAACCGCGCATTGGTGGCTACATCGCGCGCCATGTCCAGTGTTGCTTCCAACGCTTTGCCAGCAGGAACGACTTTATTGATGAGGCCGATGGCGAGTGCTCGCTCGGCGGGAACGTGATCGTCACCGACCAGGAGCAACTCCTTGGCGAACTTCGCGCCCACCAACCAGGGAATGATCATCGTAATGATGCCGCTGCCGAACTGCACTTCTGGTGCGCCGAAACGCGCGTCTTCGGAAGCGATCGTCAGATCGCAGGCCAGCGCCATCTCCATGCCACTGCCCAGGCAATAACCATGGACTGCAGCCAGCGTGGGTTTGGGTGAGTACCAGAAACGCATAATCACGTCGAAATCACGCCGCAGCATGTTGCGTAAGGCGACCACATCGCGACCAGATCCTTCCTCGCCCGTATCCAGATCGAAACCGGCGGAAAAAGCGCGGCCATTGCCGTTGATCACGATGGCGCGGACCTGCTCGTCAGCCTCGGCGCGATCCAGCGCTGCGTTGATCTGCTCGACTATGTCGTTGTCAATCGCATTAAGCTTGTCGGGACGGTTAAGCGTAAGAATGGCCAGCGGTCCATCGACGTCGTAGGTCAACTTGGTCATGATGCGAATTATCTTAAGGTTCGAGGCGGATCCAGGCGGATTTGGTTTGCGTGTAGCTCAGTAGGCTCTCAAAACATTTGTCACGCGCGTTGCCAGATTGTTTGTAGCCACCGAACGGCTGGGTCATGTCGCCCTCATCATAGCAGTTCACGGAGATGGTCCCCGCTTCAATCTCGCGGATGAGGCGATGCGCAGTGTTGAGATCGCGTGTCCACACACCGGCTGCCAGGCCGTAGATGGTGTCGTTGGCGATTTCGATAGCCTGTTCAATCCCGTTGAAGGGAATGACCGAGGCAACGGGACCGAATATTTCTTCGCGTGCGATGCTCATGCGTGAATCAACATCGGTGAAAAGAGTAGGGTTAACGTAGGCGCCGCGCTCCAAACCTTTTGGAATATCGCCACCGAAGCAGAGCTTCGCGCCTTCGCGGCGGCCGCAATCGATCATGCTTATCACACGTTGTTGGGCTTCAGCACTCACCAAAGGTCCCATATTCGTGTTGGGATCAAGCGGGTCACCGGGCGTGAATGCATTCTTGCCCAGCGCGATGAAGCGATCGACGAACTGCTCGTAGATCTGGCGATCAACCAGTAGTCGAGAGCCCGCGCTGCAAACTTCGCCCATGTTGCTGAATATACCGTTGACCGCGATCGTCGCGGCTCTATCCAGGTCCTCTGTATCAGCCATGAATATTTGTGGCGACTTGCCTCCGCATTCC
>JAXMGY010000031.1:0-25807 GCA_046347035.1 Gammaproteobacteria bacterium | reverse complement strand
TTAGTGGATTCAGCGGAGCGCCAGTGTTTAACTTGAGGTCAGCAACTTCGGACGAAACCACTATCCCGCGATTCTGCGGAGTTGTGTTGCGAGGCGGAGTGACCGCGCAAGTTTTACATTTTCTCCCTGCGAATATTGTGATGTCATATGTCACTCAGGCAACCCAATTCATCACTATCAATAAGAGGGGATTGCAACCCAGCAATCAAGGCGAGTCTAAATAGCTAGTAATGGAGGAGTGAATGGAATTGGTGCGCGACCTAAGATGCGAAATTTGCTTCAACGAGTACATCAGGGACAGCCCACGATAATTGCGCTAGTTCGATTAAGCAGCATTCGTAAAAAACGTCCGCATCCCAAAGCATGTCATTTCTGCGCGTTGCGAAGATTTCGCCAGAGCGCGCGTTCGCCACTCAACGCTTCCCTTATCCGCGAACTTTTCTGTTACTCAATTCCACGGTTGATCATCTGCCTACGCACATAGGCACTACGCAAAATATGGCACCAACGGCGCGTCAAGCCGTTGATAGAGAGGATGAACTGGAGAGCCATTCTTATTCCTGCCGAAGCAAAAGACCTTTGCTGGGTCGCATACCTCGCGCAAGATTGTCTCCACCGCGGGTCCACGGCCTGACTTGTGACCGGGATTGCCCCAGCTCACTACAACGATTCGGGCTCTGGCCGCGATACGCCGAATCCATTCATCGTTCTCCGGAAGGTTGACCACCGCCGTGGTGGCCAAGTCTGAGGAGTAGGTACCTCGAATCGACATGACGTTGAGTTGGTAATACGCGCCGATGCCCCAGTGCTCTCTCGCCCGGCGGACCATGCCATCCACGGTTGGATCGCCCACATCTTCCGCCGCACCGGATGGATTCATGCTGATGCCGCAAGCATAGTCTTCTGGATTGCCCCAATATCGGAAGAGCGTGAAGCGATGAGTTCTGTCTGTGTTAAAGACGGTGCGCTCAACGATAAGTGGATCGACTGATTGCTCAGGCAGCGGAGCCGGTGTGCCGATGGCTGCGGTGGCGAAATTGGACATGGATTAGTTAACAGGCCATCGTCGAATATATTGAGCGCTAGCTGATAGGCCCAAAAAAACTACGATGGCCACTTTTTAGCCTCGAGCCTGTAGATTACCACTCTCTCAATCTATAAGCTTGCATCCCAATGGAAACTACGGGAACCGGTATGCAGGGCGGATGTCTATGCGGCGCGGTCCGCTATACGCTGACGCGGGCGCCGAACTATGTTTACTTCTGCCACTGTCTCGATTGTCAGAAAGAAAGCGGCTCACCATTCGTGACCGATATGAGCATCGATCGTGATGCCGTGCAAATTCACGGGCCGTTGACTCGATACGTGCGCACCGGCGATTCTGGCAAATCAATTCATCGAAACTTTTGCACTGTTTGCGGAACGACTGTCTTCACGGAGTTTGACGTTGATCCCGACCATGTTGCCATCAAGGCTTGCTCACTTGATGACCCTTCGAGACTCAAACCCGACCGCCATCTGTTCGTAATTCGCAAGCAACCGTGGCTGCACCTCTCCGATGATCTCACCCATTACGAGCGCGATTGCTGATGGTGCCGATGTGAATTAACTCCGTACACGTTTGCCGCTGCGCGGAATTAATTCACTTCAACGCCATTGATTCAGGACACATCCACCGCAAGCGTCGAATTGATTTCCAGGACAGCCTGTGCGAAATCAGCGAAGTAACGTTTGCTTCCAAGCTGATGAAGGATCCCAGCCTTCTCAAGTTTGCCGTGAACTCTGGCGTTGGCTTCGGTCAGAAGTACGATGATCCCGCGCTTTCTTAGGTTTCGAATGACTTCTTCCAAGGTCTGCAAGCCAGTTATATCCATGAAAGGCACTTGGTCGAGGCGGATGATGAGCCAGCGCGGATCGGTATGTGTTTGCGCCAAAGCCCGTTCGAAGTTCTCTACCGCACCGAAGAAAAACGGGCCGTCAATACTGTAGACAAGCCCATTGGGCGGTAGCCGCCATTCACCCTTGTCGACAAATTCCCCACGCAGTTGTTCCTCGCTGAGTAACAGCACTTCCACGCTGGAAGCCATTCGCCGCATGAAATGCAATGTAGCGAGAATGACGCCGATATTCACTGCCACCACCAAGTCAACAAATACAGTGAGTAGGAAAGTGACCAAGAGCACCACCACGTCGGCACGCGGTGCACGACGTACCATGAGAGTGAAGTGCTTCACCTCACTCATGTTGTAGGCAACCACAACGAGAATGGCGGCAAGTGAACACAGGGGAATACTCTCCGCTAAAGGAGCAAGAAAGACGATGGTCAGCAACAAAGTCATCACATGGGCAATGCCTGCGATCGGGCTGGTACCACCATTGCGCACGTTAGTGGCCGTGCGAGCAATTGCACCGGTGGCGGCGAATCCACCAAAGAGCGGGGCGACAATGTTGGCAATCCCCTGACCAATCAACTCCTGATTCGAATCATGCTTAGTGTTGGCAATGCCGTCCGCGACCACCGCAGATAGCAATGACTCAATCGCCCCTAACATTGCGATAGTAAATGCCGGGCCGATGAGTTCGAGGCCGTGAGTGATGCTGAACTCGGGAGTTTGGAACCGGCAGACCGCGCGGAATGCCGCCGAATGCACTACCAATCAGCCACGCCGTCAAAATGGAATACATATTGAAGTAGCGTCGCTACCGCCATCGCCGTCATTGGTCCAGGGTATGCGTCGTAACCCTGGCAATCGTGGCGAAATGACCACTATCAGCAAGCTGAGTATCCCAAGAGCGGTCGTTGTACCGTGCCATTGCGGCAGCGCCCGCAGCAGCAGCCAAACTTTGTCATGAAATGCGTGGCGCAATCGCGGCAGTCCAAAAAAATCCTTCCATTGTCCGACAAATATGATCATACCGATGCCCGCAGTGAAACCGACAATCACCGGATCAGGCATGTACTTTATGATGCTGCCTAAAACGGGCGCATACCGAACAGCACTAGGATCGCACCCGCCATCAAGGTGGCCAGCTGCAAACCTGCAACGCCGTGAGTGGCGGCTATGCTCGATAGAATGACCACAAATGCGCGCCGGTGGGACCAGCGATCTGAACCTGACTACCACCTAGGACCGACACCAAAAGGCCGGCGACAACGGCGGTATACAGTCCCTGCTCTGGCTTGAAGCGATGGCGAAAGCCATCGCAAGCGGTAGCGCCACCATCCCAACCACGGAGCCCGCGACCATGTTTCTGGCAACCAATGCTTGCGACGAAGCAGACCTGCATTCCAAGCATGGTGTAGCGCAATCATGGCTATGCTTTTCCCACCTTCACTCTAACGATAACCACACGTCGTCAGACCGCAAAGTTCAGATGTCCGACTGTCTGAACGCTATTCTCGACGATCATGGCGGACCGTACTACGAAGATCGACATGCAGCGTAACATGTCGAAGTAAACCGCCTGTGGTCCATACTCTTTACAATGCGCTGGCTCCTGCTCCTTACGTTCGTGTTTCCTGCTATCTGCAATGCTCACGGCGGCGGACTGGATGCCTACGGCTGCCACCACAACCGCAAGTATGGCGGATACCATTGCCACCGTGGAGAAATGGCAGGTCGGAGCTTTGCCTCGAAGGCCGAGATGCTTCAGGTGTTGGAGGGAGCCAGACGCCTGCCGGCGCAATCGCTGACAGGCCAAATCTCAGCCGACTGCGGTAACAAGACCTACTGCAGGGAGATGCTGACCTGCGAGGAGGCGATGCACTACCTCAAGGACTGCGGCTCACGCGCCTGGACGGTGATGGGGACGGTGTGCCCTGCGAGTCCATTTGCCGATGAACGGGATACTTCTCAACGATCGCCAGAAAGATGCTCTGTATAGTCAGCAGCTTACGCTGCTCTCGCCGGTTCGCTCCCCCTGCCAATTCCTACAGCCAGCGTCAGGCGTGTACAAAACAGTAGTTTTGTACCCACCCCTATCTGAATCTGATTTTCCTTTACTCAGTTAACCGTCACAGCGCCATCCCGAAGTCGGTTTGCCACTTCCCGCACAGGCTCTTGCGCCGGCACTTCGGTATGAACACCACTTGATACTTGCACCGTCACTTTGTATTGCTTTGAGCCTCCCTCCTGCGTGTACGCGGCAACTCGCGTTCCGAATTGGGCAAAGCATTGTTTGTGACACCGGGGCATCTACTTGTTACTGATTCCCACCCAACGAACCCTGAAAACCTCAGGCCGGGGCAAATTCCCCGGCCTGATTTCAGTCCATTGACTACGATCTCCGATCCGTATGAGCAATTACGGAATGTTGCGTTGCTTCGCCTCCTGGATAAGCTTTCTGGCGTCCTCATTCAAAAGGAAACCACCCCGCATGAGTCCCTCCGTTGCCTTTACATATTGCTTCAAGTAGTCATGCGGTTTCGGATAAAGCGCGGTAAGTACATCAGACGTAAATGGAACGATCTCCTCGCAATTCGGTGACAGGAAGAAATGTCCTTCGCCATAGCTCGCGATTGGAACCGATATCATCGGGAAACGGAGACCACCTTCTGCATTTCCATACTGATCGTATACCTCGTCGCCGTTCGCGGTGAGTATTACGTCAGCCGTTGGAGGTGCGATACCCCTCGTTACCCAAAGATCCAACCATAAATACAAGGCCTTCTCCGCCATGTACAGGGGAACTTCGGGCCGATTCACTGGGCAAGTCCAGTTGTATTGCTCGAAGCCAGCCTTAGTCAGATCGACGAGAGCCGCGTCACCGTAATCGTACTGCCACTTCCACCCGTGGTTTGATCCAGCAAGTTCCCAAGTGCGGGTCTTGTCCGTAGGCGTATTGCTGTCCGGTTTGCGTGGATTCGCGCGGAAGGGGAAGTAATCCCATTGCGATTGAATCATTACCAACGGCACACCACGCCCGGGAATAGTTAGCCGCTGCGGATCGGTGGTCGGCAGTGGATTTGTTGTACCGACACACTGATTGATCGGCGCACCAGCTGGTGTAATCGCGGCTTCGGTCAGGTAGCCGTCGTACACGGGGCGACCGCGCTTGTCCTTGGTCAAGTTATGAATGTACTTGAAATAGGTAACAACGTAGTTCGCACTCTGTGATTCACCGGTCAGATAGACGCGCTTGGCGGCAACCCCAAGTGGATTAGATCGACTCTCGCTCTTAAGAAGAGCACCGACCTGCGAAAAGATGTCGTAGGCAAGTCCATTCTCGTACAACTTCGAGCTGTTGGGGTTGTATCCAGCCTCTCCCGGCAGCTTGCCGCAGGCTTGTTGATCCGGGGCAAAAAAGGGGGCGCGGTCATTTATCTTCGAAGATTAGTAACTCCAAACTTTTGACGCGAAGCATTGGCGCCTGCGCCATCAAGCATCCATTTCGAAGATCTGATCTGCCCCGCAAAGAAAGAGGTGTGGGTTCATCGCCCACACCTCTGCGAGAAACAACTGGACCTATTGATCTATTGCGAAGCTCGCTTCACCTGTCACTTCATCACCGTGCCACCCTTGTCAGTACATTCCTTCTCAGTGGTCGTGGTTTCCCAACCCATGCCCTTGCAGGCATTCTGGCCCTTGCACGCATTGTTGGCAGTCTTGCATGCCCCCTTGCCTTTGCACGAATTGACACTCATGCAGTGCACGGTGGCTTCGTCTGCTGCTGACGCGGTCAATGGGGCCATGGCAAACAACATTGCCGCCGTGGTAGCCAATACTGCGCCAGTACGCATCTTCAACGTTGGTGTCGTCATCACTTACCTCCATTCTTCATGGTGCGGGGTTCACATGGAACTGGCGCGGGCGTTTCAACCCCACAAGAAGCGACGCACGCGCCCTCAACTATCGAATAGATCTACACTTCGGTGAATACGAGCAGGATCTGCATTGATGAGAATTCGTGGTTTTCCCATTGGAGGCGGTTCATCTCACCAAGTTCCATACGAATCACTGCAATTAACGCCGCCCGCGATCTCAAGAATGAATGAATCCCTCTCCGGGCACCACAGCGGGCCATGTGTAATAGTACGAGTCGGAGGCGCGGGTCCTTAGATCCAGGCGCTACATGGCACCCGTCATGCAATCCGCGGTCAATACTTCAATTCGCCTCGCCTGCACCCTCATTCACCCTTGGGCGCGAGCGCCAAATCAGACCAAAAGCCGCCGGTATCACTAACATCGATATAAGCGGCGCAGTGATCATGCCGCCGACCATGGGCGCGGCGATCCGGCTCATAATTTCCGAGCCACTGCCTGATCCGAGCAGCACGGGTAGCAACCCTGCCAAAATCGTCGCCACCGTCATAGCCTTTGGGCGCACACGTAGCACCGCGCCTTCCCGGATTGCCGTGTCGAGTGCATCGGGTGCGAACTCGTGCTCCCGCCAAGCGTTCTTGAGATATATCAGCATCACCACGCCGAACTCAGCGGCCACCCCGGCCAACGCAATGAAGCCAACTCCCGTTGCAACAGAGAGATGGTATCCAAAGTGGTACAGCAACCACACACCGCCCGTTAACGCAAATGGCAAGGTCAACATGATGAGCAACGCTTCGTCAACGCGCCGGAAGGTGAGATAGAGCAATACGAAGATTGTCGCCAGTGTTGCCGGCACGACAATCTTCAAACGCGCATTGGCACGTTCCAGAAACTCGAATTGCCCGGAGTATGTGAGGCTTACGCCCGTCGGTAGCTTCACCTCGCGATCCACCGCTGCACGCAGATCAGCGACAACGGAGGTGAGATCGCGGCCGCGGCTGTCAATATAGACCCAGCCTGACGGTCGACCATTTTCGCTCTTCAACATGGGCGGTCCGTCGGACACGTTGATGGTGGCCACGGTCGCCAATGTGATCTGCTGCCCATTGGGAGTAAGAATTGGCAGCTGTTTTAACTTATCAATGGAATCGCGCCACTCGCGCGGATAACGCACATTGATCGGAAAACGCGCCAGCCCCTGCACTATTACGCCGATGTTTTCGCCACCGATGGCACCTGCCACCACCGATTGCACATCGTCGATGTTGAGGTTGTAACGTGCGGCGATTAGGCGATCGACGTTGATGTCGATATAGCGGCCTCCGGTCAGGCGTTCGGCCAACGCTGAGGTCACCCCCGGCACGGCCTTGGCAACGCCCTCGATCTCATGCGTGACACGATCGATGTCAGTGAGATTCGCGCTGGAGATTTTTATGCCGATCGGACTCTTGATGCCCGTGGCCAGCATATCGATGCGATTTCGAATCGGTGGGATCCAAATATTAGTGAGGCCCGGCACGCGCACGATGCGATCCAACTCCTGCACTAATTTCTCCGGCGTCATGCCTGGACGCCACTGTGCCCGTGGTTTGAACTTGACGGTCGTTTCAAACATCTCCAGCGGCGCCGGATCGGTGGCGGTTTCGGCACGGCCGGCCTTACCGAATACATGTGCAACTTCCGGCACTGTTTTGATCAAACGATCCGTCTGCTGCAGAAGTTCAGAGGCTTTCGCGGCTGAGAGTCCCGGCAACGCCGAAGGCATGTAAAGAACATCGCCCTCGTCGAGAGGCGGAAGGAATTCACCGCCAAGCTTGGATAGTGGCCACCACGTACTCGCGAGAACCATGGCTGCAAAAACCAGCAACGTCTTCGGCCATCGCAATGCCAGATTCAACAGCGGCCGATAAATAGCAATCAAGATACGATTGAGAGGATTGGTCGTCTCCTTGGGTATTCGACCGCGGATCCAGTAGCCCATCAGCACCGGAACCAGTGTCACTGACAGCGCTGCCGCACCGGCCATGGCAAAAGTCTTGGTATACGCCAGCGGCGCGAACAGCCGGCCTTCCTGTGCTTGCAGCGTGAATACGGGAATGAATGACAACGTGATGATGAGCAAACTGAAGAATAGCGCCGGTCCCACTTCGCAGGCCGCCTCGGTGACTACGCGCCAATGCTCGGCACCGTGCAACACTTCGCCTTGATGCTGATGCTGCCACGCCTCGATCTTCTTATGTGCATTTTCAATCATCACCACGGCCGCATCCACCATCGCGCCAATGGCGATGGCGATACCACCCAGCGACATGATGTTGGCGTTGATACCCTGTCGATGCATGATTACGAAGGCGATTAGCACGCCGAGCGGAAGCGAAACGATGGCAACCAGCGACGAACGCAGATGCCAGAGAAACAGCACGCATACCAGCGCCACAACCGCGAACTCCTCGACGAGCTTGCGGGAAAGGTTGTCGATGGCGCGATCGATGAGTTGCGAGCGATCATATACTGTGATGATCTCAACACCACTCGGTAAGTTCTTCCGCAAGTCATCGAGTTTGCGCTGGACAGCGCTAATTGCAGTGCGCGCATTCTTGCCACTGCGCAGTATGATGATGCCGCCGACCGCTTCGCCTTCACCATCGAGTTCGGTGATACCACGGCGCATCTCGGGTCCAATCTGAACATTGGCAACGTCACCAAGCCGCACCGGCACACCACTGGTTGTCACCTTGAGTGGAATGGCGCGAAAGTCATCAAGGGTCGATAGATATCCCGAGGCGCGCACCATGAACTCGGCTTCCGCAAGTTCAAGCACTGAACCTCCTGTTTCTTGATTGGCTTTGCGAATTGCATCGGTCACCTCCCCCTGCGTGATTCCGAAGGCCGCGAGTTTCATTGGCTCGAGCGTCACTTGATATTGCTTGACCATGCCGCCGACGGTTGCGACTTCGGCCACGCCCGGCAAGCTCTTTAGCTCATAGCGCAGAAACCAATCCTGCAATGCCCGGAGCTGACTGAGATCATGCTGACCGGTGCGATCGACCAGCGCATACTCGTAAATCCAACCCACGCCGGTAGCGTCCGGTCCAAGCGCAACCTTGGCGGTTGCCGGTAGCTGCGACTGCACCTGACTCAGGTATTCAAGCACGCGCGAGCGCGCCCAATACAGGTCAGTGCCGTCTTCGAACAGCACGTAGACGAATGAGTCACCAAAGAACGAATATCCACGCACGGTTGTAGCACCGGGCACTGAAAGCATGGTGGTGGCCAGCGGGTAGGTCACCTGATTTTCAACGATTTGCGGTGCCTGGCCCGGATAACTGGTGCGGATGATCACCTGTACATCGGAGAGATCGGGCAACGCATCGACTGGCGTGTTTATTACCGACCATATCCCCCAACCTACAACGAAGAGCGTTGCCAGGACGATGAGAAAGCGGTTTCCAACCGACCAACGGATGAGACGCTCAATCATGTGTCGTGTCCCTTTTTTCTTCCGATGTATGCGCCATGAGGCCTGCGAGGCTCGCTTCCGAATCGATGAGGAACTGACCGGAAACAACCACACGCTGCCCTTCTGTGAGTCCGTCTAAGACCTCTGTGTGTCCGTCACTTTCGCGCCCGGTCTGGATCTCAACCGGACGGTATCGACCTTCGTCTTCTGCGAGCATGACAATATTGCGTTTGCCGGTGCGGATGATTGCTTCAGTGGGAACCGTCAATGCTTCCTTGCTATCACCGCCAGTGACGCGAACATTGGCGTACATCCCCGGCCGCAGCCGCCCATCGCCATTTGCGAACTCCACACGCAATGTCAGCGTACGACTGTCGCTGTTGGCGGTGGGTAATACGGCAATCACCTTGCCTGCTACCGACTCACCTGGAAACGCGGCGAAACGTGCCTCGACTTTATCGTCGGCGTTGACCCAGCCACCACTCGCCTCCGGCACCGCCACTTCCAACCAGACGCTGTCGATACCCCTGATCGTTGCCAGCGTTTGTCCGGCGTTCACCGTCATACCGGCACGCACGTCTTGCGATTCGATAACGCCGCTGCTGGGCGTGGTGACGGTATAGATCGGGTGCAGCGTGCGCGTCCGTTCCACCCGCGTGATCAGTGCCGATGGCATTCCACGCAAACTCAGTCGTTCACGCGCGGCATTGATTAGCTTGGCGTCCGCGGTGTCCACGAGTGCCAGGAACTCCTTTTGCGCTCCTGCCCACTCCGGCATCAGCAAATCAGCCAGTGGCGCTCCGGCGTCAACCATGTCGCCGGGTGCGTGGGGATAGATCCGTTCGACGTATCCGCCTGACCGTGCCTGCACAACGGTGACGTCCCGACCGTTGAACGCGAGCGTGCCAACACTATCCAATTGATGCCTAAACGTGCTGAGGCTTACCGTCGCCAGGCGCATTCCCACGTTCTGAGTCATACTTGGATCGATTCGGATTGCCGATGTAGTGTCCGCCCCATCGGCGTACTTCGGGATGAGTTCCATATCCATGAATGGAGATTTGCCGGGCTTGTCAAAATGCTGTTGTGGTTGCATCGGGTCGTACCAGTAGAGCACCGTGCGTTCATGGGTAACGCCCGGCTCGGGAGTAACGCTGTTGTTAGCCGCGGCAGTCACTGACATTTGAGTACCAGTGTCCGTTTGCGGCATTGCCATCTCGGTGGAGCGATGAGCCCACCAAAAACCTCCTGCCGCGCTTACTGCTGCAATCACGACAATGAATACGGCAAGTAACAAATATCGGGTGCGCATCATTTCCCCTCCTCAAAGGTGTAGTGCAAACGCGCGGTGAGCTGCGCCTGCTGCGATTGCAGATCAATGAGTTTCAATCGGCTGTCGATAAGCTCGCGCCGCGCTGCCAAGACATCCGTCAGCGTGCTATTACCCGCGCCATAGGCAGCCATCGCGAGACTGACCTTTTCCTGCGCCAAGGGTATAAACGTGCTTTGTTGCCGGTCGACGGCACGGTCAAGCCGGTCGTGCTCGGCGACATCACTCTCAAGTTCCTGTGCGTGGTCGAGCAGCAAGGCTTGGCGCTCGGCGTCGATCTGATTCACCTCCGCCTGTTTCGCGGCGATGCGAGGGTTCTGACGCTTACTGGTAAACAACGGAAGGTCTATGCTGACTTGCAGCGATACCACGTCGCCGAACGCTGGGTCTCTTCGACCATATGACAGCTCGACACCCCAATCGGGTATCTTCGCTGCCGTGGCTTCCCGCACTTCTGCTTGAGCTACCGCACTTTTAGTCGAATACGCCGCGAGTTCAGGGTGATCGTCGAGATGGTGACGCAGCGACCGATGGTCGATCGTAAAGTTCGGTGGATCGCCGGCAAGTACGTTATCCGCGGCATCGCCAACCCAGTGCCGCAATGCCGCCTTAGCCTGCGCGATATCGCGCGCAAGTTCGTCGCGGCGACCTGCGAGCATGGCCGCCTCCTGCTTTGGTATTACCGTATCTGGTGCTGAAGCCTCATTGGCGGCAAGTTGCGCAGTGATTGCGTCAGCGAGCAATTTGTTCTCGCGTTCCAGTTCCGCAAGCAGCGTGTCTTTTCGTTCAAGGTAGTAGCGCGTCAGCCAGGCGACCGCGACCTCGCGACGAACCCGGAGTCGCTCCACCTCTCGGTCTGCTTCCACTCGCCGAACATTGGCTTCAGCAATATCAATCTGGGCATGCCGCTTGGTCGTGTTTGGCACCTCCTGCATGATGCCAACTCTGCCCATCGCTGAGTTGTCGTCAAATGTTCCAGCGGGCGGTCCGGAAACTGGAAAACTCTCAATGCCGAGGAACAACTTGGGATCAGGTAGCCTGCCTGCAGACACCAGTGACGATTGAGCCGACTCGATGGCGTCACTTTCTGCCGCCAGTGAGGGTGCGTTTTGCTCCGCCAAGACCAACGCAGTCTGAAAGCTGAGCGACGCAGCGATCGCCGATCTTATGGACAGCACCACTAAGCCTGCGAAGACACTACATTTGATGGCGTGCCACCGCCAGCACGCAGAATTTGCAGCCATATCTCCACTCCTAAAGCTCAATGCGCGCGCAACAGGCGCGCGACGTAACGCCCCGCAATGACTCGCGAGGTGATTAGCGCTTTAATGCATTAGCTGACAGCAGGAGGTCGCCAAATGGCGAAGAGATTGAGCGAATGTACTACCGGCCGATTGAGCCAGACGCGAGGGGTCCCATGAATACCGGACGTCGCGCTTCCTTTATCGACGGAGAGAAATACAAAATTCGAAGGGCAGTGATTGCAACTATAACAAGTCTTGCCTGGAACAGAGCTTCCACAACCGCCCATCGTTCCAGTTTCATTGCAGCACGATTTGTCGTCAGCCTTTAATCCATGGCCTCCATGGTCGTGATTGCCTGCGTGGCTGCTCTTTGATTCTGAACACAGAGCAATGCTGAGGCCAGCGGCGGCGTAGCCTTGGACTGGAACGCTCAAGGTGAGCAACAATAATCCAATAGTCTTCAAGCAGCGCATATAGCCCATGATAGGCGGCATCAATAATCGGCTTTAATCAACAGCAGACAATTCAGCATTCACACTCCAGTTTATTGTAACGACTCTAGAGTATAAAAAGCAGCACAAATTGATTGTCATCATCTCCTTCTTGCATTTTCTGCGACTCAAAGTACCTTTGCAACGTCGGCCGGCGCCATTTTCCGCAGATCCCACGCATTCTTTTAGGATGACAGCGTAACGTTATCGTCAACCTCTCACGAGGCTGGCTAGCGGATTCTCGTCGCAGAAATTTGGGAAAGGTCACTTCGATCAGCAAAACCAGTCGCGGCGGGGGCGGTTTGTCCCTGAATTCCCCTATCTCCCACCAATATCTGTGGTGACCGCAATACATCGCGACTTCAATATCAGGAGAAGATATAGTCCACTTACGGTTGCAATTACTAGGACATTGATTGTTCTTGCATTTTCGAAACATCGATGACTGGCATGAGCATTGCTGAATTCAAGATGAGCGACTTTGAGCTGTTGCGATGACAGCGATGACCCAACCCAATCTGGAGGATTGCCCAATGACTACACGCGAAATCATCACCTCGGCACTGGCGAGTCTGTTTGCGCTGAGCATGGTCAGCACGACAGCCGTTGCTGCCGCCGATCACTCGAACGACGAGAAGTGTGCCGGGGCGGTCAAAGCAGGCAAGAACGACTGCGCGACGCCGCATAATGCTTGTCACACGCAGGTCAAAGTGGATGGCAACCCGGAGGCATGGATCTATGTGCCAAAAGGAACATGCGACAAGATCCTCGGCGCTCATGTCACCACGGTCAATGTGAAAGCACCCGCGGAGCCCTGAGACCGGCGCGTTATTGTGAAAAAGGAGCCGCCACGTATCAAATTACGCGACGGCTCCTCTTCCGTAAATTGGCGTAAATCAGGGACAGACCACGATAAACGGATCCTAGCGCCGCGATACACGCGGAGTAAGTGATGCGTGCGCAGGTGGCACGATTTCGCGTCTAACGCCACGCATTCCGGCGTGTTGTCTGATTGCTGCCACACCCCGACACGCGTTCCTCATCACGCCCCACGATTCATCGCCTAAACGCCACATCGCGCGTTTTCGTCGATACGCCTTCGCGTAGGTCGACGCCATCACCGCAACTCGAGTACAAAATCCGGGTACAACGCGGCAGCCGGAATACCCCAAGCCAGCGCATAATATGATTCAATGGTAATCGGCAGTCACTTCGATAATGACCAATGATATTGACATCCACTGCGTTGGTATTCAGTCTAGAACCGACCACGACTCATGATGCGCGCGTGTCGAGCCATATTGATCGCTTTGAATAGCCAAAGACTTTTGAGCTTCCTAAGCATGGCGCGCTGGTCGCGACTTCACATACTCTGTGCAATCCTTGTCATGGCTGTTGCGACCGGTTGCCAGTCAAGGCAGAGCACTTATTTTCCGCTTGATGCGGGCATGGAGTGGCGGTATGCGTTGCGCGTGGTGACCATGAATGGTGCCAGTTCAAAGAAGTTTCTCATCGCTAATCTGCCAGCCATCACTCAAAACGAAACGAAGATGGTTCCTCGGCGAACGGCAACAGGCGAAACAACATTCTATGCCGCACTAGGATCCGGCATACAACGTTTAGGAGAATACGCGCCCGGTGGCGAGATCGACGTCTACCCCACTGCGCAGACAATCTTGCCGTCGGCACTTGTGCCGGGAGCAACGTGGCAATCGAACACGCGTACTGCGGTGCTGGAGGTGACCAGTCATGCCGCCGGCGCGCTTTATCGCATCGAAGTCGATGTTCCACTGACCGCCACCGTGGATGCCATCGACGACTCGATTGCAGTGCCAGCCGGCACATTTACGCACTGCCTACGTGTACATGCGGTAGGAATAACGCATGCAGACGTTCGAAAGCTGGAAGGTATGGCGGAGATCCGTGTTGAAACAACCGAGTGGTATGCGCCAGACGTTGGCCTCGTCAAAGTTGTGCGCCGGGAGACAACATCAAGCTCAGCGCTTCCCGCAGGTGAGTACGAAATGCAACTTGAAGCGCTGACACGTCAATAACAACTGACAGACGCGACGGGCACGGAAGCTAGCCGGAACTGGTGCGAAGCCTGAACTACTTGGCACGTTGACCGTTGTTAATGTGTTGCGAAGATTTTTTTCAACCGCGACACAGCCGACCGTTTCAAGCATTGAGCCCAAAGAAGCTACGGATCCGGCGCAGGATGTCGTCATTACCCGGTGCTGCTTTCTCATCCCGAAACACCGTCGAACGATGCTGCTCCAATTCGGCAACCCGGCTCGCCAGCACCTGTGAAAGTTTCGTCGCCACATCGGGACGAGCGGTAAGAATATGCCTGAATCCCTCCTTGTCCAGGCGATAACACTCGATGTTGGTCTTGGCGATCAAGCTGGCGCGACGGGGTTCGCCGGTCATCATACCCATTTCACCAAATACATTTCCCTGCGTTAATGTCGTCAGCAAATGTCGTGTGTCACCAACCTGTACCCACACATCTGCTTCGCCGCGAATGATAATGTACAACCAATGCGCGACCGCGCCCTGCCGGGTGATGATATCGCCTTTGACAAACGGTGCATAAACCAAACGTTCGGCGATTGAATCACGTTCACTTTCCGAAAGATCTGCAAAGAGATCGACGCCATTGATCGCATTCCGGCGAGATGCCAACTCCTCGCTTCGAATCGCAGCGCGGCGCGCTTCATCATCGTGAATAACCAGTCGCTCTTCGCGGGGTATGCCGAGTTTCGCGCCATGACGTTCAAGTGCCGCCAGAACATGCGCGCGAACGCGAGAGTCGGTCGAGTCGTCATCGCGGGGGTCGATGAGCCAATAACGTAACGCGTATCGCCCCATACCCTGGACGACTTCCATGAGGACGGCGCTCGGATGTGGATCCGTAGCTACATTTGCAAGGTTTCCTTCGAGGACGGCTTTCTCCAACACCTCGCAGACGTCCGTCGTCGCACCACCGAGCTCGACATTGAACCACACCCATCGGCGCCAACGCATCTGCGCATCGTTACGTGAACCGATGACGGTAAAGCTGGTCTTCATCAACAAACTGTTGGGGAAAATGACGGTCTCACGATTCCGCGTTTCGATGGCAGTGTATCGCCAGCGAATTTCGACTACCTGACCGCTTACGTCGCCGATCCGCACCCAGTCGCCCACCTGGATCGAGTTGTCGAGTTCAAGCGCCACGCCACCAAGAATATCGCCCAAAGTATTCTGGATGGAGAATGCGACCACGGCAGTGATCAATGCCGACGTCGTCACCAGACTGGTGTAGTCAAGGCCCTTTATCCGCAACCAGGCAAGCACCCAGGCGACAAAGAGAGCGGTAACGAGGAGGTCCTCGGCGATCCGGGCGGAACTTATACCGATCCGTGGCAGCACTACGCGCATCAGAATTCGGCTTGCAAGGCGAATACTGACCAACCCGAGCACAATCCGGGCGCCATCCGCGATGATCGCAACCACCGTCTGCGCCTTTTCTGCGCTAATTGCGATCGGAAGCAATCCGGCGAATCCACAAAGAATTATCACGACATAGAATGGCGGCATCGCACCACGTTCAGACGGCCGCAACCAACTCAACAACAAAGCCAGAACGAGCGATATGCCAAAAGCGACGAAGATATCGTGCTGCGGCAAGTTAAAGAAGTTCACAACTTTCGCCTCTTCATCGCGAAATGCTCTGCTCGATGAAATTCGCAAGGCTCTTCAACACCTCGACACGGGCAAGTAGCTTGTCGTCCGTGCCTATCACATGCCATGGTGCCAAATTTGTGGAAGTGCGCTCGACCATGTCGGTGACGGCGCGTTCGTACAGCGGCCATTTTTCGCGGTTGCGCCAGTCCTCGGCGGTAATCTTGAATTGCTTGTAGGGCGTCTGCTCGCGCTCACGAAACCGGCGTAGCTGCTCGTCCATGCTGATTGCGAGCCAGAATTTGACAACAATGGCACCATCGTCGACCAATTGTTCCTCGAATTCATTTATCTCGTCGTAGGCGCGCACCCAATCCGCCTCCGCACAAAACGATTCCACGCGCTCGACCAGTACTCGTCCGTACCACGAGCGATCGTAGATCACAGCGCTGCCACGTCTGGGAACTCGGCGCCAGAAACGCCAGAGGTAAGGTTGCGCGCGCTCCTCATCGGTCGGTGCGGCAATTGGGATAACATGATAGTACCGCGCATCCAATGCACTGGTCACTCGGCGTATGGAGCTGCCTTTCCCGGCCGCATCCATGCCCTCGAACACCATGACGAGTGCCCGGTCGCGCATGGCCGCATCGCGTGTAAGAAGGGCAAGGCGGTTACGCTGTTTTTCCAATCTCGTTCGATATTGTTCGCGCGCAAGCGTACGAGCGTAGTCAATCGTATTGAGCAAGTTCCGACCGTCTGACTCGGACCGCGGCGTTGGTGCAGGAGGCGCAAGGGGCTCCTGCGCGCCAGCAATACTGCGTTCAATCGCTTCCAGCAGCAATTGTCCAGCCGTCAGTGAACGATATTCGGAATTACTACCCTCGATGATCTGCCAGGGTGCTTCACCGGTGCTCGTTTCACGCAATGCTTCTTCACACACGCTAATAAAATTGTCGTAATTCTTGAAGTGCCGCCGCTCTTCCTTGCTCACTCGCCAGGAAGTTTTTGGGTCTGCAGCAAGTGCCTTGAGTCGTTTCTTTTGCCGCGCTTTCGAAAGATGGAACCAGAACTTCACAATCACCGCACCCTCAGCGACAAGCATTCGTTCGAAATGCCGGATCCGCTCCAGTCTGCGTCTGAACATTGATCTTTTCTGACGACCCATCACCCTTTCAAGAATGGGGTCCGTATACCATGATCCGAAAAGAATACCGATGTGGCCTTTGGGCGGAAGCGCCTGCCAGAATCGCCACATCTCGGGATGGTCGCGTTCGCTATCGCTGAGCGGACCGAACGCATGTGTGTGGATATGACGTGGATCCATCCACTCATTTAGAAGATTGACCGTTTCGCCTTTGCCGGCGCCGTCAACCCCGTTTACGAGCACGATTACCGGGACGCTGGCACTCTTCAGCAAACTGTATTGCGCTTTCAGCAGCGCTTCCCGTAACGTAGGTACTTCGGCTTCAAATACCGATTTTTCGATTTTGTGGCCAAGTTCTGCCGATTCGAACATTTAACAGACTCCCCAAAATGCGCGATGCATCCGTTCCATCGCTGATTTTTCTAGCGCGATCAATGCCCGTTAAAATCGTCTGTCACGTTGACACCAGCCCGCTGAATTAGAAAAAGATGCCGCAACTTGTTCAGTTGCGGGCATCGGCATCGTTCGTTTCTCTTCCTTACAACGCAATTTCTCATGCTGGGCGAGCAACCCTCACATAGTTGCTTGCCGCCGATGCGCACACCGGGCAGTTTTGCTTCGGCATTTCCGTCACCGTTGATCCGCACACCTGACACACAAAGTAGTGGGTAGTCAATTCGCTGATTGCCTTGATGACTCGGCCAAAGAAGCTGTCGGTATATCGCTGAACCTGCTCAATCATGTCGCGATGCTGTTTTTCGGATTGTAGCGCCCACTCAACGTAGGTAATCGCGTCTTTGTAACCTTCGGGTTTGATCTTTTCCAGCGTTTCCGGGTACAGGTTATCAATCGTATCGAGTTCGTCATTGGCTGCCGTGATAAGGTTTTGCTTGGTATCTTTGACGGCCAGCGCAGATGCTTGATCCTCAACGCTCGCGCCAAGCGTTGTAAGCACCTTTTGGAAATTCTTGCCGTGGATTGCTTCCGACGCCGCCATGGCAACGAGCAAGTATGCTACTCCTTTGAATCCCTCATCTTCAGCTCTGCTTGCTGACTGGATGTAGAGTTCACGTGCGCGTTGCTCGCGTGTAAGCGCAATTTGCAAGGCGGACATTGTTTCTGGATAGGCACTGGCACTACATAGGCGCGACCAGAGCCCCAGTTCCCAGGATACGACGCCTGAGAATACGATCTTCAGTAGTGTGCGGCGAGAACACGTAGTCATTGTTGGATTCCTTGGCAGTGGGCGTAGGCGCTCAGGAAGTGTTTTTTCAATAATTCGTAACGCCCTCGGTCGTCTTTACATGCGGGTGTGACCACTGATTGGCGGTGGAGTTCGTGGTACGCATACGCCCCCTCGCGACCGCCCTCATCCCGCCGGAGCAGTACCTCATATTCGACACACTTGATGCTTACCCCGTCCGGCCACCCCCGCTTTGCGCAGAACACATTGTTTGTGGCTTTCGAAAAATATTAGACCAGCAAATACTTGCCCGATAAGAACTATGGGCAGACTTATTGCAGCGCGACGTGATCGTGATCATCTGCGAGCCATTCGGAATGCATGCGGTGGTTGCCTGGGATGCCGGGCGTACACTGCATCACGCGCGACAAGCCGAAGCGCTTGTGGCTACCTCATCAGCTCCACTGCAAAGCTCATTTCCGGCACAAACGCAGAAACTCGCTGCCCGCCCTCTGTGCCACTTCGACGCTCAACGTGCCCCTTCCGCTGCCGCATCAACGCGCCGATAATTCGCTTCCGATCCGGAGTAGCTATTGCACGACATCGCTCGTTTGGATATTTGGCACAGGGGATGTGACGATGACGTGGTTAAAGGGTGGTCAGCGGTGGTCAGACTGGCGTTGATCGCGCCGCGCTCGATGCGGCGATGAGTACATTCCTGCTGCGGTGGCTGGTGTCCAAAGGACGCAAGGCCGAAGACGGAACAATCCCGAGCGCTATCCGCTGCGGACAAACCACGGATGCGCGGTGCGCGCGACGCAATGTCCGCGACAACGCTGGCACCTTAGTGTTGGCGCGCAGTGGTATCCAGGCGGCACGGCGGAGACTGTTTATGATGCCGAGCGTTTGAAGAAGCCCTACCTGCCAATCGATTTGGATGCGCGCCCCGACGCAGCATCAATCTTTCCTGATTCGCGAACACAATATCTCAGTTTTGAACGTCGCCGGTCCGCGCGAAAGCAAGTCGCATGGCGTCTATGCTGATGCGTTGTTGTTCCTGCAGATGGTGTTGATCAGCAGTAGCTAGATTCCGTGGCTACTATCCTGCGCGCCAAAGCATTCTCACACGTTGCGGCACGAGATATCGCTTTCCGCGCTGGCGCAAAGGACAGGAAACATGCTGCGCTTCGACGCATTTCCTCCGCCTTGACGAAGACGGATTTGCGTTAGGCGTGGGAACGTTGCGCGGTGATCCTCTTTAGTCCGCGAAAACACGCTCGCTGTAAGATTGGCAGTTTGTCCAGAAATGGCACAGCGCATTTCGTAGTACAGGAATGACGCCGTCCAGAGTCACAAGCACCATGCCAGTCAGCGCTTCGATGCCAGTGAGGGCGTCCTTAGCACCTGGAGTGCCAGTAGGATGAATGTCGCCAAATCAGGGTCGTAAACGTGGTAAAAGAAAAATAGCTGCAACCGAGCAATGTACCATCGTAATGTCCACTCGAGGCGCCCCCAGTCCATCATCTGAAGATAGTAGTATCGAAAACAGCGTCAGATCTCCACCGCATGCGCACACAGCGCTAAACACACCCATTACAATTCTATAACGGTGCTTGGTGTGCAAGCGGGGATGACGAGTGAGAGTTGATAGAGAAACTCGTAGTGAATGATCACGGCAAGGGTAACAAATAGCGAGTTGAGAAGTACGACCAGAATCATAGCTGTGTGTCCAGCGCATTCTCGGGTTCAGGCATTTTGCCTACTTCCATTTATTATTGCGATCCGGTCTTCTAGTTCATCGCTTTCATGCTAACGTCTTATTTTAGTTCCCAACATAGATCCCTTGTTAGCAATGGGCGATGGCGCGGCAATTTCAATTTGTTCCGCGTCCACATCATTCCAACGTCCAGATATTCGCAAAGTACAGATCGGCGGGATCAAAGCCGTACGGTATCGGTGAGATCCCTTTGGTGTCCGATCGCCCGGTTTACCCGCAAATCATTGGTGCCGCCGGCAGTGTCCCACCCGGACCTGATGAGACTGAGGTGCCACCGTCCAGCTCGGTCAGGAATGTGGCGCGATCCGACTGCAACCAACCGGCTTCGTCCATGACGCTCTGATCCGCCAGCAGCAGTTCGCCAGAATCAGCCAGCGTCTGCCTGTCCGCGCCCAACTTCGGCGCCACGCTCCAAAGCAGCAGGTTCGTGGCCTTGGCAGCGTCGGACCATTCCTTGCTCGCCTCGCCCTGCTCACTGTGAATATGCGATAGATGCGCACGCCACGGCCCTAACACAAACTCCACCAGGAACGTCGGCGGTAACGGACCCTGCTGGGCCTCGATGGCCACATCGATGATTTCGGTTGCTGCTTCAATTGATTTCATGAAATTCCGCTCTGCCCACCAGGACAGCCCTCTCCTTTTGCAATCGTGGGGGCGGGACCTGGAATTTCAATTGATCGGGATCAGCGAGCGGGGCTTGGGCCTTAAGATTATCTTGGCATTGCTGCCCACGTCACTTTAATTCCTGCCGGGTGCGATGACCCGGAATAGAGCTAAGTCCGCCGTCCCTGCGAAAGCAGGAACCCAGTTAGCGATGAATACAACTCTCACTGGATCCCGCTTGCGCGGGGAAACGACTTACTCAGCTGTTAGTAGGTAGTTGACCTCTCAAGCTAGCTCAAACGGACGGTACCAGTTTGCAGGCTGGCAATCGGTTGCAGCGTCTGTGCCAAGGTTGCAAAGGACGCACCAGCCAACACGTTTTGCGCCGGCGTGGCACCAATATTCGCAAGCGTTCCGTTCTTACCGTATTGATAGGCGAGATCGCCGCCGAGTGCGGCGGTATCGCTGCTCGCCACCAACTGTCCCGCAATCGCATTGCTCACTGCCCAGTTGGTCAGCGTTGCATTGGCCGCTCGTGCAGTATCGAATTGACTGACGATGTTGAGGAAGTTGAACTGCGTGATCTTCTTGTTACGCAGCGCGTCGTTAGACAAGGAATTAAAATCGCTCATCGCCTCCGCCACCATCTGCAGGTTAACAATGCTCTTGTTGTTGACACCGGTTTGGTACCAATTCTTGAGCGTAATCTGATCACCAGCACCCATGCCAAGGATCAAATCCAGCCCAGACTTGTTAAGCACCATATCCGCGTAACGCACACCGCCACCAATGGCCAGTGTATTGTCGGCACCGGTGCTGGCGTTGATGGTATCGGCACCGTCGCCTTTGTTAAACGCGACGATATCCGCACCACTGCCAGTGGTAATGGTGTCGTTGCCCTTGCCACCGATATAAAGCTCCCGACCACTACCACCTACTAGCGTATCGATTCCCGCACCACCATCCAGCAGGCCATTGCCGCTGGTGTCGGTGAGTGTGTCATCGTTAAGGCCGCCCTGAAGAATGTCCACGCCGTTGCCACCATTGAGCGCGTCATTGCCGCCTGCACCCCAAAGCGTGTCGTTGCCGTCATTGCCCATCAGCGTATTCACCGCGTCATTGCCCTTCAGCCAATTGGCCAGCGCGTTGCCGGTGCCGTTGATGGCGTTGCTACCGATTAAGAAAAGATGCTCGAAGTTGTTGCCGAGTGTTCGTGTGAGGCTAGAAAGAACGAAGTCCTCACCTTCATTGACGTTTTCCGAGATGACATCATTGACGTTGTCCACGATATACGTGTCGTTGCCTACACCGCCGTTCATGGTGTCGGCACCAATACCACCATCCAGCGTGTCATTGCCCGCACCACCCGTGAGGGTATTGATCGCACTGTTGCCTGTGAGAATGTTATCAAGCGTATTGCCGGTGCCGTTGATGGCGGTCGTACCCGTCAGCGTGAGGTTTTCGACATTCGCTGCGAGTGTTAGCGTCACACTCGATTGAACGAGGTCCGTCCCTTCGTTGGCGTTCTCGGTCACCACGTCGCTGGTGCTGTCAACCACGTAGGTATCATTGCCGGTGCCGCCAATCATCGTGTCATTGCCGGCGCCGCCATCGAGCGTGTCGTTACCGGCGTTGCCAGTCAATGTATCGTTGCCCGCCAGTCCAAACAGTTGATCATTACCGGCACCGCCCACGAGGCTGTCGACGCCCGAGGTGCCATTGAGCGTCAGGTTTTGTACGGTGACACTGAGCACGAAATCGTCGTTCACCGCCAGTCCGCCTGTATCCGTTGCCGTCACGCGAACAGTCAGCGCGCCGGAGGATCCAACTGGCGGCGTGCCGCTAAATGTTCTGGTCGATGCATTGAAGGTGAGCCAGGATGGCAGCGCCAGCCCGTTGCTTTGGAGAGCGGTGTAGCTCAATACATCGCCCGCATCCTGATCGGTGAAGGCATTCGCGGCCACCGTGTAAGAAAAAGCGAGTCCCTCACCGGCGTTTTGATCGGGCAGTGGGTTCGCCAAAGTGGGCGCGTGATTCGGTGGGACTCTTGCGAGCACATCCGCATACGTCCATACCGTTCCGTCGGTGAACTCCAAACGTTCAACGGCATAACTGCTAGTGCCCCCACTGAGGAAATAGTTTGTAATCCGCAACTGATCGGAAGTGCCGGACAGTGTCAATGTCAGATCGTCAACATTGCGCCCCACAACAACCGATGCAGGCGTGACCCCACTTAAGAAAGTCACCCGATCGACATTGCCCGCGGTCGCATCGTTGTCTGTGATGACATCAGTGCCGTAACCCGTGCCAAACGCATAGGTATCGTTTCCAGCACCACCAATTAGTGTGTCGGCACCCGCTCCGCCATCAAGCGTGTTATTGGCGCTATTCCCCGTTATCATATTGGCCAAGGTGTTCCCCGTGCCATTGATGGCTGAGGTACCCGTTAACGTCAGATTCTCCACATTGGCGCCAAGCGTGTAACTGATGCTTGACTGCACCGTGTCGGTGCCAGCGCTGGCATTTTCCACAACGGTGTCGAGCGAATCGGTAATGACGTAAGTATCGTTGCCGGCACCGCCGCTCAGCGTATTGGCCGCACTATTGCCTGTCAGCACATTGTCGAGCGCGTTACCTGTGCCATTGATGGCACTGGTGCCGATGAGCGTCAGGTTCTCAACGTTCGAACCCAACGTATAGGTGATAAGACTGTAGACCGTGTCAGTACCTTCATTGGCATTCTCTGTCACTACCACTGCCGAGCTATCCACCAGGTAGGCATCATCACCCGTGCCGCCCACGAGTGTGTCTGCGCCACCGCCACCGCCCAGTGCATCATTGCCAGCTCCGCCAGTCAGCGTATTGTTCGCGGCGTTGCCCGTGATGATATTGTCGAGTGCATTGCCCGTTCCATTGATTGCTCCACTTCCTACCAGGGTGAGGTTCTCGACACTTGCAGCCAACGTCAGGGTCACACTGCTTTCAATCGTGTCAATCCCTTCGTTGGTATTTTCGGTCACCACGTCGGTACTGCGTTCCACAACATAGGTGTCATCGCCCAGCCCGCCGACCATGGTGTCGGTGCCAGCACCGCCATCGAGACGGTCATTGCCAGCTCCACCCGTTAGCGTGTTATTGGCGCTATTGCCAATCAGAAAATTGTCGAGCGCATTGCCCGTACCGTTAATGGCGGCGGTACCACCGAGCGTCAGATTCTCCACGTTGGCACCGAGCGTGAAGCTGACCGCACTTTGAACGAGGTCAGCGCCTTCGTTCGCGTTCTCCGTGACGGCGTCGCCAGCATTGTCGACGTAGTACGTGTCATCGCCAGCGCCACCTGCCATCGAGTCGGCACCGAGGTCACCGTTCAGCACATTGTCATTGCTGTTACCAACAAGCGTATTGTTCAGCGCATTTCCCTGCACGTTGATAGCCGCGCCTCCGGTCAGAATAATATTCTCGATATTGTCGCCCAGTGGATGCAGCCCATCTCGGGATACCGACGTATAGACCGTATCCGTTCCTTCACCCGCGTTTTCAACGACGACATCGGAATAGCTATCCACATAGTAGGTGTCGTTTCCAACACCACCCACCATCGTATCGTTGCCAGCCTTGCCATCAAGCGTGTCGTTACCAGCACCTCCAGTAAGGGTGTTCGCCCCGCTATTTCCAGTGATGACATTGTCGAGCTCGTTTCCAGTGCCGTTCGCGCCACCCGCGACAAACAGATTTTCAACATTGCTCGGAAGAGTGTAATTGGCCGCGTACACCGTGTCCGTGCCTTCACCCGCCAGTTCAATGACGACATCCGATGGACTATCTACATAGTAGATGTCATCACCGGCGCCACCTTCCATGGTATCAATGCCCTGACCGTCGTTCAGAAGTTGTTCATTGAACGTATCGTTACCCGCACCGCCGTAAAGATGATTGGTTCCTGCGCCACCATACAGGGTGTCGTTGCCAGCATCGCCATATCCGACATCATCGCCGTTTCGGCCAAAAATCAAATCATCCCCATTGCCACCATGAAGCAAGTCATTGCCGTCGTAGCCGTCGACCACGTCATTACCGTCATCACCAGACAATGTGTCATTGCCAATATCGCCGAACAACGTGTCGTTGCCGGCACCACCCGACAAGACATCGTCGCCCTCATAGCCATAGAGACCATCGTCACCAGGAGTACCCTGTTGCACCAACGCCTTGACGGTCGCCACATCCCACACCACAGAGCTATCGACGAATTCAAACCGCTCGATCTGATAGGGTGCGACGTCGTCTGGATGATTAGGGAAAAACGCCGAAATAAGCAACGCATCCGTCGAGTTTTCAATTTCGACAAGCAGATCGTTATTAACTCTTCGAACTTTAACGTGTTCTGGAAGCACTCCTGCCCTAAATATGATTCGATCGATGTTAGCTGGATCGAGATCGAAGTCGACAATTGTGTCGTTCCCGTCTCCGCGACCGAACAGATACGTGTCGCTTCCACTATTCCCTACGCTGTAGTACAGATCCCCGCCCCCAACCAAATAATCGTTTCCAGCTCCTCCATCAATAATATCTTCACCCGTGCCCCCATAGATCTTGTCGTCACCAATACCCCCAATCAACCGGTCATTCCCCGCCTCACCAAAAAGAGTATCGTTACCACTCTCACCGTCAATCAAATCGTCACCAACTGCGCCATAACCGATATCGTCGCCGCCCGCAAGAAACATGGTATCGGATTCATTTGAGCCATGAATGGTGTCGGCATCTTCGCTGGCCCTCAGAATTTCGACGCTTACTCTTTTCTCATCCATAACCACACCATCACCGAATATGATGCTTTCGATTTGATGGCCAGCAAAATACCCGAGAATCGTGACGATACCCTGTCCTGTGGTCTTGTCCCCAATTATCAAATGATCGTCAGCTCCGCGGAACATCACAACATCGGTTGACCTCGCTTCTAGATACACACGGTCATTACTGCCCGACTCATCCGAAATTACGTCATTCGCACCCGAAGAGATAATGTAGGTATCATTGTCAGCGCCACCGAAAAGCTCGTTTTGCCCCCCTCCGCCATCCAAAATATCGTCGCCTGCATTACTAGATAGGTTATCGACACCATCGCCACCTCGCAGAAC
>JAXMGY010000030.1:0-28704 GCA_046347035.1 Gammaproteobacteria bacterium | reverse complement strand
TTCCGGTGCGAACAGATCCAGCTTCCAGCGGCCGTTCTGGATTGGAATCACGGCCGCAATTACGTCATTGCTGCGAAATGCGAATAGCTCGAGCAGTTGACTGATACAGCGCTCCTCGCGTTGACGCAGTTGTTGTTGCAACCAATCGCCCGCGGCGGCGATCGCGCCTTCGTCATCCTGTCGAACACTATGACTGGTGCTGGCGGCATCGATGAGCAGATCAGCGATGCAGGCGGTGGCTGCACGGCGCAAACTCTGCCAGGCGGATTCGCGTTCGTCGATGAGTTGTTGAAGCAGTGCGTAGCGCGGCGCTAGCAAAGCCTGCATGGCTTCGAACAGGCGCCGCTCGTCGTCACGGTTGAATAACACGGTATCGAAGGCCACCACTGCGTGCAAATTGATGCGCGCCAGATGTTCGCGCCACTGTTTTTCGCGTGAGTCTGGCGAGCCGGTGAAGTTGAGTACGGGAATGATTGGCCGCGCCGTCATTGAAAGTACTGATAATTCCTCGCGATGGCGGCCGAGCATGGCTTCACGTGCATCGATTACATACAGCGCAACATCGCTGGCGAGCACCTGACGCAGCACCTTGGCTTCCTGTTCGAGTTCGCCATGTGCGGCGGCGCTGTCGAGAAAACCGCGTATGCGATCGATGCCATCACCGCTGCCAGCTTCAAGCGCTGACAGCAGCGTGGTGGAATCTTCCAAACCAGGAGTATCGTAAAGTTCGATGCGTGGTTTGCCGCCAACCAGCAATGAAGTCGCTTCGACATGACGCGTGGTGCCAGGCCGTGCCGAGATCTCGCCGAATTCCACATCACGCGTCAGTGTGCGTAGCAATGACGTTTTGCCGGTGTTGGTGTGACCGACCACTGCAACTTTCATCGACGTGTCGTCATTCATGGCGTTTGCGCCAATTGATAGTTGCGCACAACTTCGGCGTCATCCAGATCCAACGTCAATACTCGGTTCAAGTCGACGCCGGCGGAATGAATGAGCTGACGCCAGTCCTGCAGGCGCTCGGCCGCGGCAACATGGCCAAGCCGCGAATTCACCAGAGTCGATTGCGTCAATAACACGCCGATTGATCCATGATGCGCGGCGCGTATCTCGCGCAATCCCTTGGCCATGCCGCGATCCGGTGAACTGATCAACGAACAGACTATGATCAACGACAGCGGTGAGGATTGCATATTGGCGAGTGTGCCCAACGCCTTGATAAGGGTATCGCGATCGGTGGCAATGCCGAGATTGCTTCGTACGCGCAACAATACCGGCGGCCACCCGGTTCTGGGTGTATCGATATCCAGGCCCAGTACTGCCGTGTTTTCATCATGCAGGATGACTCGTCCACCATCAGGTGCCCGCGTGCTAGCGGGCCCGTGCAAGTCAGGATCAACCACACCAATTCGTTGGCTGACTGGCATCAGCCGATGTTGCAGACGAGCGAAACCAGGTAATTCAAGGTCCAGGCGGTAGCGAGATCGGGCGTGATACAGCATCAGCACCGACGCCAGCCACATCAGGAAGCGCGGCAACAGGCCCGCGCCAAAAATGCTGCCGATGAGCAAACTAGACCAACCACGGCGTGCTTCGGCTGGAGGATGTTGGTCGGCATTGCGATGACTGGCAAGCACGGTGTCGCGATCCAGCGTCGCCATTCCAAACCATTGCGGCAGCGGCCGCAACGTATCGGTTAGTCTAATGAACGCCTGATCCGGCAGCATGGTCGTCTCCCAGACAAAATCGAATTGCTTGGGAATGAACAGAACAACCGTGGTGACCAGGATCCCCGACAATGCCGCCAGCCAGAAGCTGTGCAACAGCGTGCTGATACCCCAGCGGCCCAGCGCGCCGCTTGCCAAACTTGACGCCCAGGCACGATAGGCGTGAGTCTCGAGCGAAGCCGCGGCCGGTTTGGTGAACAGCCGGCTGAGTCCGCGATAAATACCAACCAGTGGCGTAAGCGGTGGGATGTAGCGGCCAAATAGCAGGAACAGCAGCCACAGCAGCATCGCCAATGTATGCAATCCAAGCAACACCACCAGCGTCCAATAGAAATTGACCAAGCCATCAGCGTCGGGGGTGAGTGTGGACTTCGCCGCGCCGGCACCGATTACAAACCCAAGTGCGATGATCGCGATGAGCGCGATGCGCAGGCCGCGCTGGAACATCGTAAATGCAGGCAGCAAATTCTGTGCGCGGGCGAGCGTTACCGCGCGGGTGCGTATTCGTTCCTCAAAGCTGCCGCCGGCGGCAATGGCGGCCACATCGGCGGTATCGTTGCCGGGAATCGTCGTGCCGGCCTCTTCGGCAACACGAATGCCTTCGGCAAGCAGCCGCTGCTGAAAAGCGCTGAGTTTGTTGTCGGTGACGGTCGACATGCGGTCTCAGTTTACCCGATGCACTTCGCACCGGATCGGAGGGCTACTACGCGCGGAGTTGAACAGCTAAATGGAACGATCAGAGCTTGATGTGATAGTTACTGTCGAGCAGTGATACCGCCAGGGCCTGGCCCGGCGGACGGCGCAAGCCCGTGAGTCGCTTGCTCCAATAATCTTCGGTCAGATCGGAAATCATGACTTTTTTGGAACTGGTGCTGGGGGCGTGCACAAACTTGTCGTTGCCGACATAGATGCCCACATGCGAGAAACGCCGGCCGTTGGTGTTGAAGAAAACGAGATCGCCCGGCTGCAGGGCCTTACGGTCAACTTTTGGCAGCGCTTCAGCCATGTCGTGTGCGGTGCGCGGTAGCTCAACGCCGAAATGGCCAAAGACATATTGAACGAAGCCGCTGCAGTCGAAACCTTCGCTGGGGGAGGTACCGCCGTAGCGATAGCGCGTGCCAGTGAGGCTGAGCGCGTAGGTGAGTGCGCTGTTGGAACCGGACTCGAAGTTGTCGTTTTCCGAGTCAAACATCACGCGCGGCGCGGATGAAGAACCGACCAGACCCTGGCCAGCAGTTGGTGCTGGTTGCGACGGCGCAGCGCCCACCGTGGCCGCTGGCTCGTCGCGCAATAGAGGCAATGAGGCGTTGCAGCCGCACAGGCCCGCCCCGACCACTATCAGGATCGCTGTTTTCTCGTGGAACCTGAGCTTCATGAAGACCGCTCTTATCGTATTTGCGGGCGATGCTACCATACTTTTGTGTGATTTAAATCACTTTCATGCTGCAATGCAGCATACGGGTAGCAACAGAACTTCAGGTACATGGGTCATTGCTGTTCCCGGAGATTGTTCACAGGAAGTTAACCTCAGTGCAGTGACACTGCAAAGCGTTCATGTCTATTTCGGAAGGGAGAGGCAGCATGCACAGCGTCCGTATCCTAATCTTGGCCGGCGTCGCCGCGTTGCTGGCGGCTTGCGGTGGTCTACCTAGCAAAATCGATCCGCCTTCCGTGTCGTTGTCCGACATCCGTTTGGTGGACATGAACCTGTTCGAGCAGACTTTCGCCATCAAGTTGCGGGTGCAGAATCCCAATTCATTCGAGATCCCTGTGCATGGGTTGAACTACGCGCTGGAACTCAATGGCTCGGAAATTGCCCATGGCGTAAACGATCAATCGGTCACCTTCCCGGCGCTGGGCGAACAGATTGTTGAGGTCAATGCCACGACCAATCTTGGTAGCCTGCTTGGACAGCTGGGCGAGCTCGCGCACAATGGCATGAACGCGAACTATCGAATTCGCGGTAATTTTCGTGCCGGCAATGGCTTGAACAGCTTCATTCCCATCCCCTTCGATCAGAAGGGTGAAGTCGGCCTCGGTGGACTGACTGGCTTGTTTGGTCACAAAGCCGTCGATGGTTCTTCGCTTTGATCAAAGAACTTCGTCCGTGAGCATTGGAAAGTGCGAATGGCACGCAGCATAGGTGTTGCGGTCTTGATGTTTGTTGCACTGATATCTGGTGCGACAGCGGCATTGCCGCTCGATCTTGATCCGCCGCAGGTATCACTCGCAGGCATTCGCATCGCCAAGCTCACGCCAAACGAGCAGAGCGTTGTACTGTCATTGCGTGTGCGCAACCCCAACATGATGGACATTCCACTGCACAGCATGCGTTATCAGCTTGAGTTGAACGGAGAGCGTGTGGCCAGTGGCCGGCGCGACAAGCCGGTGACCTTGCCGGGTGGCGCGGAGAAGACTGTGGATGTGGAAGCCGATGCCTCACTGCAGGAAGTCATCAATCAAATGCAGCAGATGGCGGGCAAAGGTTTTTCGCCGGTGAAGTATCGTCTGCACGGCGAATTTCGCCTCGGCAATGGTTCAACGCCTATGCCCTTCGACCAAAGCGGCAGTATTGACCTCAGTGATCTGGCCGGAATAGGAAGTGGCCGGCACCAGCAGCGATCAAAACCCGACTATATTTAATCGCACGCTGACTACGCCGCTACCCAGCGCTTGAACGGCACGTGGACACACAAGCCCAAGCCTGAGTCGCTGTGGCTGAATTTAGGGCTCGTACCGTGCAGCTCGGCGATGCGACGTACGATCGACAATCCAAGCCCGCTGCCTTGCCCTGTGGGACTTCCGCGCCAGAATCGCTCACCCAGAAGGCGCAATTGATCTTCCGGCAATCCTTGGCCGCTATTGCTGACACCAAGAATAATTTCATCTCCGTGCTCGTCCAAGCGGACCCTGATCGTTCCCTCTCGGGGCGTGTACTTGAGCGCATTGTCCAGCAGATTGCGGACTAAAACGCGCAGCCAACCCGCTTCGCCAGAGATCTGCGCAGACTCAGGCGCTTCAACACTGAGATCGAGCCCCTTTTCGATCGCCTCTGGTGCTAGTTCCCCAGCCACGTCGCGTACAACGTCGGCCAAGTTGATTGGCGGCCAAGGTGCCGGCAGAGCGCTGTCAGCGCGTGCAAGGGTAAGCATTTGATCCACCAGTCGCGCCATTCGGCGCGCCGCTTGCAGCACGCCCTCAAGTGCTTGCTGTCGTTCGCTGTCGGAGTGTGAGGCCAGCGCGACTTCCGCCTGCGCTGCCAGCGCTGCGATTGGCGTGCGTAATTCATGCGCGGCATCGCCGGTAAAGCGTTTCTCGGAATTCAACGCAATCTGTACCCGCTCAAGCAGATTGTTCAATCGGTTGACCAGCGGTTCAACTTCATTCGGTACAGACACGCCTTGCAGCGGCTCGAGCCGATCTGGCGAGCGCTGCGCAAGCTCGCGCGCCACATTCCAGAGTGGCTGCAACGCGCTTCCGGTTGCCACCCATATCATCAAGGCAAGCAGCGGTAGCACCCATAGCAGCGGTCGCAGCAAGCCCGCAGCCAGATCGTTGGCCATTTTCGTGCGCGCATCAACGCGTTCGCCCACCTGGACCAGAAATTCATGCGTGGCGTTCCAGTCGGAAAATACTCGCCATTGCACGCTGTCGATAACATGGTTGCTGAAGCCGGTCTCAACCAAACCAAGTCGGGAGTTCGGTGCGTTTTCCGAGTGGACAGTGAGTTCGCGGCCTTGATACCAAACTTGGAACGCAACCTTGTGTGCGTAGCGGTGCCGCAGCGGCGCGTGCAGGTCATCATTGAATTCCGCAAGCTCAGCGGGTTCTTCAATGTTGACGGCGGTCTGTGCAATGAGCATTGAAGCGGCTTGCGCCAGATGGCCATCGAACAACTCCGCTGCTTCGTGCTCAGCGTGTTTCCAGGTCAACCATGCCGCAAGCAGCCAGACCGCTGCCACAGCCAAGGTAAGCATCATTGTGGTACGCGCGCGAATGCTATGCAGTCTCATGGCGCTGTTCGCGGCATGAGGTAGCCCACACCGCGCACGGTCCGTATCAGATCATGGCCGAGTTTTCGGCGCAGATGATGGATGTAGACTTCCACGGTGTTACTTTCAGCTTCGCTGTCCCAGCTGTAGAGGTGTTGCTCGAGTTTCGCGCGCGGCAGTACGCGTCCTGCGTTGAGCATAAAATACTGCAGCAGCGAGAATTCCTTTGCGGAAAGCTCAATTGGAACTCCGTTGGTTGTTACAGTATGTGCGGCAGGATCGAGCACGATGCCGGCGTACTCGATCAGGGGCTGCGGTTTGCCTTCGGATCTTCGTATCAATGCTCGCAGTCGTGCCGCGAGTTCGCCCAGCGCGAACGGCTTGATCAAATAGTCGTCAGCACCGGCATCAAGTCCGGTAATTCTGTCCTCTACCGTGTCGCGTGCTGTGAGGATGAGGACCGGCAGCGGACTTCCATTTTTGCGCAATCGCCGCAGCACTTCGATGCCGCAACGGCGGGGCAGTCCGATGTCCAACACCATGGCAGCGTAATCGGTGCACGAAATGGCATTTTCTGCGGCAACACCATCGCTCAGCAAATCCGGCACAAATCCGGCCTGACGCAGACCAACTTGCAGTGCGTTGCCGAGCATCGCATCGTCTTCGACTACCAATATCCGCATCGCGCTTTTTTTCGTGCCTCCGCCACCGGGCAATCCCGTCTCAATTCATTCTAGTCGTCGCCCGTCAGATGGCGCGGCGTGCCGGCATGCGTTGCGGCAGGTGAATCGGTCGCCAGCTCTGGTTGCATTGGAAGATTCGAATACGTAAGCCAGAAAGCTACCACGCCGGCAAGCAGCAGCATACCGACCAAAGGACGGACGCTTTCGATGCCGTCGCTGCTTCGGCCAGCTTTCCAGCCGGTCAACATCGCCATCGCCAAGTTCTCCCGATGCAATACGCTGCTGACTATGACGCCAAGCACGTGAACCGCTACCACCGCGAGCAGAGTTGTCGCCAGCCATTCATGCAATTCTTCCATCCATTCGCCACCGACTTCCTGATATGCGGCAATTCCGCTTGATGCGACGGCAACACCCAGCCCCAGCATCGCAAAAATCGCCACCGCGCCGGCGGGATTGTGACCCAGATAGTGCCGTGGCCTGCGCGACAACAGAGACCCAAGGTAGTCAAACAGTTCGCTGCGGTTGAAAATGAAACTGCTGAAGCGCGCGTAGCGACTACCCAGCAAGCCCCAGATAAGCCTGAAGACAATCGCTCCTGCAAAGGTGTAGCCCATCATCAGGTGCAGGTTTCGGTAGCGCTCGGAATCCGCGCTTAGCCAAGCGGCGGCGAAGGAAAGTACAAGCGTCCAGTGAAAAACTCGCGTTGGCAGATCCCAGACACGAACGCGTGGGGTGGCAGATTCGATTTGCTCGCGCGTGTCGCCTGGATTGCGACTGGTGTTCGATTTCATCTTTAGCTCCAAGTCAGATAGTTGAGATGCGCATGGGCACAAACACGCGTCAGCGCTCGGATGGATTACCGGTTGGCGCCGGAATGCGAAGATTGTTCTCGCTGTAATCGCCCGCCGCGGCATTGCGATGACAGGCTTCACAATTTGCAGCGCTTTTCACGGCCGCTGATTGGAAGATCCCCGGTTTCAACCCGTCATGCCCAGGACGATGCGCTTGTTTGAACCACACCGTGTCGGAGATGCGATGTGACGGTTTTCCATTGTCGTCATTTGTACGGCGGGTGCTGGAATTCGTTTGCAGGAACTCGGCAATCTGTCGGGCACTGTCGTCGTCGAGACTGGCATCGCTGCCGAAATGATCATTGAGGTTCGACAGAATGCCAGTCCACGATTCGGTTGAAAGCAGTTCCGGTGGATAGGGGACATGACAACTACCGCACTCCTGCCGATAGACGGTGTTCTCGATGTTGAAGGGAGTTTCCCGTTCATCCTCATCATCTTCGGCCCTAACCACCGTTGCCGTGATATTGCTCAGCAGGCCAGTAAGTAGTGGAACCACGCACAGTACGGAGTGGGCTTATCGCGCGTTTGATGGAATTCATATCTGCCTCATTAAGCGTTCTGTGTCGATACTCATCAGGTGCCAGCACATATCGCTTTTCTTTTCGGCATTTTCGCCGGTGAACAGGCGCGGCCCAGCACATCCCCACTGCGGCGAAACCACTTCTCCACGGAGCGATTGCTGGTGAAACGCTCTGTATTTGCAGAGGGTTACAACGGGTCAATCGATTTCCTCTGGCTTTGGCATGGCGACCTTGTGCGCCGGATTCTTGGTGACATGATGAGCAGCCCAGTCGTTGGCGTGCACGGAGTTGAAAATGTGCTGTCCACGCGCGGATGTGAAGTGTTGATCGGACTGACGCGCTCTCCGCTTGAAACGAGCAATAAAGTTCGCCGGCGTTTCCGCGGCAGTGGCGACACCAACGCTGAAGTATGGACGCGCCGCTGCGACGAATGACGTGCTGCATGGAAACTCCCTCTCAATTCATTGACGTGCTGGGTTGTAGTGAAGGAGCTATAGGATTTTGAGGCTTAAATGGCGATTAATTCGCTGTTGCCTGGAACGGAATCAATGCAATTATTGTGGATGTTTTCTCAGCACGCCAAGGCGTACGACCAGGCACAGCCGTACTCACGGTATTTTGTGATTTTGTGGGCGTTACTGGCTCGGTTCCCTGCGACTGAGGGGGCTGATTGACAATTCAACGCTAGGTTGTCGCGTGGTTGCACGCCGATCGGTCGTGGTTTCGATACGTGTTCCCTGATTGCCACCCCTGCCCGGAGCCGGAGAGCCAGTGGCATGCAGCTTGTGTTGATCGCACAGGCTGATGCGCCATATGATTGTCAGCGGCTAATGCACGATGGAACCGGTGGAGACCATGACCGCCAATCCGCCCGGTCAAACACCCGATGTCGATCCGCAGGAGACTGGAGTGGCTGGAATCCTTGCAGGCAGTGATCGAACGCGAGGGCGTGAGCGCGCGCACTATCTGCTTGAGCGCCTCATCGACAGTGCACGCCACCCAAGCGCCTATCTTCCTTATTCCGCCATTACAGCCTATGTCGCTAATACCATACCTGCGCATCGCGAAGAGCGCACGCCAGGCGACGCCGCGGTCGAGGCGCGCCTGCGGTCCTTGCGCGCGTTGAACGCGCTGGCAATGGTGGTAAAGGCCAATCGCAAAGTCAAGCGCAACTGGCGGACACTGCCAGCTACGCTTCATCGGCGACGTTGTACGAGGTGGGTTTCAATCACTTCTTTCGGGCACCGGGCAGCAATCAGGCCGGTGATTTGGTTTTTATCCAAGGACACTGTGCACCGGGCATTTACGCGCGTGCTTACCTCTACGGCATTTTGAATGAAGACGATCTAAGTCGTTTCCGACAGGAAATAGGTGGAAAAGGCTTGTCATCCTATCCGCATCCGTGGTTGATGCCGGATTTCTGGCAATTCCCCACTGTGTCGATGGGATTGGGGCCGTTGATGGCGATTTACCAGGCGCGATTCACGCGCTACCTGCACCATCGCGAGTTAGCCAACACAGAAGATCGCAAAGTCTGGTGCTTCTGTGGCGACGGCGAGATGGACGAACCCGAATCGATGGGTGCCATAGGCTTGGCTGGCCGCGAGAAACTCGACAATCTCATTTTCGTCATCAACTGCAATCTGCAGCGTCTCGATGGACCGGTTCGCGGTAACGGCAAGATCATCCAGGAGCTGGAAGCCGAATTTCGTGGTGCAGGTTGGAATGTCATCAAGGTGGTTTGGGGTTCGTACTGGGATGCATTGCTGGATCGCGATCACACCGGACTGTTGCGCAGGCGCATGGAAGAGTGCGTGGACGGCGAGTATCAGGCCTTCAAGGCCAATGATGGCGCGTACGTGCGCGAGCATTTCTTCGGCAAGTATCCCGAATTGAAGGCAATGGTCGCGAACATGTCTGATGAGGACATCTGGCGATTGAATCGCGGCGGTCACGATCCGCACAAGGTATATGCGGCCTATGCGGCGGCGATGAAGCACGAAGGCCAGCCCACCGTTATTCTGGCGAAGACCGTCAAGGGCTATGGGATGGGTGAGGCCGGCGAAGGCCAGAACATTACTCATCAGCAAAAGAAAATGGGCGATGAGGCGTTAAAGGCTTTTCGCGATCGCTTCAATATTCCGATTCCCGATGAACGCATTGCCGAGACGCCGTTCTATCGGCCACCGCCGGATAGCCCCGAGATCCGATATTTGCACGAACGTCGCGAGGCGTTGGGTGGATTCCTGTTGACTCGCCGGCAAGCGCCGCCACTGCCCATCCCGCCGCTCAGTCTGTTCGATCCGGTGTTGCAAGGATCGGAAGGCCGCGAGATCTCGACCACCATGGCCTTTGTGCGGCTGCTGAATCTGCTGCTGCGAGACAAGAGCATCAGCAAGTACCCATCGTACCGGATGGGCGCGCACTTTCGGTATGGAAGGCATGTTCCGTCAGCTCGGGATTTATTCTTCAGTGGGGCGGTTGTACGAACTGTCGATCACGATCAAGTGATGTACTACCGCGAGACATCCGAGGCCAGATCCTCGAAGAGGGCATTTACCCGAGCCGGCGCATTTTCCTTCGTGGATTGCCGCGGGTTCTGCACATCATCATCACGGCCTGTCGATGATTCCTTTTACATCTACTACTCGATGTTCCGGATTCCAGCGCATTGGCGATCTGGCTTGGGCGTGACGACATGAAGTGCCGCGGGTTCCTGCTTGGCGGCACCGCCGGGCTTTCCGCGACATTGGCTGGTGAAGGTCTTCATCAGGATGACCACAGTCACTTGTTGGCGGCGACGATCCCGAACCGCGTCGCCTATGATCCACGTACGCGTATGAGTTGGCGGTCATGTTCACGCCAGCCTCAAGCACGCGCCATGTGCGGCGATCGCGTGTACTGCATCACGATGGAGCAGAACTACGAGCATCCGCCCATGCCGGCTGGTGTTGCCGAACGCGTCATTCGCGGCATGTCTGCGCCGTGGGGGCGACACAGGTGAGTTGCGTGCGCAGTTGCTGGGCAGCGGCACGATTCTGCGCGAAGTGATCGCCGCGGCGGAATTGCTCAGAATCCGATCATGGCGTGATTGAGCGATGTGGAGTGTCACCAGTTTCAATGAATTGCGCCGCCAGGATTGGATTGTCGGCACTGCGTTTATACCCGCATCCCCGATCGGCCGCCGCGTGTCTCTATGTCGAACATTCCTTAAGCGCTCACGGACCGGTGATTACCGCGACTGACCTACGCCTGAAAGGCGTATCCCGATCAAATCCGTGAGTTCGTTCCGCATCATTATCGCGTGTTGGGCACGGACGGCTATGGCCGCAGCGACACACGTGCGCAGCTGCGTGCGCATTTCGAAGTCAATCGTTACTACGTTGTCGTACACACTTTGAAAGCTCTGGCGGAAGAGGACGCATACCGGCGGCGCGCGTCGCCGAGGCGATCCGCAAGTACGGCATCGATCCGGAAAAACCCAATCCGGTGATGGTGTAAACAATCATGTCCGCGCAACTCTTCGTCTTGCCCGACATCGGCGGCTTCGAAGGCGTGGGCGTGGTAGAAGTGCACGTGCGTCCGGGCGATTCGGTCAAGGCTGAAGATCCCATCATCACGTTGGAGAGCGACAAGGCGACGATGGAAATTCCCGCGCCCTACGATGGTGTGGTGCGTGAGTTGAAAGTTGCCATCGGTGACAAGATATCGCAGGGCTCGCCGGTGGCGATAATTGAGCCGTCGACAACGGTTGCGAGAAGGAGGACCACGCGCAACCGAAGAAGGAATCAAAAGCCGAATCGCCGACACGGTCAAACGAGAAAGCGCCATCATCGGCAGCAAGCAAAGCACCACTTTCCACTCCCGCCGAACTTGAAGAGCATCCGGATGCGCCTGCACCCGCTACCTTGCCGCGCGGCGCACAAGTCGTTGGCAGCAGCGAAACGGCGCGCGCGCACGCCAGTCCATCCGTGCGCCGCTTCGCGCGCGAATTGGGCGTGGATCTTGGCATGGTACGCGGCAGCGAGCCAGGGGCGCGTGCTGCATCGATGATGTCAAACTGTTCACCAAATCAGTGATGAGCGGTGGCCGCGCCGCCGGTATGCCAGCTATTGGCGTGCCGACTACGCCCGTTGCGCCCATCGATTTCTCCAAGTTTGGTCCAATCGAAACCCTGCCACTGTCGCGCATCCGGCGTTTGTCGGGACAGGCGCTGCATCGAAGCTGGGTAACCGTTCCACATGTCACGCAATTCGACGAAGCGGACATCAGCGATCTGGAAGAATTTCGCAAGGCGAAGTCAGCGGAAGCGAGCAAGAGGGGTGTGAAGCTAACGATGCTTTCGTTCCTGCTCAAAGCAGTCGTCACTGCGTTGGAGTACCCGGAGTTCTGCGCTTCCCTTGAGTGCAGACGGCGAATCGCTGATTTTGAAGAAATACATCCACATCGGCGTGGCGGTAAACACCGACAATGGTCTGGTTGTGCCGGTGGTGCGCGATGTGGATCAGAAGGGTGTGTTCGAACTCGCCAGTGAGTTGCAATCGCTGAGTGAAACCGCGCGCGCGGGGAAACTTACACCGGCGCAGTTGCAAGGTGGCTGCTTCACGATTTCCAGCCTTGGTGGGATCGGCGGCACGTATTTCACGCCGATCATCAATGCGCCAGAAGTGGCGATCCTCGGTGTGTCACGCGCGGCGATGCGGCCGGTGTTCGAGGACGAGAAATTCCTGCGCGACCAGTCCTGCGTTGCACTCTCCTACGACCATCGCGTCATCGATGGTGTGGCTGGCGCGCAATTCACGCAATTCTTGTCTACCGTACTCGCCGACATTCGCCAAATTCTGCTTTAGTATTTCGACAACAGCGCAAATAAAAATGGCGCTGGAGCAACGCGCTCGCAGCGCCGTTTCTGGTTTAGCTATCTTGCTACGCGGCCTTGGCCTTCTCCTTGGCCAGATCGAGTTCCACCAGTGCGGCGGTGTAAGCTTCCGGAAAGTCGAGCAGCGCCGGCGTCTTGGAAGTTTGAATCGCACGGAACAGGCTGAACTGTGTCTTGTACTTCATGCTGCCGATGGCCAGAGGACCAATACTGAGGAATTTCGATTTGGCCACTTGCACTTCGACATTTCGGTCATTGATGCCAACGCCTTCCACACCACCTGGTGGTACGGCATTGGTGTCGGCGACGACATACAGATTCTCAGCGGCGTCCAGCACTTCGCGATCGAGAATTCTGATTCCAGCCTTGGCGGCGCAGATGGCGATTTCGGTGTCGCTGATGACATTGATCTTGTCGCGATGTGTTTCGGCGCTAACCCATTCAACCTTGGCGTTGTAACGCTCGCAGAAACGCAGTGCCACACGCTGATCATCATCAGCGGTGAGCTGGCACAGGCGCGGCTTGGCACCTTGGCGGGCGGCGAGCACGGCGATGCACAGACCTACCGGGCCGGTACCGAACACGGAAACATTGCGGCCCTCAAGACCCGCACCGGTGCGCTGCTGGATGGCGCGCTCGATCAGTGCCACCACGCTGCCCGACGTGGTATACGCACCGTTCGGATCAGCGAACACACCGACGCGGAAATCACCAACCATGGCCTTGCGGGCAGACTGAAACATGTCAGTGGCCATATGCACGTCGCGGCCGCCAATGAAGATGCCGGTGTCGTTAAATCGGCCAGGCGGACGGCAGAAGATTGCGTCCTGGACAATCGAAGTGACCGACTCGGGGCGTATGCCAGTGAGCGGAATAACCTGATCGAATCCGGCGTCGGCCGCCAACGTTACATCGAACGGGCTGATGTTGCTCCCTGGAACCAGAAAATAAAGAATACGCTGCGTCATCGTACCTCTCCTAATCTATTGTGCTGCTTGGCTTTTCCCCACCCATCAGTGCGACGGTATGAGACGTAATAGTCACTGGTCTTTCGGGTATCGGCCAACGCAGTCTCGGACTTTAGCCTAGGCTAACAAAATCAGATTTCTTCCCATCGCCGACTTCCAATTTGCCTGGGCCTTGCACAGATCGGGACTCGTCAAGACCCAGCAGCCCTCGCCACGGGTGTTAGGATCGCCACCGCACAAAACTTCAGAGTCGTTACATGGAATGTTGCAAGCAGGGAAGGATCGTTAGGCGCATCGCTTCGGTAGCGCTGGCAATTTTGTTTGCGTTATTGGCGGTAACGCAGGTTGCCGCCGCAGCCACGCTGGAGGGCCGCGTTGTCGGTGTGATCGATGGCGATACCCTCATCGTTCTGGATGCCGGCAAAATCAAACAGACTGTACGGCTTGCCGCCATCGATGCGCCGGAGAAGTCGCAGCCGTTTGGTCGCCGCGCCAAGCAGAATCTTTCGCAGCTGGTATTCGGCAAACCTGTCTCGGTTGTTTTCACACACAATGATCGCTGGCGGCGCATCGTCGGCCACGTGTTTGTCGACGGAATGGATGTCAACCTCAGGCAGGTGCGTGATGGCTGCGCGTGGTACAACGCACGCTATCGCTATGAGCAGAATCTGACGGATCGCGCCGCGTACAAAACCGCCGAAAGCGAAGCGCGCAACGCGCGTCGTGGCCTTTGGGCCGATCGAAATCCAGCGCCGCCGTGGAAGTGGCGGCGGGTGAAGCGCCGCTGAATGTACCCCGCCGATTCGATCGAATAGCGGGGCTGAAAATGAACCGAAAATTAGTGTTTGCTTAACATATAAAGATTCGTTGTCAAGCACATCAAGTTCTTGAAAAAGTAGCAGATAAGATAGTAATCGTCTGACTAGGCTTATCCACCATGTGGAATAGTTCTGTCGCAAAACGGCTTTTGCTTATTAACCTGGTTGTCAGCATGACATTCACGTTGTGCTGCCTGGTGGGTACGCGCGCCGTTTCACAACAGAACGAGGTTCATTCGCAATTGAACACGCTAAATGACGCGCGGCGTTTGTTGCAGAACGCCGACATGTTTCATGACGCTGTACGCGCGGATGTATTCGCGGCGCTGATGCCAGCCGCCGATCTACAAAGCTTCGCGCAAGCAAGTGCCGATGATTTCCAGAAGGACGCACAACAATTCAAGGCCGACATCGAAGCGCTGAAGAAAATTTCACTGCCGGATCCCTTCCCATCGCACGTCGGGGCGATCCAATCATCGATGAACAAATACCTGGCGACTGGCGAAGAGGTGATTCGACTTGCCGGTGTCGGTCAAGATTCCGCGCGAACACGGCTTGCGGAATTCGGGTTCTGATTTCGCAACCCTGCTTGAGCAGATGAAAGACCTCACCGAAGTCATCAGCCGCCAAATCTCCGATTCCGAGAAGCAGGCACTGCGCCTAGCGGAAATGGTGAGATTTTTGCTCGTGTGCGCCATCGTCATCTCAACACTGGTGGCGCTATTCCTGGCCAGCGTAACGCGTTCAATCAAGAATTCACTGGCGTCGTTGAAGCAGGTACTGGGCGTTGCGCAGTCGATCGCGGGCGGCGAAATGAAGGCTCGCTGCGAGGTGAAACGTCAGGATGAAGTCGGTGAGCTCGCCGGTGTAATTAATGTAATGGCTGATGAGCTGGAGCAGAATATTGGCAGTCTGCGTGCGGAAGCGCAACACAACGCGTTTCGCTCGGAACTCGGCGATGCGCTGGATATGGCTGATGACGAGACATCGCTGCACGAGCTGGCGGCGCACGCGATGGCAACCATCTCCAAAGACCACAAGATGGAACTACTGATGTCGGATTCCAGCCGCGCACACATGCGTCAGACTGCGGTGCATCCGATCCAGGGCGGACCAAACTGTAGCGTGGAGTCGCCATTCAACTGCACAGCGGTGCGGCGCGGATACACGCTGGAATTCCACGACAGCGAATCATTGAAGGCGTGCAAATACCTGCGCGGCCGCGCTGACGGAAATGTGTGCGCCGTGTGCGTGCCGATGAGCTTCATGGGACGCGCGATTGGCGTCCTGCATGTTCAGGGGCAAGCCGGCACGCTGCCTAGCCAGCATCAGGTGGACCTGCTTTCCAATCTTGGTGCACAATTGAGTGGACGCATTGGTACGGTGCGCGCATTTGCCGAAACTCAAACCAAGGCAACGACCGACAGTTTGACGGGCCTGTGCAATCGCCGCTTCATGGAAGATCGCATTCACAACTTGCTCATCGACGAGCAGCCATTCAGTTTTGTGCTGGCGGATTTGGATCACTTCAAGCAACTCAATGACAAGTTTGGCCATCAGGCTGGCGACATCGCCTTACGTCGATTCGCAACCATTGCCAGACGAGCGCTGCGTAACGAAAACGATACGGTTGCACGTTGGGGTGGTGAGGAGTTTGCGGTCTTGCTTCCAAACGCCAACGGTGCGATGGCATTGGAGATATGCGAGCGTATCCGCCAGGATTTGCTCAGCGTAGGACAAAACGGCGATATTCCGGCATTCACCGCCAGCTTTGGCGTAGCCGAATGGCAGCACGGATTGTCTCTGGCAAACCTGATTCAAACAGCCGATCTGGCGCTCTACGATTCAAAAAATGCGGGGCGTGATCGCACCACCTGGGCCGTATACGAAACCGTGATGAGATCGTCGGCCGAAAATCGTGGAGTCGAGCAAGCCAGCTCTCGTCATGCGAACCTTACCGTCGTGCCAGCAGTTTCCTCCAGCAGTAGCTCTAAGAAGTAATCACTCGCGCCGCGCGGTTTCTAAGCCGTCCGTTTCTGTCATCTACGTAAGTTGATAGTTGTACGACCGATCGCCCGGCGTTGTGTAAGTTGAATGTCGAGCGGCGTTGACGGCCGGTGTCTAGTACGGCAGATACACCCGCCTTTTGCGTATCTGACATCGAAACCGATGCTGACCGCTTTGGCTTTGGTCGTTTACCCGCCTCACTAGTTCAGCGAAGGGCAAATCTTGGATTGTGCATGGTTGTTCGCCTATGCTCAAAACATGGGTTAGACCTATTCGAAAGGCGGGACATTCGACTAGCGGTAATTGATGTAACGGTCAGGTCCCGGGGCACCTTATGTCAACGTATGGTAAGGGCAGCATAGTTGCCGCTCCGCTCCGCCGGTTTGTTGCAGAGCACCATGGCATCGGTAATGGCCGCCGTCTCATCGCTTATGCGCTGGCCATGGTGTTGCCCGTGGCAGTAGTGGCAATCCGTTTAGCCATCGGCTACAAAGCCGGGGATCCCCCGTCTCTAATCCTTTTTTGCATACCGATTGGGATCTGCGCTTACTTGTCCGGAGCAGGTCCCGGCTTCGTATGCACGTTAGCCTCGATGTGGGCAACAAACTATTTCTTGCTTGCCCCATTGCACAGCCTCGCTATTGATTCACCCATACTCGTCGTGCAGTGGTTGACACTTGCAGTAGTCGGAGCGCTGCTCAGCATGCTGTTCGAGTCGCTGCATCGCAGCATGGATCGAATAGAAGCGAATCGCAACATATTTGCAGTTACATTAGCGAGCATTGCAGACGGTGTGATTACAACCGACAGCAAGGCCCTCGTTACCTCTATCAACCCTGAAGCTGAACGCCTGACAGGATGGAGATCCGATGAGGCCATCCATTCTCCGCTTCAATCGACCTTCCAAGGCCTAAGCGCAAGATCGCGCCAATCGTTGGACAACCCCGTGGCGGCAGTTTTGGCACATGGCAACCAGACAACGTTTGCTGACGATGCTTTATTGATATCTAAGGATGGCCGGGAAACTGCAATCGAATATCGCGCCGCACCGATTCGCAATCAGAAAGAAGATATTGTCGGGATAGTTGTTAGCTTTCGTGACTGTTCGCAAAAGAGGCGTGAAGGCGAGATGTTACGACAAAGCGAGGAACGACTTCGCCAGGCACTACGAGTTTCCAATATTGGCATCTTCGATCACGACCACCTAACGAACACCATATACTGGTCGCCCGAGCAACGTGCCATTTATCAATGGGGTCCGGGCGAGCCGGTGACATTGGAACGCTATTTTGCGCACGTGCATCCGGACGATGTCGCCGCGATTACCAAGGCGGTTAAGGACGCACATGACCCCTCGGGCTCCGGTCTCTTTGACGTTGAGCATCGCATCATCCGGCGAGACGGCGAAATTCGATGGTTGACTACACGTTCTCAAACTTTCTTTGAGGGAGAGGGGAAGTCACGTTGTCCCACACGTACCATTGGTGCAGTACTCGACGTCACCGAGGGCAAGAAGGCAGATGATCGTATCGTGCGGCTTAATAAGCTTTATGCCACGTTAAGCGAAATCAATCAGACCATTGTTCGTGTCGCCTCGGAAGAGGAACTGTTTCCACGGATTACCCATATAGCCATCGAACATGGGGGGCTCGTGTGTGCATGGATAGGTATGATCAATGAAAAAACTGGATGGCTGATCCCAATTGTCAAGGAGGGCCCCAGCGCTTCATACGCCGACAATATACGAATCTCAATTGATCCCAGTCTTCCCGAAGGTCATGGACCAGAGGGGGTGGCATTGCGCGAAGGTCGCAATCAGATCATCAACGATTTACCCAATGTTGATCAGACCTCATTCTGGCACGATGCTGCCCAGAAGGCCGGAATTCGTTCGTCAATTGCAATGCCGTTGCGGCGAGAGGGTAAGGTCGTCGGGTTGATGAGTCTCTATTCCGATGAACCACATTTCTTTGTCGATGACGTGGTTCGACTGTTTGATGAAATGGCTATGGATATTTCTTTTGCTTTGGACAATTGTTTGCGCGAAAAGCGCCGGCAAGCAGCCGAGCGATCCCTGCAGGATAGCGAGACTCGCATGCGGTTGGCCGTCAATGCGGCGCAACTTGGCATATACGACGTCAACTTCAAGACCGGGGAGAGAAGTTTCAATAATGAGTATGCGGTGATGCTCGAATACGATCCCGCCACGTTCCGCGAAACCACTACAGAATTCAATGAGCGCATCCACCCCAGCGATCGCGCAATATGGCGGTCTGCTTATCGAGGCTACCTAAAAGGCCGATTACCAATTTATCAGGTTGAATTCAGGCTGCGCACTGCACGTGGCAACTGGAAATGGATATTGGCAACGGGTACTGCAGTTGAGCGCGACGAAAGGGGCAAACCAATACGATTCGTGGGAACACATCTGGATATTTCAGATCGCAAGGCATCTGAAGAACAAATGCGACTGGTGGCTTCAGTATTCGAGTCCAGCCACGACACGATCGTTATAACTGACGCAAACCTTAGCATTATTGCGGTCAACAAGGCGTTTTCGGAAACCACAGGGTACAGTGCTGAAGAAGCGCTGGGGAAACACATTAGTCTGCTGAAATCCGGACGTCACGAAGATGGGTTCTACGATGAGATGTGGCGCCAGATCAACGATGTTGGGTACTGGCAAGGGGAGGTGTGGGACAGACGTAAGAATGGCGATATTTATCCCAATCTAAAGACAATATCGGCTGTACGCAACCAAAGCGGCGTCGTCACGCACTATGTCGATATTGCTGCAGACATTACGCAGGACAAGCGAGCCGAAGAGCAGATCAAGCAGCTTGCCTATTACGATGCACTGACGGGAGTTCCCAATCGCGTACTGCTGCAAGATCGCGCCAAGCGGGAATTGGCACAAGCCCATAGAGCAGGAACCGAAATTGCGCTCTTTTTTGTGGATCTGGATCGATTCAAGAATATCAACGATTCGCTTGGCCACGTGATGGGGGATCGATTGCTACAGGAGCTTGCAAATAGGTTGCGAGCGACTGTACGTGATACTGATACAGTTTGCCGACTGGGTGGTGACGAATTTCTGTTACTGTTCTCTATCGATGGCATTAACTCTGCCGCCCGTATAGCACAAAAACTCTTGTCTGCCATCGGGGAGCCCTTTCAAATAGACAATCACTCTCTGAGAATTACTCCGAGCATTGGAATCAGCCTATATCCAAAAGATGGCTCTAGTTTTGAAGAACTGCTGAAGAACGCCGATGTCGCCATGTATAAGGCGAAGGAGTCTGGACGTAACACATTCAATTTCTTCACTCCAGAAATGAATGCTGGCGCGTTGGATCGCCTGATGCTGGAAGGTGCGTTGCGTCAGGCGCTTGGAGCTGATCAGCTGGAGCTACATTATCAGCCGCAGATTAGCCTGAAGGGCGGTTGCATTATTGGTGCTGAGGCGCTTGTTCGTTGGCGCCACCCGGAAAGAGGGCAGATATCACCGGGAAGATTTATTCCCATCGCCGAAGAATGCGGTTTGATTACATCCTTGGGTGAATGGGTGCTCAAGGAGGCGTGTGGCCAGCTAAGAAGATGGGACGAAGCCGGCGCTGTTTTGCCGTCAATCGCCGTGAATTTGTCGAGTCGCCAGTTTACGGTGAGGAGCATTTCCGATGTCATTGCAAATACGTTGAAGGAAACTGGGTTGTCGGGAACTCGCCTTGAAGTCGAAATCACCGAGAGCATTCTCTTGCAAGACATAGAAAACACCCTCGAGGCATTACACCGATTAAAGGAAATGGGCATACGCGTGGCCGTCGACGATTTCGGTACGGGCTATTCCAGTCTCTCCTATCTCAAACGCTTTCCGCTGGATAGACTAAAAATCGACAAGTCATTTGTCCATGACGTGACCGACGATCCGGATGACCAAGCAATCGCATCAGCCGTTATTAATCTCGGGCACAGTATGGGATTGGTTGTCATCGCAGAAGGTGTGGAAACGCAAGAGCAGTTGAAAATGTTGGGCAAAATGGGCTGTGATGGCGCGCAGGGGTACTTCTTTGCCAAACCGATGCCCGCCGACGAAATGGGACGATTCCTGAAAGCATACAAGCCGTTTACCGAACAGCATTCAAAGTCGTCTCGATTAGACCACTAGGTTGTTGTGGCGATCGAATTTGGAATCCGTCAATGCGAATTTGCTCCGCGGCGTGATGCAGTCGAAGAGCGAGGTAGGTATTGGCTGGGGGACTAGGATTCGAACCTAGATTGACGGAGTCAGAGTCCGTAGTCCTGCCGTTAGACGATCCCCCAGTGGGATTGGCGAGAATCTACTTAGCAACCCGCTAGAACCGCTGCTTGCTGATGCCGCCCTGACCGGCACTCGCAAATTACTGCAACCAACGTACCGACTCTGTTACCTCTGAAAACACGGCGCGGATTGCCCGCGCCGGATCCAATCCAATTAACGCTTCGAGAACTGCGGGCGGCGACGCGCCTTGTGCAGGCCGACTTTCTTGCGCTCGACTTCGCGCGAGTCGCGCGTGACATAACCGGCACTGCGAAGCGGGCTGCGCAGCGTCTCGTCGTAGGCAATCAGCGCACGCGCGATGCCCAAACGAATGGCACCGGCCTGACCGGAACCGCCACCGCCTTCTACCTGCGCGTGAATGTCAAAGTCGCTGGTCATGTTCACGGTCTGCAGCGGCTGGCGCACGATCATGCGCGCAGTTTGGCGGCCGAAGTACTTGTCCAGATCGCGGCCGTTGACGGTGATCTTGCCGCTGCCCTTTTGCAGATAAACGCGGGCGGAGGAAGTCTTGCGGCGGCCAGTTGCGTAGTTGGTGCTTGCCATGATTTACATTTCCAGTGTCTTGGGTTGCTGGGCGGCATGATCATGCTTCGGCCCGGCATAAACTTTCAGCTTCTTGAACATCGTGCGTCCCATCGGGCCCTTGGGCAGCATGCCCTTGACCGCGATTTCGATAATCTTGCAGGGCTGACTCTTAATCAGCTTGGTAAACGACATCTCGGTAATACCGCCGGGATAACCGGAGTGGCGGTAGTACATCTTGTCGCTGGCCTTGGCGCCGGTGACGCGCACTTTTTCGGCGTTGACGACCACGATGTAGTCGCCAGTATCGACGTGCGGCGTGAATTCGGGCTTGTGCTTGCCGCGCAGGCGGCGAGCGATTTCAGTGGCCAAGCGGCCAAGCGTTTTGTCCGTAGCATCAAGCAGGTACCAGTCGCGCTTGACCTCGGCGGGTTTGGCGGAGAACGTCTTCATGGGATAAGCCTTGGAAAAGGGTCGCAATCTTACGGAGCAGGGCTGGGAGTGTCAATCACTTAGCCGTGTTTTCAGGGGCTTAGCCGGCCGCCGTTTTGGAGGTTCAGGCCGTACCTCCAAAGGAGGCTGGACTGGGCCGCGACACCTATTATATTGAGTGGTGCGTCAGCACAGTGCCTGAGGGAGGGCAAGCCAATGAATTCCGAGCCGGTTCGACGATTTACGCCCACTGACCGCCTGTTGATGGCGCTCGATGACGGGATCCGAACCGTCTTTGGGCGGCCACCGTCCACGGGCCGACCGGCACCGGACACCGGCGTGGCTGAATCGACGTTGTCCGAAGCCGAACGCCGCGTTTCCGAAGGGCTGATGCGCGTGAATCATACCGGTGAGGTGTGCGCGCAGGCGCTTTACTCCGCCCAGGCGCTGACCGCGCGCGACCCGGCCGTGCGCGAGCGCATGCAGCGGGCGGCGGCCGAGGAAAATGATCATTTGATTTGGTGCGAGAGCCGGGTGCGCGATCTCGGTGGCCACCTCAGTTATCTCAATCCGCTTTGGTATGCGGGTTCCTTTGCGCTGGGCGCGTTGGCGGGACTGGCCGGTGACAAATGGAACCTGGGTTTTGTGGTGGAGACCGAGCGTCAGGTCGAGGGACATTTGGATTCACATCTCGACCGACTGCCGGTGGACGATGCGCGCAGCCGCGCCATCGTCGAACAAATGCGCATTGATGAATCTTCGCACGCGGATATGGCGCAACGTGCTGGCGCGGCTGCGTTGCCCGAAGTGGTAAAGAAGCTTATGCGCCTGCAGTCAAAGGTAATGACCACGTTGACGTATTGGTTGTAGCAATACGTCTTAGGCAGTGTTTCTGGTGCGTCAATCGCTGGCGCAGGCGTGACAATTTGTTACGTTTTCTTACAAGGCTGTGATTCTCGCAGCGCCTTCCCTCGTCCAGACTTCACTCAGCATTCGCATCGCGGATGCATTCAAGACACTTATTTGAGGAGACTTGTATGAAGAAGATTATCGCAACCGTTATGGCTGGCCTGTTTCTGATGAGCGCTGGCGCCTTTGCTGCTGACAAGAAGGATTGCAAGGCCGACCAGAAGTGGGATGCCACCAAGAAGGAATGCGTCAAGAAGTAAGCAATCGCAGTTGCATTCTGGCAAAAGGAGGGGCTTCGGCCCCTCATTTTTTGTTCGCTAGTGAACCAGAATGCTTGGCGCCGCTCTAACCAACGGCAATCCTGGAAAGGCTGGGACGGTCCAGAGGGGTGCTGCCGGCATGCATGGCGCAAACGACGCGCGACAAAATCTGCGCGTGCCGATTCTGTTGTTATGGCTGCTGTTGCTGACCACGCTTGGTGTGGCGGGCCTCACCTGGTACGCGCTGCGCGGTCAACGCGCTGAATTGGAACAATCGCAACATGATTCACGTCAGCAGGCGTTGGTGCTGCTATCGACGCAGATTGAACATAAACTGTTGCGTGCCATGCAGGATCCGTTGTTGCTCCTGCGGAACATTCCCCATGTTGGCGTGACCGACGAGCGGCTTGGCGCCATCATTCGGCGCTATCCCTATGTAGACAATGTCGTGGTGCTCAACCAGCAACTGCAACCAGTGCATAGCAATCCGCCGCTGCTCGATAAGTATCAACAGCGTCTAATAGGCTGGATTTCCCAACGCCTGGAGGAGGCGCGTGAAGCTGGCACGGGTTCCGGGCCGCGCTATTTCGTGGAAACCGTGGAGGAGGGTCCTGCACTGTTTGCGTTCGAGCCATTGACCGATCCCAGTGTGGATGCGCCCGGTGCAAACGCGTCATCCGCGGGTTGGGTGATGGTACGCATCGATGTCGAGAAACTGCGTGACAGCATACTGCAGCCGGCCATTGCCTCTTTCTCCAGCAAGCAAGCGGCGGTGATGCGTTTGTACAAACCCGAGGAACAGATGAGCGACAAAGGTCAAAGCGTGGATCTGTCGCCAGTTCTGCCCGGCTGGCGGATCGCAATCGTTTCGGCATCGCCGAATTCATCGACTTTACACAAACCATGGCTACCCATCTTTGGAATCGCCACCGGCATCGTACTTTCAGTGGCATTGATTACCGCTGTGATCGCCTGGGATCTGCGGCGAGAGTACGCGCTGGTGGAGTTGCGCAATCGTTTTGTCGCCAACGTTTCGCACGAGCTGCGCACTCCTTTGTCGTTGATCCGCATGTACGCGGAGACCCTGTGCATGCGGCGCGTGCCGGACCCACAACGGCAGCATCAGTACCACATAACCATACTCAAGGAAGCTGAGCACCTCTCGCGCATGATCGATGACGTGCTTGACTTCGCGCGTCTGCGCGAAGGTCTGCCACGTTATCAGCTTACCGAAACGGATCTGCGGCGCACTGTGCAGAATGTTGTCGAACAGTATTCCGAGAAGTGGCGAAGTCGTGGAGTTGACGTCAAGCCTATATTGGACGAGCACGTATCGCCCGTGGCGCACGACCCACATGGCGTGCGGCAAATCTTGCTCAATCTCATCGACAACGCGATCAAGTACGGTGGCGAAGGCGAGGCAGTGTGGGTGCGCCTTTTCGATGAGCGGGATCGCGTGGTGTTGGAAGTTTGCGATGCGGGGCCAGGTATCGACAACCGGGAGCGGCGGCGCTTGCAGATGTCCATGCGTCGCGGGCGGATGGCCGAAAGCGCGAAAGGCTATGGTCTTGGCCTGGCTCTGGTGGAGCAGATCGCCAAGGTCCATGGCGCGCGCGTCACCTTGGACGGTGACACCGAGTTGGGTGGCATGGCGGCACGCACTTCGTTTCCCGCCGAGAAAGTTGCCGTATGAATGCACAACCGATGATTCTACTTGTGGAAGACGACCCGCAAATGCGCATGGGTATCGAGGACAACCTGATGCTTGAAGGGTATCGCGTTGAAACCGCGTCTTCCTGCGCGCAAGCGCGGCAGAAGATACAGAAAGTATCGCCGGATCTGATCCTTCTCGATCGCATGCTGCCGGATGGCGATTCGGTCGACTATTGCCGCGAATTGCGGCGCGAGGGATTCAAGCATTCGATCATCATGTTGACCGCCAAGGGTGAGGAATTCGACAAGGTGATAGGCCTCGAATCGGGTGCCGATGACTATGTTGTCAAACCTTTCAGTCTACGCGAGTTACTGGCGCGCGTTCATGCGCATCTGCGGCGCGATGAACGCCGATCCGAGAGTGAAGGCTGGGTGAGAGTTGGCGCGGCGGAAGTGGATTTTGCCCGCCATAAAATCATGCGCGACGGGCGGGAGTTGGAGATAAGTGCCAAAGAGCTAGAGGTGCTGCGTTTTCTCGTTGCGAAACGCGGTGAAGTGGTGTCGCGCGATTCGTTGCTGGAAAAGGTTTGGGACAAGCCACAGGATGTTGTGACGCGCACGGTCGACAATTTCATTGTGCGCCTGCGAAAGAAGATCGAGCCGGATCATGCCAACCCACGCGTGCTGCTGACCGTGCATGGCAGCGGTTACAAGCTTGTCCAGGAGTGACCTCCTGCTGCGCATTAGGATCGTGAAAGTTATCTAGAACCCATCTCAATATTCCGCACGAGTGCGACGGTGGCTATTTTAGTGCAGTCCAAGGCGCAAGGAGCGACGTTTGGTCACTCCAAACCAGCGACGAGCAACGCCGGAATGCGCGAAAATAGCCCAGTCCCTGCGGGTTGCGGCCCAAAAGGACGTCTGCGGCGTTACTCGGCTTGAAAATATTGACATATTATCTGCGCCTCGTGCCTTGCATCCGCACCTTTTGTGCCAGCAACGCATCTCGCGAGGAATATTGAGATGGGTTCTAGATCGAATATGCGAATGCGAACGAAGTTATAACCATTACGCATAGTCCGATCATGAATATTCTGTCGGCGACCTTTTCAAGCGTTAGTGACATCCGATTGTTGTAGCGTATAGACAGATAGGAACTCACTGCGCTAGTGAGAAAAAGCAATCCGTCGAAGGCCATAACCTCGTCAATGTGCGTGGGTTGATGAGTTTCCCAGAGCTTTGCCAGCCCCACCGCCGTCATGCATACGCCAACCATGGTTGCCGAGGTCGGCAATATGTGTTTCGACAGCACGCCATTTTGCGATTCCACATTGCCATTACTCATCGCTGTCCCCCTGATGCAAGAAGACCAGTCGGTGGTATTGCAGCCATCGACTGGTGAACTTAGGTGGACTTCTTACCTTAGCTACTCAGGCATGATTTCATGAATGTCTTGCGGGAATCGCCCGTCATGCCCTTGGCTTTGTCGTTGCAGACCTTCATCTTGTCCTGCTGAGTTAGCGGCTTGTTCGCCGATGTGCCGGTGGCACTGGCACAGCTCTTCATGAAGGACTTGAATTCATCGCCTTTAAGACCCTTCATTTTCGCGGTGTGGCTACATTCACCAAATTTGTTTGTCTGCTCGGTTTTTGAATTGTCGGCGGCGAAAACTCCCGCAGAGCCGGCTGTGAGAACTGCAATCAGACAGTAAGCCATGACGTTCGATGGGTTGCGCATATTCTTTCTCCGAAGATTGCAAAAATTAGGATGAGGACATCGACATTGGCGCAGTCACGGTGATGTTGTTGATCCAAAATCATCGTTGCCGCGCTATGCGTGGCTAGTTGGAGGCTGCGTCCAAGCGGGGGTTCGCGACGTTCTCGGTAAAATTTTGTCATCGCAGCGGTCGGCCACCGGTCGCTTGAATTATTCCAATACCCTTCGGATTGACTACCGTGGTACGCCTGAATATGAAATCTTCGCGAAACCTCAGTGAAATGGTCTTTCTGCTATCGACTTTTTCCCATCGTCGCGGCATCTTGGCAGCTACAAATCTAACCATAAGAATCTAACCTAGAATTTCGACACTTTGACGCGGAGCCACCCATGAACCATCGCCGTCTATTCGCCGTTGTTGCACTTATTTTGTGGTGCGCGATCAGTTGGGCGGGGCAGCCAGCTGCACAGCCGAACAACCCACCGGCCGGTAAGGTCGATACCTTCTCGCCGCAGGGGACGGTGAAGGGAGTGAGACAGGTGGCGGTGCGTTTCACCGAGCAAATGGTGCCATTTGGCGATCCACGTTTAGTCGAACCCTTCGACATTGATTGTCCAGCCACGGGTAAGGCGCGCTGGGCGGACAGACGCAATTGGGTGTACGACTTCGACGGCGATTTGCCCGCGGGTGTGCGATGCACTTTTACCCTGAAGAAGGACCTGAAGACGCTGGCAGGTGCTGCCGTGAGCGGTGATGCCACTTACACCTTTTCCACCGGCGGTCCGGCCATCATGCAGCAGATGCCCTACGAGGGGACGGTGACGCTGGATGAGGAGCAGATGTTTATTCTCGGCCTCGACGCGCCGGCAACGCGCGAGTCGATTGAGAAAAGCGTCTACTGCGACATCAAGGGTGTGTCGGAAAAGGTGGGTGTGAAAATCATCGATGGAGATATGCGCAAGCAAGTACTGGCGCAACGCAGCGACTTCTTGCAAGAGTATTTCCGCGTCCTGACCAAGGACGGCGAAGGCCACATCGATGTCTTCACATTGGCGGCGCCGCTGACTGGTACTGACCACGAAAAATTCCTAAAGCTCAAAGACGGTGAGGAGTCACCCATTGTCGTGCTGCAGTGCCAGCGCCGTTTTCCGCCCAATACCGATATATCGCTGGTGTGGGGAAAGGGCGTGACCTCCACGAGCGGTATTGCCACCGAAGAGGATCAAACGCTGGCCTATCATTCGCGCGAGGAATTCCGCGCTAACTTTAGTTGCGAACGCGTCAACAAGGACGCGCAGTGCAATCCGGTCCTACCCATGTCGCTCGGGTTCACCGCGCCCATCGCGCGCGCCGATGCCGAGAAGATCACGCTTAAACCGGAAAAGGGCGATCCGATTAAGCCTACTTTCTCCGACGACAAGGAAGAGACGGTGACCAGTGTGGGTTTCATCGGGCCGTTCCCCGAGCGAACCAAGTTTAGTTTGGAAATCCCTGCTGATCTGAAGGACGACTCGGGCCGTGCACTGGTCAATCAGGATCGCTTCCCGCTCGCGACCGCCACCGATGAAGCCCCGCCGCTGATTAAATTTCCGGCAGACTTCGGCATCGTCGAGATGAGTTCCGAAGCGGCGCTGCCGGTGACAATGCGAAACCTGGAAGCTATCGTTCCGCTGCCGAAATTGAATGCAACGAGCAATCAACCCACCGATTCGCCGGTGGACAATGCTGCCGCCAAGTCGATCGCGGAAGAACCCTGGTACGCGCGCTGGTATCACGCCTTTCGCGATAAGTATTGGCCCGAGGCGGGCGAGATCAATGGCCGCACGCTGCGCCTGGATGATCCGGCCGCGGCCTATCAATGGATGGAAAAGATAAAGAGCTCGCAGCGCGCCAGTGGTTACTACGACTACGACAACGACAAATACATCATCGAGCAATATCCTGGCGGCAACTCGTTGTTCGGCGTCAATGACAAAACAGAGACGTTCACCCTGCCCAAACCGAACGGCAAACGTGCTTTCGAAGTCATCGGCGTTCCTTTCAAGAAACCTGGTTTCTATCTTGTTGAGATCGCCAGTCCGCGTTTGGGCGGCGCCTTATACGGCGTTGATCGTCCTTACCACGCACAAACATCGGTGCTGGTGACCAACATGAGTGCACATTTCAAACATGGACGCGAATCGTCACTGGTGTGGGTAACGACGCTGGATAAGGCACAACCAGTCGATGGCGCCACGGTCACGGTCGGCGACTGCACCGGTTCAAAGTACTTTGAAGGAACGACGGACAAGGATGGCCTGTTACGCATTGAGGAAACGCTGCCGGACTTGCCGATAGACTGCCCGGGATATCTGGTTTCGGCGCGTGCGGGCGAAGATATGACCTTCATGTTGTCGAGCTGGAATGAAGGAATTTCAACTTGGCGATTCGATCTCCCATCA
>JAXMGY010000003.1:0-90938 GCA_046347035.1 Gammaproteobacteria bacterium | reverse complement strand
AGCACATGGTTACTTGCGTACGCCAAGTTAATCGGGATCAGTTTCATCGCCGCGGATTGGCGGAACACTGATATTTGCTTTTCGATAATTCATACCAATGACACCAACAACCGCAGGCTTGGTGCTGGGTTGGCTCGGCGCGGTGCTTCTGGCTGCGAGCTTGATTCTGATGGTGCGCGAGCCCTCGCTGGCAGAGCGTCTCGGTGGTCTCGAGCGCATGTATCGCTGGCACCATCGATTGGGAACACTCGCCTACGTTGCCGTGCTTGCACATCCGCTGGTGATAGCTGTGCCAACGTGGACTCGCGACAGTCAGGCAGCATGGCTAATCATTGCACCGATGCGAAGTTTGGCGAATTTCCTCGGTTGGCTCTCCGTGCTTACGCTGATGGGCGGACTTGCCGTGACGTTTGCTTTGCGTCTGCGCTACAGCTTATGGCGGCCCATGCACGCACTGCTTTCACTGGGTGTCGTGCTCGGTGCTGTGCACATCGCAATCGTCGACGGACTTTCGCTTGGTATCTCACTATTTGTCGCATCGATGCTTCTGGCACTGTCATGGCGATTCATGCGCGCTGACCGTGGTGCGGGTGCTCCACCATACGAGGTAATCGCAGTCACGCACGCAACGAACGATATCGTCGATGTCACATTGCGGCCGCTGGCAACATCTCTCAACGTAACGCCAGGACAATTTGTGATGGTGGCATTCTTTGATGGGCCGCACTTCCGTGGCTGCGGCGAGTTGCATCCTTACACTGTCAGCGCTACTCACAAAGACGGCGCCATCACGCTCAGTATCAAGTCACTTGGCGACTGCACGCGAAACATTCAGGAACTAATTCCAGGAGTGGCGGCGCGGGTGCAAGGTCCGTTTGGACGCTTTCTCGCCGATCGTCCAGCGGCAACTGAGATATGGATTGCCGGCGGCGTCGGCATAACCCCGTTCTTGGCCGTTCTGCGTGCATCGCCCATCGAAAGGGCAACCGACTTGTTCTATGTTTTCCGCCAACAGGAGGTCCCCGCTTATCTGCAGGAATTGAAAGACTTGGCGGAGAGACAACCCCTGCTGAAATTTCATCCTGTGGCGTCGCAGGACAATCTGGCCCCGTTGCTTTCGCAGCTAGTGAAGTTGACCGACATTGAAGCACGCATGATTTACATGTGTGGCCCACCGCCGCTAGTAGATGCTGTTGCGGACTGGTTACACAGTCGTGGCATTGCCTCGGACAACATCCACTTCGAACGATTCGATTTTCGATAATGCGCGCACTCTACGTCTTTGCGACAATCACGTTTTGGACTGCAATAGTCCTGCTCTGGACCGACCACCAAAGCGGATTCACACCTTCCGACACGATGATCGTGCACCAGGCACGGAGCTTTTCCATGCGACAAGTCGCTGAACATGATCGGCCAGAGGACTGCTGGATGGCGATCGACAGCGGTGTATATGACCTCACGCCCTATCTGCCACAGCACCCGACAAATCCGCGTGTAATCTCCGCATGGTGCGGAAAGGAGGCAAGTCATGCCTTCGCCACGAAAAGAAGTAATCGGCCCCATTCGGCGTACGCTCACGCGTTGCTGGAGAAATACCGCATCGGCGTACTTTCGAGCGCGAACCCGTCAGACTGAATTCCGCAGCCAATTAATGGCTACGTGAACTTGAATTGATTGCATCCCAATTTTATTGGTCGTCAACATCCACACGACTACTATCTTTCCATCTGCCCATACCGCATTGTGGTTTCACTTGCCTGAACAGGTCTTTGGGCGACAGTCACATCCGTTGCCAGAGATCTCAACCTCGTACAACTGATATCAAACCAATCGCGTCCCTACTTGCTCATGTGCGTGTATACGCCATCCCAGTTGGCGGGCGGCGGATTATTGCGGAAGTACGCGACGCGTTCGGCGTACATCTTGTACAGATACGAGGTCGGTGACGCGCGCGACAAATTAAGGAATTGCAATTCAGCCTGATCCCATTGCTGCGCGCGATAGTACTTGAGCGCCTGGCGGTACAATTTCAATTCATCCAGTTTGCGCGCATCAATGCTGCCCGTTGGACCAAGTGGTTCGTAAATGGTCACCGGCCTGTCTTTTCCTTTGACGCGAACCACATCCAGCTCGCGATAGGCAAACTGCGGCGCAGCCTTGGCGGTGGTCTCACTGACGATAATGTCGGCACCGTAGCCCTTGGTCAACCCTTCCAATCGCGACCCAAGATTCACCGCATCGCCCAGCACGGTGTAGGCCATGCGGAATTCCGATCCCATGTTGCCCACATTCATGGTGCCAGTGTTGATACCGACGCCAATGCGCACTTGCGGCCAGCCTTTCAGTTTGAAGGTAGCATTGATGTCGTCCAGCTTTGCAATCATGTCCAGCGCAGCCGCCACGGCATTGCGCGCATGATCGGGATCGGTGAGCGGTGCGCCCCAGAACGCCATCACCGCATCACCCATGTACTTGTCGATAGTGCCGCGTTGAATGTGGATCACCTGCGTCATCGGCGTGAGCAATTGATTCATGAGTTCCGATAACTGCTTCGGTTCCAGGCCTTCCGAGATCGACGTGAAGCCGCGCACATCTGAAAACAGCACGGTCATATTGCGTGATTCCGCTTCCAAGGAATACTGCGCGGGATCGCGCGCCATTTCGTCCACCAATTCCGGCGGCACATATTGGCCGAACAATCCAGTCAGCTGCCGCTTGCCACGTGTCTCAATGAAATAACCGTACGACATGTTCAAGAGGAACATGGTCAGCATCATCAACACACCCGAGGCGATGGGCACCACCAGTCTACCACTATACCAAAACAGCAAATTCAGCAGCACGTACAGGGTCAGCAATCCACCGCCGGCCAATGTCGCGGCCAGCGGACTCAACATCGGCAGCGCCAAGGCGAATGCGACTCCAAAGATCAACAACAACATGAACTCCAGGCCGCGCACATAGGCCGGCTTCTGCATGATGCGACCATCGAGTATGCCAGCGATTAAATTGGCGTGAATTTCCACACCGGGATAAGCGCGTTGCACGGGCGTGGAACGTAGATCGAGCAGGCCAGCCGCGCTGGCGCCCACCAACACGACAGTGCCTTCCCGCAACACCTTCGGATCGGCCTTGCCTGAGATCACGTCGGCCGCTGAAACGTACGGGAAGCTGCCCTGCGGTCCACGGTACGGCACCAGGGCTTGCAGATGTTCATCGACGGGAATGCGGCCTTTGCCTACGCGCAACCATTCCAGACCGGAATAGTTCTTGCGAGCCAGCGCAGGCACGGCTTCGAACTCTGCTTGCACCTCGTTGACCTTGAGATACTCACGTGCCATGGCGAGCGATAAAGCTTCATATTCGGCGCCTTCGTAGGAGTACAACATCGGCACACGGCGCACCACACCGTCAATGTCCAGCGATGGATTGAAGTGCCCGGCTGCTGGCGCTGCCTCAGTGAATATCTTGAGATTGCCACCGTAGCCGGTCGCGGGCAGGAAATCGATGCGTTTGCCAGGAAAACTTCCTTTGACAAAGGTGGGCGCCGGCAGCGCCCCCGTGTTTGACTTTGACTGCTGGTTAAAAAAATATCCGAGAACCACCGGATATTTCTTCAATGCCGCGGCGAAAATCGCGTCGTTATCAAGTTCAGGCCGCAGCTTGTCCACCGCAGCGCGAAACTCGTTATTGTCTTTCAGATCCTTGCCCGCCAACTCCTCCAGGACCGACAGACCAGAACTCTTGTCCGGCTCGGCGAAGACCACGTCGAATCCGGCCAGACGAATCTTGTAGGTATTGAAGAGCTGGTCGAGCATCGAGGCGATACGGGCACGTGGCCAAGGCCACTGCCCCTCAATCGCCAGACTCTTCTCGTCGATGTCGACGATCACAATGCGTGGATCGACAGTGCGCGGCATGCTCACTGAAAGCCGCGCGTCGTATGCGAGATTCTCAAGACTATCGATCAAGCCCCAACGCAGCTTGCCACCTTCTTCATCACTGGCGTGCAACAGAAACAACGTCAGAATTACCAAACCGGCAATAATACGGATCCGATGACGGCGCAATTTCTCAAGAAACGCTTTCACTTCGAAACTCCCGACACCGACTTCGCAGCATCATCGAGAAAACGCGCGAAAACCTCGTTGACAGCTTCATCGGTGGCCTGCACGACAGCCTCCACGTCGCGGCTCGCCGCCGGCTTGTCAACGACGTATTGGTGTTGTGTCAGCGTGTGCCCATTGCGATCGACCAGACTCAATTCCATTCCCACACGGGCAGTGACGGTGTCACCGCCCAGAATATGCTCGAAGCGAAACAATCGTCCATGCACGTGCAGGGCCGCGGAATTGTCGTTGTCGCGCAAGGTCACGTTGGTGGCGGCGCCGGCAGCACGCAAAAATTCCTGCAAGTGCAATTGCAAGAGTCGCGGCGGCGCTTCTTCCCAATGATGATAGTGGTACTGCTTGAGTGTGAGATCGGCGGCGTCCTCACTGTAAAGCAACGCCCGCTCGCGATAGAGAACATCGGCTTCTATTGCTTCGATGAGCAGCGTGCCATCGACAAGATGGCGATTCTGCGGCGAATGGATGGGGGCCAGACGATAGTAGGTGTCGGTGGGCACAGGCGCACTGCGCCCACAGCCGGCCAACGACAATGCCAGCACCAATGCCCACGCGATGCCCCCCCGCATCATCCCCTCAACCCTTCTCCCCATTTGTTGGCCACCAATTCTACTGAGATGGCTTACTTGTTTTCACCCGCTGCGGCAGGTAGCGGGTCGGGCGTGGTCTTACCCCCTAGCAGCACGCCGGGATTCTCGCGCACTTCGCGGCTGAATTCCTGCATGTTGCGACCGCTGCCCTCCAAATAATGCACGATCGTGTCGACGTTGTCTGCTACGACTTTGACACTGCTTCTCAATTCACGCATGGTGCCAGAAGCGTCGTTGATGGTTTGCGCCACACCGTCGCGATTGTCCTTGACCAATGCATTCATTTGCACCAGCAGGTTGTGCATTTCCTGCCGCGAGGACTCGATGCGGGCGATTAATTCATCAAGCCGCACCGTGCCCTGCTTGGCGTTGACCAGAATTGCCGCGAAGTTATCGCGATTTTCCTGGTTCAAGGTCTGCGAAAGCGCATCGGCGCTTGCGTCCAGTTTCTTAACGATAGCCTTCAGTCCATTGAAGAGCTCTGGATCGTCAACTTTGCCGCGAATGCTGGTGAGCAGCGGTTTGATATCGGATTCGGTCAGGCTTGAAAGCTGCTCGCTGAGCGTGGTGAGATTCTTCAACAACGGCTTGCTGTCCTGGGTAAGCTTCTTGAAGTCTGCGGCCGCATCATTGAGCATGGCGAACACATCGCCTTGCTCGACTGAAGCCAGCTCGGAACCCGGCGCCAGCGTTCCCGTGCCCGTGCCTTCGTGAATGTCGATCACCGCTGGCGCCAGCGGTCCAGGCAGCACAATGGCCGCCGCACTGCCCTGGCGGATCTTCCAATCCTTCTTGACGCTGAACTCGACGCGATAGCGGGTTGAGTTTTCGCCGAACAGCGGATCGATTTGCTCAACCTGCCCCACCGGGTAACCTTTGTAATAGGTTACCGTGCCATACTTGATGCCGTTGACCGTGTTGTACACCGCGTAGTAACGATCTGCCGGCCCCGTGGATCCTGTCAATCGATACATGATCCACAGGAAGGCCGCACCGACGGCTAAAACAAAAATGCCCACCGCCAGATAGTTGATATTGTCTCGTCGCATGCTCAATTCTTCTTTTCTACATCAAGCCTCGGTCAAACGGCGTAGATAATCCTCGGCGTTCACCTCCGCTTGTCGCGGCCGCCGATTCAACAGGTCCTGCACGCGACTATTGTCGCTACTTTGCACCTCGGCAACCGTGCCGGTCATTAACACCTTGCCCTGATCGAGAATGGTAATTCGATCGGCAATTTTGAAAGCACTATCCAGTTCGTGCGTGACGACCACTATGGTCATCTTCAACGCCTCCCGCAGGCGCAGGATCATATCGTCAAGCTCGGCAGAAACCACCGGATCCAAACCGGCCGAAGGCTCATCGAAGAAGAGCAACTTCGGATCCATGATAATGGCACGCGCGACGGCGGCACGCTTCACCATGCCGCCGGAAAGTTGTGCCGGCATCAAGTCCTGAAAGCCACCGAGATTCACCGTCTCCAGCTTGATGCGCGCCATGATGTCCATGGTCTTCTCGTCGAGATTGGTGTGCTCGCGCAGCGGCAGCTTGATGTTTTCACCCACACTAAGCGAACTGAAAAGCGCGCCACCCTGAAACGCCACACCCATCTGCCTGCGCAGTGCGTGCAAGTCCTGCTCGCTGGCGTTGCCGACGTCCACACCCAACAGACGCACATTACCACTAGTCGGCCGGTTCAAGCCTAACAGGTGTCGCAACAGCGTGCTCTTCCCCGACCCACTGCCGCCCATAATGATGCGGATCTCGCCCGGCTCAACGTGGAAATCGATGTTATTGAGAATACAACGGCTACCGTAGTACGCGACCAGGTTGTTTACGGCTATGACCGGTGAGGTCTCCGACATTGAGCGCTCAACGATTCAGGAAAAAGGTAAATAGCATATCAGCGACGACGATGTAGGAAATCGCAAGCACCACCGAGCGCGTGGTGGCACGACCTACCCCTTCCGCACCGCCAGTCACTTGAAAGCCGTTGCTCACACCAATGACCGTGATAATGGTCGCGAATACCAAACTCTTGACCAGTCCCTGCCGGACGTCATCGAAGACCAGCGAACTCAATGTCCGATCAAGATACGCCGGATAGGAAAGTCCCAGTTCGAGATTGGTGAATACCGCGCCACCAAACAGGCCAGCAATGTCGGCGATCAAGGTCAGCGACGGCACCATGACCAACATTGCCGCCAGCACGGGAGAAGCCAGATAGCGTACCGGATTGATACTCATCACGCGTAGCGCGTCAATTTCCTGCGACACCTGCATGGTGCCGATGCGTGCGGCCAGTGCTGATCCGGAGCGGCCTGCAATCACAATTGCGGTGATCAAAGCACCAAACTCACGCGTGATTGACAGCGCAATGCCCATCACCACTTGGTCTTCGGCGCCGAAGATCTTCAACGTGGCGATGCCCTGAATGGCCAGCATTACGCCAATCGTAAACGACAGCAACGTAATGATAGGCGTAGCGGCAATACCAACGCTCATCATCTGCGCGGCCATTGCCGCCGGTCGTACCGGTTGCTGTCGCGTCCAACCAAACAGCAACCAATAGGCGCTTTCCAGACAGAGCATGAAGTAATAACCGAACTCCTCGATCGCGGCCACGGTGGCGCGGCCGAGTCTTTCCAACGTGGCAAGCGACGAGCTGCTGTCAGTACCAGCCATGCAATCAACCGTCGGCCTTCAGCCGATCCTTGACCGTGGCGTGAATGGGGAAAACCTTATCCAAGCGCGCAAGCTTCAAGACACTCAGCGCCGCCTCGCTTACACCCACCAGACCGAAGCGCAGCTTGCGCTTCTTCGCGGTTTGATAACCTTCCACCAAACTGGCAACACCTGAGCTGTCGATGTAGGTGACCTCGCCAGATCTATAAGCAGATTGCGACCGTGACCCAGGCACTCAAGAATCGCCGCGCGCAACTCCGGTGAGAACGACAAATCGACGTCGCCCGCCAACTCGATCACCGAATAACCCGCTTCCTCACGTACCGCATAACCTTCCGCGTCCATAACCCCATACTTCACCTACCCCACTTTCTTTTTCATGTGCAGGAAATTGCCGTGGCTTCCTGCAATGTGGCCGTATGCACACTCATCCATAATTTCCTTCGCGAATGAACAACGTCCCCAGACCACCCGGTTTGATCTCGCGCAGATCGCGCGGGCCGATTGAAGTCAGGTCAACCGGATCGGCAAAGTCGCGCAAATGAAACTCCAGCTCGCGGCCATTATTGAAAATTTCCAGCACAATTTCACCCGCTTCGCTGCCTTTATAGGCGTGGCGGATGACGTTGGCGCAGGCCTCGTTCACCGCCAGCACGATCTGCCGCACCAGTTCGTCCTGACAGCCACCGCGCGCGCAGGCATTGCGCACCTCATCGCGCACACGCTGCAGGTAGCGCGGATCGGCGGGGAACTTGAGTTTGAGTAGCCGGCTCGGCCTCATGATCATGAATTCTCGATCAACATGAGCGTGATGTCGTCGCGCTGGCGTTGATCCCTTGCGGCGCAACTGCGCCACCAATTCCTCCAATCGTGCGCGTGGACTCAGTGAGGCAACGCTGTCAATCAGGTTGCGCAATCCAGACACGCCAAGAATGTTGCCCTGCGCATCCGGCGACTCGGTCACTCCGTCGGTAAAGAAATACAAGCTGCCGCCTTCTAACGGGAATCGGTTGACGCGATACTCGGCTTCCGGCACCACGCCCAGTGCGGCCCATCGGCTGAACGCGAAACTGGCCAATATCCCGGTACAGGGCCGGCAAATGTCCGGCGTTGGCAATCACCACTTCATCGCGCGCATCATCGTAGAATCCGGGTAATCAGCGTCACAAACATGCCGTGCGAAGCGGTCTCGTGAAGCTCTTTCATTTACCCGCGTCAGCAATACGGCGAGATCACCGATGTTCTTCGACAGGCAGTGCAACCCTGTCGTCTTTGGCCATCCACAGCGCGGTGTTCATGCCCTTGCCGGACACATCGGCAATGTTGAAATACACGCGGCCGTCAGGCAACCGAAAGAAGTCATAAAAATCGCCGACACCTCGCGCGCGGCGATGTTAATCGCCACCACCGGCATGTCCGTTGCGCCAGCGCGCGGCAACAGGCTCAACTGCACCTCGCGCACCATTTCCAATTCCTTGCGCACGCGCTCCTCGGTAGATTGAGAGACTCCGGACTCAGGCGGGCTGACCATGCGCGAATTGTGAATGGCGAGCGCCGCCGGTGATGCCATCGCCGTGGCGAGATGGCGATCTTCCTCGTCGAACTGACCGTCACCGGAGCGCTTGTTGATCAACTCCAGCGCGCCGACACTCTGCCCGCGCACCACCAGTGGCGCGCACAATATTGATCGCGTGACAAAGCCGGTTCCGGCATCGAGAGCGGAGTGAAACTGTGACTCATCGTGAGCGTTGCGCACGATCTGGGTTGACTGCGTGCTCACGGCGCGGCCGACGATCCCCTGCCCCGGCGGTATCTTCAACCCCGTGATGTCCACAGGCCCGGCGCACTGCTGGCAGATCAATTCATTGGTTCCGGGTTCGATGAGAAAAATGGAGCCGGCATCAGCGTCCATATGCGCGATAAAGGTCGCGATGGCGCTGCGCAGGGTTTCCTGCAGATTCGGTGAGGTAGCAAACTCCTGGATGGCACCGGCCAGCACGCGGATCTGGCGCTCGATCGCGCGCTCACGGCGCGGCACGGTTTTTTCAGTATCGAGTATCGAGTTCATCAGCTCAGGCGCCGTCGCAGGCACTCAAGATAGGCGGTCTCATCCGGCAGTCGATTCTCGCGCTGGGCGCGCCATAATGCCTCGGCTAGGCATTCCATCATCTCATGCTCGATGCCATGGCTGTCACTCGCGCCCCACACGGCACGCCGGTAAAGCTCGGCGATGCCTGCGGGACGATCGCTACCGACCTGTTCACGCAACGCAATATGCATGCCCATGTGCAGGAAGGGATTAGACTGGCCGCCCTCGGGAATAAACTCGCGCTGCAAGGCCTCCGTGTCATCGACCAGCCACCCATGGTACTCCGGATGGACTTGCACCACGTCGGCAATCAACACCTCCAGCGGCTCCATCGGCATGCGCGCGCAGTACTTTCGCCAAGCTTCGACGAACATCCGCCGCGCCCCCTCCCTATCCTCGATAAACATAGAACCTGTCTTAATATTCCACGCGAGTGCGACGGTGGCTATTTTTGCGCAGTCCAAGGCGCGAGGAGCGACGTTTGGTCATTCCAAACCAGCGACGAGTAACGCCGGAATGCGCAAAAATAGCCCCGTCCCTGCGGGTTGCGGCCGGAAAGCGCGGCTGCTGTGTTGCTCGGCTTGGTCATATCGACATCTGACCTGCGCCTCGCGCCTCGCATCCGTGCTTTCAAGCCAGCAATGCATCCCGCGTGGAATATTGAGATGGGTTCTAGAAGCCGTTTCGAACTACCTACGACGGCAGGCCAATGCGTCGCAATCGACTGCATAAAGCTATCCGGGCCTTCCCCAACGTGGAAGCCTTGTCATCCCGATCCGTCAGTTCTTGAGACCGATTTTGCCCGAAAACGCTACTGCGGGAGAACCAACTTGTCGATGCTGTGAATCACGCCATTCGTTGCATCGATGTCCGGTGTCGTGATCTTGGCGTTATCGACCGTTACACCTTCGGATGATGTAGCAACGTTCAGCATGTCTCCATTGGCGGTTTTTGTGTCGCCCGATTTCACATCCTTCGCCATGAACTTGCCGCTGATGATGTGATGATTCAGGATGGAAGTCAGCTTCACTTTGTCTTTCAGTAGATCCTCAATAGTTCCGGTCGGTAGCTTCTTAAATGCTTCGTCCGTTGGCGCGAATACCGTATACGGACCTGCGCTCTTGAGTGTTCCGACGAGATCGGCTGCTTTCAAAGCGTTCGATAGTGTCTTGAAATCCCCCGCAGCAAGAAATGTATCGACGATATCCTGCGTGGTTGTGGTCGTGGAGACGTTATTTACAGCTTCCATAGCGGTACCTCCTGTATTTATGTGGCGCACGAATATGCATGCACCAGCCCAGTCAGATAAATCGTTGACTGGTCGCATTCACTATACGCTCTATTGATACTGACATGTTGCTTGCATGAAAATAAAAGCGTTGACACGACTGTGCATTGAGTATAGCGATAACACAACACGGTGCCGCGAGAGCGCAACACGTGTGATCGCGGCGCTGAAATCATGCTTCATCCGGTTATCGCACCAAGGTGATGCACACACTGCAATCGGTTGACAGTGCGCGCTGGCAAAGGGCGCCTTCGACATGGCGGCGCACGTCACGTACACTACGATTGCTCGCACGGCTCCAACAAGCGGGCGTTCGCCTCGATTTCTCAACAGCTCCCCAACCAGATTGGTCAAGCGTCATCTGCTCGAAATCGAGTCTGCAATGCCTTGACGTGTCGCCACCGGAAACTATCAGTCAGGTGTTTTTCTATTGTTGTTGACGGTTAGTGAGTGGGCATTGAATCTGGACACATAGACTCAAGGGGGACAGCAAGCGAATGAAAGTCGTGACACTAGCATTGCAGGGAGGTGGTTCCCACGGTGCATTCACTTGGGGTGTGCTGGACCGCCTGCTTGAGGACGACCGGCTGGAGATCGAAGGGATCAGCGGCGCGAGTTCCGGCGCGGTGAATGCAGTAGTACTCGCCAACGGGTTCACTGTTGGCGGGCGAGTGGGGGCGCGCGAGGCATTGAGAAGTTTGTGGGAGAGCGTTTCGAGCAGGGAGCCGTTTACCAAGATCCCCGATGACTTGTCGGCGGCAGCGGACATAGATTCGCGAACGAATCGCAATGTGGCTTTGAAGATGTATCTCTCGCTCGCCCGATTCTACTCGCCTTATCAACTCAATCCATTCAACATCAATCCACTGCGCGGCATTCTGCAAGACCAACTCGATTTCGAGCGACTGCGAACCGAATGCAGCATCAAGCTGTTCGTCGCCGCCACCCAGGTGAGCACCGGCACGCTGAAACTGTTCCGCAACAAGGAACTCACGCTGGATGTCATCCTGGCGTCGACGTGCCTGCCATCGGTTCATCAGGCAATTGAAATAGACGGAGAAACGTACTGGGATGGGGGACTGACGGCCAACCCTCCCATCCTCCCGCTGTTACATGAGTGCACCAAGGGAGATGTCGTTGCCGTGCTGCTCCATCCATGGCGACGCCCGGACAATCCCAAGACGGCGGATGACATCTGGCATCGCCTGACCGAGATAAATTTCAGTTCATCGTTTTTCACAGAACTGCAAGGGTTGGCGCTTGCGAGGCGGGAAGCCAGTCGCTCCGTGTTCCCGTTCGGCCGCCTGGAGCGAAGACTCCGCAATTTGCGCACGCATGTTATCGACTCCCAGGAACTCATGGCTGGGTTGAGCACGATGAGCAAGCTCAACACGAATCCGGCGTTCATCAGGGCACTGCATGAGGAAGGCAGAAACCGCGCGGAGATCTGGCTGCGGGACAATTTTCGGCTCATCGGTGCGCGGTCGTCTTTTGACCTGACCCGGTTCCTGTACTGGTGAGCATGTCGACTGCGCAACGTTCGGTTGTCCGGTTTGGATGGGGCAGCAATATCAACGATGTCACTCCACATGATTAATCTGTGGAAAGAGCGCGACGCAGCGCTAACACGGGGCAAAGCTGCAAGTCGTTAGCAAATCCTGAAGTTAAGGAGTACGATGATCGCAGGGTTGTTCCGACACATACCTGAAGGCCTTGTCCCGAATATGGAACGGGCTGAATGGAGATACGTGTTTGACACGCTCCCATTGCTTGGCGCCAGGAACAACCCGCTATTCCCCTGCGCAATTGACAGGCGGCGCATCCGACCGTCGTTATCCAGCCGCGAGCCATGCAGGAGAAACTGGCACGGCACTCACCGGGTTTCTACCGCAAGGAGTTCGTATGGCTCGTCCAATCACCTACGATGAGAGTCGGCATCTCATCAAGTTTCTGGAAGTTATGAAGAGTGGCGGGAGCAATCCATTAAGTTGCCACGTTCTTGATTCCCTCGTCGACAAGGGGTGGCTGCAGCCCAATGGACTGCGTCTGATTGCGACTGCTGTCGCGCGCGAATTCATGATGCAAATCAATCGACGGGACCTGTTGTAGAACACTGCATTCGCAGTGCTTTTGAAATCCAGTTTGTCTTTTCGACACTTTCCTCGCGCGCTTGCCTCCAGTAGCGAAACAACAACAAGCGGTTTGAGAGCCGGCGTGAGAGATTTTGGTCTGTCTTCAGTTTACCCTGGTCACTGGACTCTGTTTGTTACCTACCTTCGCGGCCGGTCACACGAGCGACCTCTTTAACATACGCAATAAAGTCGGAGACAACCTGCTCAAGCTCGCGAGGCCGGCCATGCTTGAATTGCTGAAAGGCTTCATAGAATCGAAAAACTCGAACACGCCAGCGATCGCGTATCACGACCGCGAGTGGGTTATGGGCTCGAATGCCACCCCAAAACGAAACTGCGCTTGCTTCGACCGGATTGTTCCGCTTCCAGGTTTCCTTCGACCGATCGATGGGCACTACTACGTCACCGAGTTGCGGCAGCAATGAGTTCTCTATGAATGGCGCCCACAAGTCGCTCTGCGTATAAGCCACCAATACAAATTTGTTGGGAGGCCAACTCGCTGACGTAAGGAAATGGTACCGGAGTGAATAATTTTAGTGCATCGACAACCGCGCACCAATTTAATCCACTCCGGCATACATAAGTGTCCGCCCCCTTTTGTGCTGCTCCCTTCGAACTGCGGGTTAGCCGTCCGAACACTCATAGTTTCTGCAGCCGTATCTTGTAACCCCAAATTCCGCGAATACTGGTTTGCCTTGTTCGTGCAGGCCACGAATACCGAGCACGACATTCTCGATGTGACTCTTGCGTCCAAATAGAAAGAGAAAGGCGCGAGCACCGGTATACGCTTGGCGATACTTCTGAAGTTTCTCAAGATCTGGTTTCACGTTGACCTTAGCATCACGTAGCCACTTCATTTCGATCGCAAAATGAGAACCTTTGGCCTTCGCGACGAAGTCAAGCTTCTTGAAGTCCCCCGCGCCCTGCTTTGGAAATCCAGGGCACGGGACCTCACATTCAACGGAGAAGCCACGCGCGGTCAGGATTCGAAGCGTTGGCTCGTATAGAACGTATTCACTAAACGACTCGTTCATCTCGCAGGCAGCGAGGTAGCTAACGTAACCGGACAGCCCACGTTTGATCCGATATAGAACGTCGACTACGGGACTATTGCTCATGGCGACCAATGGACCCAAGAGGGCTAATCGATATAGAAGACACCGGAAACATAACATGGCGGGTTGTCCGATAGCATCGAACCCCGAAGAGAGGCTAACTGGCTGATATGGCATGAGAACCGGCTCCTTGGTTCGACTTCAATATAGCATCAATCGAAACCACAAGCCGGACAAGATCGAACGTCCACTTTCCCAGGCAGCACGACTGCTTTCGAGATGCCAGACTCTTCCGCGCAGCCGGCCGCAGATCGTCTTTTCAAATCATGTTCCCAGTCCATCCCACGGGCACCGACAACAACCATAAGCGAATCGAGCGCGTTTGCTGGTTGATGTCGGCTTGCACGTGTGTCATCGGCGTTGAACACATAATCCTACAAAGAGCAGCGCAACGGCCTACAATTAAAAAATGTCGCCGTCGATGGTGCGTGATAATTCCTCGCCAATGCGACAGGGTGGACGCGCGCTTCACCAACGTTGCGGTGACCGCGCGTCCTGAGGAGCACAAATACCGCGAGGAGACGGATCATGGCCGGGCGGTCAAATGCGTAGTAACCGCGAAGCGAAGAAGCCGAAGAAGCATAGAAACAGGCCGCGGCACCGGCCGGAACATTCCTGCCACGCACGGCAAGAAACGAGCCGCCCAAAACCAAGCACTAAATGGAGGACTGTAAATAGGTTCCAATTGCTTGGCGACGAGAGAGTCTTGAAATCCCCCCGCGTTGCGCGCGGCCCCCTTTGCAAAGGGGGCGATTGTCGTTCCGCACATTGCAGAAGAGGCTGAACTTTACATCCCTCCTTTTTAAAGGGGGCGATTATCGTTCTGCACGTTGCAGAAGAGGCTGAACTTTTAAATCCCCCTTTTTAAAGGGGGCGATTGTCGTTCTGCACATTGCAGAAGAGGCTGAACTTTACATCCCTCCTTTTTAAAGGGGGCATTCTCCGTCACCACTTCCTTGGCGTACGGGTACCTATTTGCAGTCTTCAATTTAGCCGGCTGCTAGTCGTCGCGGCCAGCGTCCACGCGGCGCCGCCTGTGTTTACGGATGACTTCTGCAAGCGCGGTACGGCTGCAATTCCTCTGCGACTGCTGTAATGCTACATTTGTGGGCCAATCTTTCTTTCATGACCGTCGAGGTGTGAATTGATATGGATGTGCGTTCCATTAAACTGCCGCAAATCAAGATTCTGCCGATACTGTTCGTGCTCTTCATCCTCACTGGCGTTCGTTCGGTGGTCTACACCGTGCCCAGCGACTCGGTGGCCGTGGTGCAGCGGTTCGGCAAATATTTGAAAGATGTCCAGCCCGGCCTGCACTTCAAGTTGCCCTATGGTGCTGACACCGCCACCGTCCTGCCAGTCAAGCGCCAGCTGAAGCAGGAGTTCGGTTTCGCCACGGCCGGTGGCACCAATCCGTATCAGTACTCGCAGGACCCGCAGCAGGAGTCGCAGATGGTCACTGGCGATCTCAATGCCGCGCTGGTTGAATGGGTGGTGCAGTATCGGATCGCGGATCCGGCGATGTATCTGTTCAAGATCCGTGACGCGCAGGCCATCCTGCGCGATGTGTCCGAATCGGTGATGCGCGAAGTGGTCGGTGATCGCACCGTCGATGAAGTCATCACCATTGGCCGCGAGGAGATCGAATCGGAGGCGCTGCTCCGGATGCAGGAATTGGCCAGCAAGTACGAAATGGGGATCAGCATCGATCAGGTGCAACTGAAGAACGTCAATCCGCCAGGGCCGGTGCAGGAGTCGTTCAACGAAGTTAATCAGGCGCAGCAGGAGAAGGAGAAGTTAATCAACGAAGCGCGGCAGGGTTACAACAAGGTCATTCCGCTGGCCGAGGGCGAGAAGGATCAGCGCATCCGCGAAGCCGAAGGCTACCGGCTCAAGCGCATCAATGAAGCCGAGGGCGATGCGGCGCGCTTCAATTCGGTGCTGGTCGAGTATCTCAAGGCGCCAGAGGTGACCAAGCGCCGCATCTATCTTGAAACCCTGCAGCAGATCCTGCCGCCGCTGCGCTCCAAGATCATCGTCGATGAAAAGACCACCGGCATTCTGCCGCTGTTGCATCTGGATTCGGAGAATTCAGCGAATGTGGAAATACCGCAGGAGGCTGCGCCATGAGCTCCTTCAAGACCTTTCTTCTGGTAGCTCTGCTGGGAGTTGCCATTTTCCTGCTTGGGGATTCGTTCTACACCGTAAGCGAAACCAACCAGGTGATCCTCACGCAGTTCGGCAAACCGGTCGGTGAGCCGGTGACTACGGCGGGGCTTAAGTTCAAGGCGCCGTTTATCCAGGAGGCCAACGCCATTGACAAGCGCATCCTGCAGTGGGATGGCAGTCCCACCGATATGCCGACCAAGGACAAGCTCTACATCTCGGTGGATCTGTTTGCGCGCTGGCGGATCACCGATCCGCTGCAGTATTTCCTGCGCCTGCACGATGAGCGCAGCGCGCAATCGCGCCTGGATGACATTCTCGGCAGCGAGACGCGCAATGCGGTCGCCAAACATGAGCTGATCGAGATCATTCGCACCACCAAGGATCGCGTGCCGCTGCAGGATGCGGCGCTCGCCGATCCGAACAACGTCGTCGGCGCACTTGTTCCCATCCACAAGGGACGCGCACAGGTCGAAGCGGACATCTACGCCGCGGCGGCAAAGAAAGTCCAGGTGTTTGGGATCGAATTGCTGGACATTCGCTTCAAGCGCATCAACTACAACGAAAGTGTGCGGCCGAAAATCTACGATCGCATGATCAGCGAGCGACGGCAGATCGCCGAGCGCTTCCGCTCGGAGGGTAATGGCGAGGCGGCGCGCATTCTCGGCAACCGCGAGCGCGATCTGAACAAGATTCAGTCCGAGGCTTACCGACAAGTGGAGGAGATCCGCGGCCAAGCGGACGCCAAGGCCACCGAGATCTACGCTCAGGCGTATAATCAGAGTCCGGATGCGGTGAAGTTCTACGAATTCACCCGCACCATGGATACCTACAAGACCGTAATCGCGACCAATTCGACGTTGATTCTCTCCACCGACAGCGATCTGTTCAAATTTCTCAAACGTCTGCCAGCGCCCTGAACCAAATATAAAACTGAGCTAATTCCGTCGTCCCCGCGAAAACGGGGATCCAGTGGAACGAGTTTACTTTGTACTGGATTTCCGCTTGCGCGGGAATGACGATGGTCACGGCGCCATGGTTTCTCAAATACACTTCGCTATTTAGACCCCGCGCAGCAGTTCGTTGATGCCGACCTTGGCGCGTGTCTTGGCGTCGACCTGCTTGACGATCACCGCGCAGTAGAGACTGTGACTGCCATCTTTCGCCGGCAGATTGCCGGAGACAACCACCGAGCCAGGCGGGATGTAACCGTAGCTCACTTCGCCGGTTTCGCGATTGAGAATGCGCGTGCTCTGACCGATGTAAACGCCCATTGAGATCACCGAGCCTTCACCGACGATGACGCCTTCGACCACTTCCGAGCGTGCACCGATGAAGCAGTCATCTTCAATGATCGTGGGCGCGGCCTGCACCGGTTCCAGCACGCCGCCAATGCCCACACCGCCGGAGAGATGCACGTTCTTGCCGATCTGCGCGCATGAACCAACGGTGACCCATGTGTCAACCATGGTGCCGCTGTCGACGAAGGCGCCGATGTTGACGAATGATGGCATCAGCACCACGTTCGGGGCGATGTAGGAGCCCTTGCGCGCGACGGCCCCAGGCACGATACGCACACCGGTGGCGGCGAGTTTCTTCTTGCTGTAACCCTCATACTTCATCGGCACCTTGTCGAAGTACTGATGACAGCCGGATTTCATGCTTTCGTTCTCCTGGATACGGAACGAAAGCAGCACGGCCTTCTTCAACCATTGATTGACCACCCATTTGCCATCGCGTTTCTCGGCTACGCGCATTTCGCCGGCATCGAGTGCGGCAATGGCCTTGCCGATGGCATCGCACAGCTTCTTCGGTGCCTTGGCCGGCGTGATCTCGGTGCGCTTCTCGAACGCCTCTTCGATGATGGGTTGCAGGTTCTTCATGGGTCCTCCTCGCAAATTGTTATTTGAGTGATTCGATATACGTTCTGATGCGATGCGCGGCTTCGATGCATTGCGCGACCGGCGGCACCAGTGCGATGCGCACATGATTCCTGCCGGGATTCACGCCATGTGCTTCGCGCGCGAGATAACTGCCAGGCGGCACGGTGACGTTTTCGCGCGACAGCAGGCCGCGCGTGAATTCTTCGGAATCCATCGACAACATGGGCCAGAGATAGAATCCCGCTTCGGGCTTCTGCACCGTCAGTACCGGCTGCAGAATGGGCAACACCGCATCAAATTTTTAGCGATACAATGCTCGATTTTCGCGCACATGCGCTTCGTCACTCCACGCTGCGATGCTGGCAGGCCGTGTACAGCAGCAGCGCGCAGCCTGATAAGTTCGATAGAGCGAGAAACGATTTCAGAATGTCCGCGTCGCCGGCGACAAAACCCAGGCACAGCAGCACAACCGAGCGTTTCGACAGGCTGTGGAATACCACCATATCAGGGAATATTGCGCATCCATACCGCTTTTTGCTGGCACGAAACCCGCTTTTCGGCTGTAACCGGGAGCTGCTTCATCGTAATCGTTTCCAGGCTCTTTTCGCTCCTGGCGGCGTACCGAGGCCTCGCCTGAATGCCATTCGCGCAAGCTGCGGGCCTGCACTGGGTAATGGCATTCAACACTACCGGCGGACCACGCCCGGCGACAGCTTGCGTGGCGCTGGCTCAACATCCTTACAGGACTTCCGGGACTCCGCCAAGGCTGTTCGTATCCTCGAATCTGTGCCCCGCCGCTCCCGCTCGCTGCCTGCCGCACTGTGTGTCTGCCTGAGGCCGAGCCTCATTTGAGATAACATACCACCGCCGTTCTTTTTTTTTTTTTTTTGGCTGATGTGTGTAACAAGCTGCTTCCTTTTTCGCACACTGCAAGCACTTTCTGGGAGCCTCGGGCCCCCGAGGCAAGAGCGCTCACTGCCGCTGCCCACCTTCCGACTCTGTGCTCAGAACACTGTGCTGGGCCCGGCGCACGGCGCGCAGCAAGCATGCACTTTCCCGCGGCCTCCGCCTGGCAGGCTTTCCTGGGAGCTGGCAGCAACAGGCTGTTTCTGCAGTCTTCTTCCACTGATATCTTTTTCCATTTCAAGCTTTGACCCTCAGATGATCCACTTCCTGCCCGAGAGCTGTTTTTCAGAGGTGCTCCTTGCCAAAACTGACTTTCGGCTCTGTTTCTCTCCCCCAGCATTTCATGCACGGGTGCGACGGTGGCTATTTTTGTGTAGTCCTGTAGTTCAGGCGCGAAGAGCGACATTTGGTCATTCCAAATGAGCGATGAGCCAACAAAATACACAAAAATAACCACCGTCTGGGTTGCGGCCCAAAGGGCGTCTGCGGCGTTACTCGGCTTGGCCATATCGGCATATGGCCTGCGCCTCGTGCCTGGCATCCGCGCCTTTTGGGCCAGCAACGCATCTCGCGTGGAATATTGAGATGGGTTCTAGGTGCAGCGCGGAGTGACTCCAACGTGCGCCGAAGGCACGCTTTACGAAGGCAGGATCGTGGCGAAATTCCAGACGGCGCGTCCTTCCGTGGACGCTGCCAGACCAGGGGCGACCCCATCCATACGGCCAGCACCCTTTTCGAACGCGTCAATTCCTCTGACAGCGTTCACTTCCATGTCGCGACGTTGCGCGGCTCCACTGTGACCTCTCCCCGAATGGCGATGCCGGCCGAGTGCCAATCCGTCCAGTTCGTCCCTGCGACACCCAGCTCGGTACCAGTCATGCGGCCTCGCGCCGCTATTTGGAGGAGCGACAACGAGGCTTTCTCAGTAGCGACCGCCAAGGGTCTTTCTTGAATCCTTGTAGGCGCGGGGAGTTGTCACGGTTGGGGCAAAATGCTGCAATTGCGCGCCCCGGAAGTCCCGGGTTTCGCTAAGGTACAGATTGGCAATGAATGTGAATAGCAACAAATCAGCAAAAATGCTGTCGCTGCCCGGCGATGGCATCGGACCGGCCATTGTCGCCCAGGCGATAAAAGTGGTGGATACCCTGCGCGACCGTCACGGTTTAAAAATTGAATATGAAGGGCCTGATTGGCGGTGCGGCGATCGACTCTACTGGCGATCCGCTGCCGGCGGCAACACTGGAGCGGGCGCGGCAGGCGGATTTCGTGCTGCTGGGCGCCGTGGGCCGGACCGAAGTGGGAGCCGCTGGATATCAAGGTTCGGCCGGAGGAAGTTGCTTCGGATCCGCGGTACAGGTCTTTTTGCCAATCTGCGGCCGGCGCTGCTGTATCCGCAGTTGGCGGCCGCTTCAACGCTAAGCCGACGTCGTCGCTGGACTCGACATCATGATCGTGCGTGAGCTGACCGGCGGAATTTACTTCGGTGAGCCGCGCGGCGTTTCGATTGCTGCCCAATGGCGAGCGCCAGGGCTACAACTTTCGAAGGTTTTACAGCGAGCAGAAATTCGCCGCATCGCCCGCGTGGCTTTCGATCTGGCGATGAAGCGCTCGCGGCGGCTGTGTTCCATCGACAAGGCCAATGTTCTGGAGTGCACCGAGCTATGGCGAAATGTCGTGGGCGAGGTGGCCCGCGACTATCCTCAGGTCGAACTCAGTCACATGTACGTGGACAACTGCGCCATGCAGCTGGTGCGGTGGCCCAAGCAATTCGACGTGATTCTGACCAACAATATCTTTGGCGATATACTTTCAGATCTGGCTTCGATGCTGACCGGTTCGATCGGCATGCTGCCCTCGGCATCATTAAATGAGGACAGGCGCGGTTTGTACGAGCCCATCCACGGATCGGCGCCCGATATTGCCGGTAAAGATATTGCAAATCCCATCGCCACGGTGTTGTCGTTGGCCATGGCTTTGCGCTATTCGCTCGATGAGCCCGCGCTCGCCGACAGGGTGGAAAAAGCGGTGAGCCGCGTACTCGGTCTCGGCTTGCGCACGCCTGACATCATGTCCGAGGGCATGACGCAGCTGGGCACCGAAGCCATGGGCGATGCCATTGTCGCAGCGCTGTAGTCCGGCATGTGTCAAGATTCTTAACCCCAATTTCGAATTCGATCGTTCAACCTTAAATCAGTATAGAAAATGAGCCGCAAATTTAATGTCGCAGTAGTGGGTGCCACCGGTGCAGTGGGCGAAGTGATGCTCGACATCCTGGCGCAACGCAATTTCCCGGTCGATGAAGTGCACGCCGTGGCCAGCGCGCGTTCCGCCGGCAAGCAGGTGGATTTCAACGGCGAGAAACTCACGGTACAGGCGCTGGAGGATTTCGATTTCTCGAATGTGCAGATCGGTCTGTTTTCTCCGGGCGCATCAGTCTCGGCGATTTATGCGCCAAAGGCCGCTGCCGCTGGCTGCGTGGTCATCGACAATACCTCGCAATTTCGCCAGGACAAGGACATCCCGCTGGTGGTGCCGGAAGTGAATGCGCATCGCATCGCTGAGTACAAGAATCGCGGCATCATCGCCAATCCCAATTGCTCGACCATTCAGATGCTGGTGGCATTGAAACCCATCAAGGATGCGGTCGGTATCGAACGCATCAATGTCGCGACGTATCAATCCGTCTCCGGTACCGGCAAGGAGGCCATCGATGAGTTGGCAGCGCAAACAGCGGCCCTGCTCAATGGCAAACCCATCGAGCGCAATGTCTATCCCAAGCAGATTGCGTTCAACTGCCTGCCGCACATCGACGTGTTCATGGATAACGGCTATACCAAAGAAGAGATGAAAATGGTGTGGGAGACACGGAAGATCATGGAGGACGAGTCCATACTTGTTAATCCAACGGCGGTGCGCGTGCCGGTGTTCTACGGCCATTCCGAGGCCGTCCACATCGAAACGCGCAAGAAGATTACTGTCGAGGAGGTGCGGGCGACCTGCTGGCGAAGGCGCCGGGCGTCACCCTGATGGATGAGCTGCCGGATGGCGGTTATCCCACCGCGGTGACCGAGGCGGCCGGCCATGATGCCACCTTCGTCGGGCGGATCCGGGAGGACATCTCCCACCCCCGGGGAATCAATATGTGGGTTGTGTCGGACAATATCCGTAAGGGGGCGGCCCTAAACAGTATCCAAATCGCCGAAATTTTGGTAAAACATCATCTGTGAGCTATAGTTATGCTTAATTTATAAAGTCCGTTCGCAGGATTGAGGCATTGCAAGTCGGGGGAGTGGGTACCTGAACGTGCAAAGCGCCCAGTCGTGAGGCTGCGGGGCACGAACCGAAAAGGGTAAGGATCGGCACATGAGACGGCTACTGCTACTTGGGTTGGCGCTGTTTTCGGCGTCGCCCGTCTGCGTGTATGCATTGAGTCTGGGCAATCTGGAATTAAAATCCGGATTGCATCAGCCGCTGGACGCGCGGATCCCCATTCTCAGTGCAACCAGTGATGAGATTGAGACGCTGCATGTGGGTGTGGCACCCGCCGCGGAATTCAACCGTGCCGGTGTCAATTACGCCGGCATACTCACGCAGTTGAAGTTCGACATCCAGCAGACGCGCAAGGGTCCGGACTATATCCGCATTACCTCGCACGATCCGGTTAACGAACCATTCCTCAATTTCCTGGTGGAGGCCAACTGGGCCAAGGGTCGATTGATCCGCGAGTTCACGGCGCTGCTCGATCCACCGCTCTACGATCCCTCGCGACGTGTCGCCTGGGAACCTGCAAAGATCAAGTCTGGAAGTCCAGCTACACCGGCGACAACTCAGCCAGCGCCTGCATCCACTGCCAGCGGACGCGAGCTGGTAGCGAAAACGCCGACGCCAGTTCCCGCGCCGGTCGCAAAGGAAAAGCCTGCGGCAAATCCGTCGCCTGCACCGACCCAAACCGCGGAGTCTGCCCCCGCGCCGATGCCTTCGGCCAGCGGAGCGTATCCCACGCTTTGGTCTGCCGCCGCTTCGATGAGACCGAACAGATCGGTCAGCATGCAGCAGATGATGGTGGCTCTGCTTCGCACCAATCCGGAAGCCTTCATCCGCGGCAACATGAATTTATTGAAGAAGGGCTACGTTCTGAAGATGCCGGAGCAGAGCGAGCTTACCGCGACTTCGCGCGCAGAAGCGCTGGCTGAGTTTCAGCGTCACGACGCATTGTGGCGCGAGTACCGCGAACGTGGCGCGCAGGCCGCGCCGCATCAGCCGCAGGGTGCAACCTCGGTGGCTTCCGCTGCGGAGCCGGCGACGAACAGCGCAAGCAGTGAAACCAAACCCGAAGCCCCCGCTGCGACCGACGAGTCCAAACTCAAGCTTTTGGCTGGCAATGACGCGACGGGCAAGAGCGCCGCTGCCAACGCCGGTGATCTGGCGCTGACCAAGGAAGCGCTGGAATCGAAGAATCGCGAGAACGAAGAACTGAAGTCACAGTTGAAGGAATCCGAGGACATCATCGATAAGTTGAAGAGTCGGGTCAGCCTTCAGGACAGTCAGCTTGCCGAATTGCAGCAGAAGTTAGGTGCTGGCGCTACGACAGCGGCTCCGGCAGCAGAAGAAACAGCGCCATCAACTGCGGAAGCGACTGCGCCGGCCACAGCTGAAACGGCCGCCGCCGCGCCGGCAGCGACGGCGCCAGCAGCTGGTGCGCCCGAACCTTGGCGATCACTGGACAACCAGGTACAAACACCGACTTACCCCCTGCCGAACAGCAGTTCCGAAACTCCACCTGCCTCGGCTGAAACAACGCCGCCGGCGGAAACTCCACCCACCGCACCCGCAGCGACAGAGCAAACGCCACCGACCGAAGGAACGGCACAGCCTACTACGCCGCCGCCAGAGGCCACGGCCGAAGCACCGCCCGCGGAGGCGCCGACGATAGAGACGCCGCCAGCAGCGGCGCCGCCTCCCGAGCAGGAGGCTTCAACGGAACCCAACAAGGCGGCTGAACAGCCGCCTGCTGCTGCCGGAAGCACGGAAACCACAGCGCAGGAACCTGCTCCAGCGACGCCGGAAACGCCGCCTGCCCCTGCCGCGGCTGCTGAAGCGCCCGAACAGGCGCCCGCCGCTGAGCAGCCCGCGCCCGCCGCCGGCGTCGTCGAAAAGATAAACGGCCTGCTGAGCAAGTTCATTCCGACTTCCATCCTCGATAGCGTTCCGGGTGGTGGCCTGACCTTACTCGGTGGATTGCTGGCCTTGCTGGGTGGGCTCAGCGCGCTGGTTATGCGCCGGCGTGCCGTACCGGTTGCCGATAGTTTCCCAACCGTTGCTGACGATGAGCCGATCAGCAGTTTCGATTCGGCCTTGAGTGGCGCTACCTCGGCGGCCGAGGCTCCGGCCATGGACGACGAGGATTTGTTCGGTGTTCCCGACGACAGTAACGTCATTGATACGCTGGATCGCGCCGAACCGCCGGCGTTTGATCGCACCACGGTGCAGGCGCCAACGACGCCAGCGCTTCGCGAAGACGCCGAAGAAGATCCACTTGCAGAAGTTAACGTCTACCTTGCCTATGAGCGCTTTGATGAAGCTGAGCGCCTGATTCGCGAAGCGATTGCCAATCATCCGAACGAGCACAAATACAAGTTGCGCTTGTTGGAGGTTTATTACTCCAGCAACAACCGTCAGGCCTACGAAAGTGCTGCGCGCGAGCTGCATGACGCCGTGGGTGGTACCGGTCCGCTGTGGGACAGCGCGCTGGCGATGTGGCGCGAGATGTCGCCCAACCGCGATCTGTTCTCCGCCGGCGGCGATTTGGCAAGCACGTTGGGCGAAGGCGGTCAGCGGCAGTTCGTTGATATTACCGCGCTCGGCGAAGAGGCGATCAGCCGCACGGTGACGTCGGCGGTGGTGCCCGGAATTTCCACCCTTGGAGATTCGGGAACAGCCACAACCAACTCTCAACTGACCGGCGATGCCGCTGCGATTTTTGATCCGGGCGCGGCCACCGATCAGGCCTTTGACATGCTTGATATCACCGCTGCCGGCGACGTCAAGCAAAGCGACACCGACATACTGGATCTCTCGGCCAATCCAGCCAGCAGCATTGGCGAAGACTCGTCTATGGTGGCTGGTGCCAGCGAAGCCGTTAATGAGCTGCTGAGTCTAACCAAGAGCGGCTCAGTCGTTGCCGCCGATGCCGGCGCCAGCCTGATGGAATCGAGCCTGGATTTCGACGCCGGGTTCATGAACGACCAACCGGGCAGCGCGTCATCGACGATGAGCCCAAGCGACCTGCTCGATTTCGACCTCGGTGCAGGCGACGCCACCGAAGCGAAATCCAGCGACAACATTGTCGACTTCCTGCGCGTACTGAAGCTGCAAATCCAGCCGAATCGTTGACCACGTTGATTGATGTGGCGCCGATGAGTGCCGAGCCACCGCCGTCACTGTCGATGTCTGCTGGACCGAGCACAAGCGCGCCCGTAGGCGAAACATCGCTGGGGTTGGAAGCCTCAGCCGCGGAACCGGGGCTGGAGTTCGACATCGGTGGCCTGGATTTGTCTTTGGATATGGGCGCGCAGGACGAGACGCGCGGGCCGGAATCCACTGGCATGGACATGAAGCTCGATACGCGCGGATCGGCCGAAGTGACCATGGGCGACATCGACAGCCTGAGCCTCGACGAAGACACGGTGCGCCTGTTCGAAAACGATTTGGCTTCTACCAATGCGCAAGACACCGCGCCCATCTTCGGTTCCGATGGTGATTTGACCGCTACGGGTGGCGAGTTTGGCGCCTTTGATGAGGCTTTCCGCGACAACCCGACTACCGGCAGCGATGAACTGACGCTCGATACCGATACCGACGATTTGACCCTGGATGACATTACCAAGTCGCTCGAGGATACCGTCGGAACCAAGTCGAAGAGCAAGTACGGCGCTGGCTTCGAGACGGTCGATCTCACTATGGATTCTAAGGAAGTGCTGGATAGCGAGCAGACCGCCGAATTGTTTGAGAACGATCTGCGCGGCGCTTCGGCTGAAGAGACTTTTTCCGCTACCAGCACGCTGGGTACGGCCGCTGGTGATGACATCGACACCAAGCTCAATCTGGCCAAGGCCTACATCGAGTTGGGCGATGCGTCCGGTGCGCGCAGCATTCTCGATGAAGTGGTGCGCGAGGGTATCGATGCGCAACGTGACGAAGCCAATCGTCTGTTGCGCGAGCTTTCGACCTAACTTGTGCCGCAGTCAATTCTCGGGGCCGGCGCGAAACGCCGGCCCCGCTTCGTTTCCAGCATTGCTAGTCACACCATCACATCATGCGCGTTGCCATAGGCATCGAGTACGACGGCAGCCGATTTCAGGGTTGGCAGTTCCTCGGCGCACATCGCAACATTCGCACCATCCAGGGTGAGCTGCAATCCGCACTGACATCCGTGGCGGCGCACGACATCGAGCTAATTTGCGCGGGCAGAACCGACGCTGGCGTGCATGCCTGGGGACAGGTGGCGCATTTTGAAACCACGGCAACGCGCGACGAGCGTGCCTGGATACTGGGTGCAAACAGCCTGTTGCCGGAAGATGTGAGCGTGGTGTGGGCACGTCGAGTAGACGATGAATATCATGCGCGTTACTCCGCGACGGCGCGCCGCTATCGCTACGTCATCATCAATGACTCGGCGCGTTCCGGCACACTCAGTGGGCGGGTAAGCTGGGATTACCGGCCGATGGACGTATCACTGATGCAGGCGGCGGCCGATACCATTGTCGGTGAGCACGATTTTTCTGCATTTCGCGCTGCTGAATGCCAATCGAAGTCTGCCGTGCGCGACTTGCGGCAGATCAGCGTGCGGCGTGTCGGGGTTTATATACTTATCGATGTGGAGGCTAATGCGTTTTTGCAGCACATGGTTCGAAATATCGTCGGCGTATTAAGCGATATTGGCGCCGGCAAGCGTCCTGTTTCATGGGCGGGTGACGTGCTGGAAAGCCGTGATCGGCGCCAAGGTGGCGTTACGGCACCAGCGGCGGGACTATACCTGCTGCGCGTGAGCTACCCCACGCGGTTTGCGATCCCCGCGCCCCGCACTGCCTGGTGGCCGGAATCTCCGGCATAATCGAAAGCAGACCTTACAACGCTGTTGATTCCGTTCATGCAAACGCAACGCATCCGCGTCAAATTTTGTGGTATCACCCGCGAGGAGGATGCGCTGACTGCGGTCGCCTTGGGCGCGGATGCCATCGGTATGGTGTTTTACGCCGGTAGTCCACGTGCCGTAGGTGTTGGCACCGCGCGAGAAATCGTTCACCGCCTGCCTCCCTTCATTAGCACCGTGGCGTTATTCGTCAATCCGCTTGCGGGAGAGGTCCAAACAGTGCTGGAAGCTGTGCGTCCGGGCTTGCTGCAGTTTCATGGCGACGAAACGGCGGCTGACTGCGAGCGTTACGGCATGCCCTACATCAAGGCTATCCGCATGCGTCCGGACGTGGACATTCACGAGCAGGCGGGCCGCTTTAGTTCAGCCGCCGCGCTGCTGCTCGACAGTTTTCACGAGGGTAATTACGGGGGTACTGGGCAAGTCTTTGATTGGTCACGGGTCCCCGCTGATTTACAGCGACCGTTTATCTTGGCAGGCGGGCTTACACCTGATAATGTCGCAGCCGCTATTGCCGCCACGCGTCCGTATGCCGTCGACGTGAGCGGTGGCGTTGAAGCCACTAAGGGCATCAAGGATCCCGCCAAGATGCAGGCATTCCTCCGTGAGGTGCACCGTGGGTGCCATTGAAAAATCCGTAAGCAAGCAAGAACCGTTGACGCTGAAACATCGCGAAGAAAACACCGGCTATCCCGATGCGCGCGGACACTTTGGTGTCTTTGGCGGACGCTTTGTCGCCGAGACATTGATGCAACCGCTGCTGGAATTGACGGCAGCCTATGAGCGATATATCGGTGACGCAGAATTCCTGCGCGAACTGGATTCTGATCTGCAGCACTATGTGGGCCGGCCGTCGCCACTTTATTTCGCAGAGCGCTGGTCGCGCAAGCTGGGCGGGGCGCGCGTGTTTCTCAAACGCGAGGATTTGAACCACACTGGTGCGCACAAGATTAATAACACCATCGGTCAGGCGTTGCTCGCGCGGCGCATGGGTAAGACCCGCATCATCGCTGAAACCGGTGCCGGTCAGCACGGCGTGGCCTCGGCGACGGTGGCGGCACGGCTTGGCCTTGAGTGTGTGGTCTACATGGGATCGGAGGACATCAAACGCCAGGCACTCAACGTCTATCGCATGAAGCTGCTGGGCGCAACAGTGGTGCCGGTCGAATCGGGTTCGAAGACGCTGAAAGACGCGTTGAACGAAGCCATGCGCGACTGGGTAACCAATGTTGATAACACTTTCTACATTATCGGCACTGTCGCCGGTCCGCATCCCTATCCGGTGATGGTGCGAGATTTTCAAGCCATCATCGGCCGTGAAGCCAAGGCGCAGTGTTTGTCGCAGACCGGCAAGCTGCCGGATGCGCTACTTGCCTGTGTGGGTGGCGGATCGAACGCCATTGGACTGTTTTATCCGTTTATCAATGACAAGTCGGTGAAGATGTTTGGCGTGGAAGCCGCGGGCGATGGTATAGCCACGGGCCGGCACGCCGCGTCACTGTGTGCCGGCCGACCAGGCGTTTTGCACGGCAATCGTACTTATCTCATCGAAGATGCCGACGGGCAGATCATTGAAACGCACTCCGTTTCCGCTGGCCTCGATTATCCCGGCGTCGGTCCCGAACATGCGTGGTTGAAAGATACTGGCCGTGCGCAGTATGTGGGTATCACCGACGACGAAGCGCTGCAGGCGTTTCACGATCTGACGCGCATTGAAGGCATCATGCCGGCGCTAGAGTCCAGCCACGCTTTGGCCTACGCGGCGAAGCTGGCGCCAACCATGCGCAATGATGAAGTCATCGTCGTCAACCTTTCCGGGCGCGGCGACAAGGATATTCACACCGTGGCTTCGCGCCAGGGAATTCGATTTTGAGCATTCGTTTTTGATTTCCTAAGAATCCAATGAGTCGTATCAAATCCTGTTTCGACAATCTGCGCCAGCAAGGGCGTACTGCGCTGGTGCCATTCATCACCGCCGGCGATCCACAACCCGCGGCCACGGTAGCCCTGATGCACACGCTAGCCGCTGCCGGTGCGAACATTATCGAACTCGGCGTGCCGTTCTCCGATCCCATGGCCGATGGGCCGGTGATCCAGCGCGCCAGCGAAAGAGCGCTGAAACATCACGTGAGCTTGCACGATGTCCTGGATATGGTGGCGAAATTTCGAGAAACGAATTCGACGGTGCCGGTAATTTTGATGGGGTATCTGAATCCCGTCGAAGTCATGGGCTATGAACAGTTCGCGCGATCTGCAGCCAAAGCGGGTGTCGATGGTGTACTCACTGTCGATTTGCCGCCGGAAGAAGGCGAATCATTCACGGCGTTGATGAAGTCGCATGGCATCGATCCGGTGTTCCTTTTCGCACCCACCACCAGCGATGCGCGCGCGGCAAAGATTTGCGCCGCCGCTTCGGGATTTCTCTACTACGTTTCACTGAAAGGCGTCACCGGCGCCAGCTCGTTAAATGTCGATGAAGTGGCAATGCGCATCAATCACATTCGCAAATTCACCGCGCTGCCCGTAGGCGTGGGATTTGGCGTCAAGGACGCTGCCGCCGCCGCGCAATTGGCGCAGGTTGCCGACGCCGTGGTCGTTGGCAGCGCATTGGTGAACATCATCGAGAACGGCAGTGGCGATGAATCTCGCATGCATGCCAGCGTGCGTGAGTTCATTGGCTCGCTGCGCGCGGCAATGGATAAAGTGAGCAAAGCGGCATGAGCGAGGGCGGCTTTGGATCGATGAGTTGGTTTAAGCGCTTGCTGCCTTCGCGTATTCGCACCGAAGGCGGCAGCGGCAAGCGCGCCGTGCCCGAAGGCGTTTGGGCCAGTTGTCCGGCGTGCAAGGCGATGCTGTTCCGCGCTGAACTGGAACGCAACCTGGATGTGTGTCCGAAGTGCAATCATCACATGCGCATTGGTGCGCGCCGCCGCCTGAACAGTTTTCTCGACCCCGATGCGCGAACTGAGATCGGCGCCGAAGTTAAGCCACTGGACTTTCTCAAGTTCAAGGACAGCAAGAAATATCGTGACCGCCTGGTGCAGGCTCAGAAGGACAGCGGCGAAACAGACGCACTGGTGGTGTTGCGTGGCACTGTTAAGAAGATTCCGTTAGTTGCCTGTGCCTTTGATTTCGAATTCATGGGCGGCTCCATGGGTTCGGTAGTGGGTGAGCGCTTTTTGCTCGGTGCACGCGTGGCGCAAAAGGAACGCGTACCACTGGTATGCTTCGCCGCCAGTGGCGGCGCGCGCATGCAGGAAGCACTGATTTCGCTGATGCAGATGGGACGCACGGCGGCTGCGCTGCGCAAGCTCGGCGAGCAAGGCATACCATTTATTTCAGTATTGACTGATCCAACCATGGGCGGCGTGTCGGCAAGCTTTGCCATGCTGGGCGACATCAATATTGCCGAGCCGAATGCGCTGATTGGTTTTGCAGGTCCGCGCGTTATTGAGCAGACGGTGCGACAGGTGCTGCCGGAGGGATTCCAGCGCAGCGAATTTCTGTTGGCGCATGGCGCCATCGACATGATCGTCGACCGTCGCCAATTGCGTGACCGTATCGCTGCTGTGTTGGCGATGTTGATGGGCAAGTCTGCGCCCGCAGCTTGAATTCCGTGCCGCCATCAGCGCTGAGTTTCGGTACCATCAGTCAAGTTAACCGCTCAAATTGACACACTGAGATGTCGACACCAGCGCGTAACCAGCAAGGCCAACCACCGCGATTCCAGACATTGCGCGAATGGCTGTCGTGGCAGGAATCCTTGCATGCCAAGGAAATTGAACTCGGCCTCGATCGCTGCCGCGCGGTGGCCGAACGCATGCAGCTCATTCAACCGAAGTATGCGACGGTCAATGTTGCCGGCACCAACGGCAAGGGTTCGAGCGTGGCGGTGCTAGACTGCATTCTGCGCGCGCAGGGCTACAAGGTCGGACGCTACACTTCACCGCATCTCATTCATTACAACGAACGCATTCGCGTCGATGGCGAAATCGTCGATGATGAAACCATTTGCGGCGCCTTTGATCGCATCGATCGCGCCCGCGGCGAAATCAGTCTCACCTATTTTGAATTTGGCACGCTGGCGGCACTGGATATTTTTACGCGTGCGCAGGTCGACATTGCCATCCTTGAAGTGGGCCTTGGTGGCCGCCTGGACGCGGTCAATCTGGTCGACGCCGATGTGGCGCTGATCGCCACGATCGATATTGATCATGTCGATTTTCTTGGCCCCGACCGCGAAAGCATCGGCCGTGAGAAAGCCGGTATCTTTCGTCCGCAGCGTCAGGCTGTATGTTCTGATCCCAATCCGCCAGACAGTCTCGTGGAGCACGCGCGCGAATTGCAAACACCGCTGGCCGTGCTTGGCAAGGAATACGGTTTTGAAATCCACGATGGAAGCTGGACCTGGTGGAGTGCAACGCGCCGCTTCGACCGCTTGCCACCACCGCACCTGCACGGCACATTTCAATATCAGAACGCTGCCGGTGTATTGCGCGTGCTTGAAGCGCTGGAACCGCGCACCGTGGTGTCGCGCCAATCAATCGAAGCTGGTTTGTCGCAGGTACAGTTGGCAGGTCGCTTTCAAGTTTTTCCCGGCGCGGTGACGTGGATTTTGGACGTGGCCCACAACCCGCAGTCGGCGCGTGTGTTAGCTGACACCATCCGCTCCGAACCACAACCGCTGGGACGCACGCATTTCCTTATCGGGATGCTGAAGGACAAGGACATTGGCGGCATCTTCACTGTGCTGCATGCACTTGCCGATAGCTGGCACCTGGTGAGTTTGCAGGCGCGGCGTGGTGCAAACGCGCAGATGTTGCGTGAGCAGCTTGAGGTTTTTGCGCCGCGTGCGCCAGTACATTGCTACGACAACATCGCCGATGGTTATGCCGCAGTACACGCGGCGGCGAAGCCGGGTGATCGCGTGCTGGTGTTTGGTTCCTTCCTCACGGTGGCCGGCGTCGCCGACATTTTGGAACACGAAGGCCGCCAGTCGGAATGATAGCGAGACGATGGCAGACCCGATGAAACAACGTCTGATTGGGGCGGCCGTGCTGGTAGGTTTGGCGGTGATCTTCGTGCCCATGTTGGTGGACAAATCCACTACACAGACGCCTCAGATCCAAGAAAGCAATATTCCGCCGCCGCCAACACCCACGGCTGGCGAATTCACGTCCAAGATTGTGCCGCTGGAACCGGCGCAGCCGGTGACACCCGTAGTTCCAGCCGAGCGGGCCGGCGAGGCGCCGACCATATCGAATGAACAACCGAAGTCAACGCCGGCAAAATCGACCGACAAGAAAACAGGCGCAAAGTCCGCAGTGCCCGAAGTGCCGCCCGCGTCGCTGGGAAAGGCAGATGAATCCGGCAAACCGGACAAACAATTGGCCGCCGGAGTGCAGGCCTGGGTGGTGCAGCTGGGCAGTTTCGCCAGCGAGCAGAACGCCACTGAACTGAGCGAGAAACTGCAGAAGCAGGGCTATGCCGCCTTTGTTGAAAAGCTTAATACGGATGCAGGCGTGAAGTTTCGCGTGCGAGTTGGTCCGGAGCTGGTGCGCGACAAGGCTGAGCAGGCCCGTCAGCGATTGGAGAAGGATCTCAACCTCAAGGGCATGGTGGTTCGCTATCCATGATCAACGCGCACCGTTCAGGCACACAGGTGAGGACGCGACATGCTTTGGGTTGATGTCGCCATTCTTGTCATCGTCGGCATCTCGGCCTTGCTTAGCCTGTTGCGCGGACTGGTGCGAGAGGTGTTGTCGTTGCTCGCCTGGATCATTGCCTTCTGGGTGGCGCGTACCTTCAATCCGATGGCCGCGAACTGGGTTTCCGGGTTCATCAGCATGCCCTCAGCGCAGTGGTTAATTGCTTTTGGACTGCTGTTTTTCGGCACCTTGATGGTCATGGGCATCATCAACTTTTTGTTGGCCAAAATCATCGCCGCATCGGGGTTGACGGCCACGGACCGCATGCTGGGCGTGGTATTCGGCGTGCTGCGTGGTTTCGCGGTGGTGACCTTGTTGGTGTTTCTCGCCAGTTTTACCCCCATGACGAAGGATCCGTGGTGGACGGATTCGATGTTCGTGCCCAAATTGTTGCCGGCGGCACAGTGGTTAAGGGCAAAAATTCCACCCGAGTTCCAGAAATATCTCCCCGAATAGGCGCGCGCGGGGCTACAATTAGCAGCCTATTTCTCCTGCGGGCAGCGGCCTATGTGTGGCATCGTCGGCATCGTCGGTAAGGGCCCGGTCAATCAAAGCATTTTTGACGGTTTAACCGTCCTGCAACACCGTGGCCAAGATGCCGCTGGCATGGCCACCTACCACGACGGCCGCGTCTATCTGCGCAAGTCCAGTGGCTCTGGTGCGCGATGTGTTCCACACCCGCCATATGGTCAATCTCATCGGCAACATGGGCATGGGCCACGTGCGTTACCCGACGGCCGGTTGCAGTTCGTCACAGGAAGCGCAGCCCTTCTATGTCAATTCACCGTACGGTATATGTTTAGCGCATAACGGCAATCTGACCAATGCCGAGCAGTTGAAAGAAGAGCTGTATCGCGACGATCTGCGTCACATCAACACCGATTCCGATTCGGAAGTTCTGCTCAACGTGTTTGCGCATGAGTTGCAGCAGGCTGGCAAGTTGCGCATCGACGCCGAGGATATATTCAATGCCGTGCGTGGTGTGCATCGGCGTTGCCGCGGCGGTTACGCTGTGATTGCAATGATCAGCGGCGTCGGCCTGGTCGGTTTCCGCGATCCGTATGGCATTCGGCCCATCGTGTTTGGTCGTCGCGAAACGCCCGAGGGCACGGAATGGATCATCGCCTCGGAAAGCGTGGCCATCGATGCGCTCGGCTTCCAACTGGTGCGCGACATTGCGCCCGGCGAGGCGGTGTTCATGGACAAGCGCGGCGCGCTGCATACCAAGCAATGTTCCGATGTAACGCAGTACGCGCCCTGTATTTTCGAGTACGTATATTTCGCGCGCCCAGATTCCATCATTGACGGCATTTCAGTGCACAAGGCGCGCATGCGCATGGGTGAAAAGCTGGCGGCGAAGATTCTGCGCCTACGCCCTAATCATTACATCGATACTGTCATCCCGATCCCGGATACCAGTCGCACGGCGGCGTTGGAGTTGGCGCATGCGCTGGGAGTGAAGTATCGCGAAGGTTTCATCAAGAATCGCTATATACCGCGCACCTTCATCATGCCGGGCCAGGCGATGCGCAAGAAGTCGGTGCGGCAGAAATTGAACGCCATCGATTTGGAATTTCGCGGCAAGAATGTGTTGTTGGTGGATGATTCGATCGTGCGTGGCACGACTTCAGGCCAAATCGTGCAGATGGCACGCGAGGCCGGTGCGCGCAAGGTGTACTTTGCCTCGGCGGCGCCGCCGGTTTGCTTCCCCAATGTCTACGGCATTGACATTGCCACATCTGAAGAATTGATCGCCAAGGGGCGTAGCACCGAGGAAATCTGCAAGCTGATAGGCGCGGACTGGTTGATATATCAGGAACTGGAAGACCTGATCGACTGTGCTCGCCGTGGTAATCCCAGGATCTCGCAGTTCGATTGTTCCTGCTTCGACGGCAAGTACGTCACAGGCGATGTCAACAGCGGCTATCTCGATCGTATCGGTCAATTGCGCAATGACGATGCAAAGTCGCGGCGTGAGGTCACCGAGATATCGGACGACTTGACCGCCACCGCTTGAGCGTAAGACATAGAAAGAAGTGTCAACTTTTCCTGTCGTCATCCCCGCGAAAATATGGGGGAATCCGGTCGTGGAAATGAATTCATATTTGACTGGGTCTCCAACTGCGTGGGGACGGTAGGGTTAACTGCGCTCAGTCAGATACCAGCGCTAACGGGTGCTGATATGCAGTCCTCGAATTATTGGACCGGATCAACAGGATCGAAAGCCTAAAACCTCCTGGACAAGGCCGGCGGTCGCGTGAGGCAGGATTTGACAGCGCCTCGCACATCTTCTAGTCTGACGCGCAAGTAAGCAGTAGCGCCGATTTGAAATCAGCTTGCGGGCGCGGAGAAGGGCGACCTTCTTGAATCAGCTAAAGCGATGCGAACCGCACCGGCTTTGGCACGTGCGGTATTTTTTTGCCCGCGCGCTTCCCGCATACCGTGATTTTCATCGGCGCATGAATTCAATGCGGAGGCGATATGACACAGGGTTTCCACGGCGATTACGAAATCGACACGCTGGCCGTGCGTGGCGGACAGTTGCGCACGTCTGAAGGCGAACAGAGCGAACCGCTTTTCCTCACGTCGAGTTTCACTTTCAAGAGCGCGGCGGAGGCGGCGGCGCGGTTTCGTGGCGATCAGCCAGGCAATATTTATTCGCGCTTCACCAATCCAACGGTACGCACGTTTGAGCAGCGGTTGGCGGTAATGGAGGGCGGCGAGCGCTGCGTCGCGACGGCTTCCGGTATGGGCGCAATCCTCACGTTGTGCCTGGCCACGCTCAAGGCGGGTGAACACATCGTCTGTTCGCAGAGTGTGTTCGGTACAACAGTGACACTGTTGCAGGGACCGCTGGCTAAATTCGGGGTTTCGACGACGTTTGTTCCCCTCACTGACTATGCGGCCTGGGCGGCGGCGATCCGCAAGGAGACGCGCCTGGTGTTCTTGGAGACACCGTCTAATCCAACGACGGAAGTGGCTGACATTGAACGTATTGCCGAAATCGCACACAAGCGTGGATGCTTGTTGGTGGTCGATAATTGCTTTCTCACGCCGGCGTTGCAACTACCGCTGCAACTCGGTGCCGACTTGATTATCCATTCGGCGACCAAGTACATCGACGGGCAGGGACGCTGCCTCGGAGGCGCCATCATTGGCACAGAAAAATTAGTCGGCGATTCGGTCTTTGGCATTGTGCGCAATGGTGGCATTTCCATAAGTCCGTTCAATGCGTGGGTGTTCTTGAAAGGTCTGGAAACGCTAGGTCTTCGCATGAAAGCGCACAGTGAGCGTGCGCTGGAACTGGCAGGTTGGCTGGAACAACAACGTGGCGTCAAGAAGGTCTTCTATCCGGGGTTGAATTCACATCCGCAACACGCCATCGCTAGCAAGCAACAAAAAGCATTTGGCGGCATCGTCAGTTTCGACGTCGAAGGCGGTCGCGAAGCAGCGTGGAAGATTATCGATGCGGTACGCATATTTTCCATCACCGCCAATCTGGGTGATACCAAGAGCACGATCACGCATCCAGCAACGACTACGCATTGGCGTCTTACTGATGCTGAACGCGCGGCGGCGGGAATCAGCGACGGCCTGATCCGGCTTTCAGTCGGCTTGGAGGATGTGGAAGATCTGCGCCGTGATCTGCAACAGGCATTGGGCTGATTTGAAGTTCGCAAACCCACAGCGGGGATGATTCGTGCGGACGGAATGTTCGGTCTGTCTATCCGGAGAGATTCTCGTGAAGGCGTATCCAGCTTGGTATTGTGAAACCACTAGCTGGCAGTGAGTTGAGCGTATAGTTTTGGCAATCTGCCGGGTAAATCTTCCGGTCGTTGCACGACGATATGACCTTGCGCGCCGAAAATGCGTGGCAGGTAATCCGCAGCTTCCTGATCAATTGTTACACAAAATGGACGCAAGCCGGCGCGCCTGGCTTCGCGAACCGCTGCTGCCGTGTCTTCGATGGCATAACGACCCTCATAGTGATCGATGTCGTTTGGCTTGCCGTCGGTGAGCAAAATCAATAGCCGTAGCGCGTTGCCGCGCTCGTTGAGCACGCGTGTCGCAAAGCGCAGTGCTGCGCCCATGCGCGTGTAGTATCCCGGTTTCAACGCCTGCACGCGACCGCGCGTATTGCCATCGTAGCTTTCGTTGAACTCCTTGAGCACGTGCAATCGGACAAGCTGTCGCTTCAGTGAGGAAAATCCATACATGGCATAGACATCACCCGTAGCAGAGAGTGCTTCGGCGAGCTGCAGTAGACTGTCTCGAATTACGTCGACCACGCGCTGTGTATTACTGATCCATGCATCGGTGGACAGCGACAGATCGGCCATTATCAGACAGGCGAGATCGCGTTCGGCGCGAACGGTGTCGAGGTAGATGCCTGGCTCCGGCTGGCGAACACCAGTGTGTCGTTCGCCGAAGTAGCGCACGGCTGCATCTAGATCAATGTCCCTGCCATCATAAAGTCCGTGGTATTGGCGCCGGTGTGGTAGCAAGGTGGAGAATTGGCGGCGCAGCCTCAGCACAGATCTGCGGAGTTCCTGCGGCAATTCGCAGGCATGCGTTTGGCGTGGACGCATGGGTTGCACGTGTACGTAGTTTTCGCGAAGTTGTGCCTTGCGCCAATCCCATTCGGAAACAGCAAACCAGGCCCAAGTGGCACGTCGTCTTGCACCGCACTCGGAAGATCCAAATCAAATCGGACTCGAGATGCCGTGCTGTCTGATGAACGAGTGATGGAAATCTTCTCCAACTCCTCTGCCGCGCGTGCGGTGCCTGCCGCGTCATCGTCGTGCGGGCGATGCACGCGCGGTACTCTGCCCAAGTCATCAGGCTCTCGGCGCGGAAGGGAAGTAGTATTCCACTGCGGCCATTTCCTTCCGTTATGCGTTCGCCTTGCTGGCGCCGTTGCAAGCGGTGCCCGTTCTTTGCACCGGGAGTTCGTATGGATTTACTTTCTTCCGTCTGTACCGTCGCGTGTGCGATGGAGTGTGTGCTTGGAAACAGCCACAGCGGTACCGGTTCGGGTGGTCGACGTGCTGTGGGTAGTTCGTCTACCGTTCCCGGATGACGTAGCGCCTGGCGCACGGCAAGCTCAGCCCTGGCCTCATCAGCGCTGAGTTTGTCCGCCGCGATTCGACTTGCGATGTGCGTGTCGATGAGCCGGTCATATCTTCTCCTGAGGCCGGGATATCGCTTAAGTGCATTGCAAGTAGCTGACTGATTAATTGCCAGCCAGCTTGTACCAAGCGTTGAAGATGATGTTGTCGGTTGTTGTAGAAACGGATGGCTACCGGACATCGTTCCCGCCAGCGCAATCAGCCAAAAATATAGATCGCGATTCAATTGGCGATCGGCAAACAACGCGATGGAATCTGGCAACCGCAATGTTTCATCGTCCAGTGCGGCATTTGCAATCCGCTCAGCATTGCCGCTTATCCGATCAAGCCAGCGTCGTGACGCACTATTGCGGGTGGTACCGGCTGCCGCGACGCGCAGGGACCCATTGCCGCCAAATGCGCGAAACAGCACGCTGGCAATTGCGGAGATCTCATTGAGAGTGAACGCCGCGTGCGGGTGATTGCGCTCAGCCACACGCGTGATGAGTCCATGCCACAGTGAGCCGACGGAATTCTTCCACCTAATTGGCTCCGCTGCGATTGTTGTTATGAGTTGTGCCGGCCGTGAAGCCGGATTCTGTCGCTGCGGCATGTACGCCGTCGGTCCAGGCGAGTAAGCTGCCTCGGGAATCGCTGGCTTGAATCTGGCTGCAGGCGTTGATGCATTGTGCACACTGTGTGCATGCAAACATATGGCGCTTGATCGAGCGTGGATTGAGCCGCATCGGGCATATCTCCTCACATGCCGCGTGGCCTGCTCCAAGTAGAGACGGACAACGTTGGCAGTCCTCCACCCGCCGCCGATGAAAACCCACTACCATCGCTTTGCGATTTGCCATCCAGACGAGGCTTTGGAACAAACCGACGGCACATGCGTAACGGCAGAATAGATGCCGTGCAAATAGAAACTCAACGCTTAGCGCAATGGTGGCTGCAGTCAGAAATAGTGCTTGGTTGCGTGTAGGTGTGCCGTGAATAAGATTGCCGTAAACTTCAAATGGCGGGAGCAGATAGGTAAGAAGTACAACCGCCCAAAGAAATGCAAAGCCGACGGCAAAGAGCACAACCGCCAGCCACCAACGTCGATTGACGCGTTCCTGAGAGCCATCCGCATTCACTATCCATCGATTGTTGTCTTTATCACGGATCATCGCGACGGTGTGACGATCCCAAATGCTGTGCTTGCCAGCGGCTCGGCGCATGAGGCGATTGATGGTTTCAACCACCGAAAAGTGCGGGCAGAGCCAACCGCAGTAGAGCCGGCCCCATCGCCAGGCGATGAGTAGAAAGAAGCTCCCTACACCGAGTATCGGTAAGAGCAATCGTGTGACAACGCGAGTGGCGGCCGTCAACGCATCGATCTGTCCGCCAACGTGGGCGTCCAGTCCAATTCGCCAAGGCATTCCAAATAACCACGCGTGCCCGGCGACAAGATCGTAGCGGAAAATATCGAATACCGGAGCCAACGCGAATAGGATAAAGAACGCACCTTGCGTGAGGGCACGTCTAACTTGCAGACGAGAGCGCAATGAACCGGCTGGCGTCGTCATTGAAGGCAAAGTGTTAGCGCAGTTATCCATATTTCATTGGCGCGGTCCACCGATGAGCGGATAACGCCAGGGTTTGTCATTGATGGCTTGCACCAGAGCGATGACACCCAGCAGGATGAGCGTGGAATGTACACAGGTGAAGTAGAGAATCACCGCCACCCACGTCCAAGCGCTGTGCAAACCGCCGAAGACGGCGATAAGCGCGGTGATCATGAGTAAACAACCACCCACGATGCTGGCGCGGACCGCTTGGTCGAGGTGTTGTCGCGCTACAGGCGCAGCACCGTTGCGCGTGGTCCGCCATAGCCACAGCAGTGCCAAGAACGCGAAACCGGGTGCCAGCATAAGATTCGCGAGAAATAGCGTTGCAGCCGTAATCGCAAGCGTGCGTGAATTTCGCAAGTCCAGCCATGTCTCCGTGTCACGCGCGCCAGCCATCTCAATCGCCAACGGTGGCGCGCACCACCTCCATTAATGCAGAGATGACGTTGGGATCGTCGGTCAGGCTTTCGACTACGGCAGCTCGGCAGGCGTTGAGCGGATCCAGTCCGGAGCCAATCAGGCGCGCGGCGTAAACTAGAAGGCGAGTGCTGACGGCTTCTTCGAGATCGACATCCTTAAGCGCGCGCAGGTTGCCAGCCAGTGTAACGAGCTGCGCGCCAAGTTGCGGCGAGCAGCCAGTTTCACCAGCAAGGATGGCCGCCTCTCGCGCTGGTGCGGGAAAGTCAAACGATAGACTGACGAAGCGCTGGCACGTTGAGGGTTTCAGATTTTTCAAGAAATTCTGATAACCCGGATTGTAGGAGATGACCAACATGAAGCTGGGCGGTGCTTCCAGCAGCTCGCCGGTCCTCTCGATTGGCAGAAGTCTGCGATCGTCGGCCAGCGGATGCAGAACGACAGTCGTATCCTTGCGCGCTTCGACGATCTCATCAAGGTAGCAAATGCCCCCACTGCGCACGGCACGGGTCAGAGGTCCGTCATTCCAAACCGTGTCACCATCTCCAATCAAGTGTCGTCCAACGAGATCGGCGGCAGAAAGATCGTCATGGCAGGCAACTGTTGTCAGTGGCAGGTTCAATCGCGCCGCCATGTGTGCCACGAAACGCGTCTTACCGCATCCCGTCGGCCCTTTGATCAAAACTGGTAGGCGATTGTGCCATGCATGTTCGAATACAGTGATCTCATCGCCCGCTGCCTCATAGTAAGGCAGCGGGCGTGAGGTGCGTAAAGCTTCTATCGCCGACATGCCGAATTACTTACGACGTCGTCGCTCTGACCGATACGTTCTGTTCCTTGACAAAGAAACTGACGATATAGAGCAACAGGCCAACCAGGAAGACCAATCCGGTCGCTTCCCGCAGCCAATAAAATAGCGCGATTTTATCCTGCACGATCATGAACGGTTGCGGTGTGTCCGCGTAGCGTTGCAGATACACCTGCAAGATGCCGGCGGCGGTCAGGAACAGAGTGATAAAAACGATTGACACGGTCATCAACCAGAAACTCCACATCTCCACAACCTGCGCCCGCGATGTATTGGCATCTCGGCCACGCAGCATGGGCATGGTGTAGGAGATCATCGTTAACACCACCATGACGTATGCGCCGTAAAACGCCATGTGACCATGCGCCGCGGTTATCTGCGTGCCATGCGTGTAGTAATTGACCGGTGCCAACGTATGCAGGAACCCCCACACTCCCGCGCCGAGGAAGGACATCACGCCGGTGCCGAGTGCCCACAGCGTCGCTGCCTTGTTGGGGTGATCCCGGCGCCGCCGGTTGACCATATTGAACGCAAACACGGTCATGGCGAAGAACGGTATGGGTTCCATTGCCGAGAAAATCGATCCTACCCATTGCCAATACTCCGGCGTGCCGATCCAATAGTAGTGATGGCCGGTCCCGACGATTCCGGTCACCAGAGTCAGCGTGATGATCACGTACAACCATTTCTCAATAATTTCGCGATCGACGCCCGTGACCTTGATTAGCACGAAGGCCAACAATGAACCGAGGATGAGTTCCCAAACGCCTTCTACCCACAGATGCACAACCCACCACCAATAGAACTTGTCGAGCACCAAGTTGTCCGGGTTGTAAAAAGAAAACAGAAACATGACAGCTAGTCCCCACAGACCAAGCATGAGTACGCTGGCGATGGCTGTCTTGCGTCCCTTGAGGAATGTCATCGAGGTGTTGAATAAGAACCCCAGCGCGACAATCACAATTCCAATCTTGGTGATGGTCGGTTGCTCAAGGAATTCACGCCCCATGGTCGGCAATAGATTGTCGCCGGTCATTTTTGCCAGCGAAGCATAGGGTACCAACAGGTAACCCAGCACCGTCAGTGCGCCCGCCACGAGGAAAATCCAGAATAGTGCCAGCGCCAATTTGGGGCTGTGCAGTTCGCTTTCTGTCTCTTCGGGAATGAGGTAGTAAGCGCTGCCCATGAATCCGAATAACAACCAGACGATGAGCAGATTGGTGTGCACCATGCGCGCGACGTTGAATGGGATCGCAGGGAACAGGAAATCTCCGACAACATACTGCAAACCCATGATGAGACCGAAGAGTATTTGTCCTACGAAAAGCGCGATGGCGGCAATGAAATACGGTTTCGCGACAGCCTGAGATTTATATTGCATGATTGTTCTCCTCTAAGTTTCGCTACGCCAGCGCTAACCTTCGATGTTGGGAGGCCACTTAGCCGTGTTGATCTCCGAGGCGTACTTCAGGAAGGCCACCAGATCGTCGAGTTCCGGGTCAGTGAGATTGAACTGCGGCATCTGCCGCCGACCCGGCACTTTGGTCGGTTGAGCTTTCAACCATGCTTTGATGAAGTCCGGTCCGCGGCGGGTGTAGACATTGCCAAGCTCCGGTGCGAAGTAGGCGCCTTCGCCCAGCAGTGTGTGACAGCCGATGCAGTTATTCTGCTCCCAAATGCGTTTGCCGTTGGCAACAGCAGGCGTGATCTGCGCGCGATTGTCCCGCTGCGGCAAGGCATTGCTGGTATGGAACGTGAGGCTCAGGAACACCAGGATGAAAAATACGGTGCCGCCGTAAAATACGTTGCGTGCTGTCGACGTGCTCATTACGGGATTCATATGCGTCCTCACAAGGCCTTAGATGCCACTGCGGAAATGTAGGACGCTGGAACCGCAATTGGCCTTGACAAATGTCAAGTCGGATACGGTCGCTCAACTGTAAAAGACAGTCTGAGACGTGATGTTAGCTATAAGCTATTGATATAGAGCTTTGCCACATGATCACTACGATTGACGCACGCGGCATGCATCCACCGGAGCCGTTTGAACGTGTGCTCGATGCGTTGGAAACGTTTGCTCCAGGTGATGAAATCGTTCTCCTGCTCTATCGCGAACCGCATCCATTGTTCGAGATGTTGTCGCGGAATAGCTATCTCTACTCGATGGAGCACGAAGCGGACGGCACTGTGCGTGTTCGGATTACGATGCCTGAGCCATCGTCATCTTCCGAGGAATAAGGATTGCGCGGCGGAGTTTGATCTCGAAGTCAGACGTTTGCCAGAAACTGGCGTAGTCGTTGCAAATCGTGAAGTTGGATGTGGCGACCGTTAACGCTGATCAAACCTTCCTCGATGAGCCGATGCTGCGCGCGCGAGTAGGACTCTGGCGTCAGGTTGAGCCTCGAAGCAATGACATGTTTGGAGACGGGCAGGTCGATCTCCGTATCGTTCCTGGCATCGTCCGGTACGTTCTGCAGAAGATAGCCCACCAGCCGTTCAGTGCCGGAGCGCATGGAATAGGATTCCACATCCTGCAGCATTGAATGCAGGCGCATGGACAGGCCGGCGAGCATGCGCCGCGCAAAAGAAGGATCAGCCTCCAGCAACTTGAACACCGGGTCACGCGGAATATGCAGCACTGTGGAGTCGACTAATGCCGCGGCAAGCACTGGGTAAGACTTTTCCATGAACATGACCGCTTCGCCAAAGCTTTGGCCGGGAGCGATGAGGGTGACGATTTTTTCGTCCCCGCTGGCCGAGGAGAACGCCAACTTGATCTGCCCGGTAATCACCACGTAGAAGCCCAAAGCGGGATCGCCGCGGTTGAACAGCACATCGCCGCGATTAAGTACCTTGGTGGTGGTCGCGGCAGCCAATGTCGCCAGCGATGGGGCCTCTACATTGCTGAATAGCGGCAATCGGCTCAAGGTCTGGCTGCTGTCTGTGTGGATGGTTTTCATCTACCGTCAGCGCAAGTGAATGGATCGCACATACAGATTCCGGCGCTCTATCACCCCTGCGGGGGCGACCTGCAAGAGCATGCTGTTTGTACAGTAATTACCAGGACATGAATAACCATGACTTTGATCAAGGTGCTAAATCGCAGATAAAGACTAGCTTGCTCAGGTATGAAAAGCGACCCGAGCATGCCAATGCGATCAACAACTGGTCCCGATACCGCATGTACCTCCCAGGGAGGGGGGCGGCGTAATAATCCGCCATTGACGATCCGCGTTCAACAGTCCGTGGCTGTTGTTAGCGCTGCGACTCCATTGAACATGTCACCCGCTGTCCACACCAAGCCTGTGTCAATTGGATTGTTACCGCAACTTGCCGCGGCACCCCACCGGATGATGTTTTTCGCCGGTGCCACCGCGGTGATGGTGTCCATGTTGTGGTGGGCGCTGGTGTTGGCCCGCATGCGCTTTGGTTGGGCCTGGATGCCGGAGCCGCCTATTGTTGCCGGCGTGGCACATGCAACCATGACACAGTTCGGCATGCTGCCCATGTTTATCTTCGGGTTCTTGCTGACCGTATTTCCACGCTGGATGGATCAGCCGCCGCTGACTCAGCGTGACTACGTGCCAGTGTTTGTTGGCGCATTGAGTGGTTATGTGATCTCTCATGTCGGTTTGCTTGGCAGCAGACTGCTGCTGGTGGCAGGATTGGTACTGATGCTTGCTGGCTGGTCTTGGGGAGTCAGAGCGTTGGCGAGTGTTCTGAGACGCGACGGTTGGCGCGATCGGCATGCGATTTCCTGCCTCTCGTCGCTTGTTCTGGGAATGATCGGTCTGAGTTGTGTTCTCGCCTACGTGTTGGGTGCGCCCGAACGTTTCGCACGTATCGGAATTCGAGTGGGTACATTCGGTTTGCTGTTGCCTATTTTTTTTGCGGTATGTCATCGCATGCTGCCATTCTTTTCCAAGGCCGCAGTGCGCGGATACAGGGTCGTCAGGCCTACTTGGAGTTTGCCGCTCTTTTGGCCATTGGTATTGGCACACTTGGGCATTGATGCGGCCGGTTATCCACAGTGGCTGTGGATGGTCGATGCGCCCTTGGCCGCGCTCTTCCTATGGCATGCGATTGCCTGGCAGCCGTGGAAGGCCATGCGCCCCGGGCTGTTGGCCGTGCTGCACCTGGCGTTCGCCTGGTTGCCCGTGGCCTTCATCATGTTCGCGGTGCAAAGCTTAGTGGCGTGGAGTGGAGAAGGACCCAGTCTTGGCCGCGCGCCAATGCACGCCCTGACGGTGGGTTTCTTTGGCTCGATGCTGGTGGCCATGGTGACTCGCGTGACGCAGGGACATTCCGGCCGTCCGCTGGTGATGCCCGCCATACCGTGGCTGACATTTGTACTGATGCAGTGTGTTGCCGTGATGCGTATTGGTTCGGAATTTACCGCCGATGTGCCACTGTGGCTGACACTCAGCGCTTTTGCCTGGCTGGTGGCGTTCAGTCCGTGGGCAGTGCGAGCGATTTTGATTTATCTGCGTCCGCGTGCCGACGGCCAACCAGGCTGATTTGCGCCCGCCGATGCTTTCATCGCACAGGTTCACGGTGCGATTTCCACGTTCATCATTCAGGCGATAACCGCCGAAATTACGAAACTGGCATGCACGGCGCGCGTCTTGCAGAGCGCAGTCATGCACATTTTCAACAAAGAGCCTGATGCGCGCGCCGATTGCATCAAACTCGACACATTCCTCCTCGCATCACCGTTGCCAATGGCGACAAATGCTGTAGCGTATTTGCGCCATGTTTGAAATCTCTTTCCGCAAGCTGCTGATAATCGTGGCGGTCGGTGTCTGGCTGTGGATGGAGTTCATCCACACGCCGGCGAACGCGCTGTCGGCTACGCACGATGGCAAATACAAAATTTCGGAGTTACAACCCTACGCTGAAACTGTGCGCATATTGAGCACGGAGGAATATCATTTTGGGCGCGAATCCGATATCTCGCCCATGGACATTGCAGTGGGCTGGGGCGACATGGCACGCCCGGAGATCTACAAGCAGTTCAAGATTAGTCAAAGCGGGCGCTGGTATTTTTGGGAATCCGATGACTTGCCCATCCCGCGACGCGATGTGGAGACGCACAGCGCCAACATGCACCTCGTGCCCGCCACGCCGGAGATTGCCGATCGCTTGCGTCGCATCAAGCGTAACGATGTGGTGCAGCTTTCCGGTGCCTTGATAGAAGTGGATGCCAACGACGGTTGGCATTGGCGTAGTTCGCTCAGCCGCGAAGACATTGGCGAAGGCGCCTGCGAGCTGTTGCTGTTGAAGAAGCTCGACTGGACCCCTGCGATGCCAGCGGCAGCTTCCTCCCCGTAATCAGGCGTCGGCTTAGGCAAGAGCAATTCGTTTTACCCGTGTAGTTCTCCGTCAGCACAGACGCAAAGCTCGCTAGCTATACCTTGCCGGAACCCAAGACTGATTCCAACCGCCCCATCCTCGCGCAAGCTATGTTGCACCGCACCCGACACTCCCGGGAAACATATTGTTTTTTCGCGCATTTAGCTTGATTTGACATCTTGCGTCATATTTGAGCCTCGTGATAACTTTGCGCTCCTTTTTGGGGGACCGCGCTCTCGCGTGTGGGCGCCTCGGCCAGCGCAGCCTGCGGTCAATGTTTATCACGTTTGTTCCCGCGCGATTTTTAGACGCCTGACGGCATCCGTCGGCGTGTTGTCGCGCCGGCGTTCCAATTCGATTCTTGCTGGAGGAAATCATGGCTGGCCGTAACTTTTTGTTTATTCCTGGACCGACGAATATCCCTGACCGCATCAACCGCGCAATGCACCTGGCCCAGGAGGACATGCGCGCTCCGACTCTCCCCGAATTCACCAAGCCGCTGTACGAGGACATGAAGAAGGTCTTCAAGACCAAGACCGGCCGCGTCTTCATTTTCCCGGCCTCCGGCACGGGTGGTTGGGAAGCAGCAATTGCCAACACCCTGTCGCCGGGCGACAAGGTGCTGATGTCCGGTTTCGGTCACTTCTCAAACCTGTGGATTGACATGTGCCAGCGCTGGGGTTTGAACGTGCAGTCGCTGGAAGTGGAATGGGGCGAGTGCTTGCCGGCTGAGAAGTACGCCGAGATCCTCAAGGCCGACAAGAATCACGAAATCAAGGGTGTATTCGCCACCCAGAACGAAACCGCCACCGGTGTGGCTTCCAACATCGCCGCCGTGCGCAAGGCGCTGGACGATGCCAAGCACCCGGCGCTGCTGTATGTCGACGGCGTGAGCTCGGTGGCCTCCATCGACTTCCGCATGGACGAGTGGGGCGTGGATCTGTGCGTGTCCGGATCGCAGAAGGGCTTCATGCTGCCCACCGGCTTAGGGATCGTCTGCGCCAGTCCAAAGGCGCTGGAAGCCATGAAGACCGCCAAGCTGCCGCGCTGTTTCTTCGACTTCAATGATCAGATTAAGACCAACGATCTGGGCTTCTTCCCCTACACGCCGCCAATGAATCTGCTGCGCGGCCTGCGCGAGTCGCTCAACATCATCTTCGAAGAAGGTCTGGACAACGTGTTCGCGCGTCATCATCGCTATGCCGAAGCCACCCGCGCCGCGGTCAAGGCCTGGGGCCTAAAGCTGGTGGCCAAGGAGCCGAAGTGGTACTCCGACACCGTCAGCGCCGTGTACGTGCCGGAGGGTTTTAACGGCACCGAGGTGGTTCGCACCGCCTATCGCCGTTACAACCTGGCGCTGTCCATTGGGCTCGCCAAGGTCGCCGGCAAGATTTTCCGCATCGGCCACCTGGGCGATCTCAACGAGCTGCAGCTGATGGCTTGCTTGAGCGGTGCGGAAATGGCGATGCGCGACATCGGCATTACCACCGTGCAGCCGGGTTCGGGTGTGGCCGCGGCGCAGGAATTCCTGCGCGCCAGCGCCAAGCCGCCGGTCGAGGAAGCCCGCAAGATCTAATGTTGTGCGCCGCAGCCTTGATCGATCTCATATCGGTCAAGGCTGATGGCGCATAAATATAGCTTCGCGTCATTAACCCCGCGGCAACTGCACTTCACAGACGTCGCGCGACACCACGGATTGCTCCCGCGCCGCGGTGTTGACCAGCTAGGGAGGAGGAATTCATGAGCTTTACACAATACAAGCCGGTCAGAACCCGGTTGCAGCGCAGTGAGTTAGCCGTTCCTGGATCCAATCCGGGTATGTTCGAGAAGGCACTGAAGAGCGACGCTGACTACATTTTCCTGGATTGCGAGGACGCTGTTGCGCCAGATGATAAAGAAAAAGCGCGCAAGAACATTATTGAAGCGCTGAACGATTTGGACTGGGCCGGTCATGGCAAGACCATCTCGGTGCGCATCAACGGTCTGGACACTCATTATATGTATCGCGATGTGGTCGACATCGTCGAACAGGCCGGCCACAAGCTCGACACCATTCTGATTCCCAAGGTTGGCACGCCCGCCGACGTGTACATGGTCGACTGCATGGTCACGCAGATTGAAGAGGCCAAGAAGATCAAGAATCCAATCGGCATTGAATGCCTGATCGAGATCGCACTTGGCATGGCCAATGTCGAAGCCATCGCGCAGTCGAGCAAGCGCCTGGAAGCGCTGCATTTCGGCGTGGCTGACTTCGCCGCTTCCTGCCGCGCACGTACTGTCGTCATCGGCGGTCTCAATCCTGACTACCCGGGCGATCAGTGGCACTCCTCGTTGCAGCGCATGGTGATTGCCTGCCGCGCCTATGGCATTCGCGCCATCGATGGTCCATTTGGCGACTTCAACGATCCGGATGGCTATATTGCTGCCGCCAAGCGCGCCGCCGCGCTGGGTTACGAAGGCAAGTGGGCAATTCATCCTTCGCAGATAGCGCTCGCCAACGACGTCATGTCGCCACCGCCCAAGGAAGTGGAGCGCGCCAAGCGCATCCTGCAGGCGATGGACGATGCCGCAAAGGCGGGCAAGGGCGCGGTGGTTCTCGATGGCCGCATGATCGATGCCGCCTCTTCGCGCATGGCCGAGAACGTCGTGCGAATGGCCGACAACATCGAAGCCAAGGCCAAGAAGTGACATCGCCTTTGGCGTTGTCATCGCAAGGAGCGTGGCGACGAGGGATTTGCTGACACTGCGATCCCTCGTCAAATAAAGCCCAAAAGATTTCAACAATCCAAGCAAGTCACGAGACTCATTAAGGAGGTCTTCCGTGGAAATTCATGAGTATCAAGCCAAAGAAATTCTCTCCGGCTTCGGTGTGAACACCCTGCAGGGTGGACTCGCCTACAGCCCGGAGCAGGCCGTGTATCGCGCCAAGGAGATTGGCGGTGAGGTGTGGGTAGTCAAGGCGCAGATCCATTCCGGTGCGCGCGGCAAGGCCGGCGGCATCAAGGTCTGCAAGACCGATGATGAAATCTGGGCGGCGGCCGATGATCTGCTCGGCAAGCGTCTGGTCACTCATCAGACGGGTGCGGCTGGTAAAGTCGTGCATCGTCTATATATTGAAGCGGGATGCGCCATTGATCGCGAAATCTATCTCGCCTTCGTTTTGGATCGCGCCGCCGAGCGCGTGTCGGTTGTCGCTTCCGCGGAAGGCGGCATGGAGATCGAAGAAATCGCCAAGAGCCGTCCGCAGTCTATCGTTCGCTGCGCAATCGAGCCCGCCGTTGGCATGCAAGAGTTCCAGGCGCGTGAAATTGCCTTCGCGTTAAAGTTGCCGCCATCAATGATCAGCCAGGCCGTGACCACTTTTATGGGTTGCTACCGCGCCTTCCGCGATCTCGATGCGACCATGGTTGAAATCAATCCTTTGGTGGTTACCAAAGACAATCGCCTGATTGCACTTGACGCCAAGATGTCTTTTGACGAAAACGCGCTGTTCCGTCACCCGAATATCGCTGAGCTGCGTGACAAGTCGCAGGAAGATCCACGTGAGATGCAGGCCCATGACCGCGGCCTTTCCTACGTCGGTCTGGAGGGCAACATCGGCTGCATGATTAACGGCGCCGGTCTTGCGATGGCATCGATGGACATGATCAAACTCGCCGGTGGTGAACCCGCCAACTTCCTCGACATCGGTGGCGGCGCCAATCCGGAACGCGTCGCCAAGGCTTTCCGCCTCGTGCTCTCAGACGCCAAGGTCGAAGCTTTCCTGGTCAATGTATTCGCCGGCATCAATCGTTGCGACTGGGTGGCCGAAGGTCTAATCCAGGCGCTGCAGAAAGTAGAGATGAAGGTGCCGCTGGTGGTGCGTTTGTCAGGCACAAATGTCGAAGCCGGACGCGCGATGATGAAGGAAGCGATCGAAAGCGGCCCATTGAAGCCGATGAAGGATCGCATCCAACTCGCCGACACGCTGGCGGAAGCGGCGGAGAAAGTTGTCGCCGCTTGGAAAAAAGCCACGGGCCGCGCCTAAACTGGAACTCACGGAGTCAACGAACATGGCAATTCTACTTACCAAGAACTCACGCGTGATCGTCCAGGGTTTCACTGGGCAGATCGGTACATTCCACGCCGGCGACATGATGAAGTACGGTACCAATGTTGTGGGCGGTGTTACGCCCGGCAAGGGCGGCACCACGCATCTGGATCGTCCGGTGTTCAACACAGTAAAGGACGCGGTGCGCGAAGTAGGCGCCGATTCCAGCATCATTTTCGTGCCCGCGCCGTATGCCGCGGACTCGATCATGGAGGCCGCTGACGCGGGCATTAAGTATTGTGTGGCGATCACCGACGGCATTCCCGCGCAGGACATGATTCGCGTTAAGCGTTACATGCGCCGCTACAAGGAAGCGCACCGCATGCGCCTGACTGGCCCTAACTGCGCCGGCAGCATCAGCCCGGGACAGTGCATGATGGGTATCATGCCTGGTCACATTTATATGGCAGGCGATGTGGGCATCGTCGGCCGATCCGGTACACTCGGTTACGAAGCGGCTTCGCAGATGAAAGCGCTTGGCATTGGCGTGAGTTCCTCGATAGGTATCGGCGGCGACCCCATTAACGGTTCCTCTTTCAAGGATATCGTTGAGCTGTTCGAGCAGGATCCAGATACCAAGATGATGGTAATGATTGGCGAAATCGGCGGACCGCAGGAAGTGGAAGCAGCGAAGTTCATCAAGGAAAGCTGCAAGAAGCCGGTGGTTGCGTACATTGCTGGTTTGACCGCACCGAAAGGCCGCCGCATGGGTCACGCCGGTGCCATTATTTCCGCCTTCGGCGAATCGGCCGCGGAAAAAGTGGAGGCGCTGAAGGAGTGCGGCGTGCACGTTTCGCCGACGCCGGCGGACATCGGCAAGACTGTTGCCGAAGTACGCAAGAAGTACGGCATCAGCTGAAACCGGACGGCGTCAGACTTCTCGTCATGCCCGCGAATGCGGGCATCCAGTTAAAGATGAATTCAATTTTAACTGGGTCCCCGCTTGCGCGGGGACGACGGGCTAAAGTCTACTGGCCAGGAACAATCCGGGAGGCCGTTACCGAATTGAAGTTTTCTTCTTAGAGCAAAAAATAACAACTTAGCTGGAGAGACGGTATGAGCAAGCCCAAGGTTCTGGTTACGCGCGCCTGGCCCAAGCGGGTCGAGCAGGAGTTGCAGCAGCGTTACGACGTCACGTTGAATACCACCGACGTGCCGATGACGGTCGCGCAGTTACAGGATGCGCTGCGTAACTATGATGCCGTCTGCCCCACTGTGTCGGACAAGATCAGCGCCGAGGTGCTGAGCGCGACGCCGATGCGCGCAAAGATCCTTGGCAACTTCGGTGTGGGCTTCAATCACATCGATCTGGAAGCGGCGAAGAAAGCGGGTCTCACCGTCAGTAACACGCCGGAAGTGCTCACTGATTGCACCGCCGACACGGCGATGACGCTGATGCTAATGATTGCGCGCCGCGCCGGTGAAGGCGAGCGCCACGTGCGCACCAAGGCCTGGACCGGCTGGCGTCCCACGCACATGATGGGCACCAAGGTGACCGGCAAGGTGCTGGGCCTCATCGGTTTTGGTCGCATTGCGCAGTCCATGGCGCGCAAGGCGCACTTCGGCTTCGGCATGAAGATCATTTTCTCCGATCCGTATCCGCCTCCGGCTGAAGTGCAGAACAGCATGGGCGCGGTTCAATTCGCCACGCCGCAGGACGTGGTGAAGCAGGCTGACTTCGTCGCCCTGCATTGCCCGGGCGGCAAGGAAACCTATCACCTGTTCAATGCCGAACTTATCGGCATGATGAAGCCAGGTGCGTATCTCATTAACACCGCGCGTGGCGACGTAGTCGATCAGGATGCGCTGATTGCGGCGCTCAAGGCCAGGACAATTGCTGGCGCCGGTCTCGACGTTTACGAAGGCGAGCCCGCGGTGCGAGAAGAGTTCTTGACGATGGACAACGTAGTGTTACTGCCGCATTTGGGCAGCGCCACCACCGAAACACGCGAAGCCATGGGTATGCGTGTGCTGCAGAACCTTGAGCTGTTTTTCGCTAACAAGCCGCTGCGCGACAAAGTCGTCTAGTTCGTGGTCAAGCACCCCTTCTTCAGGGAGGAGTGTGAGTCTCCGCGCTAAAAGAACGATCGAAAATGCCCCCTTTGCAAAAGGGGGCCGCGCATAGCGCGGGGGATTTCCGGATTGCGCGTTGCTCATCAAGCACAGCCGCTTCTCCAAATCCCCTCTCACCCCTTTTTTCAAAGGGGGGATTTTCAAAAATTCTATTGCGACTTGATCCAGACTCTACGCGCTGCCGCAGGGCTGGCGTAGGGTGGGGCAACAAAGTGTTCCGGGTAGGCATCTCCTGCCACCGCGATGGAACAGGTATGATTTCCCCACGCGCCGGGGCAGCGCATCCATAAGAATCTATTCGTTACAAACTGAGGTTGCCATGACAGTCACCAGCAGCAGCTACTTTGAAGGTTTGAACGCCGCCGCGCCCACCGAAACCGGTATTGCCGCGCGCACGGCGGCCTACGCCGTTGAAGTGGTGAGCCTGCTTTCAGATCTGCTGATGGAGGTGCTGCAAGTTCGCCAGCCCGAAATCGTTCCAGTGCTAAAGGGTGAGGCGCCGCCACCCACCGATAACATCGATCTGCTGATGCGCACCCTGCAGGCGCGTGGCATATGGTTTCAGTTGCTCAACATTGCGGAAGAAAATGCCGGCATGCGCCGCCGCCGCCTCATCGAAACCGAACGCGGACCGACGGCGGTGGAAGGGACATTCGCCTTCGTGATGAATGAAGTCGCGCAGGGTGGCGTGAAAGCCGATGAAGTGCAGCAACTGCTCGATGCGGCGCGCATCCGTCCCACCATCACCGCGCACCCGACCGAAGCCAAACGCGTCACCGTGCTGGAGATACACCGCCGCATCTATTTGCTGCTGGTGCAGATGGAGTCCACGCGCTGGACGCCGCGCGAGCGCGAAGAATTTATCGATCAACTTCGCAACGAAATCGATCTGTTGTGGTTGACGGGTGAGTTGCGCCTCGAGAAACCCACTGTCGATCAAGAGTCAGCCTGGGGCCTGCACTTCTTCAATGAGTCCATTTACGATCGCGCACCGGAGTTGCTGCGCAATTTGGAAGACGCTTTGGCGCGATCTTATCCGGGGCGGCAGTTCAACATTCCGCCGTTTTTCAAGTTCGGTTGCTGGATCGGCGGCGATCGCGACGGTAATCCCTTTGTCACCAACGAAGTGACCCGCCGCGCGTTGAAGCGCAATCAACTGGGGGCGCTGCGCCGTTACCGTCGCCAGCTCGAGGAGTTGAATCGCAAGCTCAGCATCGCGCGCCATGCCATCCAGGTTCCACCCAATTTTGCCGTAATGCTGTCGGAGAATCTGCAACGCAGCAACGATGGCGAAAACATCGCCAAGCGCAATCCCGGCGAATTGTTTCGCCAGTTTGCCACCTGCATCAAGAAAAAACTCGACGCGACCTTGAGTGCGGTCGAGCGCGATTCCACCATTCACACCAACTTTGCCTACTTCACGCCGCAGCAGATGGTCGATGATTTGCGCGCGATGGAAGCCGGACTCGTGGAGGCGCGCTGCGAGGCGGTAGCCACTAATTTCGTGCGTCCGCTGCGGCGCGAAGTGGAGATCTTCGGCTTCCGCACCGTGAGCCTCGATCTGCGTCAGAACACCACCGTCGTCAATCGCACGTTGGCGGCCGTGTTCGAAAAATTGGAAGGCGCCACCGCGCCGGAGCCCAACTCGCCGAAGTGGAAGGCGTGGATATTGAGTGAACTGGCGCGTCCGCTGCAGAAATACCCGGATCTGAAAGGTTTGCCCGAGGAAGCCGCCGAAACTCTGGGCATGCTGCACCTCATTGTCGAGCCGCGTTCGCTGGTCGACAGCGAAGCCTTTGGTGGTGCCGTGCTCAGCATGACGTGCAGACCGCCGCCGACGTGCTCGGCGTTTACCTGCTTGCCAAGTACGTAGGTCTCTACACCGACATTGAAGGTGTCGATAGTTGCCGCATCATGGTGGTGCCGCTGTTTGAAACCATCGATGACTTGCACGCGGCACCTGAGATCATGCGCGAGTTGCTGGCACATCCCATCGTGCAACGCACCGTCAAGCAGTTCGGCGGCGTGCAGGAAGTGATGATCGGCTATTCGGATTCCAACAAGGATGGCGGTTACCTGACCGCGAATTGGGAACTCACGCTGGCGCAGGCCACGCTCACGCAGGTGGGCAACGAGATGGGGGTGCCGATTTCATTCTTCCATGGCCGCGGTGGATCTGTCAGCCGTGGCGGCGCGCCCATTGGTCACGCCATCGCCGCGCAACCCGCCGGCTCCGTGCACGGCCAGATGCGCATCACCGAGCAGGGCGAAGTGGCCTCCGCCAAATTCGCCAACAAAGGCACCGCGCTGTACTCCATGGAATTGCTGGCCTCCAGCGTGTTCGTGCATTCATTGTTGTCGCGCCGCGAAGAGGAACTGAAACCGCATCCGGAATTCGATGCGGTGATGAAGGAGCTGTCTTCAACCTCGCACGCGAGCTACCGCGAGCTGGTCGATACGCCCGGATTGGTGAGCTACTACGAAGCGGCCAGCCCCGTTGAGGAATTGGCGCTGCTCAACATCGGCTCGCGCCCAGCGCGCCGCTTCGGAGCCAAGTCGCTGTCGCAACTGCGCGCGATCCCGTGGGTGTTCGCCTGGACGCAGAATCGCCACATGATCACCGGCTGGTACGGTGTGGGAACGGCGCTGGAGAAATTCATGAGCGCGCACGGTGCCGAAGGCGCGGTCATGCTCAAGCGCATGATGGAGGAGTCGCGCCTTTTCCGGCTCATCATCGATGAAGTGGAAAAAACGCTGCCGCAGGTGGATTTGTCCATCGCGCGCAAATACGCCGAATTGGTTGAGGATACAAACCTGCGTGAAATGGTCTTCGGCATGTTCGAGGACGAATATCGCCGCACCGCTGCGCAGGTGCTGCGTGTGAGCGGTGGTGCGTCGCTTGCCGAGCGCTTCCCGCGCTTCCGTCGCCGACTCACGCGTCGATTGCCAGCCATCAATCAAGTCGGCCTGGTGCAGGTCGAACTCATCCGTAAATTCCGCGGCCTGAAGCAAACCGACAAGGAAGCCGCCGATCGCTATCTCGTCTCGCTGCTGCTGTCGATCAACTGCATCGCAGCGGGTCTCGGCTGGACGGGGTAGAACAAGTCGCCTGTAGTACAAGTGGTTGGTCCCGCCTTTCGGCTCAACCTCAACTACGCGGTTCGTTTGCATCAATCAATGCATCGACGTGTCAGCACATATGTCACCGTCGACGATCTATCTATGCTGAGCGTCAAGGGGATAAGACGTGATTCGTAATTACTTTAGATGTCTATATCAAGATACGATGCAGAGAGCATATTCCACCGCCTATGGGCATATAGGCTCATCGGTAACATCGAACTCGGTAATATTGGACTGTGGGGCAAACAACGGATGGACCTTTGAGCATATCTCAAAGATAAGCTCAATTACTCCGGATCAGTACCGCGGAATCGAATGGAATGCCAGCTGTGCGGAGGAAGGAAGAAGAAAGGGCTATCAGATTGTTCAAGGCGATCTAAACAAAGGTATTCCCAGTGATGATGAGCTGTATTCCTGCGTGTATGCATTGTCAGTTTTGGAACATCTGCTAAACCCATGTAGGTTCTTAAAGGAGTGTCACCGTGTGCTCAAGCCAGGCGGTCAGCTTGTCGTACTAACACCTAATATAAGCACCTATTTTACCGCGGTACTTATACTAGCTGGGAAAATGCCATCTAGTGGTCCCCATCCAGATTCCGATCAATTGCTGAAGGCTCAGGAAGTGTTTAGAGTCAGTAGCGATACGCACCAATCGGATACCGAAAGTGATACGCCGATTCATCGTCACTTGGTCGTATTTAGTTTCAGAGTCTTACGGCGGTACTTGGGGATGATCGGGTTCGTCGATGTCTATGGGCAAGGATTTGGATTATATCCATTTCCGCGATTCGCACAGCCACTTCTGGAACGCATTGACCCGTACCATTGCCACCAGATGGTATTCATCGCTAGAAAGAATAGGTTTAATGCGTAGACAGTTAGTGGGGTTAGCCGCTAATTTGTTTCGCGGACGAAGGTAAGGTTGCGGAGTGATGGTGACATTGAAAGTGAAGTCGATGCTGCCTCCCAATAATACTAAATGCGTTAGCGGCAGAAATGCAGCGAATGGCGCGCCGGAGCGAATAATTTTGGTGCACCGCCCGCCACGCATCGATCAAATCGTGGTCTGTCCCCGATTTGCGGACTAGGTTCGGTTGTGGGCCGCTAAGGCGCCAATCAATCCATTGATCCCCATAGTCGAGATTTCCTGATCAAACAACACATGGTAGTTGGCTACCAGGCTGACGCCATCGATCGAAACATCAACAACTTTCCATTCTCCATCTTCTTGATGTAGCCGATAGTCGATTGAAACCGGCGAGCCCGTGTTGTTAGTCACTTGGCTTTTTACTGTAGCGACATTTGCAAGGGCTTTTACCTCGTCGGAAAGATAAGTGATCTTCTCCTTTATATACTGTTGAAGCGTCGTCGCGTAGGTTTTCACCAGGAGTTTACGGAATTCAATGATAAAGCTTTCCTTTTGCTCAACAGTGGCGCTGCCCCAGTGTTCACCGAGCAGCCACTGCGACATTCGTTGAAAGTCGACATGCGGCACGATCAATTGATCGATCGCACTATAGGCTGACTGCGTATTCTCTCTGCTCTCTGCCTCGCGAAGTACCTGCAGGACTTGATCAGTGGTCGAGGCAACAACATCCTCCGGGCTCTGTGGCGTCGCCTGCGCCGCCACTGGAAAGATAGCGACGGCCAGAAGCAACCGTACAATCCATAATAATTTGTTCATGCATCACCTTTAAGGGAACTTAAATCAAATAGATTGCTAATTAAGACAATTGCATGACCATTTTGGTTTCAACTGATTCTCGGATTGATTCCACGCGCTAAAGGAAAATGCGGCCGATCAATCGATTGAAGTTCGCAAACCGCCTACGTTCGGATCACGGCGCCAGACTCCAAGTAGTCCCTCCAGTGTCCAAGATATAAATATAAGCTACTATTAATATATGAAGCGTGAGGAGATTAATTTGAAATCCATGCCCATTGACCTCGCGCGCAAGGTGCTCGACGCCGCTCCGGATGCCATTATTCTGATCGACGCCTCCGGTGTCATCCAGTTTGCAAATATTCAAGTCTCCACTCTTTTCGGGTACTCGCGTGACGACATCACCGGCCAACCAGTTGAAAGATTGATGCCTGAGCGTTTTCGAACGCTCCATGCTGTACATCGAAATGAGTACCACGAGAATAAGCGGGTGCGTTCTATGGGAGCTGGATTAAATCTTTTCGGACTACGGCGTGACGGCACGGAGTTTCCGGTCGAGATCAGCTTGAGCCCCATTGAAGAGGCCGGACGGACTTTGGTGGCGGCTGCCATTCGAGATGTGAGCGACAACAAGCGCGTCGAGGCCGAACTCATCGCCGCTCGAAAGGCAGCCAATATCTCCCGCGAGCTAGCGGACCAAGCACGCGAAATTGCCGATCGCGCCAATCTTGGCAAGAGCCGCTTTTTGGCTACCGCTAGTCACGATTTGCGACAACCGCTACAAACCCTGGCGCTACTCAATGGCACCTTGCGTCGGGTCGTGACCGATGCTGACTCGGCCGCCGTGCTAACACAACAGGAGCGAGCGATCGGCGCCATGTCCCGGCTCCTCAACTCATTGCTGGACATCAGCAAGATCGAGTCTGGAGCGATCAAACCAGAACTACTCGATTTCAATGTGGCGTCCATATTCGAGGAACTGCGCGCGGAATTCGCCAGCATCGCCGCAGATAAGGGGCTGCAACTGCAAATCGAACCGTGCCAGGATCGGGTGCACAGTGACCCTTCCTTGGTGGAACAAATTCTGCGCAATATATTGAGCAATGCGATTAAGTATACGCGAGAAGGGTTGGTACAGTTGCGCTGCCTGCACGAAGTTGCGTTTCTGCGCATTGAGGTCCTTGATACGGGTATCGGCATACCGACCGAGCAACTGGCACACATTTGGGAGGACTTCTATCAGGTTGGCGTTCCCGCGAACACTTCCCGGCATGGCTATGGGCTCGGATTGAGTATCGTTCAGCGCCTGGTCAAACTGCTTGCTCTTAAAATCGACGTACACTCCGAGCCAGGCAAGGGGTCAGTGTTCTCGCTGTTGCTACCAGTAAGCGAACCGAAGGCTCACTCGGAGGAGGTTAACGTCACGGATTTGCAGGTGAGTCGACTGCACCTCGGCAAAATCCACGTTCTACTTGTCGAAGACGATAAGGCCGTGCGCGCCGCAACCGAAATGCTACTCAAAGTAGAGGGTTATCGCGTCACATCTGTCGAATCGCTAGCGGAATCGGTCAAATATGTGCGCGACGGCAATATAATTGATTTATTGATTACAGATTACCATTTGGGTGGTGGCGAGACTGGTCTACAAGTCATCGCTGCCCTCCGAGAGGCGCAGGGTACATTGCTTCGAACCGTTCTCGTAACCGGAGATACATCAGGTTCGATCAAGAAGGTTCCCCGCGATCCGCACCTACGTCTCGTCAGTAAGCCCGTCAATGCCGATGAGTTGTTGGCTATACTCAGAGCCCTGCTGACGAGCTGATAGGACTGCCCACTGCAGTTGCAAACAATTTCTGGTCGGCGGTAAGCGTTTTGATCTGTTAGCCGATCAATACCGTTTGCTCTCATGTCCGGCACCATTTGTGTAACTCTACTGCGTCGAACGTCGCCATCAAGCACTGCTCATGCAAACATTAGATCGCACAAGATTGCCTCCGACGCGTGCCAGGTGGCTCGTCCTTGCCTTGTGTTTGATACTCGCGCTTCTGGCACTTTCTGGCTGGCAACCTTACGATCGTGCCACTTGGCTGATGGAGGTGTTACCGGTTGTCGTTGCGATTCCTGTTCTGTGGTTCACGTATGGGCGATTCCCGCTCACATCTTTGCTCTATGCGCTCATCTTTGCCCATGCGGTTGTCCTGATTGTCGGCGGTACCTACACCTACGCCCGAGTGCCATTGGGGTTTCAACTGCAGGAGTTGCTACACCTGAGCCGCAATCCATACGACAAGATCGGCCACTTCTTCCAAGGATTCGTGCCGGCGCTTATCGCGCGGGAGGTGCTCATTCGCGGCAATCATGTTCGCGGGCTTGGCATGCTTGCCTTTCTTATTGTCTGTGTTGTCTTGGCTATCAGCGCCACTTACGAGCTCATTGAATGGTGGGTCGCGCTGATATTTGGGCAAGGCGCGGACGAGTTTCTCGGCACGCAAGGCGACCCCTGGGATACACAGTCCGATATGTTCTTCGCCTTGATTGGCGCCGTCGTGGCGTTGGCCACGCTGTCCAGGGTTCACGACAGGCAACTGCGGCAGTTCGGGTTTGGCAATGATTCAACCCAAGAAAACGATCATAAGCAAAAGGGGTCAGCATCGAGTTGATGTTTGAGGGTGGCCGCGTAATCTGTGGCGGAAGACGAGAGTGCACTACCTCAAGCCAACGCCTTTGACACATTGCACCTTGTGGTATTTAACTCATCGTCCACCAGCTTCGAATGATATTGACGGCAATTATCAAGTTTTTGGAGTGACTCCATCATGAGAAAAATTATCGCACTCGAATTCGTCACGCTTGATGGCGTCATACAGGCCGGAGGCGGGCCGGAGGAGGATACCAGTGGTGGTTTCGCTTATGGAGGGTGGCAAGCTCCATATTCCGATCATGTCATTGGAGCAGTCATGAAGAGGCAAATGAATTTGCCATTTGATTTGTTGCTAGGGCGCAAGACCTTTGAGATTTGGGCGCCTTACTGGCCGCAACATGGAGACATATGGCCGGCTGTGAATGCAGCAACCAAGTACGTTGCTACCAATACCATGACTTCTCATGATTGGCAGCCCTCCGTGTTCCTGAGCGGAGATATTGTGGGAAAAATCACCAAGCTCAAGCAGCAGCCAGGGCCGGATTTGCACGTTTACGGAAGTGCGAATCTCCTTCAGACGCTTTTCAAGCATGACTTGGTCGATGCGCTTTGGTTGAAGATATATCCGATAACGCTGGGTAGCGGAAAACGATTGTTTGGCGATGGTACTATCCCGGCGGCATTCAAGGTAACGGAAAACCAAGTCTCCCCGAGTGGCATCATTATCGTGAACTACGAGCGCGCAGGCGCGATTACAACTGGAAGTTTGTGAAATGGTCACGTCGTGTTGGGAAAATCTAGCAACGCGCTGCATATGGTGGTTCGCAGCGAATGGTGCCGGAGTTGAATTAATTTGGTGCAAGGTTGTTGGCGCAATAAGATAATTCACTGCACTCCGGCGCCCCTTACTTCCAATGTTGACCCCCACTCAGGGCCAACTGGTGGCGCGGCACGGAAGCCTGCATCATTGTTGCTGACCTTGCTGGCAATTTCCTCCTGCGTCACTGCGACGGCTCAGTCAGGCACTGGGATCACCAGTCCTGCGCCGATCTCGTCATCGCACCCGGTGTCAAGGCATTTGCGGCTGGCATTGCTGAATGACTTGTATCGATCTCACGTGCGTTCGTACGGCTAAATAATTCAGTTCGGCACCATTTGTGCCAATTCCGAATTGATGCGATGTCCTGTATGCATCATGATGCCGACCAGATATGTTCCTGCGTCCGGAAGAAAAGACATTGAGCCAACTGTTTAGATTTCCGAGTTCGGTCAAGCGAGATCCAGCCATCGAGGTCTGGATGCGCGAGCACCCGGACGAACTAGGAGCGATCGCGCAGCACTGGTTTGAGCTCATTCGCGACTGCGGTGATGACGTCCGGGAATTGTTGCACGATGGTCACCCCACCGCATGTGTCGGTGAGGCGGCATTTGTCTACGTCAATGCCTTCAAGGCTCACGTCAACGTTGGGTTCTTTCGTGGCGCTGAGATTGCAGATCCTGCGGGGCTGTTGCAAGGTACTGGCAAGTTCATGCGCTATGTAAAACTAAGACCTGGAAATGATATCGACACTGCGGCGCTGGCGGGACTCATCAAAACGGCATACACAGACATGAAGAGGCGCCTTGAGGCGGAGTAATTCGCTCGGATTCTGGTGTGGTAGTCCATAGACCTCCGCGTTGGGTTCAATTTGTGAGGCGGACAATTCTGTGAGTGTCAGCGGTGTAATTTGCTAGAATGAGCCATGAGCTGGCTAATTACTAAATACATGCTGACGGCCGCGGTGGTCGTGGTCGTGTCCGAGGCCGCGAAGCGCAGCGACAAGCTGGGCGGATTCATCGCGGCATTGCCTTTGGTGACTGTTCTGGCGTTGATCTGGCTTTACGTGGAAAAGCAACCGCAGGCTAAGATAGCCAACCACGCGTGGTACACGTTCTGGTATGTGGTTCCAACGCTGCCCATGTTTCTGGCGTTTCCGTATCTACTGCCGCGTTTCGGGTTCTGGCCGACTATGTTGGCCTCGGTGGTGATGACGCTCGTTTGCTTTGGACTATTTGCCACGGTCATGCGGCATTTTGGAATCGAGCTACTGCCATAGCGCTGCGGAGGAATAGTTCAACTTTATGACGGATTGATATTGGGTAGAAAAAGAACTGACATGGAGATGGCGTGAAACGGTCGAATACCCTCTGGCTGCTTACACTACTTTTCGCATGGTCAACGCTGAAGAGTATGGGTACGGTGTTGGGTGCTGAATCAGTGCCTGACTATGTGCTGCTATCGTCGCTGGGACTGGATTATTGGTTCTATGCGCTTTGTATTTCACTCATGCTTGGAGAAGCCGGCCTCACATATCTTCTCTTTAACAAGAAGAAGTCCGCCTACTCAGTGGGGTCGATTGTGCTGGTCGCGGAAGTAACTGTCGCGCTGGTTTTTATCTATATAGGCATTATGCATATGGATGAAATGAAGAAAATATATGTTGCCTCGCGAGAGGCGCGCGCGATGACGGCAAACGCGGATATGTTAGGCGCACCGCTCCTCGGTGCGGTTGCATTGTCGTACGTGGTCTTTTATTCAATGGTCTACTTCTTCTTGCGAAAGATCCGACCTGAACTCGCGGACGGAGCAGCATAGTGTACGTTGCGTGAATCTGTCAGCATTTGTCGGATCACTTAATCTGGTGATTGGAAGTCGATAATATGAATCTGAGGATTGCACTTTGTGTTTACTGCGTTCTTGTTGCGACTCAGGCGCGGGCGGCAGATGACGCGGTCTCGACTGTGCTAAAGCTCTACAAGGATTTTAGCTACGAAACCGTTATCGTTGAGCCTGAGCCGGAAGGCCTGTTGGAGCAGTCGCGAAAGGTGTTGCTACGGTATTTTGATGATAAGTTGACCGGTTTAATCGTTGGTGACCACGAATGTGTGGAGCGCACGCAGGAAACCTGCGCGCTGGATTTCATGCCGCTTTGGGATTCGCAAGACGTGGGGGCATCGGATCTGGCTATCAAGGCTGCTGCGGATCCGTCAGTAGTGGAGGTGACGTTTAGCTATAGGGGCTCAGAAGATAAAACGAAGCTCATCTATCAGCTAACGCAAACGTCTGACGGTTGGCGCATCAGCGATATACATGGCAGTGACTGGTCGCTGTTGTCGATTCTTGAGCGAGATCAGAAGCAACCATGACGCACGATATTTAGCAACGACTACCCTATCTGTTGTGAGCATTAAAATGCATGCGTTCTTGGGTAGTGATTGCGCCTGCTATGTGAAATGTCTTTGCGCAGTCTGCATGGAGGCGAAAAAGTCAGCACCTCCACGTGAGCCAACATTCATCCGTAGTCACTCTTTAACTTAATGTGAAGCACGGAAAGCGCGAATGTCGTTAAAATGACAGGTGTTGATGACGAAGTCACATGAGCGAATCTACCACAAATCCAAGTTTTGAGCGTGCTGGCGGTGAGGCCGGTGTGCGGCGATTGGTGGATCGTTTCTACGACATCATGGATGGTGATCCGGTTGCGGCGACCATCCGTGCACTGCATCCCGATGACCTGACAGAGTCACGTCAGAAATTATACGAGTTCCTTTGCGGATGGTTGGGTGGGCCGCAACTTTATATCCAGAAGCGTGGTCATCCACGTTTGCGGGCACGGCATCTACCATTTTCAATTGGCTTTCGGGAGCGAGATGAATGGATGCACTGCATGATCCGGGCGATGGATGAAGTTGGATTCGATCCGGACTTTCAGCGGCAATTGGCGGCTGCATTGATGCAGACGGCGGACTTCATGCGCAATCGTGAAGAAAGCGCATAAAGCAACGGCAATTGACAGGTCGAATCTGCTCTTCAATTATTGTTGTGACTATCGGCATGCTGGCCGATGACGTGGTTTCTGAAGAGTATGCCTGTCCCGACAATTTGTTCGTTTGTGAGACCGACAGAGCTGAAAGGTACGCGTTGATCTGTGCCACTGAAGTTGAGGTCGGCGAGAGATGGGAAAACATCCAGTATCGCTATGGTGCCGACGGCGTGAAGCCGGAACTTGTCTACCCGGGGGACCCATCACAAGGTGCGAAATCGCTGTTTTTCTCGCACACAGCGGTAGGTTCGGACTATCGGGTATCGGTGCGCTTCGTGTCGGGTGATTACACTTACCGCGTGTACTCCAATTCCGGCCAAGAAAACGCTGGCGTTAGGGTCTTCGATGCACCAAGCGGGCTTTTGTCTGATATCCATTGCGTAAAAGCGTCCATACATGTTCCCGGCATACTTGCAGAAGGCGCTTGCATGCGATACTAAAACACCATACGGAAAAGCCGCGTGCGGCGAGAAACCCTTACATATTAAGTGACAGCGAGCGACTATCGGACAATGAGCGAACAAGATGCGCTGAGCAAGGTTCCTGAGGTCAGCTTCGGATTTTGGATAACAAAGATCTTGGCCACGACACTGGGTGAGACTGGCGGTGACGCTGTGTCAATGTCGATGGGATTGGGATATCTGGTTGGGTCCGCAATCTTCGCGCTCATTTTTGCCGCAACGGTATTCGTTCAGATCAAGGCCAGGAAATTCAAACCAGTCCTTTACTGGATTACCATCATTGCCACGACCACGGTTGGAACGACGCTGGCTGACTATGCCACGCGCTCGCTCGGCATAGGATACGCCGGCGGATCGATGCTCTTGCTGGGGCTCTTGCTGGCATCGCTGTTTGTCTGGTATCGAACCATGGGATCTATCTCCATCAATTCGGTCGTGTCGGCGAAGTCAGAGATGTTCTACTGGCTGACAATCATGTTTTCACAAACGCTGGGTACAGCGCTTGGTGACTGGACTGCCGATGATGCTGGGTTGGGTTATCTTGGTAGCGCAGTGATTTTCGGCGTTTTATTGCTGGCGCTTGTCGTGGCTTACTATTGGACAAGTATTTCGCACACATTGTTGTTCTGGGCAGCGTTCATACTGACACGACCGTTGGGTGCCGTCGTCGGAGACTTCCTGGATAAGCCTCTCGATCATGGTGGGTTGGCGCTCAGCCGATATGCTGCGTCACTGGTGTTGCTGGGGTGCATATTTATTGGTTTATGGTTGTTTCCGCAACGAGCTGCGCGCTCGGGGCACTGAGCGTAGTCCAAGTGAGGTGCGAAGGTGTCGCTTAACCCGGGTGCGTACCACTTAGACTGTCGCCGAGCGAAGATCCTGTACAGATGCGATGATGCACCATTTTGCGGCGTGAGGATGTCTAAATGGCTGCCATGCGTATTCCTTACCTACCTGCTGTTCCCGGCACATGCGCAAGGTGGACAAGATCGCTATCACTGCTCGTACTACCTTTTCGAGGAATCGAATTCCGCTAAAGGGTGCAGCGAATGCTATATCCCGCTTCTTGTAATGAAGCAGCCGATTGAAGCGAAACACGATCAAGACATTGCAGTCATTATCACTTACGAACGAGACTCGATATGGGAACTCAAGCGCGGAAAACTGGAGGTTATGCAATTGTATTTGGATGCTGCGGCGAAAAGGATTAGATTCGCGGGTGGGAAATATCGCTATCAACTGGTGAGTAACGATGAAGCATTGCGACTGCTGCAACATCCGTTTGGTAGTATTCCAATTGCTCGACTGAAATCGCCAGTGAGCAACGATGATGATCTTGCGAAGCAATTGCTACGCGATTTATCGGTGTTTGACGCGAGGGAGTCCTGTACGGTTGGAGCGCCGTAAGTTGGCGCTGTTGGGACGGAAGCAACGTCGGGCGGAGAGTAAGACAAAGCCGTTGTGACAACAATCCATGAAAATCAGCACGCTTAGAACCATACTCGGCTTCTATTTATCGATAGCCAGGCGTCACTTCCCATGGCATATGGGAAAGCCGACAATAGATGGGATCTACAACTATCTTCCCATCAGCGCCACGGTGGCAAGCTCCGGTCAGCCAATGGCACATCAGTTTGCAGTCATCCGCGACGCAGGCTACAAAACGGTGATCAATCTAGCACTCGCGGATGCAGATAACGCCGTGAAAGGCGAGGGTGAAATGTGGCGAGGAATGGGCGTGCGATACGTGCACATTCCGGTGGATTTCAAGAATCCCACCCTTGATGACTTCGACAAATTTGTTGCAGCCATGAGGGAGTCGGCAAACGAAAAAACCTGGGTTCATTGCGCGGCAAACATGCGAGCGTCAGCATTCTTGTATCGCTATCGCCGTGACGTTCTGGGCGAGAACCCAAAGGTGGCAAGGCAGGCGCTAGAAAAGATCTGGGAGCCATCGGGGGTATGGAAAGAGTTTGTAGCAGAACAGCAAGGTCGGTGAGTGAAGCGAGAGATGAAGCGAACACTTCTGGACCGCTACGACCGGACAAATGACGGTCATATCATTATTGATGTGACGGCAACACGGGCTGAGGATCTCTACAATAATTTTGACAAGAGTGCGCCTTATATCCGCCGGGATCTTGATCAAGATTTGGTTGATTACCTCATCGGGTGCGCCAAGGAAATCCGTCCGCAGCCATTTGTGTTGCGGTTTGCCTTTGATCATCCGCTCGATGAAAGCGTACAGTCGCGCATTCGTCGTAGTGTGAATGCATACTTCGTCTATCTTGCGGAGAGCGAGCAACAGCGAATGATGGATATGTTTCGCCGTGCGGCGATCTTCCTCCTAATCGGATTGGCCATTCTGTTTCTTGCACTGTCAGCAAATCGAGCCCCGGGTGTGGAGCGTTCTGTACTGGTCAATGTGGTGGCTGAGGGGTTGACAGTTGCCGCATGGGTGTCGCTGTGGGAATCGTTGGCAATACTTTTGGTTGAGTGGCCGCCTTATCGGAGAAATACAATGTTATATAAGCGCCTCGCAGGCGCGGAGGTGAACTTTCGCGTAGACGAAGCGGCGAAGGGTGAAAAGTGATGCCGCACCGAATGATTGAAGTCCGTTTTTGTCGGTGCATACAGTCATTGTCGGGCGATGTGATCTGAATGGGACTGACGTCGTACAAGGAGATATTGAGTGCGGTTGCTATTGCTCTCACGCTTATTGCCTACGTACCGTATATCTGCACGATCATTCGCGGCACCACCAAGCCGCATGTTTTCTCGTGGATTATCTGGGGGGCAAGCACGCTCATGGTGTTTTTTGCGCAGCTCGCGAGCAACGCCGGCGTGGGGGCGTGGGTGGTGGGCTTTTCTGGCTCTATTACCATGTCCATAGCCATCTTGGCATTCGTGAAGCGGGGCGATGTGTCCATCACGCGCGTTGACTGGATGTTTTTTACAGCAGCGATGACGGCACTGGGGCTTTGGAAACTTACCTCCGATCCGCTTTGGGCAGTGGTAATTCTGACCGTTGTCGATGTGCTGGCCTTCGGGCCGACGGTCAGGAAGGTACTCAACAACCCATATTCTGAATCGGGAATTTTCTATTTCACATTTACGGTTAGAAATTCATTAGTCATCATGGCGCTGGAATCGTACTCGCTGACTACCATGTTGTTCCCGGCGGCGATGGCGCTGTCTTGCGTGCTAATGACAGTTGTGATTGCATATTGCAGACGCATGCGAGTGGCGTAGAAGACGAAAGTTGCGACGTTAGTGAGCTTATGTCACGCTGGAAAGCATCAGGCATTCATCTGCTGCTGTCGGCCGCCATTGCCGGTACGCTGATCGCCTTCATGCTAATAGTATGGTACCCGTGGCCGCTGTTCGAGGCGGCGGGCGGCAGTCGTCTCATATTCATTCTGGCGGCGGTCGATGTCACCCTCGGCCCCCTCATCACATTAATCATTTACAAAACCGGCAAGCCGGGACTGAAATTTGATCTCGTCTTCATCGCGGTGACACAGCTGGGCGCACTCGCCTACGGCATCCATATCGTCTATTTGGCGCGGCCGGTGTACATGGTTTTCACCGTCGACAGGTTCGAGTTGGTAACCGCCAAGGATATCGACCCAATGGATCTTGGTGAGGTAAAACGCCGACAGTTTCGACAATTGCCGATTGGCCAGCCGCGTTTCATTGGAGTGGAACGGCCAACTGACAATGAAACCTGGATGAAGATTGCGGAGTCGGCGTTGCGAGGCAAGGATTTGCAATTGTATCCGCAGTACTATGGCGACTATTCCACACAAGCTGGTGAGGCGTTGAAGCATGCGCGCAAGCTCGACGTGTTGCGCCAGCGGGACACAGCCACTGTTGAGCAATATCTCGCCAGCAGTGGTCGTAGTGACGAAACTGTGCGCTTTGTGCCGCTACGCGCACGCATGCGTGACGCGGCGGTGCTGCTCGATGCCGATACGGGCATGCCACTCAAGATGTTGTTGATTGACCCTTGGTGATTAAAACCCGTGAAACGAACATTGTTAAGCTGCTATATCAAAGTCACACCTGCGGTTGTCGTGATGACCATTGGGTTAACGTGGCTGGCGTTGAAATGCGGCAGCATTCATGGCAGTCCGCGCTGTGGACCGTTGTCAATTGTGCCGTCGCTTATCGTTGTCGCGGCGTTGGTGATTGAATCCACTATCTTCAGCGTGCCGCAGAGCGATGCGGTCGTGAATATAATCGTAGTTATCGTTGCGTTGATGATGGTTGTGAGCGTAGTCGGTGTACAAAGCTTGTGGAAGGCACGCAGAGGAGATGCTAAACGATGGAAAGTCACCCGGAACATCAGCCATCCGATCAATACCAAGGTCTTGGCCTATCTGACTCAAGGCAGAGAGGAAGCGCCGGCGTGTGCGCCTTCCCGACGCAATCGCGAATGCTTACTACGGCGCGGGCTGCCATCCCGAAATAGTTGAGAGGTTGTGGGAGCAGCTCAATGGAGCTTTGCCCACGGATTGCCGTTCTCATCTTCGCTGCACACCGGCGCTGGTGCATCCCGGCGGCGTCATTTTGGCCCTCGGCATGGGCACTGCCTACGGGATGTATCTGCTGGCGAGCTTGCATCCGAAGCGTGCGCGAGGCTGTCGAACTCTTGATGGTGTGGAGGGCGGGGCGCAGACGGATACTCCGGGGAAACCTTTGGCGGCGACTGGTGTTTTGGCGGCTGGCATGCGCAAGAGCCGCAGTGGTGTCGTCGTGTTTGGCGATTCGCTGTAGGATGTTACCGCCATCTCAAACGTGCGAGGCAGGGATTGAGGGGACAACGCCATGATCAAAAATGCGCAACGAGGAAACCCGCGCACCGAAAATTGAAAGCAATGCGAAGGTCAACTCGGCGAGATTCCGTGTGGCTTGGCGCTGATGAGAAGGCAGGCGTCGTGATTTACCAGGGCGGCTGTCACTGCGGCGCAGTTCAATTTGAAGTTGAAGCACTGGCTTTGGTTGAGGTCGAGAATTGCAATTGTTCAATATGTCGCTGGGTTATTTGCATCTTATTATGCCGCAGCGCACTTTCGTCTGATTGCGGGGGAAGACAAACTCACCACGTACAGGTTCAACACTCCACGTTGCAAAACATGTCGCTTTCGCCGAATATGCGGCATCAAGTCATTTTATATACCGCGTTCCAATCCGGACGGCGTCGATGTCAATCTGCGCTGTTTGAAGCAACAACCATCGCAGGTAAAGATCGTGGAGTTCGACGGTCGAAATTGGGAGGCGAATGCCGCCGCACTGGCGCACAAGAGCAAATAGAATGCATCGTTGTGGTCATGCTAGAACTTGGAACGATAGAATGATGCGCTTACATGCATAACTCATAGGATCTCACCATGGAAGCAAAAATGATTACCACTGCGCTTGAACTGCCCGGCCACGACATCGTCGCCAACGTCGGTGTGGTCCGTGGCATTGTAGTGCGTTCGCGATCCATCGTTGGTTCATTTTTTGCCGGATTGCAAACCATTTTCGGCGGCAATATCACCGTATACACGAATATGTGCGAGCAGGCGCGTCGTGATGCCTTTAAATTGATGACCGTGCAGGCGGAGAAAAACGGCGCCACTGCCATAGTCGCCGTGCGCTATGATGCAACTGAAGTTATGCGCGGCGTTACCGAAGTTATCTGCTATGGGACTGCGGTCGTTGCGCGTCCACGTTATGGAGTCGCCATGAAACTTGGACTGTCTCTGGAACGGCGTTATTTTGTTCTGGGTGTGTTATTGGCCATCGTGCTGTGGTTCGCGCCGCTCAGTGGTGAGTTGTTCATCAAACTGGAGATGACACTTGCCGCTTTATTCATCATCGTCTGCGCAGTCAGTTTCTGTTACTCCGGGAATACAAGGAAGATAAAGCAACGCGCAGCGGTGAGCGGCTCGACGATTAAGGCCGCGGTATCGCGCGGTATGGAAATGCTGAAATAAGAACCACGTGCAAAAGCGGCGATGCAGATACTACGCTGATGCCATTAGCCATCGCGCTTGCGCCACTTGATATGTTGCCGCCGTACTGATGGCGATGGCACTGTCGCAATGTGGCTCACGCATGTGTCCACCGATCCGCTGGTTCCTGGGGCTTGTACGGCTGAGTGGTATCCGCGCGGAGACGATGTTTGCGGTTGCGACGGCGACGGGCGCCGCACTTTGGGTGGTTTTACCATGCTGGCGCGCCGGCACAACGCAAACGGTAGCGTGGGCTGCCTTACGCGCGGCGTCGCTTTTACCTCGTGGTTTGTCATCATGGCTGGTGGTTCGCTGGATCGTGCCCTATGTTGCCGCTGTTGTGGTCGGCGCAATGAGCGCCTGGTGGGTGGATTGTATCGCCCGGCGTTAATCGCCGCGATACCTAACCTGATTTCCGCTTCGCACGAGTGCGGAGGATTGAGGCCTTCCGGCTGTCAACGACACTCGTTCGCACTTTCCAAACCGGCAGTCGAACCTTCCTCGTTCTACTGGCGCAAACGACGGTTTCATGGCGCGAAATGCTCAGGGACTGCAGTGTGACGGTATTTCCGGTTGCTCATCCTTTTGAAGCTGAATAGACCACGGCATTTCCGCTATTGGATACGGCGATTCCCAGCGATCGACCTATCATTTTGAGGCGGACATACCCCCATGCAATCTATCGCGACCTTAACCTACACTAGGCTTGACAGGTTGCAGTTTTGGCATCGCGTATGCAGGTTTTGCCGAAATTCAAATGCTTAGCATTCGGCTCACTGAGCGCGCCCGCGATGCGCACTGGTTAGCACGTTGTGCCAGTCACAAGAAGACCGACCTCGCCGTAGCTGCGACGGGTCGGGAAGAACAAGAGACGACAAAGCAGGACATGGACCGATAAGGACATGCAGGCCAACGATCAAGACGCCAAGAACGAAAGTGCTCCGATTTCTGTTGAGCAGAAAGCGCGCATCGACGATCAATTGCTCGATCTGGCGTCGGCCAATCTGTTGGGTAGTCTGGTCGCCGCCCTAGTCGGTGTATCTGGCCTTGCTTTACGACCCCCATCCAATCGCGAGTTCATGCAGCAATGGGTAACCGCGATGGTGCTTCTCGTTGTGGTCCGTTTTGCGTTTGACCGCGCGTATCGAAGAGAACGTAAAAGTGTGCAGCTGTTTTCCGCCGCAAGGCGCCGCTGTTGGTACGCTGTCGTAGGTGCTGGTCAGATTGTCAGCGGCATATTGTGGGCGGCGATGTGCACGCATCTCCTCCCCATCGTCGATGCCGAAGCGCGCATGCTCATAACGGTGGTGATATGGAATTGCTGGGGCCGGCGCGGCCGTCTTGGCGCTACTGCAATGGCCAGGAAGAGTTTACCTTACGACGTTGATACTACCGGATGGTTTGTGTGTACCTGGTCGAACCACTGCGCAATCCCTATGTCGCGGTGTTCGCCATGACGTTTCTCGGTGATGCTGGCATGCCACCGCAACAACCAGAAAACCGTCCTGCAGTCGTCATCTCTCGCGAACGCAATGCCGAGTTACTGTACCAACCGTCATGTCGCACTATCGGTGAAGTGCAGCAGTTGAACGCCGGTCTCGAGCAGCGGGTGGTGGAGAGTAACCGCAGCGCTGGAACAATTGGTCACCAGCGATCCGCTGGACAGGTCTGTTCAACCTCGCCGTGGATGATGAAAATGCTGGATGCGTGGTTCGAATTATGCAAATGCCGGTGAATCCCGCGGTGTTGTTCCTGGATCTGGACAAGTTCAAGGAGATCAACGACGGCATTGGTCACGATGTGGGCGATGCCGTGTTACGCACGATTGCAGAACGATTGCGGGCGCGGGTTCCCAATAATGCTGCCATTGGCCGTTGGGGTGGCGATGAATTCGTCGTCATTATTGATGGCAACTACGAAGGTGAAGCCGCCGAGAGCTTGGCCATCGGCCTGCGCGAAAGCCTGGTGCCAGCGATCGATTTCACCGGCGAACCGCTGCATGTGGGCGTCAGCATTGGCATCGCTTATGCGCCCATTCACGGCAATTCCGCCATGGCCATCATTCGCGCTGCCGATCTCGCGGCTGCCGAAGTCAGCGCATGCGCGGCGGGTGCAGGTATTGGTCTATGCAAACCCGTTGGCGGATGCGATGCAGCGGAGGCTGGAGATTAGCCGTGCCCTGCAACAAGCAATCGTCAGTGACAGCTTGCGCGTGGCTTATCAACCTATTGTCGATTGTCAGACTGGTCGCATCACGGCTTTCGAGGCGTTGAAAGCAGGTGGACCTACCTGACGTTGTCCGGTGGGACCCGATGAGTTCATTCCCATTGCTGAAGAGTCGAGCCGCATTCTTGAAATTGGTCGTTGGGTATTGAGCCGCGCCTGTCGCGAGGCACGAAATGGGGTGGCGACGATAATTCACTAAGCGTGTCGGTCAATGTCTCGGTGCGACAATTGATTGCCGTGAGCTTCCTGACATCGTTCGTGACGCTGGCACAACTTTGTTTGCCGCCAACACGGTTGCATCTGAAGTGATCGAGTCGGTATTCGATGCTGCGCACACCACGCAGACGTATAAAACGCTGGATACGTTGCACCGATTGGTGGTGAAGATCTTCGTAGACGATTTCCTCGGCACCGGCTATTCGTCCTTGCTGCGGCTGCAGGAGTTCCCACTCGATGCGATTAAGATTGATCGAGCTTCTTTAGCCTGTGCCGCCTGGATCAGCAATCACGAGCGGTGATTGAAGGTGCCATCCTCATCATCGCGCGTAGTTTCGGCATGCACGTTAGTCGCCGAAGGCGTGGAGACGCTGGATCAGGCCATCAGCCTGCGCATGTTAGGTGTGGATGCCTTTCAGGGGTACTTCATCAGCAAGCCGCAGTTCGAAGTGTCGTTATAACTGGTTAATCCGGTGTGAATCGCACCACCGGTGAAGTGGTGTATCTCTCCGATCGCTAACAATATCCGCCTCGTTCGAAGAAAATGGGGCCGCGCGCCGCGCGGTGGGACTTCAGCGAAAGGCACCGCGCCCATCGCCCCCTTTGCGAAAGGGGCCGCGCGAGGGGGATTTCCATGCTGAACGCATGATTAAGCTTCCGCGGCGAGCTCTTGATCTAGTCAATTCTTCCCAAACCTATTCCAAGGTCGGCCGATAACCGAAGCATGGGCCGGATCCCCTTGCGCATGGGGAGGTTGAGAGAGGCTAAATGCGCCAGTAAAGTTGAGGGGATCACCGTGGCTTTTTCATCGCTCGTCGGGTAAGGCGCCTGCGGGCTGACTGCGCTATTCGCAGCGCTTCATGCTGATTGGGGTATGCATTGCGCCTCTGCTTGCGTTGTTGGTCATCAGTGCGCATGACATATGGATTGCCAAAGTCGCAGCCGAACGTGAAGAGATAGGCGCGGAATACGTTGCGCCGCTCTACAATGTTTTCCGTCTCACCCAACGCCACCGCGGCCTGTCGCACGGCTATCGCGCGGGTTTGAGCGAACTGAAGGATCGCCTGGACCTGGTTGCTACCAATTGCCCAAGGCCGTCGCTGAGTTCGACGCCATCGACAAAAAATACGCAGCGGTACTGGGCTTGAATGCCTGGAACGAACTCAAACCCAAGCTTGCGGTACGTTGATGATTCCCTGGTGGTCCTGAGCAGCATGATTCGGTCATCAAAGGAATGCTCGATCTCATCAACGACGTTGGCGATAAGTCGGGATCGATCCTGATCCTGAACTCGACTCTTTCATCTATGCGGACTTGGTTGTAACGAGATCACCTGAGTTCTCTGATGACCTGGCAATGTACGCGAAACCGGACTGATAGCGCTGGCCACCAGACGATGCAGCCCGGGCGATCAGCAGGTGCTGGAAGTCTTTGTCGACGAAATGGACCAAGACGTTCTGGTCTTTGGCCGCAACGTGAAGGTTGCCGGCGAGTCCAACGCGAGTTTGGTGCCTGTGTTGGGCTAAGCCATACGAGACGCATGAAAAACACCGTGCACGCGCTGACCGGGGCGTACGTAAACTCGTCAGTGATTTCGATGGGCCTGGCGCACGGGTACAGGCGTCGGTGACCGCGTCGGAGTTCACCAGGTTGGCTGTGCGACGCCAGCGAAGCCACGCATGCCTTGGTTATTGCCGACGCACAGTTGCAGAACTTGTTGAAAGCTCGCGCCAGTCGCCTGCAGTTTAGCGTGCGGGCCTAATCATCCTCTGCTCCGTTGGATCGGCATTGATGCTGGCTTACATCTGCTGGGCTCTCATCGCCAGCTTCCGCTGGTCGGTGGGCGGCCTGAATTGGCTCTCCGATGAATTGGCCAAGGGCAATCTCACTGTCTACTTGCGGGACGACGCCATCGATGAGCTGGAGGTCGCCGGCAAGACACTGAGCGGTGCGCGTGAAAACCTGCGCCAGATGCTGAAACAGGTGATTGGTTTGATCGTTCCGCTTAAGACGGCCACCGAGCAGGTGGTGCAGGTCATGCAAAACCACCGAGGATGTTGGTCAGCAGCAGTCCGAAACCGAACAGGTGGCCACCGCCATGAACGAAATGGCGAGCACCGCACAGGAAATTGCCAAGAGCTCGATCTCGGCGGCCAATGCGGCACGGAATGCTGACGATGAAGTTGCAGCCGCCACCGCCGTGGTGCAGGAGTCCATCGGTGTCATCAACTCCCTGGCAACCGAGGTTGCTCTGGCCGAGGTGATCCAGAAGCTGGAAAGCGAGAGCAATAACATCGGCATGGTGCTGGACGTCATCAAAGGCATCGCCGAGCAGACCAATTTGCTGGCGTTGAACGCAGCAATTGAAGCCGCGCGCCGGCGAGCAGGGTCAGCGGTTTTGCGGTGGTCGCCGACGAAGTGCGTACGCTGGCTTTCCGCGTACGCAAGAGTCCACACGCGAAATCAACGACATGATCGCGCGCCTGCAGGAAGGTGCCATGGCGCGGCGCAGGTGATGAATCAAAGCCAGAAGCGTGCGGTGGCGGCGGTGGAGAAGTCCGCGCAGCCAGCGTCGCGCTGAACACCATTACCAATGCGGTGTCCAGCATCAATGAAATGAATCATCAGATCGCCACCGCGGCCGAAGAGCAGAGTTCAGTGGTGGAGTCGTTGAATCGCAACGTGGCATTTCCACCTGCGGATCTCAGCGTGAACACCGCGGAGCGGCAAGTCTCAGGGCGACGTCGGCCAGTTGGCCATGATGGCCGAGATGTTGACGGCCACCATCACCAAGTTCAAGATTGGTTGATGGAACGAAGAATTGAAGTAGCCGCTATTTCCACCGGAAATACCTCTAACCCCTCTCCTCGACGGGAGAGGGTGATCGATGTTAACAAGCAAGGAAAAGAAAGTGTCGCGGGAAACTTCAACAATCTGTCATTATGATACGGCTGCGTATTTTTGGCGGTGCGCTGTTCTGCTTGATGGCAGCGCAGGGGGATCAATTCATTGCGCAGGGTATCGCAATCGACCACGACGCGCGCGAGCCAGAAGCCTGGATGCCGGGCGCAACATCTTGCGGATATTGATGCAGGTATCGCCGATCTGCGCATCGCTGAGTTGTGGGCGATGCTGGAGTTTCGACTGGATCTTCAGAACGTCACGGCGAAGAAGAGGCGATCCAGAAACTCATTATGAAAAATAGCGAACATGCCGCCGCCTTCGACGCCTGAATACTCGCAGTGGAAGCCCGCAAGGAATTCGATGACGTCAAAGCCAGTCTGGCCTATATGCGCGAGCACGACACGGTGCTGTCGCTTTCACGCGAAGGCAAGAAGGATGAAGTCAATGCCGCGATCCGCAATTCTGGCGCAACCTTGACAAATTGCAGGAAGAGATCGATCAGCTTATCGACGCCGGCAAGAAGGTGGCGAATTTTCAGCCGCAGCCAGGCAAGCCGATCGCACCCACCCACCGCGGTGGTAACCACCTGCCTGTTGTTGGGCACGTCATTGTGGTTGATCGTTTGTTCCTGCAGGAAGCCTGATGTTCGCCGCAAGGTGACTGAGTTGGCGCGTGTGGCTACAAGGCCTTGGCCGATGGTGACTTCACAGTCAAACCGAACATCAACAGCAAGGACGAACTGGGTGTTGCCGTGACGGGCTTCGGCACCGCGATGAAGGCGATGCGCGAAATGTTGACCACCGTGGTCAATGGCATCAACACGCTGGCGTCAACGTCAGAGGAGTTGTCTGTGCTATCGGAACAGACGTCCGCTGGCATGCGCACGCAACACATGGAAACCGAGCAGGTCGCAACCCTCAATGAATGAAATGTGGCCGCCACCGCGCAGGAAATTGCGCGCAACATGACACAGGCCGCGGGTTCAGCCACCACCGTGGACAAGTCCGCGAAGACGGGTAGCGTGATCGTCGAGCAATCCGTCACCGAGATCCAACGTCTGGCTGGGGCTCGGTGCGGCTGCCAATGCGGTGGGTGCGCTGAAGGAAGACAGCGATAAGATTGGCGTGGTAATTGATGTCATCAAGAACATTGCAGATCAGGACTAACCTGCTGGCTTGAATGCCGCCATCGGCGGCGGCGCGCGCAGGTGAACAGGCCGCGGTTTTGCGGTGGTCGCCGATGAAGTGCGCACGTTGGCTTCGCGTACCCAGCAGTCAACGCAAGAGATTCAGGACATCAATATCGCCCGGCCGCAGTCCGGCACCTGCGACGCGGCGGGGGCGATGGAAAACGGTCAGCAGCAGGCAGATGCCACGGCAGACGCAGAAGGTCGAGCAGCTGCATGACATCGCCGGCGATTTCCGGAATTAGTGATGAATACCAGGTTGCCGCTGCCGCTGAAGAGCAGAACGCAGTGGTGGAACATGTCAACCAGAGTATCAACGCCATTCGCGAAGTCAGTGGCCAGACAGCGATGTCCACCGAGCAGATATCGCGTTCCAGCCAGGATTTGACCCAGCTGGCCGTCGATCTGCAAAGCAAGATATCGCACTTCAAGATTGCTTAGTCGTTGAGGTTCATGACCCGCGCGCCGTTTCCGGGCGCGCGGGCTCTTGTTTTTCTGTCGCTCTCGATTCATTCCCCGTGCAGCGAGGGATCTCCTGCGTCACTGGGGAATACCGCCTGGAGTTGAGGTCCTGATACCCTGAATGCGCGAAGATTAGCCCACGAACTTTATTTCTGTATCTTACGCTGGTATTGGAGCGTTTTAATCTTCACCCACTGTTGCGCAGGCGATGGATGAGCTGATTGCACATCTGGTTGGTGCCGGATCGGCGTATGTCACTACTTTGATTCACAAGAAACAGGCACCGATGATGCGCGGTGCTTGACAAAAGATTTACATTTTTGGTTGATTGCGCTGGCGGCATTCGGCGCCCAAGCCGATGAAGCGAATCCGACATGCAAAGTCATTACAGCCGATCGGGTTACATACAAGCCCGATGCGCATTTGCATGGCGTTGCGGTCGCCGTGCTCAACGGTAATTTGGCGCACGGTGTACACCATGCGGGTGCGTTTTGACTGGCAATCTCCAGGTTCCCGCGCAAGCATACGCATCCAGACGGAATACGGTGACGGTGTTGTCGGGGACTTATCGCTTTGCTCTCGGTCATCGCTTTGCAAGCGATGCGCCGCACGACTATACGACAGGCACGGTGATTGCTGTGCCGGCGAATACCGCGCATTTCTCCGCCGCTGGTGCTGACGGCGCCATCGTGCAGGAAAGTGGTGTCGGCCCCACCGGTGCTTCCGCCGTTGAACAGCCTTTAGAGTAGATAAGATTATTCCTTCCCCTACTGGCGGGGAGGGCAATCATTGTAAATTGCAGTCGGACACAACAAAGTGATCGAATCTCCGTGCAACAAGGTTTGCGTTGTGCCTGATGGCCTGGACTACTGCATTGGTTGTGGCCGCACGCTCAACGAGATTGCGACATGGATGCAGCTGACGGATGCCGATCGTCTGCGGGTAATAGAACTGGCGCGCGACCGCCTGCACACACATCAAGCCGATGCTTTGCACATCGATAGCACTTCACAATGAAAGTGTTGGCAGGAAGCAAACCAACCATTGCCGTGATTGGTGGCGGACCCGCAGGATTGATGGCCGCCGAAGCTGCGGTCGCGCGGAGCGTGCAAGTGCATCTCTACGATGCCATGGCTTCGGTGGGAAGGAAATTTCTGCTGGCCGGCAAGGGCGGCCTCAATCTCACGCATTCCGAATTGCCTGACAGCTTCATACACCGCTATGGTGCGCGCGCGGCAGTCTTGCGACCCATCATTGACCGATTTGGACCGAAGCAACTGCAAGCGTGGGCAAGTGAGCTGGGTTTTGAAACGTTTGTCGGTTCATCTGGCCGCGTGTTCCCCAAGGAGCTCAAAGCCGCGCCACTCCTGCGCGCCTGGTTGCGTCGGTTGCGCGAACAAGGTGTGGTGTTTCACATGCATCACCGTTGGCGAGGATGGACGGCATCGGGCGCATTGCGCATGTCCGGACCGGAAGGTGAGGTTGAACTCAAAGCGGACGCAGTCGTGCTGGCCTTGGGTGGCGCCAGCTGGTCGAAGCTGGGTTCGGATGGTGCTTGGGTGTCGTGGTTGCGCGATCGCGGCGTGCATGTGCATGAGCTGAAGCCATCGAATTGTGGTTTTGATGTGCCGTGGAGCGTGCACATGCAAGAGCGTTACGCGGGTCAGCCAGTGAAACCGGTGACGCTAGCCATTGCGCATGATGATGGGAGGTTGTTTCGCCAAGGTGAATTCGTTATCACGCGAAACGGTGTCGAGGGCGGTGTGATCTATGCTTTGTCGGCAGTGCTACGCGAATGCATTGAGCGCGACGGTGAGGCAACGATATTTCTCGACTTGGCGCCGGGACGCGAGCCCGGATCGTTGGTCGAGGCGCTGTCGAAGCCACGCGGCAAGCATTCCATGGCCAAGCATCTCAAACGTTGTGCGAGCATTGAGGGCGTAAAGGCGGCGCTGTTGCATGAAGTGTTACCTCCTGCTGCGTTCAACGACGCCGCATTGCTGACCGCGGCGATTAAGTCATTGCCGATTCGTTTGCTCGCTGCACGTCCGCTTGATGAGGCGATCAGCACGGCGGGTGGCGTGTGTTTCGACGATCTCGATTCGTCGTTGATGTTGCGCGCGATGCCTGGAGTGTTTTGTGCTGGCGAAATGCTTGATTGGGAAGCGCCGACAGGTGGCTATCTGTTGACTGCGTGCATGGCGACGGGGCGCACTGCTGGCATCGGCGCGGCCGATTGGCTTGCCTTGAGTACCAAAAGGTAGCGCAAAGTAGCATTCTCGCAGCGTGAATGACAAGCATCGCAAGCTGGCATAACAACGATTAGTAGCGACGGCGTGCAATCCGTCATTCGTGCGCAAGCGGGATTCCAGTGAATATGAACTTATATTTTACCGGGCCCCTGATGACGCAGGGACGACGGCAGATGGCGTATTTGAAGCAGAGGCTTAGTCTGACGGTTTCAACGCCGCAAGAATATCCGCCGGAATTCGCTGGTGAGGGTAGTTCTTGGTAAACTGCCGCAGCGCCAGTTGCGCATCGCTGAATTTGCCGTCCTTAATCAACTGTCGTATCGATTGCAGCATTTTGTCCTGCTCGCTCAGCTGCACCGGCGCTGATTCGACATCCTTATTCGATTGCATACGCGCGGTGGCCTGCGTCTCCGACTGTTCGGCGCTCGCCGCGCTCGGTGCTGGGGCTGCTAAACTGGCATTGCCCGCACTGCTTGCGCCGGGCGCCATGGCTGGTTGATTCGCTTCTTCGCGCAGCGCGCCGACAGCGGGTGTGGTGGCAGCCTTGCGCTCTACGATTGCATCGGTCGAAATCGTCGAGGCGGAACCACTGATAGCCGCTTTCTTCTTTGCCAGCGACATCTCATCCAAGCTGCGCTCGCGTTTTTCTTCCACCGCATCAGGAAATGCATTGACTGCATTTTCACCGCTCGCTGCTGGTGCAGCCGGTGGCGTTTCGCTACGCACCTCCTCGGCACGTTGTTTTGTTTCCCCACGCACGTTCGTGGCTTCCGCTGACGGCGGTGGCTCAGCGACTGTTGTGGCGGCAGCACCCGCCCGTCGGTCGCTTTCATTGTCATCCGGAGTTGTACCGCCGACATCCATGCGCGGCGCTTCGATCAATTCTGTTGGTTCAGCCCGTGCTGCTTTGTCTTCAACTTTGCCTTGCGCGGCGGCGGGTGCTCCCGCTTCAGTTGCCGGCATGGGTACCGGAACGGTGGCTGGAGAAGCACCTGTAGTCTGCACGGGCGCAGGTGTGGTCGTCGCAGCGGGAACCGAACCACTTTCCTGTCGATATTCCTTCAGTGCGGCATGATCAAATTGGCCCTGCTCACGCATGAGCAACAACAGGCTGGCGCTGACCAAAACAACGGCAGCGGTCGCAAATGGCGTGTCAATCATTCGAAACCAGCGTTTGGTCCTTGATGTCGACACCGGTCCACTGCCGACGGCGCGGCGTGCCGCGGCTAATATGCGTGCGTCAATGTCAGCGGGCGGCACTTCGCGTGCGCGTTCGCGCAGTGCGGTACGCAGGTCCTTGTTCGCTTCGATGAGATTGTGATCCGGCTGGCGTTGGTCGCTCATAAATATTCCTCCAGCCCCTGGCGTAACTTGTTCAATGCGTAACGCAAGCGGCTCTTGGCGGTCTCGCGATTGACACCAGTGGCTTCGGCGATGGCATCGATATTGAGATCACCCTCATGATGCAGCAGGAATGCTTCGCGCTGCGCGGCTGGCAACGCCTCTACCAGTTCAACGACACGCTCCAATTGCTGTGCCGCCCACTGCCGTGCTTCGGGCGTGTTGGTTTCGGCATCGGCAATGTCCGGCGGCGGATCGTCTTCATCGTCGTGTCCATGCAGCGAGACAAATTGGCGGTCGCCCTGACGGCGAACGTGATCGACCAGGCGATTGTGCGCGATGCGATAAAGCCAGGTCTTAAATTGCGCCTGTACGACATAACGCTCGCGGGCGTTGATGAGATTCATCCAGATGTCCTGGAACAATTCCTCTGCCACGGCATGGTCTCGCAATTGTCGCAGCAGATAGCGATAAACCCCGCCACGGTGGCGGGTGTAGAGCTGATCGAAAGCGCCTGCGTCGCCACCGCGGTAGCGCAGCATCAAGACTTCATCGGTGATCGCCTCGTCCATGTCGGCGAGCAGTGTAGCCGAACTTCGTGCCGCGACAACGGGTGCGGCCTGCGTATTCGGGGCGCTGCGCGCTGGCAACATGGCAATTTGCCTCTGGTGTAAACACGGCCAGCCATGCTGGCCGTGCATTGCAACTTTCTCAACGTGGATCGGGAACGAAGCTGCCGGGGAACGGGTTGGCGGCCACCGGCAGCGGGCGATCATCAGGAATCACACCCATGGCCATCAAATTGCGCCGACTGTCGTAGTGGATGGTGATGATTTCGGCCGGTGCTTCCGAGGCTCGCTCGAAGCTGGTGTAGCTGGCATAGGAAGTTTCGCTGCGGCCGTGACCGGTACCGAGACGGTTGTCGCCGCGATCCTTTTTCATCTCGTTCTGCAAGGCCGGTTGCGCCGTTTGTTTGGGGCGTACCAATGCGCCGGAGGCGCCGGCGTCTGCCTCAGCGCGAGCAGACGACGGTGGTGCCGCATCACGCGACTCCTCGTCATAGGGCATGGGTGCTGGCACAACCTCGACGACCGGTTGCACTTTGCGTTGGAACAACGCCACGCCGATGACCCCGACATTTTCCGGTCGATCAGTGCGCGCGGCATAGGAATCTGGCAGGCGGGTGAAGTAAAACGCGGCCGTGCGTTCCATACTCTTACGCCAACCATCGACGGTTAGCGACTGCCAACTGTCGATGACGTAACCGCTTTGGCGCCAATGCGCGGTTTCGCCACTGATGACGTTGACACCATCGACGGAAACGACAGCGAGTAGATCGCCGCCGCTTTGGTTGCGCAGTTGCACGCGGTATTCATTACCTGGTTTCCCGGCGACGTAGTACTGCCCGTTGTAGTTGTAAACGGGCAGGGTGCTGCCACTGGTGCGGTCGTAGATGCTGAAATCGGCAAGATTGCCGACGGCGTGGGCGGTCGACGCAACGGACATGAGTCCAAACAATGAAGCAGCAAGATGTAAGCGGTGCATGGCGGGCTCCTTTGATGTTGGCCATGCACTGTTAAACGCGCAGACTGCTCCGGCGGGGTTAACGTTTAAAAAATCCCCCTGCGCCGCTCCGCTTTTCAATGGGGGGAGGGCAGATTTTCCAATCCAGCATCCCGCTTACACTCGCCCTGCATTTGGAAATTCTCCGCGTTGACGCGATCCTCCCCAAAAAAAGTGAGGGCGCGCTGACGTTGCAAAAGTGGGGTAATCCCCGACTGGAGAGAAGGGGGTAATGAAAGGCTTAATTCATTGCGCAGGAACCGGGTGCGTTGCCGCAGCGTCCGCACATTTCCTCCGCACAGGGCTCGCCGCCGCTGTCCGAGTTGACCGCGAAGGCCGATAGCAATTTTTCCAGGCGATGGCCGCTGCAATGCGGGCATTCCGGTGGGTTGTCGGCGCGCACCAGTTGTTCGAACTGCTTGCCGCAGTCTCGGCAGGCGTACTCATAAATCGGCATGGTATTTACTCCGATGAATTCGATGCGGTCGATTTTAGCCCAAACCCGGAAGTTCCCTGCATATTTCAATCAAGGTTTATTGACCACGGCCTCCAGCGTCTTTTCCAGCAACCGTATCTGCTCCTGCTGCATGTCGACCAGCTTGCGCCATTCTTCTTCGCGTAGTTGGTCGAATTTCTCCTGCAGCATGCGAATTTCAAGTTCCGCTTTGAGATTGACTTCGTAGTCATTGGCCGCTTGCAGGCGATCGCGCGCCGCTTGGCGGTTCTGCGACATCATGATGATGGGCGCCTGGATGGCTGCCAGCATCGACAGGATCAAATTCAGAAAGATGTACGGATAGGGGTCAAAGGCGCGTTGCAGGGGCTGCAGCACCTCACTGTTAACAAGTGCCCAGAACAATAGAAAGCTCGCAAACAGGAGTATAAATGTCCACGAGCCACCAAAGCGGGCGATCTGGTCCGACAGGCGTTCTCCCATCGTGCGGCTGTCCAGGAACTCCTTGTTGGTGTCGCGGCTGGCGCGCATCCGGTCGAGTACGCCTTCGATGACCGTTCGTTCCTCCGGGGTCAGTCTCTCCCATTCAGCCCGCAACGCGCGCCGCGCCAGCGATTCCGGCTTGTTCATGGCAATGCCTCCGATGTTATAAGTATATGATTAATGTGATATATCAGGTTCGAATCAGCGAAAATCAACGTTTGCCCTGTCGATCCACCAGCCGCAATTGAAAGGGATTTGACCGCTATTTTGGGCATGGATTCTGCAGCGTGTTCAGCAAAATGCGTAGGCCTGGCGTGCTAGGCCCGTACGTCACCGGCACTCAACGCCGGAAAGTGAGGGCGAACTACGATGTCATCTGAAAACGCAAAACTGTCCGCCAACGATGTGTTGATGGAGCAAATCCTGACTTCGCGCGCGTTTCGGCGCCTGGACAAGGGTGCACTGCGCACCATGGTTCAACGTATCGAACTGCTGCAGGTTCATGCGGGGGAAACGATTTTCCGCAAAGGTGAAGTCGGCGATTGCTTCTACATCATTCGTGACGGCAAGTGCGGTGTCTTCGACACCGGATCTGACGGAAAGCAGTTGGAAGTGGCGACCCTGGGTCCTGGCGATACGTTTGGTGAAGACTCTCTGATCGTCGGTACACCGCGCGGCGCATCGATTGAAATGCAAACCGACGGCACGCTCGCGCGCTTGAACAAAGCCGACTTCGAAACGCTGATTAAGAATCCGATGCTACAGGGCGTGAGTGTCGAGGAAGCCAAGCTCATGTTCGCCGACGGCGCTTGCATCGTCGATGTAAGGAGTCAAAAGGAATTTGAGCGCTGCGCGGTGCCTGAAAGCAGACATGTGGTGTTAACCGATCTACGGCGCGAACGCCGCGGCTTCGACAAGCAAATCACTTACATCACGGTGAGTGATCGCGAAATGGAGGCGGCGCTGGCTGCATTTCTGATCGCACAGAAGGGATTGGATGTACGTTATCTCTTGGGGACGGTGACCGAGCTCATTCGTTCCTGCGCCGTCGACAACTTGGATGAAATGTCGCTGGGTGGTGATATCGGTCGTGAAAACGTCATCGAGTTGCCGGAGGAATATCTACGTGGCGGTCGCGAGCAAGCCGCCACTCGCGTGAGCGTCAGTGATCGCGCCTTTGCCGCTGGTGGTGAGGCCAAGCCGAATGTGGTGGCGGTCACCGCCGCTACGCCGGTGCAGGTCAGTGCAAGTTCTGAACTAATTACCAATGCTGAGATTTCTCCTGAAGTGCGCCGCTTGTTCGAGGAGTTGGAAGCACGGCATCGCGCCGATCTCGCCGATTTGCGTGCACGCGTGAGCAAGGTGTTGCAGCGGCATCAGGATCGCATCGTCGCGCTGGAGCAGCAGTTGGCTGGTGGCCAGAAGGCCAGCGCCTAAGACTTTTGCGACGGTCGCGTGCGATCTATCCAAGATTCTCTTCCTAGGATAGATCCCTAGCGCGCCATCGCCTTACTTCTGGTAGCCGCGGAGTATTTGATTTTTCAGTAATTCTTTTCTTGCACGTCATGACCGTGCATGCCTTCGCAATATCGGTTGTCAACGTTTTTGTCCATGTGAATATTTCATTCGCTGCAACGATTGCAGGTTTTGTTCACCCGGTGGTACTGTGCGCCCGTCGCGAGTTTCTTAATCCGCATTCCCAACGAGGCAGTAACTGTCTCGGCCGATAACAAACATACAAACGTCATGGAAGCCGGCCTGACCGGACTTGGACTGCGACAACCAGCAGTTGGCCAACTTTATTGCTACACGGAGGAATTAACTCATGAAAAGAACTAAGAAGATGTTACGTGTACTGGCTATCGCGCCATTGGCGATGGCCGCAGCGGGCGCTATTGCACGCGATGACGACCATAGCAATGGCGCTGCAGAGTGCGCTCAGCTTGCCAAGGCGATGGGGGTTGCAAACACTCCTGGCGCCTTGCACGGCGCACTGGAAAACGCACTGAAGTCCGCGGTCGCAACGGAAAGTAGTGGCTTGAACTTCGATATGTGGGGCACGCTGGTGAATCGCGATGGCGTGGTGTGCGCCGTTGCGTTCTCAGGCGGCAATCGTGGCGCCCAATGGCCGGGCAGCCGCGTTATCTCGGCGCAGAAGGCTTACACCGCTAATGCTTTCAGTTTGAACGGCCTGGCGCTGTCCACGGCGAACCTGTTTTCGGCCGTACAGCCGGGTGGAAGTTTGTATGGACTGCAGCATAGCAACCCGGTCGATACAGGCGCTGCCTATAAAGGACCGGCGAAGAACTTCGGCCAAGCCAATGATCCCATGGTCGGTGAACGCGTGGGTGGCGTGAACGTGTTCGGTGGTGGTCTAGGGCTGTATGCAAAGGGTAAGGTGATCGTTGGTGCCGTGGGTGTGAGTGGCGATACCTCCTGCGCTGATCACAACATCGGCTGGCGCCTACGCAACAATCTCGGGTTGGATTTCGTGCCCGGTGGCGTCAGCGGCGATGCAACCCGGCCGGACAATATCGTGTTTGATATTCTTGCCAATCCCAACGGCGGTACCGGCAAGAGTGCCGGTGGTTTTGGTCATCCGGAATGTCTGAATACCGACAAGCCGGGAACCGCAGCCCTGCCAGTGGTGAAGCCGTAACTGGTTAGCTGAGTATGTGTTAGATGTATCGAGGCCATCGGGCTGTGAAGTCCGATGGCCTTTCTATTTGTGGCATCATGAAGTTGGGCATTCGTTTAGTTGCATCGAAGACATCACAGCGGATCAACATTGGTTGCGATAGATTCCGTCGATGAGCAGCACAAGCAAACATTCTGCCGGCCGCGTAGATTTGACCTGGGAGGCGCTCGAGGAGCAGCTTGCCGCCCCTGGACGTCGTGCGCGACGGCGCACTACGCGTGGCGCGGAAGTTCCGCTCGAGCAGATTTTTGAAGCGGATGAATTGGCAAAGTTGCGCCGGCTCGCACGCAATGCCCGTCGCCTGCGGGCGCGTACGCCGGTGTTGGGCAATGTCATTTTCCTGCATGGGATCACCGGCGCTGATCTATGTTCCATCGATCGCGGTGGCGATCGCAGTGACGTATGGGTAAGCGTGCCGGGATTGATAGTGGGGCGAATCGAACGCCTGCAGCTCGCCGCCGATGGTGTTCGCAATTTTCTACCGGCGTATCGAGTTGAACCGACCGGACTTAATCATCGTTACTACGCGCAGGCCGTGCTCACCTTGCGCGCGCGCTGGAACGTTGTGCCATTTGCCTATGATTGGCGCAAGGACATGGATGTTTCCGCCGACGCATTGTCAGAACTGATCAAGTCAAAGTTTTCGGGGCAACCGGTACATCTCGTTGCGCACTCCATGGGTGGACTGGTGGCGCGTAATTTCATCCGCCGCCATCGCGCACTGTGGAAGTCGATGGCCGATGAAAATCATGTCTCAGGCGGGCGGCTCATCATGTTGGGCACACCGAACTATGGATCTTTTGCCATTCCGCAAGTGATGAGCGGTACGGATACTTTGCTTAGCTGGCTAGCTCTGCTCGATCTTCGCCACAACCTGCCGGAATTGCTCGCCATCACCAATAGTTTTGTCGGCACATATCAATTGTTGCCGGCGCCTTCGAAATTGCCCCCCACGCTGCAGTCACTCTATCAACGTGATACCTGGGGAAGTATTGCTGGAGTCTCGCAGGCACATCTGAAACGCGCTTTCGATTTCCATTTCGATCTGGAGCAAGCACAGACCATTGATCCGACGCGCATGGTCTATATCGCTGGCTGCAGGCAAGTCACACCAAGCGGCTGTAGCGTCGTGAGCCGCGGTGATTTCGACTACCAGCAGACCGAAGATGGCGATGGGCGCGTGACGCATGTTCTAGGTTTGCTTAAAGATGTTCCGACCTACTACGTCGATGAGGCGCATGGTGATTTGGCGCGCAACGAGGCGGTGCTGGCGGCAGTGGATGAAGTGTTGCAGAGCGGGCGCACGAGTAATCTGCCGGCGACGGTGTTGCGCGGAGTCGCGCGCGGTGTTCGCGGGCCGCGCGATCGGCGTGTTGTGCTGGAACGCCAGTTCGGCGCAGACATCAGGCGTGTAAGTGCGCTGGTGCGCGCCAGCACTAAGCCGGAGAAAGCGCTGAACCTTGAAGATCAAAAACTAGTCGCCGCCGCCATTGCTTCGGCTGCAATGGGCGGATCAAGAGATGTTTCAGGCAAGAAAGTGGGCAACTCGCGAACGCTTGCGGCGCCACGACTGCGCCCGCAGCCAAAATTACCGTTGCAAGTACGATTGCGTTGGGGCGACATCACCGCTGTTCGCTCGCCCATGATTGTCGTTGGTCACTATCGTGGTGTACCGCCCGTCAATGCGATCGGTGCAGTGGATCGCAAACTCGACGGCTGGATCAATCTTGCCGTGCGCCAAGGCATGATTGCCGGCAGCTTGGGCGAGACGTTCCTCATACCAACGCGCGGACGTTTACCGGCCGAGGCGGTGATGGTCGCCGGCATGGGCGATGCCGGTGAGTTTACATACGACAGCTTGCATGTATTGATGGCCAATGTTGCCATTGGCGCAGCCGGATTGCGATTGGAGAAGCTCACTACATTGCTCGTCGGTTGGGGCGAGGGCAATCTCGACGGCGATTCGGCATTGCGTGGACAGCTTGAAGGCATCGGCAGTGGTCTGGCGCAGTTCCGCGACGAACAAGAAGGACGGCTGCCATGCCTGCATGAACTCGAACTTGTGGAGTTAAAGGCGCACAAGTTCCTCGAACTGTGCGTGCGTCTGCAGGATCTGGCCAAGGCCGATGCGCTCGGTAGTGTGAAACTGCAGTTCACTGTTCCCAGCACGCGAGTCATCGCGCAGGCCGAACGCTGGCAGGCGCAATTGAATCGCAGCAATGCACGCCAAACCAAAGCGGGCGCACGCGCCATACAGCCTGGCGCAACACTGCCGGATGTTCGGCTGGCAGTTGAGCGTGCGGCCGGTGATCCAGGATTGTTTCGATTCGCGGCGCTGTCGCAGAAGGCTGTCGTCCCGGTGCGCGAAGTCCGGGTCAACAACGATTATGTCCAGGGAGCCACGGAGGCATTACAGAACGCCGTCAGTCGCACGGATCAGGAAAAGTACGGTCGCCTGCTTTACACCTACTTGATGCCGGAGGACTTTCAGGACTTGATCGACGGCGAAGCGCCGATCCGTCTGATTGTTGATAGCTCGACCGCTGGATTGCCTTGGGAAATGGCTTGTTATAGTTCGCGGCGCGCGCGCAGGTCGCTGCGTTGGCTGGGATTGGATCAGCAGTTGTCGCGACAATTTCGCACATTGTTGTCAACCGCCGGGTGTGATGCCGCCGTTTTCCGATCGTCTGCGCGTGCTGGTGATTGGCGACCCGGCGCCAGAGCCGGAGTTGCGATTGCCTGGTGCCCGCGCTGAAGCTCGCCGCGTCGTTGAGTGCCTGCGTGATGCCAAACAGGTCGGCAACGTAAGAGTCGAGGTCGAGAGTCGCATCGGCCCTGGCGAATGTGATCCGGTAGAAATACTTGCGCAACTAATCAGCGTTGATTTCGACATCATTCATTACTGTGGCCATGGCGACTACGATCCACGCGCACCACTCACTGCCGGATGGGTATTCGGAAAGAAGCGGCTAATCACTGCATCAGATATTTTTCGAGCCCGCCGTGTGCCACGATTGGTATTTGCCAATGCATGCTTCTCCGGTGTGCTGCACGCGGGTGAAGCACTGGCATCGCCCGAGCTGTCGCGCGCGACGGCGACCATAGCGCAGGCATTCTTCGAGCGTGGCGTGCGCAATTTCATCGGCGCCGGTTGGCCAGTATCCGATGATGGTGCCTCGACGCTTGCGGGAGCATTCTACAAGGGATTGCTGCAACGGCAGTCGATTGGAACCGCTTTGCTCAATGCGCGGCGCGCGGTGTTCGATCTGGAAGGGGATTCAACCTGGGGCGCGTATCAGCACTATGGCGATCCGGCTGACAGAGTCTTACTCGAAGACGGCGATTAGATGAAGGATGCCAAGAAAACTACTCGTCGATCACCGTGCCCATGACCGGTACCGTCTGTCCATGATGCTGACCGGTAGCTCCGACACCCACACCAAAGCTCGATTGATGACGCGGCTGTACCGGCGCATTTGGTAGCGGATAGCCCGCGACGGAATTGTAATAAGGGCTATCACGAAAATCGTGATAGACATTATTACGATAACCATTTTGCGCCACCGGATACTGGTGCGGGTGATGGTACTGCGGCGGATAGTAAATCCCCGCACGCCATCCGATCGGCTGCTCATACGGCACCCACACCGTGCTGCTGTCCCGCGAGTAACTATCATCGCTTGGTGAAGGATTGGTGTAGGTCGGCGCCGGCGTGCGCGCGGCTAGCTCGCGGCGCGATTCGCTATCGCGTTGCAGGCGCTCGGCCAGCGCTTCATCCTGTTTGCGCAGCGCTTCCAACGCCGCCTTTACCGATTCGGACTGTTCAGCAGTGGAAGTGGTGGCTGACAGATCGATGCGCTCTTCAGTGTGTCCGGAGGCGCAGGGAATGTCCTGATAGGTGATCACACCTTTGGCGTTCGTGCACTTGAATACTTCCGCCACCACGCCCGTGGACGCGAGCGTAACCGCCAGCAGGGTCGTGGTTGCTAGTGCACGAAAACAATTCATGGCTGTTCTCCAACTTGACTGGCAAAGGCTAGCGCTGCCTAACGCCTTTGACAATGTTGGACGCAAATAAATCCGCTACCGACGACTGTTTTCGCCCGTGGAAATGCGAACCGCCGTCATGCTGATGGAACCCATGACGACATCGGCGACGGGGAAGTCGACGGATTCGCCGGGCCTCTGCAGCGCGGCAATATATAGCAGCGGCAGGTAATGATCGGGTGTTGGAATACTGAGCCGAGCATCGTCATCGGGCGTCGCAATGAACTCGATAAGCGCTTGATGCCTCTGATTTGTCAGAGCATTTCGAACTCTCGCGTCAAAACCTGCCGCCCAGTCGTAGGCGAAATCCCGCTCGCCAAAGCGAATCTGCCGGAGATTGTGAACAATATTGCCGCTGCCCATGACGAGTACGCCGGTGTCGCGCAGCGGCTGCAGGTTCTGGCCAAGCGCATAGTGCCAGGCGGGTGGTTGGGCGGCATCAATGCTCAGCTGCAAAACGGGAATATCGGCGCGAGGAAAAACATGGACCAGAACCGACCACGTGCCGTGATCAAAACCCCAATCTGAATCCAGTGCAGCCTTTACTGGCAGAAGCATGGATGCAATCTCCTGTGCCAGATCCGGATCCCCGCTGGCTGGGTATTGCACATCGAATAGTGCTGGCGGGAAGCCAACGAAGTCGTGGATGGTGTGTGGGCGCGAGGCGGCGGTGACGCGAACGCCGCGCGTGTACCAATGCGCGGATATAGAAAGGATTGCACGCGGCCGCGGCAGTGACTCGCCGATGTGTCGCCAGGCTTGCGTGTGCGCATTCTTTTCCAGTGCGTTCATCGGATTACCATGGCCGAAGAAGATGGCGGGCATGGGACGGGTGTCAGAGTTCTTCATCGGATGATGCGCCGGCGGCGCCGATCAATTTGATCGGCGCGTTAGGATGGCGATGAAGAAACCGTCGGTGCCATGGCTGAGCGGCGTGAGCATGAGCGTTTCCTCGCTGCCATCTGCCGAAATCGGAGATGGGGCCGCTGGCAGCGCTTCCCGCCATACCTGTTTCCAGGGAATGATCGAAAAGTCCGGATGTTCCGCG
>JAXMGY010000029.1:0-29751 GCA_046347035.1 Gammaproteobacteria bacterium | reverse complement strand
CGGCTACATGGACCGCCTCGACTATGTGTCGATGATGTGCAATGAACACGCCTATGTGATGGCAATCGAGAAGCTGCTCGGCGTCACCCCGCCGAAGCGCGCGCAGTACATTCGCGTGATGTTTGATGAAATTACGCGCTTGTTGAATCACCTGCTGTGGTTGGGATGCCATGGTCTGGACATCGGCGCGATGACGATGTTCCTGTACTGCTTCCGCGAACGTGAGGATCTCATGGATTGCTACGAGGCGGTGTCGGGCACGCGTATGCATGCGACCTACTATCGCCCGGGCGGTGTGTATCGCGATCTGCCGCAGCAGATGCCGCAGTACGAACCATCGCGTTTTCGCAGTGCCGCGGACGTGAAGCGTTTGAACGACAATCGCCAGGGTTCGTTGCTCGATTTTATCGAAGATTTCACCAGGCGTTTTCCAACCTGCGTCGATGAATATGAAACGCTGCTCACTGACAACCGTATCTGGAAGCAACGCACGGTGGGCATTGGGGTGGTGACGCCGGAGCGTGCTATGCAACTGGGCTTCACCGGCGCCATGCTGCGTGGGTCGGGCATCGAGTGGGATCTGCGCAAGAAGCAGCCCTACGAAACGTACGATGAGCTGGATTTCGACATTCCCGTTGGTGTCAATGGCGATTGTTATGATCGCTATCTGGTGCGTATGGAGGAAATGCGTCAGTCCAATCGCATCATCAAGCAATGCGTCGATTGGTTGCGTGCTAATCCCGGCTCAGTGATTCTCGATGATCACAAGTTGACGCCACCAAAGCGTGAAGAAATGAAGGGCGACATGGAATCGCTGATTCACCACTTCAAGTTATTTACCGAAGGTTATTGCGTGCCGGCAGGCGAAGTGTATGCGGCGATCGAACATCCAAAAGGTGAGTTTGGCATTTACTTGATCTCGGACGGTGCCAACAAACCGTATCGTGTGAAGATACGCGCGCCGGGTTTCGCGCATCTTGCCTCTATGAATGAGATGGCCAAGGGGCACATGCTTGCCGACGTGGTGGCCATCATAGGCACGCAGGACATTGTGTTCGGCGAGATCGACCGGTGAGGAAATGGGAGTGAAAAAGGCCGAGGCTAAATCGACGGGACTGTCAGAGCACGCGCGACATGAGATAGACGCGTGGCTGAAGAAGTATCCGGCCGACCGCAAACGCTCGGCGGTGCTGGCGGCATTACGCGAGGTTCAGCACGAGAACGGCGGCTATTTAACTACCGAGTTGATGGATGCGGTGGCGGAGTATCTGCAGTTGCCGAACATCGCCGTCTATGAAGTCGCCAGTTTCTATTCGATGTTCGAGTTGAAGCCAGTCGGCCGCAACAGTGTGTCGGTGTGTACGAATGTCTCATGCATGTTGTGCGGTGCCGACGACATTGTCGATCACATCGAGAAGAAGCTTGGCATCCGCACTGGCGAGAGTACGCCAGATGGCCGCATCTTCCTCAAGTTGGAGGAGGAATGTCTGGCTGCATGCTGTGGTGCGCCGATGATGCAGGTCAATCACCGTTACTACGAGAATCTGACGCCGGCGAAAGTCGACGAGATACTGGATGCACTGAAATGAGTTCGATTCAGCTCAATCAATGTTGCTATGAGACGCTGCAATTCGATGAGCCGTGGACGCTGGCGAATTATCTGAAGATTGGTGGTTATGAAGCCTGGAAAAAAGTTTTGGCTGAGAAGACGCCACCCGAGAAGATCATTGAGGAAGTGAAAGCCTCGGGACTGCGTGGTCGCGGTGGCGCGGGTTTTCCGACAGGCGTGAAATGGAGTTTTATGCCTCGCATCGCTCCCGTCCAGAAGTATCTCGTCTGCAATTCAGATGAGAGTGAGCCGGGCACTTGCAAGGATCGCGATATCCTGCGTTTCAATCCGCATGCGTTGGTGGAAGGGTTGGCCATCGGTTGCTACAGCATTGGCGCAACGGTCGGGTACAACTACATGCGAGGCGAGTTCATGGATGAGCCGTATCAACGCTTCGAACAGGCGCTGAAGGAAGCCTACGAACTGGGGTTGCTTGGTGAGAACATACAGGGCTCAGGTGTGACGGTGAACTTGTATGGTTCGCTGGGCGCGGGCGCGTACATCTGCGGTGAAGAAACTGCATTGCTGGAATCGCTGGAAGGAAAGAAAGGACAGCCTCGCTTCAAGCCGCCGTTCCCCGCCAATTATGGTTTGTACGGCAAGCCGACTACGATCAACAACACCGAATCCCTATCGTCGGTGCCAACCATTTTGCGCAAGGGCGCGAAGTGGTTTGCCGCTCAAGGCAAACCGACCGCGGGGGGTACCAAGATTTTTTCCGTCAGCGGTCATGTGGCGCGACCGGGCAACTATGAGGTGCCGATGGGAACACCGTTCAAGGATCTGCTTGAACTTTGCGGCGGCATGCGCGACGGTAGAACCTTGAAAGCAGTCATTCCCGGTGGTTCCTCTGTGCCGGTGGTTCCTGGTGAGATGATGATGACGCTCGAGATGGACTATGACTCGATTGCCAAGGCCGGATCGATGCTGGGCTCAGGCGCGGTTATCGTTATGGACGACACCACTGACATGGTGAAGGTATTGAGGCGCATCTCGCGTTTTTACTTCTCTGAATCGTGCGGCCAATGCACGCCGTGCCGTGAAGGTACTGGCTGGCTGTATCGCATGCTCTCGCGCATTGTCGCGGGGCAGGGGCGGATGGAGGACATTGCGCGCCTTGATGATGTTGCAGGGAAAATTGCTGGTCGCACAATCTGCGCACTGGGAGATGCAGCGGCGATGCCAGTGCAGAGTTTCATCAAACATTTCCGTCAGGAGTTTGTTCACTACGTTGAACATGGCCGCAGTCTGGTCGGCGCAAGTGATGTGAAAGCCGCCTAGCTTAACGCCTTCGTCATCTTAGCAAAGACGAACAGAACGAAAATCAACAAGAAAAATGAGCGAGGATCTGGTCAACATCGAAATCGACGGCGTGCCGGTGAAGGCGCGCAAGGGCGCCATGATCATCGAAGTAACCGATGGCATGAACATCGATGTGCCGCGATTCTGCTATCACAAGAAATTATCCGTTGCTGCCAATTGCCGCATGTGCCTGGTACAGGTTGAAAAAATGGGCAAACCGGCACCTGCCTGTGCCACGCCAGTGATGGAAGGCATGAAGATTTACACCCATTCTCCAGCTGCGCGCGCGGCGCAGAAGGCGACCATGGAATTCCTGCTCATCAATCATCCGCTCGACTGCCCGATTTGCGATCAAGGCGGGGAGTGCGAGTTGCAGGATCTGGCGGTGGGATATGGCACCGATGTCTCCCAGTACAGCGAAGGCAAGCGTGTAGTCAAAGACAAGAACATTGGACCGCTGGTTCAGACCGACATGACGCGATGCATTCACTGCACGCGCTGCGTTCGCTTTGGTGAAGAGGTTGCGGGGCTGCGCGAGTTGGGTGCCACCGGACGTGGCGAGTTCATGCAGATTGGCACCTATGTTGAGAAAGCCATGCGCTCGGAGATGTCCGGCAATGTCATCGATCTTTGCCCGGTGGGCGCGCTGACTTCCAAACCTTACCGCTATTCGGCGCGCGCCTGGGAATTGCGTGCTAAATCGACCATCGCGCCGCATGATTGTGTGGGGTCCAATCTCGAAGCGCATATTAAGGGGCAGAAACTCAAGCGCATCGTGCCGCGCGAGAACGAATCAATCAACGAGGTCTGGATTTCGGATCGCGATCGTTATAGCTACGAAGCGGTGAACAGTCCGCAGCGGCTGCTGGCACCCATGGTCAAGGATCATGGCCAGTGGCGCGAAGTGGATTGGGACACGGCCATCAAGGCCTCGGCCGAATCGCTGCGCACGGTGTTGAAAGAATCCGGCGCAGGGCATTTGGCTGGCCTCATCTCGCCCAACGCCACCACCGAAGAAGCATTTCTGTTCCAGAAGCTGTTGCGCGGTTTTGGCGTCAACAGCATTGATCATCGATTGAGGCATGGCGATGTTCGCGACCAGGAGCGCGCGCCGCTCTATCCCTGGCTCGGACAACCGATTTCTGCGCTGGATACGCAACAGGCGGTACTTGTCGTCGGGTCGAATTTGCGACATGACCAACCGATTTTGAATCATCGACTGCGAAAATCCACCCTGCGAGGGGGCGCCGTGTCGGTGATTAACCCCGTTGATTTCGAATTCAACTGGCCGGCACAGGAAAAGATTATTTGCGCTCCCGGCGCGATGGTGGCTAACCTTGCCGGCATTGCGCGCGCACTGGCCGATACCACCAACGATACCGACGCATTGGGCAGACTGCGCGACGCGCAAGTGAACGATACGCATCGCCGGATTGCAGAGCAGCTGTCAAATGCAGAGCGAAGCAGCATCATTTTCGGCAATATTGCCGCATCGCATCCGGATGGCTCGATTCTGCGCGCGCTAGGGCAGATCATCTGCCGATTGAGTCATAGCACGCTCGGTTTTCTTTCCGATGGTGCAAACAGTGCAGGTGCGCATCTTGCTGGGGCGTTGCCGCATCGCGCACCCGCCATGCAGGCCGTGGCGGAACCGGGTATGGACGCGATGGCGGCATTGCGCAAACGCATCCGCGCCTATGTGTTGTTTGGGATCGATCCGGAGCTCGATTGCCTCGACGGTCATGCCGCCAGGATAGCCATGGAGCGTGCCGGACTGGTGATCGCCTTTTCCGCCTTTCGCAGCGATTTCCTCGATCGCACCGCGCATGTATTGTTACCGTTGGCAACGTTCGCTGAGACCTCGGGCACCTATGTCAACGTTGAGGGTACTTGGCAGAGTTTTGATGCCGCGGTGGATTCGCCCGGCGAATCGCGTCCAGGTTGGAAAATTCTGCGTGTACTGGGCAACGAACTGGGTTTGCAGGGATTTGACTATCTGCAGAGCACTGATGTACGCGATGCGCTGCAGTCCATGGTGGGCGAACGCGTACCAGAGAATAATACAGCGTTACCTGCCGGTGCATTGGTTTACAAGCCAATCGCCGCGGGGTTGGAGAAGTTGACCATTGTGCCCATGTATTCCAGCGATCCTGTTGTGCGCCGGGCATCGGCGTTGCAGGCAACAGGACAGATTGCCGATGAACGCCTGCGTGTCAGTCCGGCCTTCGCCGCTTCGCACGGCTGGACCGATGGCGCGCGCGTTCGTCTAATTCACGGCGATGTGCGAACTGAGGTCGTGCTGCAAATTGATGGCAGGCTGCCTGATAGCTGCGTGCTCATATTTGGCGCTGGTCCGATGTACGACAGCGGTGCGGCGCACGGTGCGGTACAAGTGGAGAGAGCCTGATGCTACTGACCTGGATTCAGCAGCATATTTTCTTCTGGCTGCCACTGCCAGCGTGGGCAGTTGTGAGCGCACTGTTGCAAATTATTGCGTTGGTCGTTCCGCTGATGTTGGGCGTGGCGTATCTGACGCTGGCGGAAAGAAAGATCATCGGCTGGATGCAGGTGCGCAACGGCCCGAATCGCGTGACGTTTTTCGGAATTCGTTTGTTGCGTGGTTGGGGGCAGCCCATCGCCGATGCGGTGAAACTCATCTTCAAGGAAATCATTCTTCCTTCGGGGGCGAATAAACTGCTGTTAATTGGTGCACCGATTCTGGCGATTGGTCCTGCGCTGGCCGCTTGGGCGGTGATACCACTCGACGCAACCAAGAGCATTGCCAATATCAACGCCGGACTGCTGTACATTCTCGCCATGACCTCGCTGGGCGTGTATGGCGTCATCATCGCAGGTTGGGCATCAAATTCTAAGTATGCCTTTCTCGGAGCGATTCGTTCTGCAGCACAGATCGTTGCGTATGAGATCGCGATGGGCTTTGCGCTGGTGAGCGTGTTGATTGCCGCCGGCAGCTTGAATCTGCATGACATAGTCATGCATCAGAATGGCAGCGTTCTACATTGGTTCTGGCTGCCGTTGCTGCCGATGTTCGTGGTGTACTTCATCTCCGGTGTTGCTGAGACTAATCGCGCGCCCTTCGATGTTGCCGAAGGCGAATCCGAAATCGTCGCCGGCTTCCACGTTGAGTACTCAGGCATGACCTTCGCGGTGTTTTTCCTGGCTGAATACGCGAATATGATTCTCATCGCGACGTTGACCTCGGTGATGTTTCTCGGCGGTTGGCTGTCACCGGTGCAGGGTGTGGCCGAGTGGCTCGGCCGCAGCAGCGAAGACTTGTTCGCGGTGCCTTACATTGGGTTGTTCTTCGGCCCCGGTTTGCATTGGCTGATCTTCAAGGTTCTCGTGATGTTGATGTTCTTTCTCTGGTTCCGCGCGACATTCCCGCGCTACCGCTACGACCAGATTATGCGCCTGGGTTGGAAAGTGTTCATTCCCATCACCATTGTTTGGCTGGTGGTGGTGGCGTTGATGGTGATGTGGGGCCTGCCACCGTGGTTTGATCGTGACACAACGATGGTTATCAGCTCATGAGCGCGCTAATCAACTACTTCAAGAGCCTCACGCTTTGGGAATTGCTCAAGGGCATGCACCTGACCGGACGTTACCTGTTCGAGCGCAAGATCACCGTTTTGTCCCCTGTAAACGGTCGCCGCGCCCGGTGACGTCATCAGCAGGTGCATGGGTGGCGGGCATCTTTGGCGATATGAATGTTGCGGAACGTTGTTGGTCGTTGGTAGTCATGGTTTTCAAAATCGCCAGCAGGCTGCGCAGCCGCCACCACACGTTACGTCATCGCTCCACCCCAAAGTGCATTTCACTTGCAGGTTCTGCGGGAATCCTGTCCGGTCAATTCCATCGTCGAGACTCGGCACTATGAGTACCATGGAGAGCAGCGAGGCGATTTGCTGATGACCAAGGAACGGCTGCTCAAGAATGGCGACATGTTTGAAGAGCAGATCGCCGCTGATCGTGCGCGCGATGCTATGTATCGATAGCGATTTAGAAAGACGGTAATGGAACAATTCATCTTCTGGTGTTTCGCGGCAATGTTGGTATTCGCGGCCAGCATGGTGATCACTGTGCGCAATCCCATACACGCGGTACTGTTCCTTGTTGTCGCATTTGTCGCAAGTGCCGGCCTGTGGTTGTTGCTGGAGGCGGAATTTCTGGCCATCGCGCTGGTGCTTGTATATGTCGGCGCGGTGATGGTGCTATTCCTGTTCGTGGTGATGATGCTCGACATCAATATTGCACAACTGCGCGAAGGATTTATCCGCTACCTGCCTATAGGTATTTTGTTTGCGATTGCCACGGTCTGGGCGATGGGAGCAGTGGTGGGGCCAGCACAGTTTGGTTTGGAACGCGTGCCCGCGCCCGAAAGGCATGCCGCGGACTATAGCAATACGGTTGAATTGGGGCGCGTTCTCTACACGCAGTATTTATTCCCATTTGAGATTGCGGCAGTCGTACTGTTGGTTGCCATTGTGGCCGCCATTGCGCTTACCATGCGGCGTACACGACAGGTGAAGAATCCGCGGCCAGAGCAGCAAGTTCGTGTGCGACGCCAAGACCGTGTGCGCATCGTGAAAATGCCAGCGGAGAAGCGAACATGATCGCGCTTTCCAACTATTTGGTGTTAGGCGCGGTGTTGTTCTGTCTCAGTGTTGCGGGCATTTTCATCAACCGCAAGAACGTCATCGTGCTGCTGATGTGCATTGAGTTGATGTTGCTGGCGGTGAACTTGAATTTTATTGCCTTCTCGCATTTCCGCGGCGATATCACTGGACAGGTGTTCGTTTTTTTCATCCTGACCGTGGCGGCGGCCGAGTCGGCGATAGGATTGGCGATCCTCGTGGTGCTGTTCCGCAACCGGCGCACGATCAACGTGGCCGATCTCAATTCCATGAAAGGCTGAGCGCGGATGCATTCGGTCATTTTGCTCATCGTTCTCGCGCCCTTGCTCGGGGCCGTCATGGCAGGTCTGTTCGGCAAGCAGCTCGGTCGGACCGGTGCGCACTGGGCGGCCATACTTGGTGTGGGGTTATCTTGTGTGCTGGCTCTATGGATGTTCTGGCAAATTGCCTTCAACGCCGCACCACCGATTGAATGGTCGGCGTATACGTGGGCAGTGGTCGATGGCGTGCGTTTGGAGATAGGGTTCCTCATCGACAAGCTTTCCGTGACCATGATGGTGGTGGTGACCTTCGTTTCGTTGATGGTGCACATCTACACCATTGGTTACATGCACGACGATCCGGGGTATCAGCGCTTCTTCAGCTATATCGCCTTGTTTACCTTCAGCATGCTTATGTTGGTCATGAGCAACAACTTCCTGCAACTGTTTTTCGGTTGGGAGGCGGTTGGATTAGTTTCCTACTTGTTGATCGGATTCTGGTATACGCGGCCAACGGCGATCTACGCCAATCTAAAAGCCTTTCTCGTCAATCGTGTCGGCGATTTCGGATTTCTGCTCGGAATTGCACTGGTGCTGATGTATGCAAACAGCCTCAACTACGCTGAGGTATTCGCGCTTGCACCAGAGCTCGCGACGCAGACCATCAGCATTCTTGCCGGCAAGGAGTGGATGCTGTTAACGGTGATCTGCCTATTGTTGTTTGTTGGCGCCATGGGCAAGTCAGCCCAGATGCCGCTGCATGTGTGGCTGCCCGATTCCATGGAAGGCCCCACGCCCATCTCTGCACTCATTCATGCGGCGACGATGGTGACCGCCGGCATTTTCATGGTGGCGCGCATGTCGCCGCTGTTTGAATTCTCGGATGTCGCGCTAAACACGGTGATGACCATCGGTGCGCTGACGGCATTCTTCATGGGGCTGATTGGCATTGTCCAGAACGATATCAAGCGCGTAGTCGCCTATTCGACACTTTCACAGCTGGGTTATATGACCGTCGCGCTGGGTGCGTCTGCTTACAATGTGGCGATTTTCCATCTGATGACGCATGCCTTCTTCAAGGCGCTGCTGTTCCTTGGTGCGGGCTCGGTGATTATCGCCATGCATCATGAGCAGGATATTCGCAAGATGGGGGGCTTAAGCCGCTACATGCGTATTACATGGTTGACGGGGTTGATCGGCTCGTTGGCTTTGATTGGGTTCCCTGGCATGTCCGGTTTCTATTCGAAGGACGCCATCATCGAGGCCGTGCATCACTCGCAGTTACCGATGGCGCATTGGGCATATTTGGCGGTGTTATCCGGAGTATTCATCACCGCACTTTATAGCTTCCGTATGTTCTTCCTGGTATTTCATGGCAAGCCGCGCTTTGATCTGAACAGCCACGGACACCATGATCATGCCGACCATGCCGGTCATGGCGATCACCTTGCACACGGCGGAATGCCGGTCGAGTCGCCGGGCGTGGTGACTTGGCCACTTATCCTGCTCGCGATTCCCTCGGTGGTCGTCGGTGCTTTGGCTGCCAAGGCCATGCTCAAGGAAGGGTTCTTTGGTGATGCCATCGCGGTACACGCCGAGCACGAAGCGCCGGCGTTGATCGCCGAGGAGTTTCACGATTGGGTAACGGCGATTGTACACGGGCTGACGGCGACACCGACCATACTTGCTATCGGCGGACTCGTTGTCGCGTGGCTGCTGTACTGTGTGTGGCCGACAGTTCCCGCAATCTTGGCGAAGATTCTTGCTATCCCCAAAGCCATACTGGAACGCAAGTATGGTTTCGATGAGTTCAACGAGCTGGTTTTTGGTGGCGGGACGCGTGCGACAGGTCATCTGCTCTCACACATCGGTGATGCCACATTGATCGATGGCATTGCGGTCAATGGCACGGCGCGCATGGTTGGGTGGTTCGCCGGAAAGCTACGTCGCATTCAATCCGGTTATCTCTATCACTACGCGTTCGCGATGATTATTGGGCTGCTGTTGATGCTAGGTTACTTTGTGCACGGTATTGGACGTTAGCGCACTATGATACAGACATTACCGTTGCTCAGCAGATGTACCTGGATGCCCATCCTAGGTGGGCTGTGGGTATTGCTAGCCGGCGCATGCAGTACCGACAAGGCAGCCAAGGTTGAGGCGCTGATCATCAGTGTTGCGACGCTACTGTTTTCAATTGGGCTTTACTGTGGTTTCAATCAAAGTACGCCTGATATGCAGTTTGTTGAGGATGCGGCATGGATTCCGCTTTTTGACATTCGCTACCATCTCGGCATTGATGGCATCGCATTGCCGCTGATTTTGTTGACCACCCTGACTACGGTGCTGGTCGTGTTGGCCGGTTGGAAGGTGATTGAAGACCGCACCCATCAATATTTTGCTGCCTTCCTGATTCTCGAAGGACTGATGGTGGGTGTGTTCTCGGCTCTGGATGCCATTCTCTTCTATGTGTTCTGGGAAGCCATGCTGATCCCCATGTTTATCATCATTGGCATATGGGGCGGAAAGCGACGCGTATACGCGGCGGTGAAGTTCTTCCTATACACCTTCCTCGGTTCGGTGTTCATGCTGGTTGGGTTGCTCTACCTGTATTTCAAGGGTGGCAGCTTCAACATCCAGGACATGCACGCGATGCCATTGAGCTTGCAGGCGCAGCAATGGTTGTTCGTAGCCTTTTTCCTGGCGTTCGCGGTGAAGATTCCGATGTGGCCAGTGCACACCTGGTTGCCAGATGCGCATGTGGAAGCACCGACCGGTGGCTCGGTGATCCTGGCGGCGATCATGTTAAAAATGGGTGGTTACGGTTTTCTTCGTTTCAGCTTGCCGATTGCACCGGATGGCGCGCGCTATTTCGAGGCGGCGATGATTACGCTTTCTTTGATCGCCATCGTGTACATTGGTTTCGTCGCGCTGGTTCAGCAGGATATGAAGAAACTCATTGCCTACTCGTCCATTTCGCACATGGGATTTGTGACGCTTGGATTCTTTATGCTGTATCGGATTTACGACCATACCGGATCAGTTCATGGAGCAGAGATGGGGATGATGGGCGGCATGGTGCAAATGATTTCGCACGGCTTTATCTCCGGTGCGATGTTCCTTTGCGTGGGCGTTCTTTATGACCGAATGCACAGCCGGGCAATCAGTGACTATGGCGGCGTAGTCAATACAATGCCAAAGTTCGCAGCTCTGATGATGCTGTTCGCCATGGCCAACTGCGGTCTACCGGCGACGTCCGGTTTCGTTGGTGAGTTCATGGTTATTTTGGCCAGCGCCAAGTCAGGATTCTGGGTGGCGTTTCTTGCTGCCACGACTTTGATACTTGGTGCTGCGTACACGCTGTGGATGTACAAGCGCGTCATCTTCGGTGCGGTTGCCAACGCTCATGTTGCCACTCTTACTGATATCAACTGCCGCGAAAAATTCATTCTTGGAACGTTGGCAATTGCGGTACTTGTTGTCGGCCTGTGGCCGGCGCCACTGGTGGATATGATGCGCGCCAGCGTCGATAACCTCATTCAACACGCCATTGCGACCAAACTGCCATGAATCTGATCGATCTACAGGCGGTTTTCCCGGAAGCATGGATGCTGGCGGCGCTGAGCGCGGTGCTCATCGTGGGAGTGAGTAGTCGCGACCCTGAGCATACGGTTGCCTATTGGTTGGCGCAATTTGGATTGATTGTTACGCTCATCGCCAATACCTGGGCGGGTTCAAAAGGGCATGCCGTTGCGTTTGGAGGCATGTACCTGCGCGATCCCATGGCGGTGGTGCTGAAGAATTTCATCATCGCCTTCGTCATCGTCGGACTTATCTACGCGCGCGACTATCTCAGCGCCCGCCGTTTGCTGACTGCCGAATATTTTGTACTGGCCATGGTGGCGGTGCTGGGCATGATGATCATGGTATCGGCGGGCAGTCTGTTGACCGTATACCTCGGCATGGAACTGCTGTCGCTTTCACTCTACGCAATGGTGGCCATGCATCGCGATTCACCGGCTGCATCAGAAGCTGCGATGAAGTACTTCGTCACCGGCGCGCTGGCTTCTGGCATGCTGCTCTATGGCATGTCTATGCTTTATGGATTGACAGGCTCGCTTGGTCTTGCCGACATTGCAACGGTCATCGCCAGTGGTGGTGAGCGCATGTTGTGGGCGTTCGCGGTGGTGTTCATCGTTGCCGGTGTGGCATTCAAGTTGGGCGCAGCGCCATTTCACATGTGGATTCCGGATGTGTATGAAGGCGCGCCGACCGCGGTAACGCTGTTTATTGCCACGGCACCGAAGATGGCGGCGTTTGCAATGGCTATTAGGCTGCTGTCGGGAGGTCTGCAACCCATGGCGCCGGACTGGCAGCAAATGCTGATTGCACTGGCCGTGGCTTCAATAGCGTTGGGCAATATCGTTGCGATTGCCCAAAGCAATATCAAACGCCTGTTTGCCTATTCGGCCATCGCGCACATGGGCTATTTGCTACTCGGTATACTGACTGCCGGCGTCGGGGGCTATGCGGCGTCGATGTTCTACGCCATTGTTTATACGCTGATGAGCCTAGGGACCTTCGGCATAATCATGTTGGTTGCGGGTAATAATGGCGAAGCTGACATGCTGGACGATTACAAGGGGCTCTCGCGCCGCCGACCGTGGTTTGCTTTCCTGATGTTGGTGTTGGTATTTTCGATGGCGGGGGTTCCACCGTTTGCTGGCTTCTGGGCCAAGTGGTACGTACTGAAGGAAGTAGTGCAGGCGGGTCATGTGTGGCTGGCCGCACTGTCAGTGGTATTTTCGATAATTGGTGCGTTCTACTATCTACGCATCGTCAAGCTGATGTACTTCGATGAGCCGGAGCAAGGAGAGAGAGTCGTAGGTAGCGGCGACACCGAGCTGGCGCTCAGCGTCAACGGTATTGCCGTGCTGTTGCTTGGCCTGATGCCAGGCTTATTGATGGCAGTTTGCGCCGCGGCGACGCGTTAGCTCATGGTCCTATACATCACGTAAATACGCCCAACGACTGTCCCTGCCGGATGGCGGTTTCGGAGCGCATTGCATCCGCCCATTGTAGCTGCGCTGGTTCGAACAGGAGGATGACCGTCGAACCCATATTGAAACGTCCGATTTCCTGTCCGCGCGCAAAGTCCTGGGGTTTTGCATCGTAGCGCCAGCACGCCATCTGTCTCGGCGATGCCGGCGTGATTTCACCAGCCCAAGTAGTTTCGATGCTACCGACGAAAATAGCACCAACCATGACTATTGCCATGCGGCCGTGGTCAGTATCAAAATAACAAATAACGCGTTCATTCCGTGAAAAAAGGCAATCCACCTGCCGTGTGGTGGCCGAATTCACCGAGAACAGCCTGCCGGGTACGTACACCATTTCCTTAAGCGTTCCGTCGCAGGGCATGTGGATGCGGTGGTAGTCGCGAGGCGAAAGATATAGCGTCGCGAAGGCGCCGCCGTGAAATCGCCTGGCATTATCGACATCACCACCAAGCAGTGCCTCGACTGAATACTCGCGGCCCTTTGCCTGGATCAGCATGTTGTTGCGAAGTAGTCCAATTTGGCTGATCGCACCGTCAACCGGCGAGGCCAGCGCATTCGGGCTTTCAGGGAGCGGGCGGGCTCCGGTTTTCAACGTGCGAGTGAAAAACGCATTGAAGTTTTGGTATTGCGTCGAATCGGATTGAGCCGCTTCCTGCATATTGACCTTGTACTGCGCGATGAAGGCGCGGATCAACACATTCTTCAGCCATCGCACGCGTGTCCGTGTCAGCGCATACGCACAGGCTGACAGGCCATGCTGCGGTAGGACGTACTGCGGCCAGACCTTTAACCAATCAGCGCAGCTCAATGGTCAACCCTGTTGTTCGACGAAGTGGCGAATATTGGCGTACGTCTGATGTAAGGTCTCGACCGACAACGGGGGTGATATGACGCCCACTTCGCGTTGCTTGGGATCGATGACAAATACTGCGGCGGAGTGGTCCATCGTGTAATCACCGCTATCGCCCTGTGGAACGCGTGCGGCCAGTACGCCCAGTGATTTTTCCAGCGCAGTGATTTTGTCCGGATCGCCACCCAGGCCGATAAACTCGGGACTGAAATAGGCCATGTAGGCAGCAAGCTTTTCCGGCGAATCTCGCTCCGGGTCCACGGAAACAAAAACCACCTGCGTGTCGGGAGGCATATGTGGCATCGCCTGTTTCAGCGTCGCCAAGGTAGTCGGGCAGACATCGGGACAGTGGGTGAAACCGAAGAACATCAGCGTCCATTTCCCGTTTAGGCGCTCGGCGCCGAATCCAGCGCCCCGTTGGTCTACCAGCGCCATATCGGCCAGCATTCGTGGTGGCGGCCAAAGCAGACCTTCAACCGCGGTTGCTCCAGCTGACTCAGCCGGCCGGTGTCGCATCCACCACGCGAGCGAGCTCCCCATTGCCACTGCCAGGCAGGCAGCGAACAACAGTGGCAGGCGGGAATTTTTGGGGTCGGACATCGCGGCAGTATACCGGATGGCCAGTAGGGCTATTTGGCGGTCCAGCGCCCACCCGAAGCTGGCTGGATATTGCGGGGGATAAGATTTTCCTAATCTCGTCAAGTACGTGCTGATGCCTAACCCGGTTCCGGTCTAAAGAGATCTGCGAGCCGGTCGCTATTGTGACAGTGGGGGCGCATCCGGGTGGAAGCCCCAAATGCAGTGCGTTAAGGAGGATTCAAATGGCAAGCATTTTGGCAGTGGACGATTCCGCATCTATGCGGCAGATGGTTTCCTTTACCCTCAAGGGGGCGGGCTACGACGTCATTGAGGCGGTGGACGGCGAAGACGCGCTTGGCAAGGCCAAAGGCAAGTCCGTCAACCTGGTTATCACCGATGTGAATATGCCGAAGATGGACGGCATTTCGCTCATCAAGGAATTGCGCAAGCTCGGCAGCTACAAATTCACGCCGATCCTGATGCTGACCACGGAGTCTGCGGCCGACAAGAAAGCCGAAGGCAAGTCAGCTGGCGCCACCGGCTGGATTGTCAAGCCATTCAATCCGGATCAGTTGCTCGCGACGATTAAGAAAGTCATCGGTTAGTTTCCGGTTTTTGGGGGAAAGGGAAGGGGAAGTACGGTGAGCATCGATATCTCGCAATTTCATCAGGTGTTCTTCGAAGAAAGCTTCGAAGGACTGGCTGTCATGGAGACCGGCCTTCTCAATCTAGAGGAAGGCACACCGGACAGCGAAGCCATCAACACCATTTTCCGCGCTGCGCATTCGATCAAGGGCGGTAGCGGAACTTTCGGCTTCACCGCCATCGCTGGATTCACGCACGTGATGGAAACGCTGCTCGATGAGATGCGTGCCAATAAACGCCCGGTGACACGGCCGGATATCGAAGTGCTTCTACGCTCAGTCGACTGCCTGCAGGGGATGTTGGCGGCAACGCGCGATGGTACCGCGATCGATGCCGATCGTATCGCCACCACGCAGGCAGAACTCGAACAGGCATTGGGAGCAAAGCCCAGCACTAAAGCAGCTACCGCGTCAACCACGCCAACGCCCGCGGCGCAAGCCTGGCGCATTGCCTTCCGTCCGCATCCTCACATGCTGCGCACCGGCAATGATCCTTTGCGTCTCATTCGCGAACTCAATGGCTTGGGAACCCTTACGGTACAGGCGGACACCAGCGCGTTGCCGCCATTCGCCGACATGGACCCGGAGGAAAGCTATCTCAATTGGGTGATGGAGCTGAGTGGTGCTACCAGCAAGGATGCGATTGCTGAAGTCTTCGCCTGGGTGGATGGCGATTGTGATCTGGAGATCACTGAGATTGCCGAGGTCAAACCGGTTGCCGCAGTGGAATCCGACGCAACTGCTGTGGCTGCAGCCAAGGCCGAAGCCGGTGCTGAAGCTTCACGTCGGCCCGCGGCGGCAGCACGGCCCGCGGCTTCCGCTGGCGAATCAACTTCCATTCGCGTGGGCATCGACAAGGTCGATGCCATCATCAACATGGTGGGTGAATTGGTGATCACTCAGTCGATGCTGAGCCAGTTCAATCAGGACTTTGATTTCTCGTTGCTGCCGAAGTTGCGCGATGGTTTGACGCAGCTGGCGCGCAATACCCGTGAGTTGCAGGAGACGGTGTTGAAGATCCGCATGCTGCCCATCAGCTTCGCGTTCAATCGTTTTCCGCGCCTAGTGCACGACCTGTCGAGCAAGCTCGGCAAGAAGATCGAATTGAAACTGTCGGGCGAGCAAACCGAGCTCGACAAGACGGTTATGGAGAAGATTGGCGACCCGTTGGTGCATCTGGTGCGAAATTCTCTTGACCATGGGATTGAAATGCCGGAGGTGCGCAAGGCCGCTGGCAAACCTGAAACCGGTACCATCCACCTCAATGCCTATCATCAGGGCGGAAACATCGTTATCGAGATCACTGACGATGGCGCCGGCATCAATGCCGAGCGCGTGCTGAAGAAGGCGCGTGAGCGCGGCATTGTCGGTCCGGAGGAGACGCTGAGTCCTGAACGCATCAACGAACTCATTTTTGCGCCAGGCTTCTCGACTGCCGATCAGGTGAGCGACATTTCCGGCCGCGGCGTCGGCATGGATGTGGTGCGACGAAACATCAAGGAGCTTGGCGGTCAGGTGGACATTCGCTCGACGCAGGGCGTGGGTACTACCTTCAGCATTCGCTTGCCGTTGACGCTCGCCATCCTTGACGGTCAGCTGGTGCGTGTGGGCGATCAGACCTACATCATTCCGCTGGTGTCGATTATTGAGTCGCTGCAAATCCGACGCGACTTCGTCAACACTATTGCCGGGCGTACCGAGCTGTATCGGTTGCGCGACCAGTACATTCCGATAGTTCGACTGTATTCGGTGTTCGGCATCGACAGCGGCATCACCGAACTTGATCGCGGCTTGCTGGTGGTAGTGGAGGCTGATGGGCAGCGTGTGGGACTGTTTGTCGACGACTTGCTTGGACAACAGCAGGTGGTCATAAAGAGTCTGGAAACGAATTTCCAGCGCGTGGATGGCATGTCGGGTGCAACCATCCTTGGCGACGGTACGGTGGCCATGATTCTCGATGTGCCAGGCATCATTCATTTGTCGGGAGAGAGCAACGTCGTAAGTTCCAACAACGCCCGCCGGGTGGCGTAAATCAGTGAAGGGAGCGGATATGGACAACATCGAGAACAGCGTCGTACAGACGGGCAGCGGCGCACCTGACGCAAGCGGCCAAGCGGCCGAACAACAGGCGTGGATTGACCGTTCGCTGTCGGTGAATAGTGGCAGCGCAATCGTTGTCGAAGCATTAGGTATTGGACAGGTCAAAGATCTGCACACCGAATTGCTGGCACGTCTGCAGCAGCCCGAAGCAACCGACATCGACCTGTCGGCAGTTGAAAACGTCGATGCCGCCGGCCTTCAGTTGATGGTTGCTTTTCAACAGGAAGCGATCAAGCGCGGTCAACAGGTGAAAATCCGCGGAGCCAGGGAAAGCGTCGTGAAATCGCTTTCGCTGCTTGGGCTACAGCTTGAACTGGCTGCGGCCTAACCTTAGCGGTACTCGTCGAGGGGAATTGTCATGAGCGCACTGGGAGCGGCGAAGGCTTCAAATAGCGAAGAGGTCAGCGGAGATTTCGTGCTCACCGATGCCAATTTTCGCTTCTTCTGCAAATTGGCCAACGGCCATACTGGTATTGTGTTAAACGATGCCAAGCGGCAGATGATCTATAGTCGCCTTGTACGCCGTATTCGCGCCCTGAAACTCGATGGATTCGACGCCTACTGCAAGCGGCTGGAGGCAGGCGATCAGGCCGAGTTCGTTGAGTTCATCAATGCCATCACGACCAATTTGACGGCGTTCTTTCGAGAAAACCATCACTTCGAGCATCTGCGAAATATCGTGATGCCGCAGTTGATGGAGGCACATGCCGCTGATCGCAGAATTCGCATCTGGTCTGCCGGTTGTTCAACGGGTGAGGAACCGTACTCGCTGGCAATCACGATCGCTGAAACCATTCCCAACATCGACACGTGGGACGTTCGCATTCTGGCAACCGATGTTGATACCAATGTGCTGGCCAAGGCGGCAAGCGGAGTTTACGAGGACAAACGCGTCGAAGGCGTCAAGCGTGAATACTTGCAGCGCTGGTTCATGCGTGGAACCGGTGAGCAGGCTGGTTCTGTACGCCTGCGTGAAGAAGTCCGCTCACTCATCTCTTTCAAGCAGCTTAATCTGATGAATGAATGGCCTATGCGTGGTCCATTCGATGTCATCTTCTGTCGAAACGTGGTCATTTATTTCGACAAACCGACACAGACCAAGTTGTTCAATCGCTACGCGGACTTGATGGTCCCACGAGGGCATCTGTACATTGGTCATTCAGAAAACCTGTTCAAGGTTTCGGATCGGTTCACGCCGCTGGGTCAAACAATCTATCAACGGTGCAAATAATGGCCTTGCTCAAATCAAACAGGGGTGCAACATCAAATTCGGAAATGCCGCCGACATTGCCGGGGTTCGAGCACGTTAATCGATACTTCGATCGTCAGCACGGCGTATACGCGGCGAAGATTCTCCCCGGCGAATACTATGTCACACTCAATGATGAGATGATTGTGACGGTATTGGGTTCGTGTGTATCGGCATGCATTCGCGATCCGCGGGCGCGTATTGGCGGCATGAATCACTTCATGTTGCCGATGACCACTGACGAAGTCAGCGCGGCGAAGGCTGTCGCCGGCGAAGCCACGCGATATGGCAACTTTGCTATGGAACACATGATCAATGACATTCTGAAGATGGGTGGCAAGCGCGAGCGGTTGGAAGTCAAACTCGTTGGCGGTGGTCGAATTCTCGCCCAGATGACGGATGTGGGCCGCCGTAACATTGCCTTCGTTGAGGATTATGTGCGGACCGAGGGTCTGAATGTCATTGGTCGCGATTTGGGCGATATTTATCCACGCAAAGTTCAGTATTTGCCGATGAGCGGCAAGGCGCAGGTGAAGCACCTGCAGTCCATGCACAACAACACCATTGTTGAGCGCGAAAGCGAGTACATGCGCACGCTGCAGCAACAGCCGGTGGCCGGTGATGTTGAGCTGTTCTGATTTGAGAAAACGGCTAGAAGCATCATGGCGAAAATTAAGGTTCTGGTTGTCGATGACTCTGCGCTGGTGCGATCGCTGTTGACGCAGATGCTGTCGTCCGATCCGGAGATTGAAGTGGTAGGTACGGCCTCTGATCCATACGCGGCGCGTGAGAAGATTAAGCAGCTCAATCCGGACGTGCTGACGTTGGACGTGGAAATGCCGCGTATGGACGGCATTACGTTCCTTGGTAATCTTATGCGTCTGCGCCCCATGCCGGTGGTGATGGTCTCCACGTTGACGGAACGCGGCGCGGAAGTGGCTCTCGATGCATTGGCGCTGGGCGCGGTCGACATTGTCACCAAACCGAAGGTTGATATTGCGCACACGCTGGAGGGCTATACCGACGAAATCGTGGGCAAGATTAAAATGGCTGCGCGCGTCAAGGTTGCCGGTGTCCGCGCTGCTCAACCGCGCGCGTCGGCGCCGGCAGCGGTCGCCAGCAAATCGAGCCTAAGTTTCAAGACCACGGACGCCTTGATAGCCATTGGCGCCTCGACAGGCGGTACGGAAGCCATTAAGGATGTTCTAATTGATTTGCCAGGTGACTGTCCGGGTATAGTCATTACCCAGCATATCCCGCCGGTGTTCAGCGCGTCATTTGCGCAGCGTTTGAACACCCTGTGCGCGTTGACAGTCAGTGAAGCGGTTGACGGTGCCCAGATCCTTCGCGGACATGCCTTTGTAGCACCGGGTGGCCGCCACTTGCAGGTGGAACGCGATGGCGCTCGATTTGTGTGCCGGGTAACCGACGGCGAGGCCGTGAATCGACACAAACCATCGGTGGATGTATTGTTCCAGTCGGTGGCAAAGAATGTTGGACACAACGCCATTGGCGTCATTCTCACCGGCATGGGTAACGATGGTGCGGCCGGCTTGCGCGCCATGCGTGACGCGGGAAGCCCGACGATTGCCCAGGATGAAAAGACGAGCGTGGTGTGGGGCATGCCAGGGGAGGCGGTTAAACATGGTGCTGCGGAGAAGGTATTGCCGCTCCACAGCATAGCCAGCGAACTGTGCACCCTGGTGGCCCGCCGGGACGCCGCGGCATAAGGCCCGCCTTACCCTAAACCGTTGACCAAATTGTGGCCGGGCGCACTGAGCGCCCTTGGATAAGCCACCGTTCTGCTAGCCGGATCGCTGTTCCTCGACCGCCGGTTTCCAGTAACATGCGCTACCGAGGCCTGCGACTCCCATGAATACCGCCCAACAACTCCCCGATACACTCCCCAAGAAGCTGGGCAAATACGACGTCATCGAGGCTATTGCCCGCGGCAGCATGGGCGGTGTCTACAAGGGCTACGATCCGTTCGTGGCCCGGCCAGTGGCGATTAAAGTGGCGCTCGCCGAAGCTCTGCGCGACAAGGATTCGGGCGAAACCTACCGCAAGATGTTTTTCAACGAGGCGCATACCGCCGGTATGCTGCGCCACCCCAACATTCTCGATATCTTCGACGCTGGTGTTGAGGGCGAGACCTGCTATATCGTCATGGAGCTGGTTGAGGGCGGTGACACGCTGAAGTCCTACATCCGCCCGGATCGGTTGCTGCCAGTACAGAAGGTGCTGGAGATTGTCTTCAAATGTGCCAAAGCGCTGGACTACGCGCATCGTCACGGCGTGATTCACCGTGATATCAAACCGTCCAACATGCTGCTGGCTCCCGATCAGGATTTGAAGATTGGGGATTTCAGTATTGCCTATGTGACGCGACGCGATTCCTCGAAGACTATTCCCGTCGGTTTCGTCGGATCGCCGCGCTACATGTCACCGGAGCAGATTCAGGAAGACAATGTCGGCAACCAGACCGATCTGTTTTCGCTGGGTGTGGTGATGTACGAGCTGTTGACCGGTCGCCATCCGTTCGGTGGTGACACGTTCTCGAAGCTTGTTTATCGCGTGGTGAACGAAGAGCCAATTCCGATTCGGCAGGTGCGACCTGATCTTCCCGAGCAAGTGGAACAAATTGTCAATCGCTGCCTGCAAAAAGATCTGCGGCGCCGTTACAAGATGGGCATGGACATCGCCGTCGATTTGAGCACTTCATTCCGCGATCTCGATCGCCCCATGGAAGACATCTCCACCAAGGAGAAGGTGGCCAGCGTCAAGCGTCTGGATTTCTTCAATGGATTCACGGAAGCTGAAATCTGGGAAATCATGCGCGCCAGCGTGTGGGAACGCTTCAACATGGGTGATGAAATCATCGTTGAAGGCGAGATCGATGACTCGTTCTACATTCTCATCGATGGCACCGTCACCGTGAAGAAAGGTGAGATCATCGTCGGCGATCTAAAGGCCGGCGATTGCTTCGGCGAAATGGGTTACATCAGCCGCCGTAAGCGAACGGCAACGATTCTAGCCGCCTCACCGGTGACCTTGATGCGAGTGAACTCGACGCTGATGGAGCAGGTGTCGAAGGACTGTCAGCTGCGCTTCTGCCGAATCTTCCTGCGTATTCTCATTGAGCGACTTTCCAGCACCACCGAACGGATGGCCGAAGCGCCGCAGGTCTGACCGTAGGCCACTAGCGGCAGGTTTTGTCGCGATACATCGCAATCAGATTCGCCGTCGAGCTGTCGTGTTGTTTGGTCGCGCCACCTTCTAGCTCGCCAAGAATATTTGTCGCCAGTTCCTTTCCCAGTTGTACGCCCCACTGATCGAAGGAATTCAACCCCCAAATCACACCCTGCACGAAGACCTTGTGCTCATACAGCGCGATAAGCTGGCCTAACACATTGGGAGTGAGTTTGGGATAGAGCAGCATGTTGCTGGGTTGATTACCAGGGAATACACAGTGCGGCGCCAGCGCTTCGATTTCCGCGCCGGTAAGGCCTACTGTCTGCAATTGGGCGCGCGTTTCTTCCAATGTGCGTCCTTGCATCAGTGCTGCAGCCTGTGCCAGACAATTTGCGAATAGCATACGATGCTGTGACGGATCGCCCGCAACTGGCTGGAGGCCGACCAGAAAATCGACCGGTATCAGGCGTCCGCCCTGATGCAGCAACTGGAAATACGCATGCTGAGCATTGGTGCCAGTGCCGCCCCAGACAATGGGGCCGGTGGAACAATGGGCGTCCACGCCGTCTCTGTTGCAGCGTTTGCCGTTACTTTCCATGTCTAGTTGTTGCAAGTAGGCAGGGAGATGACACAGTGATTCTTCGTAGGGCACAACACAGTGAGTTTCCGCATGACAGAAATTGCCGTACCAGATGCCGACTAACGCCAAAATGACCGGCATATTGGATTCCAGGGGCTCGCTACGGAAGTGCCGATCCATGCGCGCCGCGCCGTCGAGTATTTCGGAAAATGCATCCATTCCCACGGCCATAGCGATGGACAATCCCACTGCGGACCACATCGAATAACGCCCCCCCACCCAATCCCACATCTCGAGAATGTTGTCTGGTTCAATGCCGAAGGCTTCTACTGCACTGACATTTGAACTGACAGCGATGAAGTGTCGACCGCGTGTAGCGTTTGGCAGCGCATTCTGAAGCCAAGACTGCGCCATGCGCGCATTCGCCATCGTCTCCTGGGTCGTAAATGTTTTTGATACCACGATGAACAAGGTTGTCTCGGGATTGAGATGGCGCAGGGCAAGACCCAAATCCGCGGGATCGATATTGGCGCAGTGATGCACGCGCAAGCCCGGGATGTGATGCGCGCGTAGAGCTGTTACCGTCATCAATGGGCCAAGATGCGAGCCACCAATACCGATATTGACGATGTCAGTAATGCGTTGCCCAGTATTTCCTCGCCACTCGCCGGAGCGAACGCGATGAACCATCTGCTGCATGCGGCCCAGTGTTGCCCGCACGGCCTGGGTGACATCCACGCCGTCTACCCGCAATGGTTCACCATGTATTCCCCGCAATGCTGTGTGTAGCACGGCCCGCCGTTCGGTGAGGTTGATTGCATCACCACTAAACATTCGTTCTCGCCACTGCTCGATCTGTGCCTGGCGGCCAAGTGCCGTCAATAATTGCATTGCTTCGGCGTCTATGAAGTTCTTGGAATAGTCCAGGAACAGATCTGCGGCGCGCAGTGAATATTTTGTGGCGCGCGCTGGATCTCTGGCAAAACGATCGCGCAGGCGTATTTCGGCCGTACGTGCCCGATGCTCCTTTAGTGCCGTCCAGGCCGAGCTTTGATCGATGGTCATCGTATAAGGCAGGTGATTTGAGAATGGGAACCAGAGTCAAATTCTACATGAAGGTCATTATGCCACTGGGTTGACGTCGAAATCGAACCCATGATCGGAATTCACAGCGGTTGTGCGTAATGGTGTTCCAGTCGCCTCTGCCTAGCTGGCGCCGACGTGAGTCACAAAATGCTTGTAGATGTTCACCAGCTCCTCCGGCGAGAAGCCGATAATGAGCAACTCCTGTCCGGGATGAATGACGTTGGGGTTCGTGCCCATGCGGCCTTGCTGCAAGTTATAAATGTGGCTGCCACGCGTTTTTTCGTCAATAAGCTGACCGAGAAAGGAACTACCGCTATTCGCCATGCGTTCATCAGCATTGCGCGGAATATTGACACGATAGGTATCGAATTTTTCGCCGCGGCGTATGGCAATGCCGCGGGCGAAATTGTCCATCAATCCGTACTGAATGATCCCCCAAATACCTTGACGGTCAGTGTCCTTCACCGTTCTGACGTAGTAAATGGTGTCAGTGTTGCTATCGCTACCCATCATCAACTCAGCCACGGTTGCCGACTCCAGACCCTGGCGTCCGCGCACCAACTTTAATTGTGCGTCATCGGCAAGCGTTTTATCGGCGTTCAATTCGCCAACGGTTGTGCTTTGCACTTGTTCAACGCGCTTTACCACCGTGATTGGCACTTCGGGGTCATTGGCATGCTGCGACAAGACCGCACCAACGGTGGTTTCGATGATTTTGTCGTTTTCCAATACGCGCAATGGTTGCGCGGGGTCGATGCCCTTGCTCCTGAGTTTTGAGGCAGTGACGATCTCGATTTGATCGACGTCGCGGATAATCGTGAGTGGAGTCTCCGGTTTCAGAGCAGTATTGGAACGTAACTCTTTGGCGGTGACGTTGTCAGTTTCTGCAAGTGGAACGAGATTGATGGTTTGATCGCGCTGGACGAAATTATCCGCCTGATTGCCAGCAATCGGTTGGCTGGTGAGGGCACTGATGTCGCGAACATAGTCCCTGGCTTCGGCATCCAGAGACTTCGCGGGCACGGAGGCTACAGACGTTGAGTTAGAAAGTGTTTGTGGAGACGGTGCCGGTGTAAGTGCAGGGGCAGGTGTTGGACTATTGACCTGTTTGGCGTCTTGACGTTGAAGGAAAAAATAGGCGGCAATCGCCAGCAGAACGACTATGGCGATGGTTGCCAGAAACGAACGCATGTCAGCGCGATTGTGACACGGTCGCCACCATGGACTACCGCATCAACCGGTGCCGGAAATATAATTTTCCAACTGCTCGATAAGTGCCTGTTTTTCGGTGATGATCGTTTTAAGAATGTCACCGATTGATAACATTCCAACCACTTTGGCGTTCTCCGTGACCGGCAGATGACGAATGCGGTTTTCGGCCATCAACAGCATGCATTCATCGACGCTGTGAGAGGGTTCAACAGCGAGAACCTTTGCGGTCATGATTTCACGCACCTTGGTGTCGCGTGAAGAGCGATCCTTGAGAACAATTTTGCGGGTGTAGTCGCGTTCGGAAATAATGCCAACTAGATTCTGCGCCCAGTCTATCACTGGCAGAGCGCCAACCTTTCGATCTGCCATCATGGCAACGGCATCGTAAACGGTGGCATCAGGTGCGATAAACCAAACATCAAATCCCTTATCACGCAACATTTGCTGTACTGTCACCATGGTTAGGCTCTCCACCCCATTACTATTTCATTATGTATTTACGCCGTAGGGGACGCCCCAGCCCGCCCATCCCCTTTCCGATACAAGCTTAGTTTGTCACCCTGATTCAGCAAGTACAACCAATTCGGGCAACCCCGACAGCAAGGGTAAACTACAATTGTGATCGTTGCCGAATTGTTGCACCTGCACAATTTTGTGGTTGATACTATCCTAAGTTAACGACAGAGCCGCGATTAGGATTCTGGCAGGTAAAGAGCAGGTGGTTGAGAGCGGTTCCACAAAACGATAATCGCAGTTCTGATTCGTCACTGGGAATTTGAGAATGACCGCAACTGCGGCTGAATGTTTTCGATAAACCGGCCGAAATAGTTTTTTTTGGACGTCGCATCAAAAAGCATGGAAGTAAAAGAACATGACCCAAGATTCTGACCGTAGTACGACGGTGGCGAACGCTCCCCGCAAGCTCGGCAAGTTCGAACTGGTTGGGGAAATCGGCAAAGGTAACATGGGCCGGGTTTTTCTAGGTCACGATCCCTATGTCGATCGGCGCGTGGCAATCAAGCTCGCGCATGCCGAACAACTGCGCGATGAAACCTCGGGCGCGCAATACCGTAAGCAGTTTTTTAATGAGGCGCATACGGCTGGGTTGCTGACGCATCCTAGTATCGTCTCGATTTACGATGCCGGCGTCGATGGCGAGGATTGCTACATAGTCATGGAGTACGTGGAAGGTGGCAGGACGCTGAAGGAATACTGCCGCGTTGACGCGCTGCTTCCGATCGAGAAAGTGGTGGAGGTGATTTTTAAAATTGCCAAGGCGCTGGATTACGCACACCGTCAAGGCGTCATCCATCGCGACATCAAGCCGAGCAACGTCTTGATGGGTCCGGAACTGGACGTCAAGCTTGGCGATTTTGGCATTGCCTATCTCAGTCGGCAGGAGTCCACGGGCACCATGCCGATGGCCATGATCGGTTCACCGCGTTACATGTCTCCGGAGCAATTGAACGAAGATACGCTCACTACGCAAACCGATATTTTCTCGCTGGGTGTGATGATGTATGAGCTGCTCACGGGCAAGCATCCGTTTGCGGCGGAAAGTTTTTCGCGGCTGATTCATCGAATTCTCAATGAAGATCCACCGCCAATGCGCTCACTGCGCGCCGACGTGCCGGAATCGTTGGAGGAAATCGTGCGCAAGGCGATCGCAAAAAATACGGCAGAGCGCTATTCAACGGCGCTTGAATTGGCCTCCGATCTCAGTCGCGCTTTTGATCATATGCTTGATCGTCCGGCCGAACAGATTGCAGCCGAGGAGCGTTGTGCCGATCTCAAGCAATTGGAATTCTTTCGCGGTTTTACCGACGTTGAACTGTGGGAGTTGGTGCGGGCGGGTAATTGGCTGCAGGTGGAGGCGGGGCGTGAAATCATTCAAGAAGGCGAGATTGACGACTCATTTTACGTGCTGATTTCTGGCGAGGTCTATGTGCGCAAGGGATCCGTTGACTTGCGCATTCTCAAGCGCGGTGATTGTTTTGGCGAAATGGGGTACTTGACCCGCACCAAACGTACGGCGAGTATTCTTGCCAAGACCGACGCTGGATTCCTGAAGTTGAGTTCAACGGTCATCAATCAAGTATCGCTGGTTTGCCAAGTAAGATTCCTCAAGGCATTTTTGCGAACGTTGATTCAACGGCTGTCGGTGACCAACGAACGCGTCAGTCAGCAGTCGGCGACCGCCGAGATTGCCGAGTCGTAACGCCAGTCGTTGGTAACCAGCTTAGAGCCGTTCCGGTGATTGTTGGGGTGATCCGCCACCTTTCGACTCCGTCGAATCCCTTGCGAGATTGGAGCTCGGATCGGCCGGGAAGCGAACCTTCACTGTCAAACCGTGTGGAACCGTATCCAGTAACTCGACGGTTGCCGAGTGTATTTCCGCGATTCGCTGCACAATGGACAGTCCCAGGCCAACGCCGGACGTACGTTTGTCTGCCAGGCGATAGAATCTTTCCAAGACCTGAACTTTTGCATCGGCAGGAATTCCGGGACCGGTGTCGACAACGGTCAGCACGACGGAATGATTGTCATGTTCGAGTTTGACTACAATGGGTTGATCGTTACCGCCGTAACGGATCGCATTGTCAATGAGATTACGTGCCAGAATTTTCAGCGCCAAGGCATGACCGCGCAATTTCACCGCTTTCTGGGACTGCACCTGCACATTCTGTGCGCTCGAGTTTGAGGCGTTGATGTCGGCAATGGCTTCGTCGACAATTCTTCGCAAGTCGACGTTTTGCGATTCCTGATGCAGCGCGATGTCGTAGCGTGCCAGGGTTAGCAGCTGCTCGACCAGATGTTCAGCCTGCGCAATCGCGGCAACGCATTGCTTCAGTGCGTGCGCGCGCGTGGCGTCGGAGCCGGTGCGCAAGGCCAGTTGTACCTGAGTTTTCAAACCAGCCAGCGGAGTCCGTAGTTCGTGCGCCGCATCGGAAGTAAACCGGCTTTCATTGTCCAAAGCGATACGAAGTCGGCCGAGCAATTCATTCATGGCAGTAACGACTGGCGTTACTTCACGCGGCAACTTGCTAAGTGCCAAGGGGGCGAGGTTGTCGGGTGCGCGCTTGCGAACATCGGCGGCCAATCGCGTCAGGGGCGATAGAGAAAGATTCACCAGCTGCCACCCGGCGAAGGCCATTGCCAACAATCCAAATCCCGCCGGCAATAAAGTCAACAACGCCAGACGATGAAACAGCTTGTCGCGACCGCTTAAAAGCTCTGCAACTCTTACCGTGATGATGCCCGTACTGTCGTGACTGGTATATACACGCCAGAGCTCGCTGCCGACAGCGGTATTGCTGAAGCCGTCGACATCATTGGAGAGCGGTTGGACAGGTGCGCGCGCCGAATGGAAACTGAGTTGTTTGCCTGCCTGGAATTGAAACGCCAGCGGTGAAGCATGGCGATGAGATTCCAGGTGCTCCTGGATCTCGTCCATGTCTTTCAAACTAACGTCAGTGTCCGGACTGGCTCCGTGGTAGTGTTCGAGAATTTCGCTGCTAACCAGCGAGAGCAGAACCTGTGAGGACTTGACCAAGTGGTCATCGAACAGTGCGTTGACTTCGCGGTGGCTGGCGTAATAACTGCTGATCGAAACCAGCCCCCACACCACGGCGCTGGCCGTAAGAATCGTGACCAGCAGTGTACGCCTTAGCGAGGAGCTCATGTCTCCCGGTCAATGATGTACCCAATGCCGCGTACGGTGCGGATAAACTCCGGTGCGAGCTTGCGGCGCAGACTGTGGATGTGCACCTCGACAGCATTGCTTTCGATCGCGCGATGCGCCGGATAGATCCGCGCCTCCAGCTGCTCGCGGGTGATAGCGCGCCCCAAATTTTCCAGCAACATCTGTAACAAGGCGAACTCGCGGCGCGACAGCGAAACCGGACTGCCGCGCCATGTTGCCGTATGCGCCGCGCGATCGACGGTCAATTCGCCGTGAGCCAAAGGGGCTTCGCCCAGTACGCCGGCGCGACGGCGAATGGCACGCAGGCGTGCCAGCAACTCATCCAGATCGAAGGGTTTGGTGACGTAGTCATCTGCGCCTTCATCCAGGCTTACCACGCGGTCGTCGCGGCTATCGCGCGCCGAGAGCATGACGATAGGTAGGCCGCGATCCTTCTCTCTGATTTGACGCAAAACATCGAACCCGGACTGACCAGGCAGATTAATGTCGAGAATTGCCGCCGCGTAGTTGTTCTTCAACGCATGCTCGCTGGCAGTGGCGCCGCTTTGCAGCCAATCGGTGTCGTAACCCTCTTCCTTCAACGCCGCCACCAAGCCGTCACCGACAATGGGATCGTCCTCCACCACCAGCACCCGTTGTTTGCCGCTATGGACCGTATCTTCGTGTCTGCTCGGGTTCAAACTTTTAGCTACATTCATAGGTGATTAAGAATTCGTCCAAACCAAAACTGTTTCTTTGACATGCGACGCGTGTCAACGTGCGACGCTAGCTTAACGGAATTTAGCAGGCAGACATATAGACTATAGGCTGGAGGCGCGAAGGGCAGACCCGTTCGATGACGCCAGTCCCGCCATTGCAGTGAGGCGGATCAACTTTTGAGCGGATGTTCCCAGAGGTACTCGGATTCGCCGTTTTGTTGCGCAGCCCACCGCGCATAGACGAATAAATAGTCGGAGAGGCGATTGACATAGACGAGCGCGGGCTCGGGTACGTTTGCAGCTTCCTCTTGCAGACGCCACATACTGCGCTCCAGGCGTCGGCACACAGTGCGCGCCAAATGCGCGTAGGCGTTGACCATTCCGCCGCCAGGCAGAACGAAGGAATTCAGGCTTGGCAGATTCTCATTCATGCGATCAATTTCCTGCTCCAGCCATGTGATGTCCGCAGCGCTAATCTGCGGCATGCCTGCATGCGTGGCGTCAGAGGCAGCAAGCAGGCTGCCAAGATCAAAGAGACGATTCTGGAGTTTCTGCAGCGCCGCTCGGCTGTTAGTGACGAAGGAGCTTTCCGGGTGGGCGTGTTGCTCGACTAGCGTGCGCAATATTCCTACAACGCTATTTAGTTCGTCTGCCGTGCCATAGGCCTCTACTCGCGTCGTGGTCTTGCGTACGCGCTCTCCGCCGACTAAAGCCGTTTCGCCACTGTCTCCAGTGCGGGTGTAGATGCGAGTGAGTTTGATACCCATAAACGAACGTGTAGCGCGTTAGTGGTTGCCGTCGTTTGACTTATTGGCCAGAAACAGCCAGGTTGATATGACGGCGTCGGGGTTGAGCGAAATACCGCTGATCCCAAGCTCCATCAGCCAGCGCGCGAAATCCGGATGGTCCGATGGTCCCTGGCCGCAGATACCGATGTATTTGCCCGCTTGCACGCAGACATGGATGGCGCGC
>JAXMGY010000028.1:0-29998 GCA_046347035.1 Gammaproteobacteria bacterium | reverse complement strand
TGCCGCCTGGTGGTCGCCGGCCGCTCCGGTACTTCGCTCAACAACCCACGCTTGCGCGTTGCGACCAAGTATGTGCTGACAACACGGCGATATTTCGCGGCGCAGGGCATTCAAGCTGAAGTCATCAAGCTTTATGGTTCAATGGAGTTGGCGCCATTGGTGGGACTGGCTGATGTGATCGTCGACCTGGTGGATACGGGCGGCACATTGCGCGCCAATGGCTTGGTGACGCTGGCACATATCGCCGACATCACCTCGCAGCTCGTCGTCAATAAGGCGGCGATGAAGGTAAAGCACGCGCGCATCCGCAAACTCATTGCCGGCTTGGAGCGCGCGGTGGCTGCGCAAGATAAGTAGGAGCAAAAAGTGAGCGATTTAATGCGACGACTCGACAGCGCGGATGCGGACTTCATGCCGCGCCTGGATGCATTGCTGAGCTATGAGTCAGAAACTGATGCAGCCGTGCATGATCGCGTGCGTGACATCATTGCTAATGTGCGCGCACGTGGCGACGCGGCGTTGATTGAATACACCAATCGCTTTGATCGCCGTGCGGTTGCTTCGGTGCAGGAACTCGAAGTGCCGCAGGATGAGCTGCGTCGCGCGCGTGCATCACTGCCCGCGGACTTGCGTGCAGCGTTGGAGCAGGCCGCGCAGCGCATTCGTTCCTATCATCAGCGGCAGTTGCAGGAAACGTGGACTTACACTGAAGCCGACGGCACGGTGCTGGGCCAAAAGGTAACGGCATTGGCGCGCGCAGGCGTTTACGTGCCTGGCGGGCGGGCCGCCTATCCGTCTTCGGTGTTGATGAATATCATTCCAGCGCGAGTTGCTGGCGTGGGTGAGATCGTCATGGTGGTTCCAGCGCCCGATGGGCAGTTGGAATCAGTGGTGCTGGCAGCCGCGGATATTGCCGGTGTCGATCGCGTGTTCACTATTGGCGGCGCACAAGCCGTGGCTGCACTCGCTTACGGCACGCAAACGATCCCGCGCGTCGACAAGATTGTTGGTCCCGGAAATATTTACGTCGCCACCGCCAAGGCCATGGTGTTTGGCGCCGTGGGCATCGACATGATCGCCGGCCCGTCGGAGATCTTGATTGTCTGCGACGGTAAAACTGATCCGGATTGGATTGCCATGGACCTTTTCTCGCAGGCCGAACACGATGAGCAGGCGCAGTCAATCTTGATTTCGCCTGACGTTGAATTCCTCGGTCGAGTCGAGCAGGCGATTGCGCGCCTGTTGCCGCAGCAGCCACGTGCTGAGATCATCGGCAAATCACTGCGCGACCGAGGCGGATTGGTAAAGGTGCGCAATCTCGACGATGCTGCGCGCGTGGTCAACTATATTGCGCCCGAGCATCTTGAATTGTCGGTGGCAGATCCGCAGGCGTTGACCGAGAAGATCCAGAACGCAGGTGCGATCTTCATGGGGCGCCACACCGCTGAAGCCTTGGGTGACTACTGCGCTGGTCCCAATCACGTTTTGCCGACCGCGCGCACGGCGCGATTCTCTTCGCCGCTAGGTGTATACGATTTTCAAAAACGCTCCTCACTGATCATGTGTTCGCCCGCGGGCGCCGCCGATTTGGGCAAGATAGCCGCGAGACTGGCGAAGTCGGAGGGTTTGTCGGCGCACGCCGCCTCAGCTCAGTACCGCATCGACGCACAAATAAAATGAGTTCGTCTACGCGCATCGAACGCTGGATCACACCGGCGGTGCGCGCCCTCAGCGCGTATCACGTGCCGCTGGCTACAGGCATGGTGAAGCTCGATGCGATGGAAAATCCTTATTCCTGGCCGTCGAACATTGTTGACGAATGGGTGAACGAGCTGCGGCGCGCGGCCATCAATCGCTATCCCGATCCCGAATCACGGGCGTTGAAAAATGCACTCCGCGATTTTCTCGACGTCGACCAATCAGTACCCATGCTGCTTGGCAATGGATCCGATGAGCTCATCCAGATGATGGCGATGGCGATGGCGGCGCCGGGTCGCACTGTGATGGCGCCGGAGCCTACCTTTGTGATGTATCGCCTTATTGCCGAGGTTCTCGGTTATCGCTTTATCGGCGTTCCGTTGCGAGAAGGCGACTTCCAAATCGATGCGGAAGCAATGCTGCAAGCGATTGCCATGCATCAGCCGGCCATCGTTTTTCTTGCCTGGCCGAATAATCCGACCGGTAATCTGTTTGATCGCGGTACAGTGGAAGCGATTATCGCCGCCGCACCGGGCCTGGTAGTGATTGATGAAGCTTACTACCCCTTCGCGCGCGATACGTGGCTGCACGAATTTCAACGCTACGATAATGTGGTGATCATGCAAACCCTGTCGAAGGCGGGTCTGGCCGGGCTGCGTGTGGGTATGTTGTTCGGATCATCAGCGTGGCTGGATGAGTTCAACAAAGTGCGCCTGCCTTACAACATCAATATCCTATCGCAGGTTTCCGCCGCATTTATTACTCGTCATGCCGATCTGTTGCATGCGCAGACGCGAAAGATTGCCGTCGATCGCGAAACGCTTTACCAGACGATGAAAACCTTGAGAGGCGTGAAGGTCTGGCCGAGCCAGGCGAATTTTCTCCTGTTTCGCGTTGCCAACGATGCGCGCGCGGTATTTGATTCGTTAAAATCGCGGGGCATACTCATCAAGTGCCTCCATGGCGCGCACCGCGCTCTGGAGAACTGCCTGCGCGTTACGGTGGGTAACGAGGGAGAGAACACTCTATTCCTTGACGCGTTGAATGCATCGTTAACGTAAGCACTGCGAACGACAAGACTCCGCCGGTCGGCGACCGGCGGAGTTTTCGTTTCTCACACAGCTGTTCTTAGCTATGCCACGCGCCGGCGGAATACACCCATCGCTGATAATGCCGACATCAGCAGCCATGCGGCACCAGGTATCGGCACTGCACTGGTATCGGGACTATGACCGTGAGCGCCGTCGAGTACCGGCGAGATAAAACCACGAACGCGGTTGTTATCGTCGGTCTGCGTGTGCACGTACCAGAATCCAAGCAATACATCGTCCAGACGTGTCAGACCAAGATCACGCCGTGTTTGCTTGCTCAGATTGCCGATCTTGCTCAACGAACCGGGTTTGCCACGCTGATTGGTATCGCCGCCGCTGAAGATATTGGCAATTTCAATCCATTCACCCGAGTGAATGTTATGGAACGACCAAAGCTGAGTGGCCGCAGATTGTGGCCCTTGATTAGGCAACGGATTGCGTGGTTCGGTCAAACAATCCAATCCGGTGCAGCTGAATTGCGGCTTGCCGTCCTTTTTCAGCACGCCCACCGATCCGTGCAGATGAATGGTGAACGCATTCGGATCGTTGGGATTCTCGGCAGCGTTGTGAGCGTCGTGCGCGGTATGCACGACATTACTGGTGACGCCTGGCGTAAAATCTTTAAATCCCGACAGCGGTTTCAGCACATCGACCTTGAAACGTAGGCTGCCCGTGTGAGTGTCAAGAATGCCGGTGAACAAGCTTTCACCGATGGCTTGGCCGTTTGATGCCGGATCGGTGAGGTTCAGCATCGCGGTGAGATTGACGGTATGAGCCTGAACCGCTGCCGGTAACGCCATGGAAAGGCTGAGAGCGGCGGCTGCAAGCCATCGTCGTGGTGAGTTGAACATGATTTCGCTCCTCCATTATTTGAGGTTGGCGACATGCAGTTTGCATGACGACAACAAGTTGCTCGACGCACTGCTTGGAGAGCGAATTTGCCATCGACAACTGATCGCGATTGCGAACGTGTTCTCGCTCAGCGGCGATGGGATATTGACGTGAATGTGGCTGTTGAAGTCGGTTTGGTGGACGCTTAGCAGAGCAGTAAATCAATTTTTGTCGATGCCATCGCGATCCGGGAGCGCGGATTCGGGACGCCGCGAGAGATAGCAATGTTTCAACTGGTGGTGAAGCTTTGCCGAGGACGTTGCATTACCTGCAGATGCAGCGTGATTGATTTTCCCTGACGCAGCACGCGCAACTCCGTCGTTGCACCTGGCTGCAGTTTGCTGATCACATCCAAGCTTTGCGTGGCATTCTGCACGGCAACGCCGCCAATGTGCGTGATGACATCATAGGTCATCACGCCGGCATCGTCTGACGGACCGTTCATCACAACGCCCTTTACGATGGCGCCACCCTTGCCCGAGATGCCAAGCGCGTTGCGCGCCTCGGGCGTCAAGTCGTAAAGCTCAACGCCCAGCCAACCTCGGATCACCTTGCCATTGCGAACAATGCTGTTCTTGACATCGACAGCCATGTTGATCGGAATGGCGAAACCCACGCCTTGCGAACCTCCAGACCCGGACATGATGGCGGTGTTGATACCAACAACTTCGCCGCGCACGTTCACTAGCGCACCACCGGAGTTTCCCGGATTGATGGCGGCATCGGTCTGGATAAAATTCTCGAATGTGTTGATACCGACGCGATTGCGTCCTGTGGCACTGACGATTCCCTGGGTGACGGTTTGACCGACACCGAACGGGTTGCCGATGGCCAGAACCACATCGCCAACATGCAGCGCTTCCGAGTCGGCGGTAGTCAGTCGCGGCAGGTTCTTGAGATCGATGCGAAGCACGGCCAGGTCGGTATCCGGATCGGTGCCGATGAGCTCGCCCCTTGGCCGTGCGGCCATCCTGCATGGCGACTTCAATCTCGTCAGCGCCGGCGACCACGTGATGGTTGGTGAGCACGTGGCCGTCTCCCGTCGACCACCACACCCGAGCCCAGCTGGTTTCGCGGCGCATATTGGGATTGGGCAGGTATTCGCCGAAGAACCCGCGCGCACCGGATCGCTCAGCATCGGATTCTGCTCGGGGCTGACGAAGCGGCTGGTGTAGATATTGACCACTGCCGGCGCGGCGGCGTTGACCGCGTCGGCGTAGCTTTGGGGAGGCGTGGCGCCCGTGACCGCACCCGATTGTAGCCGCTGCAACCAGCCCGGGTACCATGCCAGCAAGATGAACGCCATGGCCAAGCCGGCAACCACGGATTGCAGGAGAAATTTGATCCAGCTTACGCGCATGGGCAGTGGCGGTTATAGTCAGGGGGCTCGGCCTCAGATAGGCGAGGATTTTGTTATACTTGCGATGAATGGATGCAACGCCGGAGCAACTGAGCCATCGGCGCCAAGTCTCAAGTTTTCGAGGGGGATACCGCATGAGCAGCGATGATGTCGATCAGACCGCAGACGATTCCTGACGGTGGCGGCTGCGGCCGTGGGCGGAGCCGGCGTAGTGGCCGCCGCAGTACCGTTTGTTGCATACCCGGAGCCGAGTGCTCGCACCAAGGCCACCGGCGGGCCGGTGGAGGTCGATATCAGCAAGCTGCAGCCGGGCGAGCGAATGATCGCCAAATGGCGCGGCAAGCCGATATGGATCATGCGGCGGACCGAAGAGATGTTGGCCGGGCTCAAAGCCGGCGAAAGCAAGATTGACGACCCGCAGTCGGAGCGTTCGGAACAGCCGAAATATGCGCAAAACGCCGATCGCTCGCGCAAGCCGGAGTATCTGGTGGTCGAGGGGCTGTGTACGCATCTGGGATGCTCGCCCACGTTTATTCCGGCCGGTTCTGGCGACGCGCCGGAGAAGGATTGGCAGGGCGGCTTCCTGTGCCCATGTCACGGCTCGAAGTTTGACTTGGCCGGGCGCGTTTACAGCAATGTCCCAGCACCGACCAATTTGCCGGTGCCGCCTTATCAATTCCTGAGCGATACGCGCATTCTTATCGGTGCTGACGAGGAGAATCCAGGATGAACTCTGCCACCAAACCCTGGTACTGCGCCGCCATGGAGTGGGTGGATGCACGCTTCCCGGCAACCAAGCTGTGGAATGATCACCTCGCCAAGTACTACGCACCCAAGAACTTCAATTTCTGGTACTACTTTGGTTCGTTGGCGTTGCTGGTGTTGGTGATTCAAATCGGCACCGGCATCTGGCTGACGATGAATTACAAGCCGGATGCGGAGAAAGCCTTCGAGTCGGTCGAGTACATCATGCGCGATGTCGACTGGGGCTGGTTGATCCGCTATATGCATTCCACCGGTGCCTCGGCATTTTTCATCGTCGTATATCTGCATATGTTCCGCGGCATGATGTACGGCTCCTATCGGGCGCCGCGGGAATTGTTGTGGCTCATTGGCATGGTGATTTATCTCGTGCTCATGGGCGAGGCCTTCTTCGGCTATCTGCTTCCGTGGGGACAGATGTCGTTCTGGGGTGCAAAGGTCATCGTCAGCTTGTTCGGCGCTATTCCGTATATAGGCGAGTGGCTGTCGACGCTGATTCGTGGTGACTACGGCATTTCGGATGTAACACTGAATCGCTTCTTCTCCTTCCATGTCATTGCCATGCCGCTGATCCTGGCCGGTGTGGTGGTCGTGCACATTCTGGCTCTGCATGAAGTGGGCTCGAACAATCCCGACGGCGTGGAAATCAAGAAGAAGAAAGGGCCGGATGGCGTGCCGCTCGACGGCATTCCGTTTCATCCCTACTACACGGTGAAGGATTTGATGGGCGTGGCGGTGTTCCTGCTTATCTACTTCGGCATCATCTTCTTCAAACCGGAGTTGGGGGGCTATTTCCTGGAAGACAACAATTTCTTCCCGGCGGACCCATTCAAGACGCCGCCACACATTGCGCCAGTCTGGTATTTCACGCCCTTCTACTCAATTCTGCGTGCAACCACCAGCGGTTTTGTAAGCTGGGTTTTGGTGCCGGGTGTAGTGTTGCTGGTGGTGCTGTACTGGCGATCGTTTAGAGGCATATGGCGTTTGTTGGTGCCGGTTGCCGCCGTTGCCGCGCTAGCAGGCATGAAGTCGCTGGACGCAAAATTCTGGGGCGTGGTGTTGATGGGGTTATCCGTGCTTATCTATTGCGCATTACCGTGGCTGGATCGCAGCCCGGTGAAATCCATGCGCTATCGCGGCCCGTTGAGCAAGACGGCCCTTGGAATATTCGTGCTCTCCTTCGTGGTGCTCGGTTTTCTTGGGACGCAGCTGACCACTGCGTACTTCTTCGGTGTTAACGCGACGGTGTGGGCGCAGATTTTCGCAACCGTCTATTTCGCCTACTTCCTGTTGATGCCGATATACTCCAGCATCGATTCCACCAAACCGGTTCCCGGAACGGGTAGTACACTGATGAAACGCCAATTGTTGATGTGTTTGGTTGATGTCCCCGTTGGCGCTGGCGAACGAAGGCAAAGGTTAAACACGCCAGGTCTCTTCTGGGTTCAACTTCCTTGGCATTTTTTTATTGTGTTTACTGCGTGAGCTGCCTCGGCGGGGTGACACGCTACAACCGCGTCGCCGCGGATCTCAGCATTCGATGAAGTTATGGCGCAGAAATGGTCTTCTACCGACGGCAACGCTGTGGTGCTGCTGCAGAAGGCGCGATGAACAGCGTCAGTCCCCCGGATTTATCTGTGATTGCACGCGCGCGTGGCGCCGATTGGCTATTTTCGTTCCTTACATCTTTCTACCTCGATCCCAAGCGGCCGAGCGGTGTTAACAATTTGGTGTTCAAGGACACCGCGATGCCGCATGTGCTTTGGGAACTGCAGGGTTTGAAGCGGGCGGCGGTAGAAACGAAAACTGAAGATGGCCGCGAAGTCACCCGCATCACTGGTCTTGAAAACGTCACTGGCGGCCTGCAGAGCGAGGAGGAGTACGAGGGAACCGTGCGCGATCTGGTGAATTTTTTGGTTTACCTTGGCGAGCCGGCAAAACTCAAGCGTTATACAGTGGGTTTCTGGACCATGCTGTTCCTGCTCGGCTTCTGGGGTGTAACCTACTTGTTGAAGAAGGAGTATTGGCGCGACGTGCATTGACAGCGACACCGCATAGGAATCGGTCTTGACCCTGCCCATCACTCGTCGTTCGATAATGACGTTGTACGCCGACGCGCTTGAGCCGCTCGGCCATGCGGTGCGTATCGTCCTGGCGGAAAAGGATGTCAACGTCGAGGTTTGCTTCATCACTGAACAGACCAAACCGGAAGATCTCAACGATTTAAATCCTTACGGAACCTTGCTGACGCTTATTGATCGCGAGCTGGTTATCTACGAGCCGCAAGTGATGATGGAGTATCTCGACGAGCGTTATCCGCATCCACCACTGATGCCAGTCGATCCAGTTTCGCGCGCTAACAATCGTCAAATTCGGCAGCGAGTGATGCGCGATTTATTCAGCAACATCGGCGCGCTGCATGGGCGCAATGAATTGGCCGCCAGTAATGCGCGCAAGATCGTGCGCGACAATTTAACCGCCATCGCGCCAGCATTTGCGCAGCAACCGTTTTTTCTGTCGTCGGAAATGTCGCTCATTGATTGCTTCCTCGTGCCTTTGCTGTGGCGGCTGGACTACTACGAGATCAAATTGCCGGCGCAATGTAAGGCGCTCATCCAATACGGCGATCGGATGTTCACGCGTCCGGCATTCCGCTTGAGCATGTCGCCGGAAGAACGGGCGATGCGCGGCAAATGAGCATGACCTCGCCGAAGTCGTACCTGCTGCGCGCGTTCTACGAGTGGATACTCGACAATGCGATGACGCCCTATGTGCTCGTCGACGCATCAGCCAGCGGCGTTTTGGTGCCGGAGGAATATGTCGAAGATGGCAAGATCATTCTCAACATTGCGCCGGCGGCGGTGCACGCGCTGGTGATGGACAAACAGCAATTGAGTTTCAGCGCGCGCTTCAAAGGTTCCTCGCGCGAAGTCATGGTACCGATGCCTGCCGTTCGTGCGGTGTATGCAAAGGAAAACGGCCGCGGCATGGTGTTTCCGGAAGAAAATGGTGAAGAACCCACTTCACCTACCACAACGCCACCAAAGCGTCCCACGCTCAAAGCGTCGTGAAGTAAGTGCGGTTTTGATTGCCGTCGAAAGGTGACGAACTCAGAGGTATCTATACGAATGCCCCTTGCATTCGATCTCTCGACAAGGCTGGCGGGAAGTTAAAGGCAGTCAAAGGGGCAGCAGTATCGAGTTCGTTCGAGGTTGAATATCATCTGAACTTCAGGCGGAAGTCACGCAATTTCGGCCCGATTCGGCCAGATACATAGCGCCATCCGCGCTGGATACAGACCGTGCATCGTCATCTTCCGTGCTCAGAAATGACAGGCCAATACTTGCTGTAACGATGACAGCGTCCCCGCTTCCAAGGGGACGACAGGCATGGATGCATTCACACCGAAAGCGTCACCATCGCGAAGATCTGTCGCGCAGTGTCTTAATTCTTAGTCGCTGTACTCAAATAATTTCACGACCTTTTGCACACCGCCGACGCGGCGGGCGATTTCCGCCGCTTCATCGCCTTGCGATTTTGGCACCAATCCCATGAGATAAACGACGCCGCGCTCAGTCACCACCTTGATGTGTGTGGCCTGAACTTTCTTGCTGCTGAATAACTGCGTCTTGACCTTGCCAGTCAGCAGCGTGTCACTGGTGCGCGACGTAAGCGAACTGGGACCGGCAATCGCAACTTCGTCATAAACCTTACTCACCTTCTCGACGTTGCGCACAGTGGCGATGACCGCGGCATGTAACTCCTCGGTGGGCGCCTCACCGGTGACCAGTGCGACGGTGTTGTAACTGGTGACGTTGCTGTGGGTGCGTTCTTTGATGTTGGCGTCTTTGGCCAGATAGCGCATGGCCTTCATTTCAATCGCCTGATCTTCGATGACCGTTCCGGTGGTGCGCCCAGGCGCTGTTTGGTCATCCGGAAGTTCACTGCTGCTACTGCAACCTGATTGATTCATGATGACGCAGGTGCAGACGGCAACGCTACATGCAAACTTGCTCAACAGGCGATTACAGACCATCAGTTAGTGACTCCTGACCCAACAACTGCCGGTCAATGAGATCGCACAAGCAATGAGTGATGGTCAGATGAACCTCCTGAATGCGGGCCGTGGAGCGGCTGGGTACGCGCAGTTCGACATCGTCGGCTTGCAGTAGTTGCGCGGCTTCGCCACCGTCGCGGCCACTGATTAGCACGACGCGCACTTCACGATCATGGGCCGCGTCAATTGCACGCAGAATATTCGCCGAACGCCCACTGGTTGAATAGCAAATCAAGTAATCGCCCGGGTGTCCGAGTGCGCGCACCTGTTTGGCGAATACTTCTGAGAAATCGTAGTCATTGGCAATCGAAGTGATCGTCGACGGGTCGGTGGTCAGCGCAATCGCCGCCAGACCAGGTCGCTCACGTTCGAATCTATTCAGCATTTCGGATGAAAAATGCTGTGCGTCGCGAGCGGAGCCGCCATTGCCGCAGGTCATGATTTTCCTGTCGGCGAGCAACGCCTGCGCCAGCAACTCCGCTGTGCGCGCAATGGCTGGCGCCAACCGCTCCGCCGCCTCGCGATTGATCTCGGCGCTTTCGGCGAAGATCTCTCTCACTCGGTTGTTTAAATCGTTGTCGGCCATTAAAACCTCATTGGCGTTGCATATCGAACGTTGAGATTATGCCTGAAAAGCATCGCGAATCCATTCCACGGCTGCGCCTTCCTGGAGCGTTCCATCAGCCGCGGCGCTGACAATGGCGACGTCGAAGCGACACGGCAGATTTGAGTACTTAGATTGCGCCTGCAGAAAGTGTTGAGCGGCCATAATCAACCGCCGTTGCTTAATGTCGAAGACGCTTTCGCTCGCGGAACCATAGTCGCTGCGTTTGCGATATCGCACTTCAACAAATACCACAGTTGAACCGTCGAGCATGACGATATCGATTTCGCCACGTGCAAAGCGATGATTGCGCGCGAGCGTCTTTAGCCCATGATGCTGCAAATGCGATTCAGCCAGGGCTTCAGCGCGGCGTCCGAGTTCCTGCGGCGTTTCCGTTCGCGAGGATTTCAAGGATTCGCTGGCGCCGGCGCTGGCAAGCCGGCGACTGAGGGTACGGTGGGCGTGCCGCGTTCAAATCGCATCCATGACAAATCGCGATGAACTTGCCCAGAGCGCAGAATGCTGAGCGTACCGGTTTCGCCCTGGTACTTCATGGTTTCATCGGTGCGCATTGCCGCGGCCTGGTGAATCATGCGATAGGCATCCACACCCATCGCAAACAGGCGTGAGTAGCTTCCCGACTTGTCCTGTCGATCCGGATTCAGCAACTGCGAAAGATCCCCTTGTTCGGGCGCCACAATCGCCGGCATGTCGCCGAACGTAATGCCGTCCAAATCGGTGTCGCGGCGGATATTCAGATCGCCCATGTAAACATGCGACGTGGCGTAAATCGGCAGATCACGCACACCGAAGAAGCGCAATTGCGGCTGAATTTGGCGCGCCTGCAATGAAAATGCTCCAAGAAAAAGCACATCCACATTTTGATTGGCCAGCAGCTCGGTGACAATGTCGCGTTTAAGAGTCTTCTTCAGTTCTGCGCCGCGCTGACTACTGCCCTCGATATCGAGCAGCTGTTTGACCGGAGTTGCGAAATCGTGGGTGTTGTTGCTGTAGGTGACATGGCTGACAATAACGCCACCCAGTTGCTGCCAGCGCTCGGCGAAGGCATTGAATACGCGTTGGCCCCATTGATCATCGGCGGTCAGAGCCCAGGCACGTACATGGCCGTCGGCATACGCGCGCTCGGCGACGCTGCGTGCCTCGTCCTCTGGCGCAAGTGCAAATTGCACCACATGCGTCATCGCCGTGGCATCTGCCGTGCCTTGATTCAACGCAATCATAGGCAGCGGTGGAACGCCACGTTTGAAGACGGCTTCGACGGCAGTTTTTTCCAGGGGTCCGATAACTAACTCATCGCCCAGGCTGACTGCTTTATCCATAGCGTCCGCTGCTGCTGCGCCGGATGCATCAACCATATCGATCACGGGACGGGTCGAACTGGTGTCAGCCAGCCATGCGGCGGTGATACCGTCTTGCACCGCGCGGCCAGCATTGGCGGTGTTACCGGTCAGCGGCAGCAACACCGCTACACGCTTCGGCGACGTGGGGAGTGTCAAGGCGGTGATGCTGGCGGGGTACTTGGCGGCAAAAAAAGCCTCACCCGGATGATTGGGAAAATCCTGCTTCCAATGTTGGAAATTTGCGGCGCTTTGCGCTGCGGTTACGTTGTCTTGCGCGGCGGCAAGTGTAGCCAACTGCAACCAGCCGCGTGTCGTCGGCTCAGCCGAAGCAGAGAGTTTGGACAATTCGTCAGCGGGAATCGCCGTGGCGATCGACCAGATGGTCTCGCGATTGGCATCAATTTCTTTTTCGTCGGCGAGCAGCGGCTCGATGTGAACACGTTCGGCGATGGCGTCGATGGGTCGATTGAGTTTGAGCAGTGCTTCGGCGCGCAATTCGTGCAGATCACGTGCGCGTGCGCCAGACTCATCGAGTTTGCCGGCACTATCGAGCGATTGCAGGGCGGCATCGGGTTTTTCCTCAAGCAGAGATGCACGCGCATCCAGCAACAGCGACCACGCCTGCATGTCGGTGCTGGCCTTGTCACGGGGAAACTCTGCCAAGGTCTTGCGAGCTGAAGCCGAATCATTGCCGAGCAGCAGCGTTTCAACGGCGTACAGTTGATAAACCTGATCCTGCGGCGCTTCGGCGTGCTTGGACAGCTGCAGAAATTCCTTAGCCGCTGCCGCATAATCGCCGCTTTGACGCAGGTCCCAGGCTTTTTGCGCAATATCCGTGCTCGCCGTCTCGGCACCTTGCTTGGTCGCCTGCGGCGCGCAGGCGGCGAGAAGCAAGACACTGGCAACGAGCCAGAAGCAAAGCTGTATCGTCCGCGAACGGTGTAGGATGAATATGCGTCTGCGCATGACTTATTAGCTTGTCCAAACGTCAGGGTATTGAAATCGAGTCGATCGCGACTTGCGTCGTTGCCTACAGCTTTACAAGCCTCGGTAAATCGGCAACCAGAAATTGCGCAGGTCACAAGATGCAACCGGAATATGGTCGAGACGGGAGACGGTGTCAATGAATCCACAACAGGCTGGCTGCCTCTACGTCGTGGCCACGCCCATCGGCAATCTTGAGGACATTACCGCGCGCGCGTTGCGGACTCTGCGCGAGGTGGATCTCATCCTGGCCGAGGACACGCGTACCAGCGGCGTGCTCCTGAGTCATTTTGGCATCCACACACCCGTGGAGGCATTGTTTGCACACAATGAACAGCGCCGAAGCCAGCATTATCTGGCGATGATTCAGGCGGGAAAAAAGCTGGCGCTCATCAGTGATGCGGGTACGCCGCTGATTAACGATCCAGGATTTCCGCTGGTGCGCGCCGCGCGCGAAGCGGGTTTAGCCGTGGTACCGGTGCCGGGGCCATCGAGCGTTCTGGCAGCGCTCAGTGTGTGCGCACTACCCGTGGATCGATTTTGTTATGAAGGCTTCCTACCCAGTACCGCCAGTGCGCGGCGCGAGAAGTTGGAGCAGCTGCGTGCCGAGACACGCACCATGGTGTTTTTGGAGGCGCCGCATCGACTGCCTGAAACGCTGGCGGCCATGGTTGAAGTTTTTGGTGCCGATCGTAACGCTTGCCTGGCGCGCGAATTGACCAAGCACTTTGAAACCGTTGTGACCCGTCCGCTGTCGGAACTCGCTGACTTTGTTGCCGCCGATCCCAACCAACAGCGCGGCGAGATGGTGCTTTGTGTGACCGGTACGTCCGATATGGACTCGGATCTTAGCGAGGCGCTGCGCATTGGCAACATTCTCAACCACCACTTGCCGCCCGGTCGAGCGGCCGCTGTTGCTGCCGAAATCACCGGGGTTTCACGCAAGCAGATCTATCGTGCGATGCTTGGCGGTACGAATGACGAGGACGACAGCGAAAATGCTTGAAACTTTTAGCGCTGTCTGAACACTACAAGGTAGAGAGTCGGCCGGACAGTCGCTGGCGGCAACGCTGGAGGAAAGTCAGGCTCCGCAGGGCAGGGTGCCAGGTAACGCCTGGGGGACGCGAGTCCACGGACAGTGCCACAGAAAATACACCGCCAACCCCGTGCAAACGGGCGGTAAGGGTGAAATGGTGCGGTAAGAGCGCACCGCGCCGGTCAACGCCGGTGGCAGGGTAAACCCCACTCGGAGCAAGACCAAATAGGGGGATGGTCCGCCTTTGGGCCGGCTAAGCGCGGCCGCGTGAGGTCCCCGGGTAGGTTGCTGGGTGTGCGGCGACGCGCATCGCGGAAAGGAATGACTGTCGCTGGCTGCGTTCGCGCAGCCGGAACAGAACCCGGCTTACAGGCCGACTCTCACTTCTTTTCCTGCAGTCCGCAATCCAGCCTCCGTCGCGGTTCCTGGTTTTAAACCAGGGGTCCCGCGTTATATCTAAATTACTTCATGTTTAGAAATTAACACGATGAAACAAAGAAATGAGTTGGATGGTGCGTTTTGTTGCATTGCGCCGATTTTGCGTAACAGCGCTAAGTGGCTGTTCGACAGACCAAATTTTCATATCCACACGCGAATTTCCTTGACACCTTTTACATGCGGAACATATAGTTCCGAAGTGGGGAGAAGTGGGAAAAGTGGATAAAAGCCGGTTCATTGAGAAGACATGGCAGCCATGTTCAGGGGATTTAATAACTTAGCGCTCGACGTCAAAGGGCGCCTGTCCCTGCCGACTCGCTATCGCGAGCAGGTGGTTGCTGCCTGCCAAAACCGCTTGGTGGTCACCGTCAATCCCTGGGATCGCTGCCTGTGGCGAGCTATCCGCCCCGCCTGGGAGCTCGCCGGGCGAAACTCATGCAGCTTTCCGATTCTGATAAGTGGGATCGGCGCACCAAGCAAATTCTGCGCGGTTACGCCACCGATTGCGAACTTGATGCGCAAGGGCGATTGCTGCTGCCGCCTGAGTTGCGCCAATTCGCCAGCATCGAGCGTGAAGTGATCATGCTTGGTCAGGGAAATCGATTCGAGATCTGGGGCAAGTCGGCGTGGGATGTCCGCCGCGATGAATTTTTCGAGCAGGTCAGACGAGCCTGCCGGTGAACTGTCAGGGGAAGCTTCGCGAGCTGTCCTTGTAATGGTCGCGCCGGTTACCGAAACCGGCCACCGACCCGTGCTGCTGGAGGAAACGCTGGCGGCGCTGGCGATTCGCGAGGAGGGGGTTTACGTCGATTGCACGTTCGGTCGGGGCGGGCATGCAAGCCAGTTGCTGCGACGGCTGGGGGAAGGGGGTAGGTTGGTGGCGATAGACAGAGATCTGCAAGCTGTTGCGTTGGCAAGGTCCATGGCCGAGGCTGATCCGCGACTGTCCGTCGTCCACGGCGCTTTCGATCGTCTGCAGTCCGTCGTTGAGTCGCTGCAATTGCACGGGCGGATCAACGGCGTTCTCTTTGATCTAGGCGTGTCCTCCCCGCAGTTGGATGATGCCACGCGCGGCTTCAGCTTTATGCGCGATGGCCCGCTTGATATGCGCATGGACAGCAGCGGTGGCCAGACCGCCGCCGAGTGGATCGCGCAGGCCAGCGAAAGCGCCATCGCCGATTGCCTACATCATTACGGCGAAGAGCGGCACGCGCGCCGAATTGCGCGCGCCATCGTTGCCGCCCGCCGTTCGCAATCCATCTCCACCACCAGCCAGCTGGCGGCCATCGTTGCGCGCGCGCATCCAGCTTGGCAACACGGCCAGCACCCGGCGACGCGAACCTTCCAGGCGATTCGCATTCTTATCAATGATGAACTCAACATGCTCAAGCGCGGCCTGGTGCAGGCGCTGGAAGTACTGGCTGTGGGCGGACGCCTGCTGGTGATCAGTTTTCATTCGCTGGAGGATCGCATCGTCAAGCAGTTTATGCGGCGTGAATCCGGCAAGGCCGGCGACGAATTGCGCCTTCCCGCGACGCGGGCGGCAAGGCTGCGCAGCATCGGCAAGGCAATCCGTCCGAATTATATTGAGGTTGCCGAGAATCCACGTGCGCGCAGCGCAGTGCTGCGCGTGGCGGAGAAGCTCGCATGATCCGCCTTATCGTCATTGGATCGTTAACCGTCGCGCTCATAGGCAGCGCAATCAGTGTGGTGTTGTCACGTCACGAGTCGCGCAAGTTATTCGTGGAATTGCAAAAGCTCGAAGGCGAACGCGATCGCATGAACGAGGAATGGGGTCAATTGCAGTTGGAGCAGGCGACCTGGGGTACGCCTGCGCGTGTCGAAGACATCGCGCACAGCAAGCTGCAGATGGAACCGCCAAAACCACAATCAACTGTGATGGTGTCGAAATAGTGGCGCGCGCGACGACTCTATATGCAGGACGCCGCGCAACGACGATTGGTTTGTTCTGCTGCATGGCGATCGCATTGGTGGGGCGTGCCGTCGATCTGCAGTTTCGCGAGCGGCTGTTTTTGCAGAGCCATGGTGACGCGCGAATACTGCGCGATGTGCGCATCACCGCGCATCGCGGCATCATTACTGATCGGCAGGGCGAGCCGCTGGCGATTAGTACGCCCGTCATTTCAGTCTGGGCCAATCCGCGGCATCTGCAAGTGAGTACGAACGACTGGAGTCGCCTTGCGGTTCTGCTTGATATGGACGCCAGCGAGTTGCAGGCGATAGTGGCAGCGCGCCGCGGCAAGGAATTTGTTTATTTGAAGCGCCAAGTGGCGCCCGATGTTGCCGAGCGTATTTCGGCACTCAAGCTGCCGGGGATTTCCGTCGATCGCGAGTATCGCCGTTACTATCCCGCAGGTGAAGTCGCGGCGCATTTGCTCGGGTTCACTAACATCGATGACAACGGTCAGGACGGATTGGAGCTGGCCTACGACCAAGCACTGCGTGGCGAACATGGTGCACAGCGTGTCATCAAGGACAACCTTGGCCGCATTATTGAGAGTGTTGAAAGCATCAAGCCCGCCGTACCGGGACGCAATCTCGTCCTCAGTATCGACAAGCGCGTGCAGTACGTCGCATACCGCGAATTGAAAGCTGCGGTCACTGCCAATCGCGCGCAATCAGGCACCATGGTAATCCTCGACGCCAAGACTGGCGAAGTCTTGGCCATGGTCAACCAGCCCTCCTACAACCCGAACAATCGCAGTGGACTACGCGGCGAGTTCTATCGCAATCGCGCAATGACGGATGTGTTCGAGCCCGGTTCGACATTAAAGCCTTTTACCATCGCCACCGCGTTGGAAACTGGCGAATTCCAGCCGAACACGCCGATCGAAACATCGCCGGGTTTCTTCAACGTGGGTGAGTACAAAGTGCGCGATGTTCACAACTACGGGTCGCTCACGGTGTCGAGCGTGATTACCAAGTCGAGCAATGTCGGCGCCGCAAAGATCGCGCTGGCATTGGATCCCGAAAAGATGTGGCGCACCTTCGATCAGGTTGGATTCGGCAAAGTTTCCAACACTGGATTCCCCGGCGAAGTCGCGGGGCGGCTCACCGACTACCACCATTGGCGCGATATCGAGCAAGCAACGTTGGCCTTTGGATATGGTATTTCAGTCAGCGCACTGCAGTTGGCGCAGGCCTACACAATTTTTGCCAATGATGGCGTGATGATGCCGGCGGTTTTGCAGCGATTGGTTAACGCACCGCAGGGAGTGCGCGTGATCTCATCGAAGTCGGCAACCGAAGTGCGCGCAATGCTGGAAACTGTGATCCGCGATGGTACCGGCCGCATGGCGAACATTCCCGGCTATCGTGTGGCCGGCAAGACTGGCACCGTGCACAAGACCAGCGGTCGTGGTTATGCCGAGGATCACTACATATCACTATTCGCGGGCATGGTGCCGGCCAGCAATCCGCGGTTGGTGGCCGTGATCATGATCGACGATCCGAGCAATGGCGAATATTTCGGTGGCAGAGTTGCCGCGCCAGTGTTCGCAAACGTGATGCGCGAATCGCTGCGGTTGCTGAATGTCGCGCCCGATGAGCCGCTGGTGAATGGCGAACAGGTATTTGCCTATGTGCCGCCGGCTTCACTCGATTCCTTTGACGATACAGGACGGCGGCCAGAACCATGAGTCCAGCATCGATCATGACTGCTGAACGCGCCGCAATGGATCTGAAAGGTCTACTCGCTGGCTATGCTGACGTTGCTTCAGAGTACAACCGTCAGGTGACAGGACTCACGCTCGATAGTCGCAAGCTCACGCCAGGCGATGTGTTCTTTGCCCTGGGCGGAACGCGCGAGCACGGTAGCCAGTACGTCGATGCAGCATGCCGTGCCGGTGCCGCCGCGGTGTTGGTCGATGACGAGCGCAAGCGTGTAATCGTGCGTGATGGAACGCCAGTGTTGAACGTTGCCAATCTGAAACGCAGTGCCGGTAGAATTGCTTCGCGTTTCTTCGGCGAGCCGTCGCAGGCGCTAAAGGTGATTGGCGTCACTGGCACCAATGGCAAGAGCACCGTCACTCACCTCATCGCACAGGCTCTTGAGAAAAGCGAACGGTTTAAACCCTGCGGCATTATCGGCACGCTGGGCAACGGGTTTCTCGGCAGTCTTTCCGCGTCCTCGGTGACGACACCGGACGCAATAGGTTTGCAGCAGTTGCTTGCGTCGTTGCGTGATCAGAAGGCGCAGGCAGTCAGCATGGAGGTTTCGTCGCACGCGCTGGATCAGTGGCGGGTTGAAGGCGTGCACTTCGCCGCCGCGGTGTTTACCAACCTTACCCGCGATCATCTCGATTACCACGGCAGCATGGATCGTTACCTCGCCGCCAAGCGCAGGTTGTTCGAAATGTCGGATTTGGGCGCAGCGGTCGTCAACCTTGATGACGACTACGGACGCCAGTTGCTCGCGGCGCTGCCTCGCGAACGCAGAGTCATCGGCTACACCATGTTGGAGTACAAGTCTTCGACCGCAAACGAGATGGTGCTTCGTGGCCATGATCTGAAAATTTCACCACGTGGTCTCAACCTTCGCATTACCTTGGGCAATGAAAGCGTTGATGTCACCACGCGGCTGCTAGGTCGCTTCAATGCGCAGAATCTGCTGGCGGCAATCGGTGCACTTGTGGCAGTGGGGTTTTCGCTGCGCGAGGCGGGGCTCGCAATGCATGACGCGAACGGTGTGTTGGGACGCATGGATGCGGTCGCGGAAGATGGCCAGCCACTTGTAATCATCGACTATGCACATACACCCGATGGTCTACGTCAACTTCTGACGTCAAGCCGCGAACTGTGCGGCAATAAGCTGTGGTGTGTGTTTGGTTGTGGCGGCAATCGCGATGTGGGTAAGCGGCCGTTGATGGGTGCGATCGCTGCAGAGCTGGCCGATGAAATCGTAGTGACCAGCGATAATCCGCGCGATGAAGATCCGGCACGAATCATTGCCGCTATCGTTGAAGGAATGCCAACGCCAGTGCAATCGCAGGTCATCGTCGAATCCGATCGACGCATCGCAATTCAAATGGCGATCGGGCGTGCGGCCAGTGATGACGTTGTGGTGGTGGCGGGTAAGGGGCACGAAGATTATCAGGAGGTACGCGGGGTTCGTCAGCCACTCAGCGATCACGTCCTTGTCACCGAAGCATTGCGGGAGCGCCGCCAATGATTGCGATGCGACTGAGCGATGCGAGCATACCCTTGCAAGCCGAATTGCACGGTGGCGACGTTCCTTTTGTTGGCGTCAGCACGGATACGCGCACAATTCGCGCGGGGCAGTTGTTTGTCGCTCTGCGTGGACCGAATTTCGACGCACACGAGTTTGTTGGAGCTGCCGCCGACGCCGGCGCGGTGGCAGCCGTCGTTGAAAGTGAACCCAAGGCGGCAATTCCGTTCTTGCGCGTATCAGACACGCGTGCGGCAATGGGAACATTGGCATCGGCATGGCGTCAGGAATTTTCCTTGCCGTTGGTTGCGGTAACCGGTAGCAATGGCAAGACCACGGTAAAGGAAATGGTTGCTGCGATTCTCGCTCAGTGCGGTACCGTTTTGTCGACTAAGGGGAATCTCAACAACGACGTCGGCGTTCCGCTCACTCTGTTCAATCTTGGTGCCGAACATCGATTCGCGGTGATTGAGATGGGCGCCAATCATCCTGGTGAGATCACACGGTTGTGTGAAATAGCCAAACCGACGATTGCCGTGATCACGCTGTGTGCACCGGCGCATCTGGAAGGATTTGGCAGCATTGAAGGTGTTGCGCGGGCCAAAGGTGAGATTGTCACGGGACTTCCAGCGGATGGCGTTGCGGTGTTGAATGCAGAGGATCCTTATCTCGATTTATGGCGCAAGTTGGCGGGCAATCGCCGCGTCATTACATTCGGGGTGAGCGCGAGCGCGGATTTCAATGCCCGTCTTCACGGCGCCGGTGCGCCGGAGCGAAACAGGTTCACGCTGGTTGCCCCGAGTGGCGAGGTGGAAATCGAACTCGCACTGCTTGGTCGTCACAACGTAATGAATGCGTTGGCGGCTGCGGCATGCGCATATGCCGCGGGTGCCGATCTGAATGCGATTCGCGCCGGTTTGGCAGTGATGCATGCCGTCAAAGGACGTCTGGTGACCAAGATGGGCGTCCATGGTGCACGCCTCATCGACGATACCTACAACGCTAATCCCGCCTCGTTGCGAGCCGCCATCGATGTACTGGTGAAGTATCCGGGGCAGCATTGGCTTGTGCTCGGTGACATGGGGGAACTCGGCACTGACGCGCAAGCCTTGCATCACGAGGCTGGAGCCGAGGCAAAGGCGCTGGGTGTGCAGCGATTGTTCGCCATTGGCTCGCTCAGTAGGGCCACCGTCGCGGCTTTCGGCAATGGCGGCGAACACTTTACGGACATGGATGCGTTGGTTTCTAGGTTGCGCGACGAACTTGCACACCATAGCGCCGAGCGCGTGACGGTTCTGGTGAAAGGCTCGCGTGCCATGCAGCTGGAACGCGTGGTTGAAGCCATTGTGGAGCCTGTCTGACGATGCTGATCCTATTGTCAGAATGGCTCGCGCATTACGAATCCGGCTTCAAGGTCGTCCAATACATCACACTGCGTGCAGTTCTCGGGATGCTGACCGCGTTGATGATTGCACTATTGACGGGGCCGCTTCTGATTAGAACGCTGGTGCGAAATCAGTTTGGACAAAGCGTGCGTGACGATGGACCGAAATCACATCTGAGCAAGGCCGGAACGCCGACCATGGGTGGTTTGTTGATTTTGTTTTCTATCGCCTGCAGTACGCTGCTGTGGGGCGAGTTGCGCAATCGCTTTGTGTGGGCAGTATTGTTCACCACTTTGGCTTTCGGTGCGATCGGTTGGGTGGACGATTGGCTGAAGATCTCGCGGCGAAATTCCAAAGGATTGGCTGCCCGACAGAAATATTTTTGGCAGTCTGCGATTGCGCTGGCCGTAGCGGTTTTTCTAGTCGTAACTGCCAAGGCGCCAGCCGAGACGCAGTTGATTGTGCCGTTTGTTAAACATGCGGTGGTCGATCTCGGTTGGATGTATCCGGTATTGGTTTACTTAGTGGTGGTGGGGAGCAGTAACGCGGTCAATCTCACCGATGGACTGGATGGACTGGCAATCCTTCCCACTGTGTTGGTTGCCACTGCGCTGATGATCTTTGCCTACGTCGCCGGACATGCCAACTTCGCCCGTTATCTTGCCGTTCCGTACATTGCCGGTGTTGGCGAAGTGAGTGTTTTCTGCGGCGCCATCGCCGGCGCCGGTTTGGGCTTTCTTTGGTTCAATACCTATCCGGCGCAGGTGTTCATGGGCGACATTGGTGCACTTGCTCTTGGCGCCGCGCTGGGCATCGTCGCCGTGGTTGTGCGCCAGGAACTCGCGCTTTTCATTATGGGCGGTGTATTCGTGATGGAAACCGTCTCGGTGATCCTGCAAGTCACGTCATTCAAACTCACTGGCAAGCGCATTTTTCGCATGGCGCCGTTGCACCATCACTTCGAGCTTAAGGGCTGGCCGGAGCCGCGCGTTATCGTTCGATTCTGGATCATCACCGTGATTCTGGTGCTGATTGGACTGTCGAGTTTGAAAATCCGATGACAGCCATGGCCGACAAGATCATATCAACGCGTGAAATCAGCAATTCCAGGCCGGATTCAGGATCGTTGCTGGGTTAGGCAAGACGGGCTTGTCGATGGCGCGTTTTCTTCACCAACGCGGTGAGCATTTCCGCGATTACCGACAGCCGCGAAATCCACCGTCATTGCATACAGTACAGTCGGAAATGCCAGAAGTACTGCTGCAAGTCGGGGCGTTTGACTGCGTTATTGTCCGAGGCGCGGCGCATCTTGTTCTCAGTCCTGAGTGTCGCCATCGAAGAATTATCGCTGCCAGCGACTCGGCTAAAAGAGCTGGACATCATCGGAGACATCGAGCTATTTGCACGCCATGTCGACGCGCCTGTCGTTGCCATTACTGGCGCAAACGGTAAATCCACGGTAACCACGCTGGTCGGTGAAATGGCCAAGCGTGCGGACGAAATGTGCGAGTGGGCGTGGCAAACCTGCGGCACGCCGGCGCTCGAACTATTGGCGGAATCGAAACCCGATCTCTATGTGCTCGAGTTGTCGAGTTTCCAATTGAAACCGTATCTTCACTGGATGCAATGGCAGCCAGTGTGCTGAATATTTCAGCCGATCACATGGATCGCCATCGCACGCTCGAAGCATATGCATCAGCAAAGGCGAGTGGGGATTTACCGCGGCAAAGGAGCTATGGTGCTTAATGCCGATGATCCATTGGTTATGCAAATGCGTATTCCGAATCGTCTTCAACTTCGTTTTACTTTGAACGCGCCGGCCGATGATGATGAGTTCGGTGTCATCGGTGGTGAAACAGATGATGGCTTGCGCGCGGCAATCAACGTCTGCTTCCAATTGCCGAGTTGCGCATCAAAGGCATGCACAATGTTGCCAATAGCCTTGCCGCGCTTGCGTTGGGATCTGCCGCGGGATTTGAACTAGCGGCGATGCTGAATGTGCTGCGCGAATTCGCCGGCCTGCCACACCGTTGCCAATGGGTGGGCGGCAGTAATGGCATCGACTGGCTTGATGATTCCGGCACCAATGTTGGCGCCACAGTGGCCGCCATTGCGGGATTGTCTGCGACGCGACCGGTGGTGTTAATTGCTGGCGGTGACGGCAAGGGACAGATTCTCTGAACTCGCGTCCGTAGCCATGATCGCGTGCGCGCGGCGGTGATCATTGGGCGCGATGGACCTCGATCGCCGCGGTGCTGCGCGGTGTGGTGCCGGTGGTGTTTGCTCGCGACATGAAGGATGCCGTCGACCGTGCCGCGGAATTGGCACGCAATGGCGATGCCGTGCTGCTTTCGCCAGCCTGCGCCAGTTTCGATATGTTTCGTGACTATCATCAATGCGAAGTATTCGCCGCCGCTGTGCGCGAGGTCCTTGCATGAGCGCCGATCTCGTTTTCGATGATGACGTCACAAGTCGCGGCAGGAGAATCCATAGAGACTTCCACGACAAAACGCGGCAGCGGATCCGCTGTTTGATAACGATTTGCAATTGGTACTTGGCGTGTTGAGCCTGCTAAGCATCGGTTTGGTGATGATGACGTCGGTATCAGTCACTATCGCTGATCGTAACCTTACGGCGATGTACGCTGTATTTCTTATGGCGTCAACTTGTTGCCTTAGGCATAGGCGTTACTATTGGTATTTGCGCATTGAAAACACCGCTAGAAGTGCTCATGCGCCTGAGCACGATGTTTCTTTTCTTGTCGTTGGCGCTGCTCATACTTGTGATACTTCCTGGCGTTGCGCATGAGGTAAATGGAAGCATGCGCTGGATGAAGCTAGGTCCGCTGACGTTACAGGCCTCTGAAGTTGCCAAGCCCTGTATTGTTTTGTATCTGGCCGCGTATCTTGTTCGCCACGGCGATCAGGTTCGCACGCAGTTCGTCGGTTTTATCAAACCAATTCTGGTATTGATGGTGGTCGCGGTGTTGCTGTTGCTGGAGCCTGACTACGGAGCGGCGGCGGTGTTATTCGCAACTTGCCTCGGCATGCTATTCATGGCCGGAGTCTCGTTGCCGCGCTTTCTGATTTTGGGTGTGGTTGCTATGGCCGCGCTCGGTACGGTGGCGGCGCTGAAGGCTTACCGTCTGGCACGACTCATGACGTTTACCGATCCATGGAACGATCCCTACGACACGGGATTTCAATTGACGCAAGCTTTGATCGCGTTTGGCCGTGGCGAATGGTTCGGTGTCGGCCTGGGTTCCAGTATTCAGAAGATGTTCTATCTGCCCGAGGTACACACCGATTTTGTGCTGGCAGTGATAGCGGAGGAGCTGGGATTCGTTGGAACCTTTGCAGTGATCCTTCTGTTTCTGTTTGTGGTTTGGCGGTGTTTCCGCATCGGTGGCTCGGCGCTGCAGAGCGGTCGGCCGTTTCAGTCATATCTGGCCAATGGCATTGGTCTTCTCATCGGGCTGCAGTCCTTTGTCAACATTGGCGTCAACATGGGAGTGCTGCCAACAAAGGGTTTGCCACTGCCATTCATCAGTTATGGTTCGAATAATCTGATGATGAGTTGCGTTGCTGTTGCTTTGGTACTGCGTGTGGCATACGAAAGCCGGCAGCCGCCACGTATCTGGTCGAAGAAGGTGCCGCATGCAAAATAGCCGCGTTCCCAGCGATCGCAAACCGATCCTGCTTATGGCTGGCGGCACCGGCGGGCATATCTATCCGGCTTTGGCGGTTGCATTGCGTCTGCGAGAAATGGGCGTACCGCTGCTCTGGCTTGGCAGTCGACGCGGATTGGAAAATCGCATCGTGCCGCCGACGGGAATCAAGTTGCTGACCATTGCGGTTTCGGGATTACGTGGTCGCGGGTGGGCCGGTGCGTTGTTCGCGCCATTCAAATTGACTTATGCCGTATTACAGGCGTTGCGGATTATCTGGCAATCAAGACCCGCAGCGGTGCTGGGCATGGGTGGCTTTGCCAGCGGTCCGGGTGGCGTGGCGGCGTGGATGCTGCGTATTCCGCTGTTGATCCACGAGCAAAACGCAATTGCCGGTTACACCAATCGTTTGCTTGCTCCACTGGCTACGCGCTTGATGCAGGCGTTTCCGGTACCTTTAATCGTTCTGATGCGGTGTGCACCGGAAATCCTGTTCGCATGGAGATCGCCGCAGTTGCGCCACCACCGCGAAAACACCACGATGCCGGTTTGCACGTGCTGGTTTTGGGCGGAAGCCAGGGTGCAAGGGCCTTAAATGAGTGCGTGCCGCGCGCCTTTGTTGAATTGCAGCGTGATCAATCTGAAGTTGACTCTATGCGTCGTGTGCACGTCTGGCATCAAACGGGTGCCGACAAGTTGGATGCTACGCGTGCGCTGTACGCCGATTTTCCACACCGCCGAGATCTGCGTATCGACGCCTATATCGAGCGCATGGAAGAAGCCTACGCCTGGGCCGATGTTGTGATCTGCCGTGCGGGCGCAATGACCATTGCTGAGCTGAGTGCAGCGGGGGTTGCTTCGGTGTTGGTCCCATTTCCATATGCCGTGGACGATCACCAAACAGCTAATGCGCACTATCTCGTCGACGTAGATGCGGGATTGTTGGTTCCGGAGGAGGAACTTTCCCCAGCGCGGCTCGCCAGCATTCTGCGTGAATTTGCAGCCAATCCGGCACGAGCCGAGCAGATGGCAGTCAAGGCGCGATCGATGGGTCGGCCGCAGGCCACAGCGGATGTTGCGTCGCTGTGCATGGAGGTGGCCTATGCCTGAATTGAAACGCGGAACCATGGGACGCGTGCAGTGCGTGCATTTCGTCGGCATCGGTGGTGCAGGCATGGGCGGTATTGCCGAAGTGCTGCACAACCTCGGCTACACCGTGACCGGCTCCGATCTTGGCATGAATGCGATGGCCAAGCATCTGCAGTCGCTGGGCGTTAGCGTTATGGCCGGTCATGCGGCGGAAAACATCTCGCAGGCGGATGTGGTGGTCTACTCCTCGGCGGTGGCGAAGGACAACCCAGAGCTGGTGGCCGCGCGCGAACGTCGCATTCCCATCGTGCCACGCGCGCAGATGTTGGCTGAGTTGATGCGCTTCCGTCATGGCATCGCGGTGGCCGGTACGCACGGCAAAACCACTACCACAAGCTTGATCGCCAGTCTGCTGAACGAAGGCGGTCTCGATCCGACATTCGTCGTAGGCGGTCGCGTCAACAGCATTGGCACCAACGCACGTCTTGGCGAAGGGCGTTTCCTTGTGGCTGAGGCTGACGAAAGTGATGCGTCATTCCTGCATTTGACGCCGGTGACTGCGGTAGTGACCAACATCGACGTCGATCACATGGAAACCTACAACGGTGATCCGCAGCAATTGCGCGCCGCATTCCTCGAGTTCCTGCAGCGCCTGCCGTTTTATGGATTAGCGGTGCTTTGCATTGATGACCCCATCGTTGCGCAGATGGCGGGAGAAGTGGGGCGCCCGCTGCTGACCTACGGCACCTCAGAAGCGGCGGACCTGCGCGCACATTCCATTTCGCAAAAGGAATCTGTCACCGAATTTTCAATCGCGCGCGGTGAACAACCGCAGTGGATGCGTGTGAAGCTCAATCTTCCCGGGCGCCACAATGTGCTCAACGCACTGGCTGCAATTGCAGTGGCAACCGAGGTTGGTGTTTCCAAGGCAGCAATTCTAAAAGCGTTAGCGGAGTTCCAGGGAATTGGGCGTCGTTTCCAGTTGCATGGTGATCTCAAGTTCGGTGATCGCAAAGTCATGTTGATCGATGACTATGGACACCATCCAACCGAGCTGGCAGCGACCATTACAGCTTTGCATGCTGGGTGGCCGGGTAAACGAATAGTGGTGGCGTTTCAGCCGCATCGGTACACGCGGACACGCGATCTGCTCGATGACTTTGCGCGGGTGTTGTCGGAAGTTGACGCGTTGCTGCTGCTTGAGGTGTATGCCGCGGGTGAGCAACCCATCGTCGGTGCCGACGGCCGTGCATTAGCGCGCGCCATTCGTAATCGCGGCAAGGTCGATCCGATTTTCGTGGGCGAACCCGCGGAACTGTATGAAGCACTGCCCAGTGTGGTGCGCAACGATGATGCGCTGCTCATCCTTGGTGCTGGCAACATCGGTAGCGTCGTACAGAGCCTCATCGATAGATTCGGATCGCGACCGCGATTGTCGACGGTGGCCAAGCAATGATGGCAGCTAAAAATATGGAAGCCGGTTTGCGAGGCAGAATTCTGTTCAACGAACCCATGTCGCGCCACACCTCGTGGCGGGTAGGCGGTCCGGCAGACCGCTATGTCGAACCCGCCGACCTCGACGATTTGAGTTGTTTTCTCGCTGGACTGCCTGCCGATGAACCACTGCTGTGGATTGGTCTTGGAAGCAATCTGCTTGTGCGCGACGGTGGAATACGTGGAACGGTAATCAACACGGTGAATCTGGCTGCGCTTGACTGGACGGACGAAGAACACTTGCGTGTCGAGGCCGGTGTACCCTGCGCGAAGGTGGCGCGTAGCAGTGCGAAGTCAGGATACAGCGGCGCGGAGTTCCTGTGCGGTATTCCCGGAACAATGGGCGGCGCGGTGGCTATGAATGCAGGCGCCTTCGGTGGCGAGACCTGGAATATCGTCAGCCGCGTGTGGGCAATTGATCGCCAGGGACGAGTGCATGCACGCAAGCCGAATGCCTACGAGATCGGCTATCGGCGTGTTCGCGGACCAGTGGCGGAATGGTTTGTGGCTGCAGAGTTGAAGTTGCGCCGCGATGCTGACCACGACGGCGAACAACGCATTCGCACGCTGCTCGCGAAACGTACGGCGACTCAACCCACGGGCGTATCCAGTTGTGGCTCGGTGTTCCGCAATCCTGAGAATGATTATGCCGGTCGATTGATTGAACAGTGCGGACTGAAAGGCCATTGCATAGGTGGTGCAGTGGTTTCGGACAAGCACGCCAACTTCATCATTGCCGAACCTGGCGCCACCGCGCGTGATCTGGAAGCTTTGATCAACTTCGTCCGCGCTGAGGTGCAGCGACGACTGGGCGTGATGTTGAAGCCGGAAGTGCACATCGTCGGTGAAGCGGAGGCAGCGGAATGACTGTTGCCAACGATTTCGGACGCGTCGCCGTGCTGATGGGAGGTAGCTCCGCGGAGCGCGAGATTTCGCTTATCAGCGGCAAGGCCGTGCTTACCGCATTGCGGAGCAAGGGTGTCGACGCGCATGAATTCGATCCATCGCACGATGCATTGGAGCAGCTACGCAAATTCGATCGTGCCTTCATTGTGTTGCATGGACGCGGCGGCGAAGACGGAACCATCCAAGGCGCATTGCAGACCATGGGCGTGCCTTACACCGGCAGTGGCGTGATGGCATCGGCGCTGTGTCTGGACAAATGGCGCACCAAATTGGTCTGGAACGCTTGTGGCATTCCGACGCCAGCGCATGTGCTGATTGAAAGCGATGCGGACATCGCTAGTTTGGAGTCCAGGTTGGGATTGCCACTGATCGTCAAACCCGTTCACGAGGGATCGACGATTGGCATTACCAAAGTGGCTGAGCGTGGGCAATTACGTGACGCTGTCGAACTTGCCAGACGCTACGACGACATGGTGTTGGCCGAAGAATTCATCGTTGGGCAAGAGTTGACTGCTGCGGTTCTGGGGACGCAGGCCTTGCCGCTGGTGCGCATTGAAGCACCGCAGGGTAACTACGACTATCAGAACAAATATTTTAGCGACGAGACCCGCTACTTCTGCCCAAGTGGCATCGACGTGAATGTTGAAGCGAGTATTGGTGAGCAGGCTTTGCGTGCGTTTCACGTGCTTGGTTGTCATGCATGGGGAAGGGCGGATCTCATCCTGCGTGCAGATGGAAAATTCTTCTTCCTTGAAATGAACACCGTCCCCGGAATGACCGGACACAGTTTGGTGCCGATGGCTGCGCGTCAGGTGGGAATTGATTTCGAGTCACTGGTCATGCGCATCCTGTCCATGACCTCAGATGTAGCCACCACGCACAAAAGGGAGGCGTGCGCATGATTTCGGCCCGACGCTCAGCAAATCGGCGATTGCCACCGACGCGTAGCGAAGAGTCGTTCAATTTGCGCCGATCCGTTTGCATTGTATTTGGGCTGTTGGCATTGGCTGTGGTTGGTGCGGCTGTTGTGTGGATTACTGATCCCAGTCACCTGCCCTTGCGCAGCGTTCGCGTTGACGGAGATTTCCGACATTTGTCGGCGGAGCGACTGCGCCAAGTGGTGGCGTCGAAGGCCAGTGGCGGATTTTTTAACGTCAATGTGCAAGCGATTCGTACCGCTGTCATGGCCGACCCATGGGTAAGTGACGTTTCTGTGCGTCGCATATGGCCGGATCAGTTGCACGTCACCATTCATGAGCAACGCGCCATCGCCTATTGGGGTGATCACAGTTTGTTGAGCGATCGTGGCAAACCTTTCACGCCACCAGCGTCCACCTTCCCCGTCGGACTTGTGCATCTTACCGGTCCGCAGGGCAGCGAAGCATTGGTCATAAGACGCTACAGCCAGCTTGCGGACTGGTTTCGTCCACTGGGCCTGCGCATCAGGAGCGTGACATTGAACGATCGGCGCTCATGGGCTTTCAGCGTAGACGGTGCGTTCGATGTGATCGTCGGACGTACTGATTTCGAAGCGCGCGTGCAAAGACTGGTTGCAACACTGCCGCGCGCCAGTGAGCGACTGCAGAATAGCGCAGTCATCGATCTGCGCTACACCGATGGATTTGCCGTTCGCCCTCGCGTCACGGGTGAGAACGATGCGGGCTAGGAGTGAGAAGCGATGATGAAACGCACGGACAAGAATCTGATAGTTGGTCTGGATATTGGCACCAGCAAGGTGGTGGCCATGGTGGGCGAGGTAACGCCAGAGGGACAGGTGGAAGTGGTTGGGATTGGTTCGCATCCTTCCCGAGGCCTGAAGAAAGGCGTGGTGGTCAATATCGATTCAACCGTGCAATCAATTCAGCGCGCAATCGAAGAAGCGGAATTGATGGCTGGCTGCGAGGTCCGCTCCGTGTTTGCCGGTATTGCCGGTGGACACATTCGCAGTCTCAATTCACATGGCATTGTGGCGATTAAGGAAAATGAA
>JAXMGY010000027.1:0-33245 GCA_046347035.1 Gammaproteobacteria bacterium | reverse complement strand
ATGAACACGGGGTCAGCGCGATGCAGGGCGTAGGCCAGCAGGATCAGGCTACCGCCAATACTGAAGTACCAGAATGAAACTGGTACTACGCTGCGCTTGACCTTTTCGCTGGCCAGCCATTGCACAATGAAGCGGGCGGTGAACAGCAGCTGCCCGAAGAAGCCAATGGCGATCCAGGTTATTTCATGGCTGCTCAGCAGATTGCCGCACTTATCGTGCAACAGACCAAGCATGCCCCAAATGTTTTGCAGGTTCATGAGCGTGGATTCGATTCGTTGACTTCGTTGGCGACGATGCGTTTGCCGCGCCTTTGCAACCACAGCACGCCCAGCATATCGACGATGCCCACCCAAAGTCGATTGCCGACACCATATTTTGAGGTGCCACGTGTGCGTGGACGATGATTCACATCAACGGAGACAACTGGCACGCCGTCGCGATGCATGAGCGCCGGCAGAAAGCGATGCATGTGATCGAACCACGGTAGCCGCAGAAAAGCGTCACGCGTAAATGCCTTCAGTCCGCAACCGGTGTCGAGTACGCCATCGCCAAGCAGGCGGCTGCGTACGTGATTGGCGACTCGTGATGATAGTCGCTTGACCCAACTATCACGCCGACGGCGGCGGTGGCCGCAGACCAGTCGCGCCGCGCCGCTGCCTGGTTCTATGCGAGCCGCCAGCAGGTTTGGGACGTCAGCCGGATCGTTTTGACCGTCACCATCCAGCATGACGATCCATTTGTGGTGTGCGGCGCTGACAGCGGTTCGCAATGCGGCGCTTTGGCCGGAGCGCTGTTGGTGCCGGATGATCCTTAGCCTCGTCCCATATTGGTGTTGCGCGTGGAGCAGCACCTGCGGTGTGGAGTCGTCGCTGCCATCGTCAACGACCACCACTTCAAATACCTTGCACGAATCCAATTTGACAAATATTTCGGTAAGCAGCTCGGCGATGGCATCCGCCTCGTTATACACCGGAATGACAACCGAGAATCCATCTTCGACGGACATGTTTGGAACTTGCTGAGCGGAGGCAGTCGCAGGTGTGGTCATCGCTGAAAATGGGTTGAAGTTGAAACGGGTCAGGCCGGTAGGGGTAGTTTAACCGTAACGGCGGAACATGGGTGGCGCCAGTCGAATCCAATTGACCATTATGTACATTATAATGGCGCGACTATCCAATGGAGACCGCACGCGGTGATCCTGCGTCGATACCTAATTCGCGAAGTCGTCGTTACTTTTCTGGGCGTCTTCATTCTGATCCTGGCGATCTTCGTTAGTCTTAAGGTTGTCGATTATCTTGCTCAGGCGGCGGCAGGGCGCATGCCTGTCGGTGCCATCGTTACGCTAGTTGGATTGCTGATTGTCAGTAATCTTGCGCTGCTGTCACCGATCTGTCTGGTGGTTGCCATTCCATTTGCGCTTGGCCGCATGCAAAGGGATAACGAAATCATCGCCATGGCCAATGCCGGCATTGGCAGTCCCTTCGTGCATCGATACATTTTCCAGCTGACAGGCCTGTTTGCCCTGGCGGTGGCGGCTTGTTCACTTTTTTTTGGCCCATGGGCGCTGGGTGAAATGCGCGATCTGCGGACGCGGGCCGAACAGGAATCGGATATCACCGGTGTGACGCCAGGTCGTTTCAAGGAACTTGGCGACGGCGATCGCGTTCTGTTCGTGAAGTCATTGTCTACGGACAAGCGCGATTTGGAAGATGTATTCTTGCAGGATCGCAAAGGACAACGTCTGAGCGTGCTCGCGGCAAGCAAGGCGGAAGTTGCAACAGAGGAGGGGACCGGACACCGTTATGCGCTATTCCATGACGGCAGTAGCTACAAAGGCATACCGGGGCAGGCTGACTACGAGGTGACGCACTACGAGAGCCTGGGATGGCGTATCGACCAAAGCTCACAGAACAAAGTTGCCGACAATGTAAAGAGTGCGTCCAGCTTTGAATTGCTGCTTGGCGAGGACCCCGCCAACAGTGCCGAATTGCAATGGCGCATCTCGGTTCCAATCATGACGTTGTTGTCATCGATTTTTGCCGTGTCGCTGCTTTCAAGAGTCGGACGCGGCAATCGCTACAGCCAAATTCTGGTCACCGTGCTGCTGTATTTCACCTACAGCAACCTGTTGGGTGTGGGACGCACCATGATTAAGAAGGAACACGTTCCTGCTATTGTCGGCATCTGGTGGGTGCATCTACTGGTGATCGCCGTCATCGTGCTCATGGAGAAGTACCCGGACATTCTGCGCGCCTGGCGTGAATCCAGGCGTGCTCAGCAGCAGCTCCTGCCGTCCTAAAATTCCACAAAACTTTTGCGTTATTTTGCACCGCAGCGCGGGAATCCGTGTGGTGTGCGCGCATTCGTTCACGCTCGCGTGAGTCAGAATTGAGACGGCGCCGGGTGGACGGTTCTGAAATGCTAACATGCCACCCCATGTTTCCCGTTAATCCAGATCCGCGCCGAGCAATCATTTCGAAGTCGATCGATACGGTTGACGCCGATGCGCTCTTGCCATGAGTTCTAAACTGAAACTCGTGCTGTGCTGGCACCTGCATCAGCCATGGTGCTGGGATCCCACCACGGCTCGCTATGAAATGCCCTCGACATACCTGCATGCGGTACGTGAGTACATTGACATGGCCGCGCATTTGGAAGCCATTCCCGCTGCGCGCGCGGTTTTCAGTTTTGCGCCCATCCTGCTGAGCAGCTCAACGACTATGAAGATCGTATTGCGCTGTCATTGTTAAAGGGTGTTGACGTGGGCGATCCGCTGCTCGATGCATTGCGTTCGGTGCGTCTGTCTGCAGAACCCGCCGCGCGCGAGACGCTGATCCGTGCCTGCCTGCGCGCTCCGGAAGCAAACCTTTTCGATCGTTTCCCGCCGTACGCACGCCTTGCCGATTTGGCGCGGCGTTGCCTTAATACACCAGCCATTAATCTATACATCAACGAGCAGTTCATCGCTGATCTGTTGATGTGGTTTCATCTGGCGTGGTTGGGTGAAACCGCGCGCAACGATGAGCGTGTGCGGCGACTGATGGAGTTGAAGGCGGTTACACGCATGCTCATCGCATGGAAATGCTGACCATCATCGGTGAACTGATTGCAGGTGTCGTCCCGCGCTATCAGCGTTTGGCTGCGCGTGGTCAGGCCGAATTGGCGGTTACGCCCTACGCACACCCGATTGCGCCGCTGCTGATCGATTTCACAGCTGCGCGCGAAGCGCAGTCTGGCGTCGTATTGCCTGCTGCCGCTGCCTATCCTGGTGGCGTAGAGCGCGCACGTTGGCATGTGGAAAAGGCGACACTGGTTTTCGAACATGTATTCGGACAACGGCCACAGGGTTGCTGGCCGGCCGAGGGTGCGGTCAGCACGCCATTTCTTGCGTTACTTGATGAGCACAAATTCAGTTGGACGGCGACCGGGCGCGCGACCATTGGCCATTCGCTGGCAAACAGCGGCGCGATGAGTATCGACACCGGTGCGCATCGTGTGCAGGGAACCAACGTAGCTTGCTTCCATGGCGATGATGGATTGTCGGATCTGATTGGGTTTACGTATTCGTCGTGGACGGCGGACGACGCGGTCAATGACCTGATTACGAGGTTGCGTGCGATACATCGTGCACAGCGAAACATCGAAACCGCGGTGGTGGCCGTGATCGCTGCGGGTGACGCAACCTGGCAAAACTACCCGCGTAACGGTTGGGAGTTTGTCCATACATTGTATCGGCGGCTGAGCGATGACAGTCAGATTGAACTGACTACATTCCATGATGCGCTATTGCATGGAGCCGGCATTGGTACGCTACCGAGGCTGGTAGCCGGTAGCGGTAGTTACGGAAATTTTTCCGGTTGGATCGGCGAAGCGGAAAGCAATGCTATATGGGAACGCCTCTGTGAGGCCAAGCGCGTGGTCGACGAAGTATTTGCTCTGGGGACGGTGTCTGACATCAGGCGGCGTGAGATCGAACAGCAGCTGGCGATCTGCGAAAGCTCGAATTGGTTCGGAAAGCCGCAATCTCGGACCGATACGATCACGCCAGCACAACGTCAACGGTTATTTTATCGGCAGGTACTGCGGTTGTATCAACTCCTGAGTGTTCGACCTCCCGTGGAAGTTCAGACAGCGGCTGCGGTGCTCGGCAACCCCGGGGCCTCGCCCATCTAGCATCTATCGCACCCGCTAGGCACAGCGTGCCGGCGCGAACTTGCGGCAGGGCGGCAATGCCGCTATCGTTGCGCCCGACCAGGGGCAGACTTGGTCTACCCGGTTGCGGAATAACTACCCATAACTCGTTTGGATCGTATCAATAATGAATAGCACTGAATCCTCATCGACGTTTGGTCGAGACCTTTTGGCATCCATCGTTGTGTTCCTGGTGGCGTTGCCGCTGTGTTTGGGCATTTCGATTGCCTCTGGCGTGCCGCCAACGGCCGGCATTATCACTGGTATTGTTGGTGGCATTGTTGTTGGCGCGCTCGCGGGTGCGCCCTTGCAAGTGAGCGGTCCTGCAGCGGGACTCACCGTATTGGTATTGGAGTTGGTGAAGAACCAGGGCATTGAGATGCTGGGAGTTATTGTTCTGTTCGCAGGACTGATACAGCTCGCTGCGGGCGTGTTGAAGTTGGGGCAGTGGTTCCGCGCCGTATCGCCGGCCGTGATTCAGGGCATGCTCGCGGGCATCGGTGTGTTGATCTTCGCCAGCCAGTTTCACGTAATGCTTGATCGCAAGCCCATCGGCAATGGCGTGCAAAACCTGCTCGGTATTCCGCATGCACTGATCGATACGCTGACCAACGGCGGTGCGGGTGTGCAGGCATTGATGATCGGCATCCTGACTCTGGTGCTGATTGTGTTGTGGAGCGGCTACGCGCCGAAGAAGCTAAAGGTGCTGCCTGGGCCGTTGGTCGGTGTGGTGTTGGCTATGGCAACGGCTTTGTTGCTGCAGTTCAAGGTCAAGTTCATTCCCGATCTGCTCGCCAATCCCGAAGACATCAAGAACGTCTGGTCGGTGACCATCTTCCCCACCGTCGACAAGCTAAAGCGTATTACGGAGTGGCCGATCCTATTAGGGTCGATTTCGATTGCCTTCATCGCCAGCGCTGAAACGCTGTTGTGCGCCACCGCAGTTGATCAAATGCATCGGGGACCGCGCACCAAGTACGACAGGGAACTGACCGCACAGGGCGTGGGCAATGCAATCTGCGGTATTTTGGGGGTACTGCCGATGACCGGCGTCATTGTGCGTTCCAGCGCCAATGTCGAGTCAGGCGCGCAGACGCGCCTGTCGGCAATCATGCACGGCATTTGGCTGTTGATGTTCGTGAGCGTCGTACCGTTTACATTGAAATACATTCCGGTGGCAAGCCTGGCGGCAGTTTTGGTTTTCACCGGCTACAAGCTCGCCTATCCGAAAGTGCTGCCGACGTTGAACAAGTTCGGTAAGGGCGAGGTGTTAATTTACTTTTCCACCATCGTCACTATCGTATGCACCAATCTGCTTGAGGGCGTCTTACTCGGGTTGGTGTTGTCGCTGCTGAAGTTGCTCTATGCGTTTTCACATCTGGTGATCCGTCGCCAGGATGGCAACGGTCGCGTTGATTTGCATTTGCAGGGTGCGGCTACGCTGATTCGACTGCCCAAGCTGGCTGCAACGTTGGAAGGCTTGCCGACAGGCAGCGAAGTGCATGTGCATATCGGTGATCTCGACTATATCGATCATGCGTGCCTGGATTTGCTAACCAACTGGGATAAGCAGCACAACGCTACCGGCGGCTCGCTCAAAATTGAGTGGGAGGAGCTGGCTGACAAATATCATCAACGGCGAACTTCGGTGATGCGCGGTATTCAGCAGCGTGCGGCCGAGTCCGCCAGTTGAACCGACAGCAAATCGATGAAGACCACGTCGTTTGCGCTGATGTTGATCGCCTGTGCGGTGCTGCCGTGCAGTGCCGACACCATCCGCGCCAGAGAGGCAATTGATGTCAAGGACTACGCCACCGCAGTAACTGAGTTCGAGGAGTCGGCCAAGGAAGGTGATGCGCTGGCGCAAAATAATCTGGGCGTGCTCTACAGTCGCGGATTGGGAGTAAAGCAGGATGCGAAAGAAGCGGTGCACTGGTGGCGGCAGGCGGCAGAAAAGAACTACGCGCCGGCGCAGTACAACATCGGCATGGCTTACCTGCGTGGACAGGGTGTAGACAAGAGCGCGGACATTGCCATGCAGTGGTTGGCGAAGGCTGCGGCGCAAGGCGACAAGGATGCGCAGTTCCAAGCGGGTGTCGCGTACGCTGAGGGACGTGGCGTGACGCGCGATCTGGCTACGGCCGCGCGGTGGTTCGAAAAGGCTGCGGCACAAGGTATGGCCTCAGCGCAATACAATCTCGGCACATTCCATGCCCAAGGTCTGGGTGTGAAGCAGGATAAAGTCGAAGCGCTCACCTGGTACTTGCGGGCGGCCAATAACAATCACGCCGAAGCACAGTTCATGCTCGGTCAGCTTTATTTGATCGGTGACGGTGCTGCGCGCGATCCCGCACAGTCGGCGAAGTGGTTTCGCAAGGCGGCGGAGCAGGGCATCGCGCCGGCGCAGCTCAACATTGGCATGATGCTGCTTTCTGGACAAGGCGTAGAGGTGAACGAAAAGGAAGGTGCGGAGTGGGTGCGCAGAGCGGCGGAGCAGGGATTGGAGGGCGCTCAACACAGCCTTGGCGATCTTTTTCGCGATGGCCGCGGTGTGGCCAAGGATCCGGTAGAGGCCTATGCTTGGTACGACACCAGCGGCGCCAATGGTTACAAGGAGAGTTTCAAGGATCGTGATGCGCTGAGTTCATCACTTGATGCCGCGTCATTGGAGAAAGCCAAGACGCTTGCCGCACAATATCTTTCCAAATTTCACGCGCCGATGAAGTAGGAACAATGGAAGCATTGCGGCCACGTCCCTGTGGCCATGAAGTTCTGTGCGTTAACCTGACGTAGACGCCTTTTGGCGTTCCCGGTTCAGCTCAGAGCAACGGGCACGTAAATCTCGGCATCGTCGCGTTTCACTAACAATGCAATCTGTCCCTTTGCGTCGTTGATCAGCGATTTCAGTTGCTCCGCACTGTGGATGCGCTCGGCATTGACGGCGAGGATCACGTCGCCCTGGCGTATGCCAGCCTTGGCGGCGGCGCCGCTAGACCGTTCGACCAGTACACCACCTGTTTCACCAAGTTGTTTCTGTTCGTCTGGCGCGAGCGGACGCACTGATACGCCCAATCGCCCCGCAGGCGCCGCATGGTCATTGGGCCCGGACGCATCAGCCAACGTTTCACCGTCGGCGACACCGATGGTTGCGGTCAATTCACTGGTTTGACCCTGGCGGAAAATACGCAGATGAGCGCGATCACCGGGTTTCATGTCGGCGACCAATCGCGACAACGTAACCGAATCCTCTACAAGTTGATCGTTCACGGCAACGATGACGTCTCCGGATTTTACACCGGCCTTTGCCGCGGGACTGTTGCTTTCGACTTCACTGATCAATGCCCCGTTGGGAGTTTTTAATCCGAACGACTGCGCTAAATCTTGGTTCATCGATTGCACGTGCACACCCAGGCGGCCATGCTCGATCTTGCCATCATGACGTAGCGTGTCGCCGACCTTCATCGCCACGTCGATGGGGATGGCGAACGACAGACCCATGTAGCCGCCACTGCGACTGTAGATCTGTGAGTTGATGCCAATGACTTCACCGCGCATGTTCAACAACGGTCCGCCGGAATTACCGGGGTTGACAGCGACATCGGTTTGAATGAAGGGCACGTAGGCATCGTCTGGCAGCAACCGTGACTTCGCGCTGACCACACCCGCGGTCACCGTATTCTCAAGTCCAAATGGTGAACCAATTGCCGCCACCCATTCACCAACTTTAAGCGCGTTGGCATCCCCAATGCGAAGCGTGGGCAGATCCTTGGCGTCGATTCGGATCACCGCCACGTCGCTCTTGCGATCCACGCCGATGACCTTGGCTTTGAACTCCCGCTTATCGGTCAGTTTGACCTCAACTTCGTCTGCATCCGCGACCACATGCGCATTGGTCAAGATATAGCCGTCGGGACTAATGATGAAGCCTGAGCCGACACCTTGTGCAACCTCGTCGCCGCCGCTCGGACCTTGCCCCATCTGCGGGCCACCGAAGCGTTTGAAGAATTCAAACAACGGCGAACTCGGATCAATGCCCGGAGGCAGACCGTTAAAAGCAGTATTGTGCAGGGTCTGCGTAACACGGATGGCCACCACGGCGGGGCCTGCCTGTGTGACCAGACTGGTGAAGTCAGGCAGTGCAACTGTCGTGTTTGGTACTGATGGCGATATCGCCGCCTGGGCTTCCGATAAAAGTGGACTGCGTAAATGTAGATAGCCAGCCGCAACCGGAGGAACCAGCGCTACAGCAATCGCGGCTGCAAGCACGTTCTTTCTATTCATGACGGATCTCCTCAATCTATGGCGGACACGGTGCCCGCGCGATGCGATTACAATATCGTCGTTGACTTAAATCAGACTTAATTCATGGGCTCTGCATAGGAAATGTGACAGTCACGGTGAGTCCACTTTGTCCATTTGATTGCGATGGTCCGCCAAGTTCCACCGTGGCGCCGTGGAGTTGTGCCGCCCGCTGAACGATGGCTAATCCCAGGCCGCATCCCGACGTGTTGCTGTTTTGCGAACGGTCAGCGAGCCGGAAGAAGCGCTGGAATACTCGCTCACGTTCCTCCTTGGGAATGCCGGGACCGTTGTCGATGATCTGTAACCGCGGTTGGCGGTCTTTTTCATCGACAATCACATCGACGCGACCACCTCGCTGCGTATAAGTGATTGCATTCTCGATGAGATTGCGGATCAGTGCCGACAAGGCAGTCGGCGAGGCTTGCATGCAGACAGCAAGGCCGGTGTGTAATTGCAAGTCTATTGATTTGTCGAGCGCTAATGGTGACTCATCGGCAACAATTTGCTTTGTCACCTCGCGCAGATCGACGGTAACAAATTCGCTGCGTGTGGCTTCAGGTTCCAGTCGGGCGAGCGTGAGCATCCTTTCGATCAACTGCGCGCAGCGATCGACGCCTGCCTGCAAAGCCGTGCTTGCGTGGGCACGCTCCGCATCGCTTTGTGCACGGGTAAGCAATTGCGCCTGCAATTTCACCGCGGTTAACGGCGTGCGCAGTTCATGCGCGGCATCGGCGGTAAATTCACGCTGCTGTGATAGCGCAGCTTCCAGCCGCGCAAGCAGGGTATTTAGCGACCGGGCAATAGGCAAGGTTTCTCGCGGCAGTCCATCCAGCGCCAGTGGTGCCAAAGTCGACGGCGCGCGTTCGCTTAGTGAATTTGCCAAATGATTCAATGGGCGCAGTGTGCGCCCAACGATCCACCAAATGAGGGCGCCGAAAAGCGGAACCACCGCCAAGATGGGTAACAACATGCGCAGCGCGGCTTCGGTAGCCAGTTGCTGCCGAATACGTAGCGGTTGCCCCACTTGAATGACATTGTCATCGAGGGCGACGGCGTAGACGCGCCATTGCTCGCCGTTGTTGTCGAGGTTTGCGTAACCCAGTTCGCGCTGCTCGGGTAGGGCGCGCTGACGGTGTGAAAGATAAATCTGTCCACCGTAGCGATCCCAGACCTGAACAATGATGTCCTGTGCCGGATCGGCTTCAGTATTTTGAGCGAATTGACGATCGCGGACGGATAATGCCTGCTGGCGCAATTGATAGTCGAATATGCGATCGATTTCGGTGCGTGCGCGAAGATAGGAACCACCGCTGGCAACGGCAGCGGTAAGCACCAGTGCCGATAGCAAGGCCACCAATAGTCGAGCGCGTAGCGAATTCATTTGACTTCGCCGAGTCGATAGCCTTGACCACGAAGATTTTGTATTGCGTCCTGGCCGAGCTTTCGCCGCAGGTGATGAATGTGCACTTCGACGGCATTGCTGCCGACATTGTCGTCCCAGCCGTAAAGCTTTTCCTCAAGCATTTGGCGTGTGAACAATGTCGTCGGTCGTTCCATCAGCGCATGCAATAGCGCGAATTCCCGCGCGGTTAACTCTACCGCTTGTTGGCTGACGGTGACGCGATGTGTCGCCGGATCCAAAGTCAGCGCGCCGTGCGTCAAAATAGGGGCGGCACGACCAACATGCCGACGCAGCACGGCACGGATGCGTGCCGCCAATTCCTCTAGGTCAAAAGGCTTGACCAGATAGTCATCGGCCCCCAGATCCAGCCCGCGAACGCGATCCTCGCGCGCATCGCGAGCGGTGACGATAATGACCGGGATGTCGCGATGTTGTTTGCGCAAATCGCCAAGCACCTGCGTGCCATCCTTGCGCGGCAGGCCCAAGTCAAGAATCAACAGTGCGTAATCAATGCTCTCCATGGCTGCCTGGGCAGTAATGCCATCGCGTACCCAATCCACGGCGTAACCTTCCTGCCGCAGGCCGTCTTGTACCGCCTGACCAATCATCTGGTCGTCTTCAACCAACAAAATGCGCATGATGGAGTCTTACAAGGTTCGGTTCCTTTGACCTCGCGCAGCGCTTTTGTTCCGTTGATCTTGTGGAGCCAATGCGTTAAATGAAGAATCGCTGCAACTGATCGATGACTTCGATGGGGCGTTCCTCGGGTAGAAAGTGACCACAGTCCAGTGCTTCGCCGCGCACGTCCTCGGCGCGTTCGCGCCATACGTTCAAGACATCGTAGCGGCGGTTGATGAAACCCTGCTTTCCCCACAGCACCAGGAGTGGCTGCGGTAGCTTGCGATACAAATCGGCCTTGTCATGTTGCAAGTCAATGCTAGCGGCAGCACGATAATCCTCGCAGCTGGCATGGATGACTTCGGGGCGAGCGAACGATTTCTTGTACGCATCGACGGCCGCGGAGTTGAACTGCGCTCCCGGCGCACTCCAGCGGCGAAGTTTTTGTTGTAGAAAATAGCTTGGATCGGTGCCGATCATGTGCTCGGGCAATCCATCGGGTTGAATCAGAAAGAACCAATGATAGTAGCCTGTAGCGAATGTCTGATCGGTATGTGCGAACATGTAGTACGTCGGTGCTATATCCATGATACAGAGCTTGCGCACCCGTCGGGGATGATCGATCGCCAGTCGATGCGCAACGCGTGCGCCGCGATCGTGCCCGGCAACATAAAACCTGTCATGCCCGAGTGACTGCATGACTTCGACCATGTCCTGCGCCATTGCACGCTTGCTGTAGGCGGCGTGATCTGGCAATTCCATTTTGGCGATGCTGTCACCATAACCACGCAGGTCAGCACAAATCAAATGGAACTGCTGAACAAGCGCAGGCGCCACAGCGTGCCACATGACGTGACTTTGTGGGTAGCCGTGTAGGAGCAGTAGCGGCTCACCGCTTCCACCGTGGATAAAATTAATGTGAGCACCGGCGGTTTCGATCCGTCCGGCTTTGAACTGCTCACCGAACAGTGGTGATATTTGAGACATGTATTCTGCTCAACAGAACGGGTAGAACGTCACACGCAGTAAAGTTGTTTGCCGCCGTGAGCCAGATCGGTCAATCACGCGCGGCGTAACTCCCGCAATGGCTTTGGCTTCGGTACAATTGTCGTCCACACATTCGCCTTGGGCAATATCAGTATCGCAATGGAAATTCACCGCAAGGACTATATGCGCTCCGAACTTGATGTGTGTGATCTGGCGACCGACCCATACCTGCAGTTCGAACTGTGGTCGCAGGCCACCAAGGAAGCAGGAGTTGAGGATCCGCAGGCCATGGCCTTGGCAACCGTGTCTCCAGATGGCACACCGTCCTGCCGTATGGTGTTATTGCGTGGCGTTTCGAACATCGGTTTTGAATTCCACACCAACTATGACAGCCGCAAGGGCGCCGAGTTGACCGCCAATCCGCGCGCCAGCGTATTGTTCTACTGGCCGGCGCTGAAGCGGCAGGTGCGCATCGAAGGTGTGATTGAACGAATGAGCGCGGTGGAATCGGATGCATATTTCGCCAGTCGTCCACATGCCAATCAACTCAGTGCCTGGGCGTCGCCGCAAAGTCAGCGAATCCGCGACCGCGAGATGCTTGAAGAGCGACTGCAAGACGCGGCGCGCAGATTTCCAACACACGTACCGAGACCACCGAACTGGGGTGGTTTCCGCTTGCTGCCGAATCGATTTGAATTCTGGCAGGCGCGGGAGTCGCGGCTGCATGATCGGTTTTGCTATTTGCGCACGGGCAAGAATTCCTGGACGATAGAACGTCTCGCGCCCTGATGCGCGCAACTCTTGGACATATCAAGTAATGGAGAAACGAGGCATGGCGGAGGGTGAATTCGTCATCGATGTGGGTACTCAGAACTTTGAGGCCGAGGTGCTGCAGCGTTCGTTGCAGATGCCGGTGCTGGTGGATTTCTGGGCCGCATGGTGCGCGCCATGCAAGGCGTTGACGCCGATTTTAACCAAGGTTGCCAGTGACTACGGCGGTGCATTCATGCTGGCAAAAGTCGACACCGACGCCCATCAGCAGTTGGCAATGCAGTGTGGCATTCGTAGCCTGCCCACCGTGATGCTGGTGCGTGAAGGTCAGATCGTGGATGGTTTTGTGGGCGCGCAACCCGAGAGCGCAGTCCGGGCACTGCTGGAAAAGCATGGCATTACCCCTTTGGCGCTCGATGAATCGGAGCCACCGTCGGTCAGCGAACAGTTGGGCGGCGATCGCTTACAGGCGATTGAGGCATTGCGTGCGATGATGGGTGAAGGGGCCAGCGATGAGTCGATAGCGCTGGAGTTGGGTGAGTTGCTGGTTCTTGAAGGTCGCTATGCCGAAGCGCACGATGTATTACAGAAAGTGCCAGAATCCAAGAACAGCAACGATCGCGCGCAACGATTGCAGGCCGCACTGCGGTTGGCTGAGTTGCTGAAGGGCGCACCCGATCCTGCGGTTTTGCGGGCGCAACTGCAGGAGAATCCGACCAACAGCGAAGCACTTTACCAGTTCGGAATACAAAGTGCCTTAAGTGGCGATCACGAGGCTGGATTGGAGAGTCTGCTTGCTGTCGTGCGCCGTGACCGCAAGTACGGCGATGATGCCGCGCGCAAGGCAATGATTGACGTATTCACCATGCTCGGCGGCAGTGGTCCACTGGTGAAGCAGTATCGCAGCCTGCTTTACTCAGCCATCAATTAGAACCCATCGCAGAATTGCTGTGCTCGCTGCCTTCTTTCCCAGCGGTGCTCAATCCACATTGACAACCAGAGCATCCAACTGCGGTTTCTTCGCTCCAGCGGGCACGCAATCTGGCGTCGCTCGCTAATTTTGCGACCGGTGCGAACCAAAACCGTCCGCATCTTAGTATGGCGAACACAGGCGGAAGATCCTGTTCTGTGCTGTATCGAATTGATGTTAGTACGCTTCGGTATACATCGAGCTGAAGTTCTCGAAATCAACTGCGCTGGCGTATGTGATTCAACAAAGCCACGCTGGGCCGGCCATCCACTAGCAAGCCGTTTTGTTTTTGATAGGCACGAATGGCAGTAGAGGTTTTCGGGCCGGCAACGCCATCCACGGGGCCGGAGTAGTATCCAAGACCACGCAGAGCGCTTTGCAGCTCCCGCACTGTGTTTGAGCCGGCATAGGCTTGATTCGAGGATCTTGCTGGCGCTGCCACAGCCTGTTCCTGCTTCCACGCTGGACGGCCGAGGTTAATTTGATCCTCTCGCGTCAATGCGCCGGTGAGGCCACCGGCTGCGGCGCCGATTACCGCGCCTTCAACCACAGTCATACCGGTGACAGCGCCCAGAATGGCACCAGCGCCGGCGCCGATACCGGCGCCACTGGCGGCGCGTTCGCCTGGCGCCGATCCGCAGCCGTTGAGGCTAGCCATGGCTACCACCGTGAAAATAACAACCATTCGCTTCTGCATGGGTTCTCTCCGTCCAGTCAAACTTATTGCCGGAGTCTAGAGGCAGGCGAGGGGGCTGGCTCTGTGACCGTTCGCCCATTCCGGGGCCGCGGATTGGTGGCGCCAGCCTGAATGAAATTAGGGAAGCGCTGAATAGGTTCATCTTGAGTTTCTCAGAGGATGGCTCGCAAGAAAGTGACCGGACGCGAGGCCTCGAAGCGTACCTCGAATTCGTGGCCAGGCAGTGGCTCGTGCGAGTCGGGGCACGGCGACTGCGCTCAATGTTGAATGGCGCGAGTGCGGCTGCTTTCGCACTCGGCACTGCACACACCGGGTCGCAGCCGCGCTCTTGGCGGCCGTCGCGGCAGATCATTCCTGTACTGCTGGTGCGGTATCGCGCGAACTTCTGCGCTTTTGCATAGGTTCCTTTGGAACCGCGGGTGGCTTTCAAACGCCTTTCAACGATCGAAGGCAATTGTGCGGCGGAAAAGGGTATGTTTTTCTTGGCCGATTATGCGACGGGTTCACGCCTGTTGCTGTTGCAGCGCAGGAGTTTCCTCTATACTGCGCCGCGCCACGCGGGAGTCTCTATACATATCCCGAGCGGCATGCAACGGTGTTAAACCAACAATGCCAACTTACTGTAGCGACGGTGCGCGGTGAGCAGTAGCACCTCCCGCCACGAACATGGCGCATCGATTTATGCGCTGATTCTGGGTGCGCTGGGTGTCGTCTATGGCGACATCGGCACCAGTCCCTTGTACGCGCTGCGCGAGTGTTTCCTGTCCTCGCACCATCCGCTTCCGATCTCCGAGGCCAATGTGCTCGGCATTCTCTCGATAATGAGTTGGGTGCTGATCCTGATTATCTCCATCGAATATGTGGCGTTCATTCTGCGCGCCGACAATCGCGGTGAAGGCGGCATACTGGCTTTGATGGCGCTGGTGGTGGGGCGCTCACGGCAACAGTCGCGCAGCAAACCCCTGTTTCTAGTTCTAGGGTTGGTTGGTGCTTCACTGCTGTTTGCCGATGCGATGATCACTCCAGCCATCTCAGTGTTGAGCGCCGTCGAGGGTCTGGAAGTCGAAACGACCTTGTTTCGACCGTTTGTAGTTCCCATCGCCGTTGCAATTCTTATTGGCTTGTATATGTCGCAACGAGTTGGCACGGCGAAAATTGGCGCGATTTTCGGACCGATTATGATGCTGTGGTTCGCTACCCTGGGATTTATCGGACTGATGCAGGTCATTCAGGCGCCCGGTGTGCTTAAAGCATTGAACCCCGCCTACGCCATCGACTTCTTTTTGAGCAACGGTTGGACCGCGTTCAAGGTGATGGGGTCCATTTTTCTGGTTGTTACCGGTGGTGAGGCGTTGTATGCCGACATGGGACATTTCGGCCGTAAACCCATCCAGTTTGCATGGTTTTCGCTAGTACTGCCTGGTTTGGCACTGAACTACTACGGACAAGGCGCCTTGTTGTTGCAGTCACCGGGTGTGTTGCCAAGCTTGTTCTATCGTACCGTGCCGGAGTGGGGCGTGCTGCCGCTCGTTGCGCTGGCGACGGCCGCAACTGTTATCGCATCGCAGGCGGTAATCTCCGGTGCTTTCTCAGTAGCCAATCAAGGCATACAACTTGGGTTCCTGCCGCGGTTGACGATTAAACAGACGTCGGAAAAATCCATCGGGCAGATCTATTTACCCTTTATCAACTGGTTGTTCATGCTGGGAACATTGGGATTGGTATTGAGTTTCCGTGGCTCTGGCGCACTGGCAGCTGCCTACGGTGTGGCGGTATCGACCACTATGCTGGCGACGACTATTTTTCTATTCTTCGCCGCGCGGCGAGTGTGGAACTGGTCGCTACCGGCATCGTTGATGGTATCGGTACCCTTCCTTTGTATCGACGTAACGTTCTTCACCTCAAATTTGCTGAAGATCCCTGCTGGCGGTTGGCTGCCAGTGGTGTTCGCAATCTTCATTTATCTGTTTATGGACACATGGAAGAAGGGACGCGAGTTGCTGCGTGCCAAACTCGCCGAGGAGCATTTTGATGTGCGATTGTTCATTGCCAGCATTGCCAATAGCGGGCCGATCCGCGTTGCTGGTACGGCGGTATTTCTCACGGCGGATGCCGGCGGCGTGCCACGCTCATTGCTGCACAATCTTAAACATAACAAAGTGCTGCATGAGTCGGTGATCCTGCTTACGGTAGAAACAGAACGAATTCCCTACGTGCCGGAAAGCGAGCGCATTGAGTTTGAATCGTTGGGCATGGGTATGCACAGGTTGTGCGTCAACTACGGTTTTTTGGAGCGACCCGATATTCCCGCCATACTCGAAAAACTGGATCCGGTTTTGTTTTCTTACGAATCGATGGATACAACTTTCTTCCTTGGGCGCGAGACGATTATCGCCGCCAACAGAAGTGCCCCGCTGTCGCGTTGGCGGCGTAGTTTGTTCGCCGTCATGGCCCGCAACGCCTTAAGTGCAGCGAGCTTCTTCCAGTTACCGCCGAACCGTGTTGTAGAAGTGGGGTATCAGATCGAAATTTAGCTCGACGCGATCGCCGAGCGCTTTAGGTGTCGTCTTCCGAAGGAAGATCAATGGGCAGTTTGATCTTTGGTTTGGCGGCGGATGATCCTGACCGCTCCGGTTGCGCTGGCTTGGGTTGAGCGATCGGTGAAGAATCCGCGTCAATCGTATTGTCCTCGGGGACAACATTGCCGGACGCTTCAGGTTCCTTCGCGGGCGCGGCGGGCTTGGCAGCGGGCGCATTGAGATCGGGTTTCGTCGCTGGCGCCATCGGTTTTGCTACCGGCGCTGCTGTATCGGAGTTCTCTGCGGGTGCGGACGGTTTTACCATTGCCGGTGCGGGGTTTTGCTGCGGTTTTGAGTTTACAGCGGGTGTCGCACTCTTCGAGGTATTGGATTTGGTGTCCACTGCCGCGCTTTCACCTTGTGACATGGCTTTTTCGGTCGCCTTGTTCATGACCACGATGCTGATGCGGCGATTGATGGGGTTGAATGGATTCTTTTTATCGAATAGCACCGAATCGCTCAAACCCACCACGCGTCCGATTTTTTCTTGAGCTACGCCCGCATCAGTGAGCGCGCGGCGCGCGGCATTAGCGCGATCGGCGGACAATTCCCAATTGCTGTAACCATTTCGTCCGAGGAAAGGCGTGCGATCGGTGTGACCCGATAAGCTAATCCGGTTTGGTGATTTGGCGATGACCTTAGCCACTTCCTTCAGAATGATTTGCGTGTAGCTTTTTAACGTCGAGCTGCCACTGTCGAACATAGGACGATTTTCCTTGTCGACGATTTGAATGCGCAGTCCCTCACTGGTGATGTCGATGAGCAGCTGGTCCTTGAACGGTTCAAGCGCCTGGCCGGCGGCCATGCTCTTCTTTAATTCCTCGACCATGGACTCCATACGGTCGAGTTCCTGCTTGCGATCGCGGTCCTCGCTCTCGGCACTTTCAAGTTCGGCCAGCGTTGCCTTGGTCTGCTCACTCTCGACGTCGACTTCCTGTTCCACTTCCGTCGGCTTGCTCTGTTGCAGCGGCGACTCGCCTTCACCTTTGGGCACATCCATCTCGCCGCCATTCTTGATCATGCTGGTGCTGGCACCACCGGGACCGGGCACGGCGCTGGGATTATTGAAGTAGTCGGAGATCGCAGCCTTCTGCTCGGGCGTGGTGGAGCCGAGCAGCCACATCAACATGAAGAAGGCCATCATGGCGGTGACGAAATCGGCGAACGCCACCTTCCAGGCACCGCCGTGATGGCCGTGCCCGCCCTTCTTAATCTTCTTGATAATAATTGGTTGGTTGTCGTTCGCCATGACGTCCCCTCGCTACAGCGCCCCCGCGCCGTATCGACGGCTTACTTCTTCTGTTTCACGTGTGCCTCGAGATCCTTGAAGCTCGGGCGATCCTTGTGAAAGATTGCCTTTCGGCCAAACTCCACCGACACCTGTGGCGCGTAGCCTTGCAAGGACGCCACCAACGTCACCTTCAACACCTTATAGAACTGCGATTCTTCGCGACCCTTATGTTCGATCATGGTCGAGAAGGGGCCGAAGAAGCCGTACGCGAACAAAATGCCGAGCAGAGTGCCGACCAGCGCGGTGGCCACATGATGGCCGAGTTCGGCCGGCGGACCACCCAAATGACCCATGGTGATGACGATACCGAGCACCGCGGCCACGATACCGAAACCGGGTAGACCGTCGGCAATGCGCGAAACGGCGGCAGGAATCTGATGTGCTTCCTCGTGGTGGGTCTCCAACTCCACATCCATGAGGTTCTCTAACTCAATCGCATTCATATTGCCGCCCACCATCATGCGCAGGTAGTCGGTGATGAAATCAGTGACGTGATGGTCGTGTTGTAACTTGGGATACTTGCCGAAGATCGCGCTCTTCTCCGGGTCCTCGACGTCGGCTTCCAGCGCCATCAGGCCTTCCTTGCGCGCCTTGGTGAGCAGGTCATACATAAGCGCCAGCGCGTCCATGTACAGCGCCTTGTTGTACTTGGAACCCTTGAACAGGCCGGCGATGCCACCCAGGGCGCCTTTGATGACGTTGCCTGGATTTGAAATGATAAAGGCACCGATGGCAGCGCCCAGAATGATGAGTAATTCCAGCGGCTGGATCAGCGCCTCGACGTGGCCGCCTTCCATGATGAAGCCGCCGAGCACGCAGCCTAGCAGGACTACAATTCCGGCAATGACGTTCATTTCCCCTCGACTCCCACGCTAATGCAATGAATTTCCTAGCTGGGATATCGGCGGGAAAATGCCAATCTTGACCACTTTTGACGCTGGGTTACCTCCGAGGGTAGAAAAATCGTCGAATCGCCAGAAATGGCTTTCGGCGGCTTACTTTCTCCGGCGGGTGGCTTCGCGCTACACTTCCGGCAAGGTGACCATGAATGCCCGGGAATCCATAAAAGAAACAACAAAATGAACAACACCAACAGCATCTTCCGCACCCGCGAACTTACCCCCGATAACCATGGTCACAGCGGCTTGAAACGCTGTTTGACGGCATTTGATCTGACACTGTTGGGGATCGGCGCCATTATCGGCACAGGCATTTTCGTGCTTACTGGTATTGCCGCAGCCACGCAGTCCGGACCGGCGGTGGTGCTGTCGTTTGTGGTGGCGGGTATCGCCTGTACCTTCGCGGCATTGGCTTACGCCGAGCTCTCCGCCAGCGTCGGTGGCTGTGGAAGCGCCTACGGTTACAGCTACGCAGCCTTTGGTGAGATCTTCGCCTGGATCATCGGCTGGGATTTGATCCTAGAGTACGGCGTGTCGGTGGCGGCGGTTGCCAACGGTTGGTCAGGCTATTTCGGCAAGGTGATGGGACTTCTCGGACTCACCATTCCCGAGGCCTTGACCAAGGCGCCGAAATTGGGCGGTTACATGAATCTGCCTGCCATGGGCATCATTTTCCTGTTGATGGTGCTGCTGATCATTGGCGTGAAAGAGAGTGCGCGCACCAACGCCATCGCGGTCATCATCAAACTCACGACTATTGCATTTTTTCTTTCGGTTGCGGTCTTCAATGTTCATCCCAAGAACTGGACGCCATTCATGCCTTTTGGTTGGTTTGGTCACGGTGCGGACGGTAAACCTGTGGGTGTCCTTGCGGGGGCATCGCTGGTGTTTTTTGCCTATGTCGGATTCGATGCGGTCTCGACGGCGGCGGAAGAGGCACGCGATCCCAGGCGCGACCTGCCCATCGGCATCATCGGATCGCTTGTTTTCTGTACTGTCATTTACATTATCGTCTCAGGGTTGTTGACCGGCATGGTGCGCTACGATTCATTGAACGTCTCGTATCCGGTGGCCTATGCGTTGGAGCAGGTGGGCGTGCGGTGGGCGTCAGCGCTGGTCGCTTTCGGCGCATTCATGGGACTGACCACGGTGATGCTGGTGTTGTACTACGGCCTCACACGCATCATCTTTGCTATGGGGCGAGATGGATTGTTGCCGGACTATCTGGCGCATGTGTATCCGGCGACCCAGACGCCGGTGCGTGTCATCGTCATTTGCGGGATTGTGATGATGATCATAGCCGGCTTCATTCCATTGGGTGAATTGGCCGAACTGGTGAATATCGGCACGCTCGCCGCATTCGTCATGGTGTGCGTGGGTGTCATTGTGTTGCGCAAGTCGCGTCCGAATTTGCATCGGCCTTTTGTTACACCCTACAGCCCTTTAGTGCCCATTCTGGGCGCGTTGTCCTGCGGCGCATTGATGGGATTTCTTCCCGCCATGACCTGGTGGCGTTTCGTTATCTGGCTGATCATCGGCATGGTGATTTACTTCAGTTTTTCCGTGCATCACAGCCGGCTGGCAGTGGAAGCTCGTTAGTCATGTGGAGGAACTAAATCGAAACAAATGACCTCACCCCCGCTGCGAGGTCGTTTACAAGCTTCAACGCCGAACTCGCATTCCCCCCCTTGCAAAGATCCGCGTTTGTCCTAGGCAATACGCGCACTTACAGAAGTTTTGTGTGACGGATTGTTCAAGTTTAGTTGAGCTTCGCCGATAAAGCGCAGTAACGGAACAACAAGTGCACAGGCGTATCGATTTGATTGCGCCAGAGCTACGCAAGCGCGGTTTGGGGGCATCCATGCAAGGGGAAGGGGACCAAGACCTCACGGTCATCGACACCGATCTATCCGTACGGAAGGTCGAATGGCAGTCGGGACCGGAGCCGACAGCCATTATGTTTATTGGCGATGACGATGACGTCTTTGCTCAAGTGCGGACGTCACTCACCAATAGTCGATGTGACATCACTCGCGCGACATCGGGATCGGACGCCGTACACCGCGCATTCGAAAAAACCTTCCACGCTGCATTGCTGCGATTCAACGGCGATGAAAGCAGCGCACAAATCGAACAACTTCGTTTGGTGTTGCCAACGTTGCCGCTGGTATTGTTGTGCACGGATGCCGAGCACGGCAGCATTGAAGCCGCACGCCATGGAATCGAAACACATTTTCTGAATGAGCAATCGCCTCAACCGTCATTGCTCATGTCCGTACACTGCGCTATTGAACGCCAGCAACGCGATCGACAACTGATACAAATGGCGCATGAAGACGCGCTCACTGGCCTGGCCAACAAGACCTTATTTGATGATCGACTGCGGCAGGCGGTCATGCGCGCACAAAGAACAGCTGAATCCGTCGCTGTGGTGCTGCTCGATCTTGAACGTTCTGCAAGTGTTGGCGATGCTAACGCCTGCGTCATCGGCAATCGGCTTTTGCGCGCTGCCGGTACCCGCATCGTCAAACTGGTGCGCGAGTGCGATACGGTTGCTCGCCTCGACAGTGACAGGTTTGGGGTTATTCTCGAAGGCGTACGAGGTCAACGCAATGCGTTGGCAGTCGCTGAAAAAATGGTGCGCCGGATCGGTAAGGCGGTGACCATCGACGGGCTGAGTTTGAAAGCTACCGCAAACGCCGGTATTGCGATCTTTCCGGAACAAGCCAATGACTTTAGTGAACTTATGGCGCTCGCGGACGTGGCATTGCGGCAAGCCAAGCGCATCGGCGGTGGACGCTGCTGCGTTGATAGCGCAATGTGCCGCGCGAGTTCCACGGACGCCATGGATGAACTGAACACCGCGCTGGCTGAACATCAGTTCCGTGTCTTCTATCAGCCTTATGTTGAGTTGAACAGCGGTAAATTGGCGGGTGTTGAAGCGTTATTGCGCTGGAAGCATCCGCGCCGTGGCGTGCTGTCACCACGCGAATTCCTGCCGCAACTGGAACAAAGCGGGCTCATCAATCAGATCGGTCGCTGGATTATGTTGACCGCGTGCCGTCAGATGCGCGAATGGATTCATGATGGCACCGCTGATGCACCAATTTCCGTCAACGTCTCAACGCGTCAATTGCTGACGCCGGGATTCCAGGGCATGGTTGAGTCCGTGCTGCGTGAAACGGGTTTGGAGCCGAGCATGTTAGTGTTAGAGATCCCGGAAAATCTGCAGCACCGGCAGGCGGTGGCCTGCGTAACGCCATTGCGCGCTCTGCGCGGTCTGGGCGTATGCATTGCGCTGGACAGTTTTGGCGGCGAAGGGCGTGCGCTCGCCAGTGTCCACGACATTCCCGCCAATATATGGAAGATAGATCAATCGTTCGTGCAGAAGGCTGCCGATGATGAAGTCAGCGCCGCCATTCTCTCAACTCTGATCGATCTCGGGCGGCGATTGGACGTTAAGATTGTCGCCAAGGGTGTTGAGTCGCACGCACAAATCGAAAGTTTACGCGCGTATGCGCTGACGCGGCGCAAGGTTTACTGCTGTGTTCGCCAATGCCAGCGATGTCAATTTGCAAATGGGTTCAAATGCAACAAGCAGCGTAGTGACGCGTTGAAATAACAATCGAACTCACTAAAAGTTCGGTTGTGTCGGCCAGTGGCGAGCGGAAGTGAAATCAGTGCCAGCGGGGCACAGGCGCGCAAATTGGCGGTCCATGAATTCGATCTGCGCCAGCGAATTGCCGGTATCATCGACGCGTTCGAAGGTCTGAATCTTGTCAAGGCGTGAAAGCTGATTACGCACGTACCAAATCAACTTCCTTCCCTGCAGCATAAACAGCGCCGATTCGGATTTTTGATGCGGGAATGCGCCCGCATGCGCCCAGTAAATGTCTTCTCCTACGTGTGCGTTGATTTGACGGTTGGTGGCGCGGCCAGTGATGTTGCCGCCGAGTATCTTTCCATTCTCAATGCTCTCAGACCATTCTCCGCATACCACAGAACCGAACTGGCGGAAGTGGAGAATGGTTGCGCTGTCGATTGATTTGCCAGCGCGCGCGCTGACGGCGCTGCGCCAGGTTCCCTCAAAACCGGTGGCGCGGACTGATTCAGAACTCAACCCAACGCCGGCGATGATCGCCATGGCGGCAATTTTTTCCAACTGGGGGCACGCGATCCAGTCAAATATGCCGTGCATGGGCGAAGAGATGTCCAGATGATACCGGTGTACCTACTCGTGTTACAAACCTACGTGAGTACGATCTGACTCGCAATTTCCGTCGCCGAAAATCGTGCGAGGCGTCCGCAAATGTTGGACGGCTACTATGAAGAACTGGGATGTCGATGCGCGTGCAGCGGGACAAACAGGCTCTTCAGTACCCGCCAGTCAGTGGTCTCAACTTGTATGTACCAATGACCGGGAGCCAATTCCGGCACATTCAACAAATAGGTGCCGGCTGTAGTTCGGGAGGCGGTAAGGTCACGGTCGAACCCGGCGCGCGTGGCGTGCATCAAACGAACGCGCAGGCTGTTTGGCAACTTGGCGATATCTGTGGCGTGCATCTGGATAGTGATGACTTTGGCATCGGCATCAATGTGGGGTTCGGCGTCAATACCCAACGCCGCGGCGTGATCGTCACGTTTTAGGACCTGGTTGATCTCCAGACCCTTCTTGTAATAGTCGTCGGTCACCAGGCCATCATCGGAAATGATTGCAAGCCGAAGTGTGTAGAAACCGCCCACCACTGCAATTGCCGGCAGCAGGGCTACCAACCAGGCGAATGGCTCCTGATACCAGCGGGTGAAGTTTGTATTCGTGTTGAACATGGTGTTCACCGTGACGGGGTTGGGCCAAGGAAGCGCGCATCTTCGTCGTCGACCAGATTGGGGGCATCCGTGGCCCGTAGTTCGAACTTGACGTGACTGCTACGCGCTTTCAATGCGGCGGGGTCAGCACGTAGGCGCAGGACAAACTTCTTAACCGTGCTGGCATCGACACTGATGGTTGGCGAATCCATGTCGACTTTGAGGCCATCGATGCCAGAGACGCTGAGTGAGTACACATGCGGATGTTCGTCCATGTTGATGACATTTAGCGCATAGACATTTTCTATCATGCCATCATTCATTTCACGATAAAGCTGATTGCGATCACGCATCACGTCGATCTTGAGTGGCACCCGCGTGACGGCGGCATAGGCAAGTACGCCGAAAATGCAAAGCAATACAAAGGCATAGATGACTATGCGCGGACGAATAATGCGTGTTGGTTTTCCTGCCAAGGCATTCTGCGTCGTGTACCGGATGAGCCCATGAGAATAGCCCATGCGATCCATTACATCATTGCATACGTCGATGCACGACGAGCAGCCAATGCATTCGTACTGCAGTCCCTTGCGAATGTCGATGCCGGTAGGGCACACCTGCACGCACATGGTGCAATCGATGCAATCCCCCAGCCCGGCGCGCAGCGCATCGACGCCGCGTTTGCGGGAGCCACGCGGTTCACCGCGCTTTTCATCGTAGGAGATGACAAGCGTGTCGTCATCGAACATTGCGCTTTGAAAGCGTGCGTAGGGGCACATGTACTTGCATACTTGCTCACGCAGAAACCCGGCATTACCCCAGGTGGCAAAGCTGTAGAACAGCAGCCAGAAGGTCTCCCAAGGTCCTAGATCGAAAGTGAGTAAACGATGCGCCAGGTCCTTGAGCGGCGTGAAGTAGGCGACGAAGGTAAATCCGGTGAAAAGCGCAAATGCTGCCCACAGCAAGTGCTTGATGAATTTGATCCGAAACTTCCGTGCCGTCATCGGACCGGCATCAAGTTTCATCTGCTGTAGGCGATCACCTTCGATCCAGTGCTCTATCCAGAGAAAGGTTTCAGTCCAAACCGTCTGCGGGCAGGCATAGCCACACCAGAGGCGGCCCGCCAACGCTGTAAAGAAGAACAGGCTTAACCCAGCGATAATCAGCAATCCGGCGAGCAAAATGAAATCCTGCGGCCAGAGCGTCAACCCAAAGATGTAGAACTTGCGCGCAGGCATGTCCAGCAGCAGTGCTTGCCGTCCGTCCCATTGCAACCAAGGCAAAATGTAATAAAGGCCAAGCAATGTGACGACTGCAGTGACGCGCAGGCCGGCAAACAGTCCTCGCACTTCGCGAGGATAGATTTTTTGCCGCTTCTCGTAGAGTGACTCCTGAACCTCGTCGGTCGATACCGGCGTTGTCATTGAATCGTTATCCAGAGATCGGTTCACGCTTTATGCTGCCGGATGACGTTGTTTCAGATCGCGTCGGCGCGGGTAGAGGAAGAAAAGGCAGAGGATGCTCGAGCTTGCCGTCAGTAACCAGAACAGAAGGAAACTCATGGTGTAGGCAGCGGTGCGACTGACTTCGGGAATTCCCACAGGACTTCAGATCCATCGGATCAATGGCGGCGAAGAACACCATGGTTGCTATGCCGGCCATCAGGAATGACAACCAAAGCACAGCAAGCAACCGGTAGGGCCCGGGTACATACCCAATTTCCTCCATCAAAGGTCTCATTGGACTATTCCGAAGCTACGCGAATTGACACCCGATACGCGGCGGCCGCCCGGAGACGGCCGCCGGTGAAATTATGCGCTACTTTGTGCTGGTGTTGGAGTCCGACGGATGGCTAAGGCTGTACACATAAGCCGCCAGCAGGTGCACCTTTGCTTCGCCGAGGAATTCCCGATGTGCTGGCATGTGTCCCTGACGTCCGCCGGTAATTGTTTCCCGTACCCGCTGCTGCGAGCCGCCGTACAGCCAAATGTCGTCGGTGAGATTCGCCGACCCCATCTGCTGATTGCCTTTGCCATCGGCGCCGTGACAGACCGCGCAGTTCTGGGTGAATACTTCATGGCCACGCGCGGCGACTGCGGCATCAACAGGCCGGCCACTGAGACTCAGCACGTACTCGGCCACGTCGTTGATCTTGTTGGCATCAAGCAACGAACCCCAGGCCGGCATTGCAGCCTGCCGCCCATCCAAGATGGTCGTTTCGATCTGCTCCGGGTTGCCGCCCCAGATCCAATCGCCGTCGGTCAGATTGGGGAAACCTTTTGCACCGCGCGCATCCGACCCATGACATTGAGTGCAATAGGTTGAGAACAGGCGTTGTCCGATAGAAATGGCATTCGGATCCTTCACCGTGGTGGGGATGTCCAGGGTCTTATACTTATCGAACAAAGGACTGTATTTCTCATTCGCTGCAGTGATTTCAGCGTCGTATTGCTTGTACTGCGACCATTTCTTCAAACCTTCAAATACCGGCAAACCGGGATAGAAGACCAGGAATACAGCACCCCAAGCCAGGGTTAAGTAGAATAGATTCAGCCACCAACCGGGCAATGGATTGTTGTATTCCGCTAGATCACCATCCCACACATGCCCCATGGTTTCGACCTTGGTGCCAGGTTTGACGGTGACGCCTCGGGAATACCGGTAAGCGAACCAGGCCATCCACAAAATACCGACTACCGTCGGAATAGTGACGAACCAGCGCCAGAACCCGGATGTGAAATCCAGACCGCTCAAATCAGGCATTGTTCTTCTCCCTCGCGTTCGTATTCGGCAGATTCAATTTCGCGGCAGGTACATCGTCATCGTCTTCAAGTGGAATTCGAGCCGCTTCCTCAAAACGCGCCTTGCTGCGGTCGTCATAGGCCCACAACACAATGCCCACAAAAACGATGAGAACTAGAACTGTATAGATAGAGTGAATTGTTCCGAAGTCCATGGTGGCCTACCTCGTGGTCTTGACCGCAGTGCCTAGACACTGCAGATAGGCGATGATTGCGTCCATTTCCGTCTTGCCTTCAAGTTCGGTTTCGGCAGACTTAAAATCATCGTCAGTGTAGGGATGACCAAACGCGTTCTTCAGCACATGCATCTTTTTCAAGGTCAACGCCTTATCGACCTTGTTATCCGCAAGCCACGGGTATCCGGGCATGATGGATGCTGGTACGACATCGCGCGGGTTCATCAAGTGCGCGCGATGCCAGTCATCCGAGTATCGGCCTCCCACGCGTTGCAGATCAGGCCCCGTGCGCTTGGAACCCCATTGGAACGGGCGGTCGTAGACGAACTCACCAGCCAACGAATAGTGACCGTAACGCTCGGTCTCCGCACGGAAGGGCCGGATCATCTGCGAGTGACAGACATAGCATCCTTCGCGGACATAAACATCCCGTCCCGCCAACTGCAGTCCGGAGTAGGGTTTTAACCCTTGCACCGGTTCGGTAGTTGAATGCATGAAGAACAGCGGCAAGATTTGCACCATCCCGCCGATGCTGATGGCGAAGACGATAAGCAACAACATCAGCCCGAGATTTTTTTCAATTGTGTCATGAGCAATCATCTGAATGTCTCCGCGAGAATCAGTGCGCCATGGCCGGGATGAGCACCGGCGCTTCCACTGGTTTTGCGCCAGCAATCGTGCGCCAGATGTTATAGACCATCACCAATGTTCCAGCGAGGAAGAGGGTCCCACCAAGGAACCGGATGACGTAGAACGGATGCATGGCTTCCACTGTTTCAATAAAACTGTACGTGAGCGTTCCGTCATCATTGACAGCGCGCCACATGAGGCCTTGCATAATGCCGCTCACCCACATCGAGGCTATATACAACACGATGCCGACCGTGGAGACCCAGAAGTGAACTTCCACCAGTTTCAGACTGTAAAGCTGCCGTCCGAACAGGCGCGGGATGAGGTAGTACATGCACCCCATGGATACCAGCGCCACCCAACCCAGTGCACCGGAATGAACGTGACCGATGGTCCAGTCCGTATAGTGAGAAAGCGCATTGACCGTGCGTATCGACATCATCGGACCTTCAAATGTCGACATGCCGTAGAAAGACACGGACACGATCATTAAACGTAACACCGGATCGGTACGCAACTTATGCCACGCGCCCGAGAGCGTCATGATGCCGTTAATCATACCGCCCCAAGATGGCGCCAATAGAATGACCGACATCACCATACCCAGCGACTGTGTCCAGCCGGGGAGCGCGGTGTAGTGCAGATGATGCGGTCCCGCCCAAATGTAAGCGAAGATCAGCGACCAGAAATGGACGATGGAAAGCCTGTAGGAATAAACGGGTCGCTCCGCTTGTTTGGGAATGAAGTAGTACATCATTCCGAGAAAACCGGCGGTAAGGAAGAAGCCTACTGCGTTGTGGCCATACCACCACTGAATCATCGCGTCCTGTACGCCCGAATAGGCCGAGTAAGACTTGAGAAGCGTAACCGGCACGGCCGCACTATTAACGATGTGCAGTACCGCTACGGTAACGATGAACGCGCCGAAGAACCAATTGGCAACATAAATATGCTGCACTCGCCGCTTTAAGATTGTTCCGAAGAAAGTGATCGCATAGGCCACCCACACTACCGCGATCAGGATGTCGATTGGCCATTCCAGTTCGGCATATTCCTTAGATGTAGTGATGCCAAGCGGCAAGGTTATCGCCGCACTGAGAATGATCAGCTGCCAGCCCCAAAACGTAAACGCTGCGAGTTTGTCGGAAATGAGACGCACGTGACACGTGCGTTGTACGACATAGTATGAGCATGCGAATAGCGCGCATCCGCCGAAGGCGAAGATCACTGCATTGGTATGCAGTGGACGCAGGCGGCTGAATGTCAGGTATGGAATATCAAAATTAAGAACCGGCCAAGCCAGTTCGGCGGCGATGTAGACACCGACCAACATGCCGACAACGCCCCATACTAAAGTCATGATCGCGAACTGACGCACGACCTTGTAGTTATAGGTTTCGCTTGTGGCCATCAGCGCTTCCTCCAGAGTGCAGAATTCATAGGTAAACTCGCGCTATAGGCGGCTCGCGGCCGCCTATAGCGGATAACATGCAAAGGACTAGGCGTATTTCTGGATATTAAAAACCAATACCCAGATATCCACCGATGGTCCAATAGTCGTTGGACGGTTCGTTGACGTTGAGTCCGAGCCCCTTGATTGCAGCCACTGTTGCCGAGCTGTAGTCGGGATTGGTGAAATCGGCGGCGAAATGGTAACGCGCATCGGCACCGATCTTGATCCCGGGAATGAGTTCGTATTCAGCGCCACCCGCGACTTCGCCACCCACATCAAGATATGAAGTCGTATCCGAGGTGGGGCTGATGACACGGAAGTCCAAACCGACCGGGATGATCCAAGGACGGAGTTTGCTGCCTTCCATGAACTTAATCTTTGGCGATGCACTCACTGTCAACATGGTGAGATTGTTAGTGCCGGTGATGAGGCAGTTTGGCAGCGCCGCGCCGACATTACCCGTCGCCAGCGCACACTCGGCGGTCGGCACCGGTAGGACGGTTACCGCCGAGTCGATATGACTGAATTCCACTCCGAGTTCAGCAAGCGCCCAGGTTCCGGGCATCAAACCCCACACATCGCGCGTGAGCAGGAAATCGAATCCCGCGCCCACATTCCAGCCGTGATCGCTGTTATTGTCATTGCCGAGTCCATACACATCAGTGACCGCACCGAATGCGCGATCGTCGCTCAGCCCGGTATAACCGCCGCGGAAGAAGATCATATTGCCGGGAATCTTGGGCGGGGTCGCCATGGTTTCAACTTTGGAAACGCGATCTTCGAGGCTCTTGACCGGCGTCTCAACCGCACTGACGCGGTTCTCCAAAGTCTGTACCTGCTGGGCTTGTGCCGGTTCGCTCGCCTGCGAAGACTTCATCTCTTCGCGCAGTGCAGCCATTTCGGTTTCAAGCTGTTTCAGCTTTTTCTCAAGATCGGCGGTGGATGTGGCGCTTGCCGTGCCTGTTGCGGCAAGCAGCGCTGCGGAAATCGCCACTGTTAAACTTTTCTTCTTTGTTCCCATGTTGCCCCCTTTTTACGCAAGAAGTGAATGTCGTGATGACGGGTATCGGTTCTAAAACTTTCTTAAGCGCCCGATATCTTACGTCTTTTGATGGACGTGAGCAGTATCGGCGTTATCGGACGGTGCCGCGACGATGGGCACAACGTTGCGGTAACGATTAAATGCTTCATCATTTGCACAGAAGGACAGATCGGTGTCCTCCTTGCGCGAAGCCAATGCAACGTCGCATTGCTGGGTGGCGTCGCAGGACTCGCAGGCACGAATACGTTGTTCTATATCCACTGCCGGTTGGCGATGCAGGTACTCCTCGGCGCTAATGCCGCGGCGGTCCAGCATGCGCTGCAGGCGCAGCCTTCGAACGCGCTCGATTAGTGCGCGGCGGAATTGCCGACCGGCGTGGAAATCACCCGATATTGCCACACTCATACGGACCGCCATGTATGCAGCCAGGGCGGCAAGGGCGAGGACAACCAGCAAACTGACAATGTTCATTCTGTAGCGCGTGATAGGAGATTGATTCTTTTTGGAACTGTAGAGGGCTGGTGGGCTGGAACTTTGATCTGGATCAACGGTCGCGAAGCCGCGGTTTACGGATTCCCGCAATGACGCGGGTATTGTCCTTCAGGAACCGGTTGGCAGGTCACGACAATCAAAATTGCGAGTAAGATTCGCGCCTACACAGTGATATGGCACCAAAATGAATAAGCTGAGCGGCGAAAGCGAATCGCAGGGTATCGAAATCCAGCAAGCATCCCTGGAGATTTGGGATCGAAAGTACCGGTTGAAGGATCGCCAAGATGTGCCGCTGGACGCCGATATGGACGCCACTTGGCGACGCGTGGCGCGCGCACTGGCCGACGTAGAAGCAACGCCCGCCTTGCGTGAGAAGTGGTACGAGCGGTTTCTGTGGGCGTTGCGCCAGGGCGCAATCCCGGCTGGCCGCATTATTTCCAACGTTGGCGCTGAAGCCTACAAACCAGCCACGTCGACCATCAATTGCACTGTTTCTGGCACTATCCAGGACTCCATGGACGACATCCTCGGCAAATTGCATGAGGCAGGGCTCACCTTAAAAGCGGGTTGCGGCATTGGCTACGAATTTTCCACGCTGCGGCCGCGTGGTGCCTGGGTTTCCGGCGCCGGCGCGCAGACCTCCGGGCCGATGTCTTTCATGGATATCTACGATCGCATGTGCTTCACCGTGTCGTCGGCAGGTGGGCGGCGGGGCGCGCAGATGGCCACCTTTGATATTGGCCACCCGGACGTCATCGATTTCATTCGTGCCAAACGCGAGGACGGTCGACTTCGTCAGTTCAATCTTTCGCTACTCATAACCGAGCGCTTCATCGATGCGGTAAAAAACGATGCCGAATGGCCGCTGGCTTTTCCATTGACAGAAAAGGAAGTGGAAGCCGAGCGCATTGATTTGCATGACAGCCGGGATGTGTTGTGGCGCGAATGGCCGACAACGGATGGCTACGTGTGCGATGCGCGTGGATTGGTGGCGTGCCGTATTCATCGACGTGTTCGCGCGCGAACATTGTGGGATTTCATCATGCGCTCGACCTACGACTATGCCGAACCGGGGTTCATTCTTATTGATCGCGTCAATGAGGAGAACAACAACTGGTTTTGCGAGCGCATCCGCGCGACCAATCCATGCGGCGAACAGCCGCTACCGCCTTACGGCTCGTGCCTGCTTGGGTCGATCAATCTCACGAGTTTTGTGCGCGCACCTTTCACTGAGCGCGCGCATTTTGATTGGGTGCAGTATCGCGATGTGGTGCGCGTGTTCACACGCATGCTGGACAATGTCGTGGAACTGCACGGACTGCCGCTGGAACCACAACGCAATGAAATTCAGCGCAAGCGGAGGCATGGAATGGGATTCCTCGGCCTGGGGTCGGCGCTGGCGATGTTGCGCATTCGTTATGGCGATGCCGAGTCGCTGGCATTCACCGAAAAAGTCACGCGGGAGATGGCGCTGGCGGGTTGGGAGACGGCGCTGGAATTGGCGCAGGAAAAAGGTTCCGCACCCATCATGAATGAGCAGTTTGCCGTTACGCCCGAGATGCTAAGACAACGGCCGGAACTGGAACGCGATGGTTATAAGTTGGGCGATGTGATCAGCGGGCGCATTCTGCACGCGCGCTATAGCCGCTACATGCAACGATTGGCCACGATCGCGCCGGACTTGGTGGATAAACTAGCAGAGGTTGGAGCACGCTTTACGCATCACACCTCGATTGCGCCGACGGGGACTATTTCATTATCGCTTGCCAACAATGCCAGCAACGGCATCGAACCCAGTTTCGCGCATCACTATCTGCGCAATGTGATCCGCTCCGGCAAGAAGACGAAGGAAACACTGGACGTTTATTCCTATGAACTGCTGGCTTATCGCAATCTGATCGATTCCGCTGCGAAGGTCAGCGGCGATGGCAAGAACGCATTACCGTCTTACTTTGTCAGTGCCGACGATATTTCGCCGCGACAACATGTGGACATCCAGGCCGCCGCACAGCAGTGGGTGGATTCCTCGATTTCAAAGACCGCGAACGTGCCGACTGATTTCCCGTTCGAGGATTTCAAGGACATTTATATGTATGCGCATCAACGCGGATTGAAGGGGTGCACCACGTTCCGATTCAACCCCGACGTCTTTCAGGGCGTGCTGGTGAAGCAATCCGATCTGGCCAGCACCACGTACCGGTTTGTGCTGGAGGATGGCAGCGTGGTGGAAGCGCGGGGCGATGAGCAGATAGAATATGATGGTGAAGTGCACACGGCGGCGAATCTTTTCGATGCCTTGAAGGAAGGCTACTACGGCAAATTCTGAGGCGTCATTCGTTATGACTAAAAAAATCGACAAGCCCATCATCGACGCAAGCGTTGTAAAAGGCAGTGCCACGGCGCCCGCAAGCGAGAGCGAGGAAAGCAACGTCGTACAAATGCACGAGAAGGTCGAACGGCCGGAGATGCTGATCGGCGCCACCTACAAGATTAAGACCCCGCATTCCGATCACGCATTATATGTGACCATCAACGATATTGTTCTCAATGCAGGCACGTCGCACGAGTTGCGCCGGCCGTTCGAGATGTTCATCAACTCAAAAAGTATGGAGCATTTCCAGTGGATTGTGGCGCTGACGCGCATTATCTCGGCGGTGTTCCGCAAAGGTGGTGACGTGACATTTCTGGTCGAAGAAATGCGTTCTGTTTTCGATCCCAAAGGCGGCTACTTTAAGAAGGGCGGCCGCTTCGTGCCATCGCTGGTCGCCGAAATTGGCGATGTGCTCGACAGTCACTTGCGCATGATTGGCTTGCTGCGCGACGATCCAGCCGATGCCGGTCTGCGCGCACAGTTGGCGGCTAAACGCGCCGAGTATGAAGCCTCGCTGCATCAAGCCGAAACGAATGCGCCCGAAGACTTTCCCGACGGTGCCGTGCTCTGTCAGAAATGCCTCACACGTGCCATGGTACGCATGGACAACTGTCTCACCTGTCTTAACTGCGGCGAATCCAAATGCGGGTGAGCATCTAAGCCGCCATGTATTCCGCCACATCGTTTTGCCACCCGACGGCAGCAGCGCGACCGTTCAAGGGGAAGGGTGGGACCGGCGCGTTGGAAAATGACGATGACGCGCCCGG
>JAXMGY010000026.1:0-34068 GCA_046347035.1 Gammaproteobacteria bacterium | reverse complement strand
ATTATCTTTCTTACCGCACGTGCTGCGGAAATCGATCGCATTGTTGGCCTGGAGATGGGCGCGGACGATTATGTCCCTAAACCTTTCAGTCCACGCGAGCTCGTAGCCAGAGTGCGAACCGTACTGCGGCGTTCACAGCTTGCCAATTCCAATGTGCGCAACGGCGGCGAATCGCCTGGTCGCACGCCATTCAACATCGACGAAGAACGAATGCGAATTTCGTACTTCGGGCAATCGCTTGATTTGTCGCGTTACGAATATCGCATTCTGAAGATCCTCATTGAGCGACCAGGCCGCGTCTATTCACGCCAGGAGTTGATGGACATGGCCTGGGAAGCGCCGGATCACAGTCTTGATCGCACGGTCGACGCACACATCAAGATGCTGCGTGCAAAATTGCGCGAGGTGAGCGCAGAGATTGAAGCGATCGTCACCCATCGCGGCAGCGGCTATTCGCTGCGCGAACAGTGGTCGAAGAATGAGTAAGCGCAATCGCATACTGATTGCGCTGTTTTTCGTTTTTGCCGCCAGCGTTGGCTGGCTGGTTTACGGCATCGTCAAGGATCTGGAGCCGCGCTATCGCGAGGCAGCGGAAGAACCCTTGGTCGACGCGGCACGCATCCTGGCAGCGGTGGTCAACACCGACATTCGCGACGGCGTCATCGACCCTGCGCATTTGCGCGCCGCTTTCAATGATGTGTACCGGCAGCAGTTTCATGCTCAGATCTACGCGCTGGACAAAACCCAGGTCGATATGCGCGTTTATGTCACCGACAAGATGGGTGTGGTGGTGTATGACTCGCTGGGGCGCGACGAGGGCTTGAACTATATGAAGTGGCGTGACGTCAGTCTGACCTTGCAAGGTCAGTATGGCGCCCGCACCACGCGCAACGAGCGCGAAGATCCTAATTCCTCGGTGATGTTCGTCGGCGCGCCACTTACCTGGAATGGTGAAATCATCGGTGAGCTGAGCGTCGGCAAGCCCACGCGCAATTTAAACGCCTTCGCCGATCTCGCCAAGAAGAAAATCATCATCGCCGGTTTAACGTCGGTGGCGGCACTTGTCGTGCTTGGACTGATTGCGGCAATTTGGATGGCGCGTCCATTCAGTTTGGTCAGTGATTACATTCGGTTGGTGCGCAGCGCGCGTGACACGCCGTTTCCGCGCCTTCGTCGTAGCGCTGTCGGTGTGCTAGGTGCAGCCTACGATGAGATGCGCGATGCGCTGAGCGGTCGCAACTATGTCGAGGAGTACGTGCAGGCGCTGACACATGAATTAAAGAGTCCATTGTCGGCTATACGTGGCGCGGCGGAGTTGATGAACGAGGACATGCCCGCTGAAACACGCGCACGCTTTCTCGCCAACATTCGCACCGAGTCGGAGCGCATACAGAACATCGTCGATCGACTGCTGGAACTGTCGGCATTGGAGAAGAAGCGTGGCTTGTCCGATCTTTGCGACATCGATTGCGCGGCACTGCTTGAAGAAGTAAAGGAAACTATGTCTGCCGCCGCTGCCCAGCGCAACCAAACCATTGCAATCGATTGCCCGCCCGATGTGGTGCTAAGCGGCGATCGGTTTCTGCTTCATCGCGCACTGGTGAATCTGGTGCAAAACGCCATCGATTTTTCGCCAGAACATGCGGCCGTGAGCATGAGCGCCGCTGCGGATAAATACGATGTGGCAATCAGCGTGCGCGACAGCGGCACTGGCATACCGGATTTCGCGGAGAAGAAAGTATGGGAGCGCTTTTACTCACTGCCGCGCGCCAATGGCCGCAAGGGCACCGGCCTTGGATTATCCTTTGTGCGCGAAATCGCCGAGTTGCATCGGGGCTCCGTCACGTTGGAGAATCAGCCGCAAGGCGGTGTCGTGGCAACCTTGCGCGTACCACTCGCACGGTCATAGTACAGCGCCTATTCGTCGTGCAAGAGCAAGCGCCCGTGCTTGTCCGAATTGTGATCTTTGCTACCACTAAATAGCTGAAATGAACGCACCGAATAAGCATCAAGACTCCGCAGCAACATTGGGCCTGATTGGGATCGGTAGTCTCCTCCTGATCATCGCGATCTTTACGGATCCGATCGGCCCTTCGCCGGATTCCGGCATCATTGATTTAGGACAGAACGGTACAAGGTGGCTTCTGGGTGTTCTTGGAGGGATCCTCTTGTTGGCTGGTGCCTGGACGGTGTCCAAGCGGAAGTAGAATTACCGGGAGATTTGTCGGAGTGAATTGCTTCGTTGCATCGACATTTGTGCGGAAAAATCATTCAACCCAGCAATTTGCAGCTTGCGGGTTATCAATGAGCGAACTCAACTCCATCATGCGTATTTGATTGGCGGCTATCGGCCACTTGCAGCCGATCGATGCATCCCAAAAGCAGACATTGCAACGCGGCAAAACGGACATTCGCGCTTGTCCGGTTCGTGGTTTCATTTGATACTGTATACGGCAACGACCACGGAGCGGTTTCTCATGATCTGTCAGCCACTTAGTCCTAACGTCGTCGAGCATATTAGACGACGCCACGCCGTATTGACCGACACCTTGCTGTCTTCTATATCAAGGTAGATGTTTCGATTGTTTCGTATGGATTTATCCTGCGACTCATCAACGTCCTGCGTGTCTTGGCGTCCCGTATACCTAGTCATGTAGACATTGCGTAGACGATTTATCTCTTTAGTAATAATAGTTAGGAATCGCCAATGCCTTTCAGAACTTTTAGTCCCGCCCGTCAGACTGCCACCCTAATCACAACCGCTCCGCTTGCTCAACAAGTTTGGCGAGAGCTTGTCCTGCTGCGGCACACCGGTGCAACACACAACATCAAAACTCCAGACGAAATTGCCCCGTGGATAGACCAGGCCAAGACATACTTTCTCGACGCAATAAAATCAGACTGGCGTTCGGCCGGCCTTCTTTACTACTACAGTTTTTTGAATATTTCGAAGGCGCTTCTTGTTGCAAAAGGAATTCTAGACTACCAAACACTCCATACCACCGCGATCTATCACGGGTTAAGCGCATCTTCACAAGCGATAACCGATTTGACTACGTTTGAAATCAGCATTTTCCCATCGACCTTCAGAAACAAACAAAACATATTTGCTCATTTATACCAGGCAGTTACCAATCACAATTGGCCTCACAATGCAGAACTCACTATCCCGCTTTCGGACTTTTCCCCATATTGTGTCGATATCACGACTGAGCAATCGCAGCTATTTTCAATATTGCCGAGAGTGACTACGGTCGAATCCCTAGTTCGAGGCACACAGAAGGAAGTGTGGTTGGATATGATAGTTCCGATTGTGAATGCCGATGAAATCATCCGACAAGTCAAAGGATACCCGTTACACAGAGTTCAAGCCCTGAACGATTTTGATCTACACGACTATCTGCTTGCATACGACCGAAAGGTAAATCATTTTACAAGTTATACATGCGTCCGCGGGCCGTCGACAAATATAACTCCTCCGCAAACTCAGATCGATGCATTCAACGCCGTGCAGACTGAAGCCGTCAAGCAACTTGCCAGATTCGCTGTTCCACCAGTTCAGGAAAGTAGCGACTCAAATCCAGATTGGCTCTTTGTTCCAGACATCACTCTCCATGGAATCTCCATGCCTTGGCATCCACTGTTATCTGACTATCTATTAGCGTTCGCACTTAGCACAATACTACGCTACCAGCCTCAATTACTCGTTGATGGTTCCAAAAACCAATTCCTGTCAGAGGCATGGTGTTCTCAATCTCCCATATCCTGCCTAAGATATTTTTTGATGCTTTTAACACAACCGTCTCTCCGAATAACAGCCAACGCTTAATTGATTATGCAGCAGCGTCCGCGAACAGCGTAAATCGGAGACAGACCACGATTTCCGACGAGTGTCCGCAATGGGGAAAGCGTGGCCGCGTGCAGGAATGTCTGCTTTTGGTTGGCATTGACACCTAATTAAAAGTAAATAACCAAGGAATCGAACCGACGGAGCAAAAGATATTTCACTCCCGCACCGCTTTCTCTCTAAATCAAGTCACGTTAACAACGAGTCGGAGAGCAGCCTTTTTGTATGGCCGAACATGATCAAAATCATGTTCGGCACAAAATTCTTACTTTTTCCGGTGAACTTAACAACCTCTACCGACATCCCATTTCTATAATTGGTTGGAAAGAGGGGGAAGATTTATGTTCACGGGTTTCCATATCAACGACAACCGTATCCATGGTCCCTCTGGCTATTCCAGGTACCGTATCGTGGATGAGCGTATCCATGGACCAGACGGAGATACCGGCTATTACATTGATGAAGGGCAAATCGCCGGCCCGCAGGGACCGACGAATTATTACATACAGGGCCAGTCCATTTTTGGGCCGAATGCCGATTTGCCATTTGTATCCATGTAAGCTTGTCACAAGGTGCGGGGGAGTATTCCGCTGAATCATGCGGTGGTGTGACATCGCTTTGTTCGAAAATGGTTCAAATCAATCCAGGCGCGCTGCGAGGAATCTGCTCTCTGGATTACTGTAAAAGGGAATCAACAGGCGGCTCCGGGTCGCGCAGAGACAATCGAAAAAAACCGGATCTTCTAAATCAAACGACGAACCAAAAATGTTCCGGGGAGTGGCCTCGGATTGTTTCCACGGCTTGCTGATAGTAGATCGTCGACCTAGAAGCAGATGACGGCACTAAATCATCCACGTCGCCAAACCGCAGCACGCAGTCTATTCAATTGCGTGTAGTTGATAAACGCGGTAGGAAAGATAATCGGACACTAGATCGCTGTCGGCGCAGCCATACAACAATCCCGCGCAGGCCGAAGCCGTCTGTGTCGCCGCCGCTGCGCCCGCGTCCAATGGCAAGCCTGCAAATTTCAGCAGTTGCGACTGAAGGTATGAAATGTCGAGCGCGTTGCGCGATCGGCCTGATTCCGAACCGTCGTAGTTTGCGCTGAGCTGGTAATAAGTCAGGTAGCGCAATTGATTGTCTGGCACATTGGGTGGCAGATGATTGGCGTTGAGATCGGAGACGGTATTGATGAAATTCCACGCTGTCTCCGGTTGATGATCCCCGAACCACCCGATGACTCGCCGCCGCGAGGAGTTCAACCAGACATCACGCAGTGAACTGTAATCCGCGCTTGAGTCCTGGTAGCGGGCGAGATAGTCGGCCAGCCCGCGATCCAGCTTTCTCTCCGCCGCTTGCAGTGTCCGCGGAATCGAATCGACCGGCAGTCCGTGCGGACCATGATTGCGTATGGTCAGGATAAACGCGAACACGGGCCGATCATCCGCGCCGTGCTCAATCCGCTGCAATGCCTTGGCGAACACATCGGCGTCCCTGATCTTGTGCCAATCGCTATCAAACCCAAAATCCTGCGCCGAATAGAACTCATCGAAGCCGTAATTCCTGTACGCCATCTGAGCGCTAAGGAAATTGCCATCAACGGGGTAAATGCCCACCGTTCGATACCCCAATGTGTGAAGATACTTGGGAAGCGAAATTTTCAACCGCGGTGACAGTGAAACCGGTGCGAAGGCACCGCCTCGGCCAAAGATCCTCCAGTCGAAACCGGAGAGAAAGGCGAACTCCGACAACCAGGTACCGCCGCCCGTCGAATGCACGAGCAAGGGGCCTTGCTGGGTGCGCACCGGCGCGGGAGCAGGCTGCAAGAATCGACCCTTGCACACCGGGAGATCGCAGCGCGCGATCAACTCTGGATCGAAGGTGCTCTCTTCAAGCACGACCATGATGTCCGGGCGCGCACTGGCGCTGCTTTCGTTCTGAGCGGGTAAGCCGGCCACCGCATCGCCAATCGGAAAGCGGGATTGAGCGCGTTGCGATGGCAGCGAAACGTAGGTATCGCGATTATCAAAAAAGAAATTGAGGCGCTGCATCGGCCCCATCGCGTGTTCCACTTCCTCCATGGCGAGAAATGCCGCCCACGCATCGCCATTGTTCGGACGATCCGCGCGCACATTGCCAATCAAGCCGACATAGATGATAGCGATAAGCGCCGCGCACGCTCCGGCGGTGGCCGTGCGCAGCGAAATGTCTCCTTCCAAACGCGCCAAAAACGCGCTTGGCCGCTCGAGGCGAACTCCGGCAGCAATCACGGTCACGGCGAGCGCAATAATGACGACAATTTCTCCGCCCAACAGCGGATAGTTGAGAAAAAGTTTGAAATTCTCAACCGGCGCCAGCATAAAAACCCTGAAGTCCGCTAACGTCAACGGCATATCCAGAAACGATTGCTTCACTTCCGAGGCAACCAATATCGTCACCGCGGTGAAAGCAGTAAAGGCAGCCGCCGTGCGAAAACGGCGCGTGGCCGCCAGCAGCAAAACAAAAATGACACTGAGTGACAGTAGGGTAGCTGTGCTTGGCATGGGCGAGTCCAATGCTCGAACTCATCACAAAATTGTCGGGCTCCGACGCTTCGCATCTGAGCGGTGCCCGCTGAACTTGCGATCGGTTCTAACCAGTCTTTATTATAATTTAAATGACAATACCTGAATCGTTGCTTACACAGCAGCTGCAAATCGCCCCTCAATTACGCAGGGCAGATGAACTCTGGTGTATCGCGAGATCACGCCCTGTGCACGCTTAACTCGTGTACGGCGTCGATGAATGCGCGTGCGTGCTCTGGGTCGATATCGGGGGTAATGCCATGGCCGAGATTGAAGACATGACCGGGATGCGGGCCAAAGGATTGCAGGATATTTTGCACCTCTTCGCCAATGCGTTCAGGCGTGGCGAGCAACACGGCCGGATCCATATTGCCTTGCAGGGCAATTCGATCACCCACTCGTTGGCGTGCCTGGCCAATATCCGTGCTCCAATCCAGACCGGCCGCGTCGCAGCCGGTCTGCGCAATCAGCTCCAGCCATTGCCCTCCACCCTTGGTGAACAGTATGCACGGAACGCGATGACCTTCGCTTTGCTTGCGTAACCCATCGACCATCTGCGCCATATAGCGCAGCGAGAATTCCTGGTATGCCGGCGTTGAAAGCGCACCACCCCAGGTATCGAAAACCATCACCGCCTGGGCGCCGGCGGCAATCTGTGCGTTGAGATAGGCGGTGGCCGTGCGCGCGAGCTTGTCGAGCAATCGATGCAACGCCTTGGGCTCGCGATACATCAACGTCTTAATCAGATGGAATTCCTTGCTGCCCTGGCCTTCCACCGCATAGGTCGCCATCGTCCACGGACTGCCCGCAAAACCAATCAACGGCACGCGGCCATTCAACTCGCGCCGGATCAGGCGCACGGCATCCATCACATATTTGAGTTCAACTTCGGGATCCGGAATTCCTAACGCATCGATTTCACTTGCAGTGCGCACCGGCCTATCGAAGCGCGGGCCGACGCCTTCGTTGACGGTCAAACCCAACCCCATCGCATGCGGTACCACCAGAATGTCGGAGAAAAGAATCGCGGCATCGAGTGGATAACGATCGATGGGTTGCAAGGTCACTTCGCAAGCCAGCTCCGGCGTGGTGCACAAAGTCATAAAGTTGCCGGCACGCTTGCGTGTCGCGCGATACTCGGGCAAGTAGCGACCCGCTTGGCGCATCATCCATACCGGCGTCATATCCACGGGTTCGCGCAGCAGCGCGCGCAGGAAGCGATCATTTTTAAGTGTTGTCATAGTGTCATTCTAATGCCGGTGCTGCTGCTACATAAAACAGAACGGGCGCATGCCTGCGCCCGTCCATGTGTACTTCCATCTTAACTAAAGCTACGCCAGCGGCGCTGGCAAATCAGTCGCACCCATCAGGTAGCGATCAACGGCTGACGCAGCCGAACGTCCTTCCGCGATTGCCCAAACGATGAGCGATTGACCGCGCTGCATGTCGCCAGCCGTGAACACGCCCGGTACGCTGGTCATCCAGTTCGCATCGCGCGCCACATTGCCGCGCTCAGTGAGCGTGACACCCAGTTTCTCCAGCATGCCCGGCTTTTCTGGTCCGAGAAAACCCATGGCGAGAAACACGCGCTCAGCTGGAATGGTGTGCGCAGAACCCGGCACTTCCTCAAAGTTCATGCGGCCGTCAGCGCCCTTCTTCAACTCGACTTTCACCAGCTCGAGTTCCTTGACGTTGCCCTCGGCATCACCGATGAAACGCTTGGTTGAAACCGCATAGAGGCGCTCGCCGCCCTCTTCATGCGCGGAGGCGGTGCGGTAAATGACCGGCCATTCCGGCCACGGGTTGTTCTCGGCGCGCTTCTCGGGCGGCCGCGGCATGATCTCAAGCGAAGTCACCGACTTCGCACCTTGCCGATTCGAAGTGCCAATGCAGTCAGCACCGGTGTCACCGCCACCGAGGATGACCACATGTTTGCCCTTGGTGGAAATTGCATCGGCGTCAGAAATTTTGTCGCCTTCGCAGCGGCGATTCGACTGCGTGAGAAACTCCATCGCCAGATGAATGCCCTTCAATTCGCGGCCGGGCACATTGATATCTCGCGCGTGGCAGGCGCCCCCAGTCAGGACAATTGCATCGAAGTCCTTGCGCAACGACTCAACGGAAACGTTTATGCCGACGTGCGCGTTAGCCTGGAACTTCACACCTTCGGTCTTCATCTGCTCCAATCGGCGATCCAGCACGCGCTTTTCCATCTTGAATTCGGGAATGCCATAGCGCAGCAGACCACCGATGCGATCGTCGCGCTCGAATACCGTCACGTCGTGACCGGCGCGGCGCAGTTGTTGTGCGGCTGCAAGTCCCGCTGGGCCGGAGCCAACAATCGCCACTTTCTTGCCGGTAAGCTTGGCAGGCGGCTGCGGCACCACCCAACCTTCCTTGAAGGCGCGGTCGATAATGGTGAGCTCCACGCCCTTGATGGTCACCGGATCGTCGTTGATGCCGAGCACGCAGGCGCCTTCGCAGGGTGCCGGACACAGTGTGCCGGTGAATTCGGGAAAGTTATTGGTCGCGTGCAGGCGATCGATGGCCTCGCGCCAGCGATTCTTGTAAACGAGATCGTTCCAGTCCGGGATCAGATTGCCGAGCGGGCAGCCCTGATGACAAAAGGGAATGCCACAGTCCATGCAGCGCGCGGCCTGCTGCTTGAGCGCATCATCGGCCCACCCCGCCATCACCTGCTTCCAATCAAGCACGCGTTCCTTCACCGGCCGATATGGTTGCTTGGCGCGATGAAACTCCAGGAAGCCCGTTGGTTTACCCATGCGCGGCCTCCATTACGGCAATGTCCTCAGGTATGCCGTTCTTTTTCGCATTCTCGATTGCATTGAGCACACGCTTGTAGTCGTGCGGCATGACCTTCACGAATTTCGGCTGCGTGGCGTGCCAGCTTCCGAGGATCTTCTTTGCCACCGTGCTGCCCGTGTACTTCACGTGACGATTGAGCAGGTCTTTCACCAGCTCTACATCCTCATCCTGCTCAAGTGGTTCCAGGCCCACCATCGTCGTGTTGCAACGATTGCGGAAGTCGCCATTGACGTCGAGCACATAAGCTACGCCACCGGACATGCCGGCGGCGAAATTGCGGCCGGTCGCGCCGAGCACCAGCACGCGTCCGCCGGTCATGTACTCGCAGCCGTGATCGCCCACGCCTTCAACAACGCTGATGGCACCGCTATTGCGCACGCAGAAGCGTTCGCCGGCGATGCCGCGCAGATAAAGCTCACCCAAGGTGGCGCCGTAGAGCACGGCATTGCCGACGAGAATATTTTCCTCGGCGATGAAAACTGAATGCCGCGGCGGGTAGACGATGATTTTGCCGCCGGAAAGCCCCTTGGCGGTGTAGTCGTTGGCATCGCCTTCCAGCGTCATGGTGATGCCCTTGGGCAGAAACGCGCCGAAGCTCATGCCCGCCGAGCCATTGAAGTGCAGCTTGATCGTGTCCTCGGGCAGGCCCGCGCCACCATAGCGCTTGGTGACTTCGTAACCAAGAATGGTGCCGACGGTGCGATTGATGTTCTTGATGCGCAGAATGGCATCCACTGGCTTGCCTTCCTTCAACGCCGGCGCGCACAAAGGCACAATGGTGGTCACGTCCAGCGACTTGTCCAGACCATGATCCTGAGTCTGCGTGCAACGCACGCCGACGTTCGCGGGCGCCGCGGACGGATTGAGGATGGCACTGAAATCCAGGCCTTTCGCCTTCCAGTGATCAACGGCTTGCTTGACGTGCAATTTGTCGACACGACCGATCATCTCATCAATGGTGCGGAAGCCGAGCTTGGCCATCCACTCGCGCACTTCCTCGGCGATAAAGCGGAAGAAATTGACCACGTGTTCCGGTTTGCCGGCGAATTTCGCACGGAGGCGCGGATCCTGTGTGGCCACACCTACCGGGCAGGTGTTGAGATGACACACGCGCATCATGATGCAGCCCATCACCACCAGTGGCGCGGTGGAGAAGCCGTACTCTTCGGCACCGAGCAGCGCAGCGATGACCACATCGCGGCCAGTCTTGAGTTGACCATCGGTTTGAACCACGATGCGATCACGCAGTTTGTTCGCAACCAACACTTGTTGAGTCTCAGCCAGCCCCAACTCCCAGGGCACGCCCGCGTGCTTCAGCGAAGTGAGCGGTGAAGCGCCGGTGCCGCCGTCGTAGCCGGAGATCAGAACTACATCCGAGTGCGCCTTGGCCACACCCGCGGCAACCGTACCCACGCCCACTTCAGCAACCAGCTTCACATGGATGCGCGCCTGCGGGTTGGCGTTCTTCAAATCGTGAATGAGCTGCGCCAGATCCTCAATCGAATAAATGTCGTGATGCGGCGGTGGTGAAATCAAACCTACCGCTGGTGTGGAGTGGCGCACCTTGGCAATCCACGGATACACCTTCGAACCAGGCAGCTGACCGCCTTCACCAGGCTTGGCGCCCTGCGCCATCTTGATCTGAATGTCGTCGGCATTGACCAAATATTCGCTGGTCACGCCAAAACGGCCGGAAGCCACCTGCTTGATGGCACTGCGCTTGGAATCGCCATTGGGCAGCGGCTTGAAGCGCTCGGGATCTTCACCACCTTCACCGGTGTTCGACTTGCCGCCGATGCGGTTCATGGCGATGGCCAGCGTTTCGTGCGCTTCCTGGCTGATTGAACCGTAGGACATGGCGCCGGTCTGGAAACGCTTGCAAATCGATTCCACCGATTCGACTTCATCAATTGGAATCGGTGTCGACGCAAAACTGAATTCGAACAGGCCGCGCAAGGTCGCCAGCTGCTTGTTCTGATTATCGATAAGCGCGCTGTACTCCTTGAACACGCGATACTGACCGGTGCGCGTTGCCTGCTGCAGCTTGAACACCGTGCCCGGATTAAACAGGTGATGTTCGCCATCGCGGCGCCATTGATACTCGCCACCCCAATCCAGATCGGGCTGACTAACGGGGCGATCGTTGAATGCCTTGTGATGGCGCTTGTACTGTTCCTCGGCAACCACATCGATGCCGATACCACCGATGCGTGATGCCGTACCGGTGAAATACTTGTCGATGAGCGCCTTGTCTAAACCGACGGCTTCGAAGATCTGCGCACCGCGGTAGGACTGCACCGAGGAAATGCCCATCTTCGACATGACCTTCACCAAGCCTTTGTTGCAGGCCTTGATGTAGTTCTTGTCGGCTTTCTTGGCGTCGATGTCGGTGAGCATTTTCTGGCGAATCATGTCGTCAAGCGACTCGAAGGCCAGATAGGGATTGATCGCGCCAACACCGTAGCCGATAAGCGTACACATGTGGTGCACTTCGCGCGGCTCGCCAGACTCCAATACCAGTCCAACTTTGCAACGCGTGCCTGCGCGCACTAAATGGTGATGTACGCCAGCCACTGCCAGCAGCGCAGGAATCGGCGCCAACCCGGCACTCACACCGCGATCGGAAAGAATGAGATATGAGCAGCCTTCGGAAATGGCTTTGTCGGCCTGCGCGCACACATCTTTCATGGCTTTTTCCAGCGCGCTGCCGTCGCCGCTCACCGGATAAAGGGTCGAAATCGTCGTGCCGCGAAAACCGTCCTTGTCAAAATGACGAATGCGCGCCAAATCTTCGTTGCTCAAGATCGGGCTTGAAAGTTTGATCTGACGGCAACTGAGCGGCCCGGGTTGCAGCAGATTACCTTCCGGACCAATCGGCGTGCCCACCTGCGTGACCAGTTCTTCGCGGATTCCGTCGAGTGGCGGATTAGTTACCTGCGCGAACAGCTGCTTGAAGTAGTCGTACAGCATGCGCGGGCGATCCGAGAGTACGGCCAGTGCCGCATCAGTACCCATGGAGCCGGTGGCTTCTTCGCCATTCTTGGCCATGGGCAACATCAAAATGCGCAAGTCCTCATGCGTGTAACCGAAGGCTTGCTGACGCTGCAGCACCGTGGCGTGATCAGGTTCAGGAACATGTGGCGGTTCCGGCAAAGATTCGAGCGGAATGTGATGTTGCTGCAACCACTCCGCATACGGCTGTTCCTTGGCGAAGCCGGCCTTCAACTCTTTGTCATCGATAATGCGGCCCTGCGCGGTGTCAACAAGGAACACGCGTCCCGGATGCAGGCGTTCTTTGATCAATACGTTTTCCGGCGGGACTTCGAGCACGCCGACTTCGGACGCCATGATCACCATGTCATCCTTGGTGACGTAGTAACGCGACGGGCGCAGACCATTGCGATCGAGCACGGCACCGATGACAGTACCGTCCGTGAACGCCACCGACGCCGGACCGTCCCAGGGCTCCATCAGGCAGCCGTGGTACTCGTAGAAAGCCTTGCGTTCGGCGTCCATGGATTCGTGTCCGCTCCACGCTTCCGGAATCATCATCAGGATCGCATGCGGTAGCGAACGACCGGACATGTGCAAAAACTCCAGCACATTGTCGAAACACGCCGAGTCCGACGCGCCTTCGTATGTAATTGGAAAAAGTTTCTTGATGTCATCGCCCCACACCGGCGAGGCGCACATGGCTTCGCGCGCGCTCATCCAATTCGTGTTGCCGCGCACGGTGTTGATTTCGCCGTTATGCGCGATGTAGCGGAATGGATGCGAAAGCGGCCAGGACGGAAAAGTGTTGGTCGAGAAGCGTTGATGCACCAACGCCAACGCCGTTTCCACGTCCGTGTCCAGCAGATCTGGGAACATGGGCTCGATCTGCACGCCGGTGAGCATGCCTTTATATATGAGCGTGCGAGCCGACAAGCTTGGAATGTAGAAAAATTCCTTCTCAGCGAGCGCTACGTTGTTGCGAACGGCGATCTCGATGCGCTTGCGAATGATATAGAGCTTGCGCTCGAAGGCCATGTCATCGAGACCGGCAGCTCGGCCGATGAATACCTGGCAAAACGTGGGCTCGCAGGCACGCGCAGTCGATCCCTACAGGCGAGTCGTCGGTCGGCCTTCGCGCCAGCCGAGCAGCGCCTGGCCCTCCTCGCGAACGATGGATTCAAAATCTCGGACAATCGTGTCACGCGCCGCCCTGTTGTGCGGCAGAAACACCATGCCGGCGCCGTAGTGACCGGCTTCCGGCAACGAAATGCCCTGCTCCTGGCATTTCTTGGTGAAAACTTGTGTGGCATCTGCAGCAAGATGCCCACGCCGTCGCCCGTATTCACTTCGCCAGCCGCATGCACCACGATGCGGCAGATTCTTGAGGATGGTCAGCGCCTGCTGGACGATGGCGTGCGACTTACGCCCCTTGATGTTAACGACGAAACCGACGCCACAGGCATCGTGCTCAAATCTGGGATCGTAGAGACCTGGCGCGCGGCCCGGCTCTGGCGTGTCGTTCCTCTCTGGGTGCACCGTTTTCTACCTCGCGATGCTGTTTTTATCGTCAAACAGCGGACAAAAGGGCGGGGATTATAGCCTCGTGACCCGACCTCTGCAAAAGGCTGATCCGGCTAGCCACCGTCGGCGGCAATCGCCTTTAAATCCGACACCTTACGCACCCATGGGCTGAGGCGCCGGACCGCTGCGGGGAGTTCGGAAATGGCGTTGTGGGCACGGCCGTGATCGGCATACGAACCATAGATCACGATGTACCACGTTTTATTGTCGCGCACCGCTGACGGTATTCTGGTCTTGGCAGCCAGATCGTGTTCGTGGACGAATTGCTCCGCCGACACCCGTTGATAGCTGGCGTAGAGCTGGAGCACGTAGTTATCGTTGGGCTGTGCCTGCAGCCAACGGTCATTCCCTGACTCCGGCTTGGGCTTAGCGGCGGGCTTGGTTTTTTCCGTTTTGGGGACTTGCGGCTCTGGCTTGGCAGACTCAGGTTTAGGCTTCTCCGCCGCCGGCTTAGGCATTGCGGTCTTTGGTTTCTCCGCCGCCGGTTTGGGTGGTTGTGCTTTCGCTATTTCGGTTGTGGATTCCTTTGGCGAAGGCGGTGGTGTTACAACTGTGGGAGCAGCTTCGGGCTCAGCCATCGGCGGCAGCGCGACCGGCGCTGGATTCGCTGGTGATGTCGCGGCGTTGGCGGCAATCGGCGGCGCTGTTGCGGTGGGCGGCACTGCCGTTGGTGGCGCAACGGTCGGCGTGGAAATTGAGGCCGCGGGCGCGGCAACCACTGGCGCGGTGACGGGCTGCGGAGCAGGTGCTGCACTTTGAGGCGACACCGGTACGGGCTCAACCAATTCTGGCGAACTCCCCTGCTTCGGCTGCGGTGTCACATCGACGTTTCCACTTGGGCGCGCGAGCCAGATACCAATGGTCAGGAGAGCGGCGATGGCCACAGCCGCCGCAATCCAGCCAGTTCGCTTGTCAGGTGTCTTAGGCACCAATGGTTCTGGCAGCGGACTAGGCTGATCCAAGCTGGTGCGAACCAGCGCATTGATACGACCCGGAATGCCGGCGGCAGCCTGATGCACTTCCCGCACATACTGCTCATCAAGAATGGGCGAGCTTTCTGGATCCGCCGCCGGCCAATGTTTGGCCAGATAACGCGCTGTGTCCTCAAGCGTGAAGGGAGCGAGTTCTACAGTGTGAGTCAGACTTTCCTTAAACGATTGCAACTGCGGGCTGCCGAGTACACGGGTCATGCGCGGATCGCAGAATAGAACAACACGCAGGTTGGGTTGCTCCGATTCCGCATGCGAGAGATGGAGCAACAGCAGCAAAGCGTCAGCCGGCAGCAGATGAGCATCGTCGATCATCACCACCGGCACCATCGAGGCGCGGCGTGTCAGCGCCAGGAAGTTCTCGAACTCCTGCGTACTGCGTTCGACATTCTCACCCTCGCTGAATTTGAGTTCGAAGTCGGCCGCCAGGCGCTTCAACAATGTACTGGAATCGCACAGTGGATCGGCGCTGACATGGGCGATGCGCCAATTGTCGGCGGCAGTGGCAAGCAAATGGTGCAGCAACGAGGTCTTGCCGGCACCCTCGTCGCCCACCACCAAAACCAGATGTCGGCTGAAATCGACGAGATGACGAATAAGATCCAAACGCTGACGCAACGCCGCGGTCAACAAATACCCTTCCCGATCCGCCAGCGCGGTTTCGGCAGCCGGTCCTGGCAGTGCCTCCTCCATTACCTCATCAAAGCTGGAACCCATCTCAATATTCCACGCGCGCGGCGTTGGTCAATTATGTAAGTTCGCCTGCTGTGAATATACGCCCATACTCAGCGATTGCGTAGCGATCAGTCATGCCGGCGATATAGTCGGCGACGGTTTGCGCGCGTTCCGCATCGGCGCTGTGTGCATCAGCTTGGTTGCGCGCCGCCGGCGGTAACAGGCGAGGATCGTTCATAAAAGCGTCGAACAATTCCCGCACGATGCGATCGGCCTTGTTCGACATGCGCACAACGCGATAGTGACGGTAGAGATTCTGCATCAGAAAATCCTTGAGCAATTTCAAGTCCGCACGCATTGCATCGGAAAATGCGATAAGAGGCTTGGCGTGACGGCGCACATCGTCCACCGACTCTGGCGCATGGGCGATAATACGTGCCTTGCTGGTTTCAACCAGATCGATAACCTGCACACCGATCAGGCTGCGCACAGTTTCGTAAATCAGTCGCCGCGCGGCCAGCTTCGGATGACGTTCGCTAATGGAATCATAGTGACGGCGGAAAAGCGGCACTTCGCGTAGCTGCTCAACACTCAGCAACCCGGCGCGCAAGCCGTCATCAATATCATGATTGTTGTAGGCGATTTCGTCGGCGAGATTGGTCAGCTGTGCTTCCAGCGTCGGTTGTCCACCTTCGATGAAACGACGCCCAAGCTCACCCAGCGTTTCAGCGTACGCGCGTGGACAACGCTTGAGGATGCCTTCCCGAGTTTCAAAGGTCAGATTAAGCCCGTCAAAGTCAGCGTATTTCTCCTCAAGCTTGTCGACGACGCGCAGCGATTGCAAATTGTGCTCGAAACCACCGAATCCACGCATGCAATCGTTGAGCGCGCGTTGTCCCGCGTGCCCAAACGGCGTGTGACCGAGATCGTGTGCGAGCGCAATGGCTTCGGCGAGATCACCATTGATCTGCAAGGCACGCGCGGCCGTACGCGCGATTTGCGCCACTTCAATGGAATGCGTCAGCCGCGTGCGAAACATATCGCCTTCGTGATTGACGAACACCTGCGTCTTGTATTCGAGGCGGCGGAACGCAGCGCTGTGGATTACACGATCGCGATCGCGTTGATGCTCATTGCGGTAGGTTGGTGGCGGCTCGCTGCAAGCTCGGCCGCGAGTGTTGTGATCGCCAGCGGCATAAGAAGCAAGATCAGATTGCGGTGCGCGCTCGTTCACGCCGCAACCGGCTCGCGGCAGGCAGCCAGGGTTTCCAGCAGCTTTTCGCGGCTATAGTCGCTACTGATCACGGCATGGCCAATTGCTTTCAATAGAATGAGGCGAATACGGCCGTCTTTCACCTTTTTGTCCACAGCCATGAGATCGAGCATGCGTTCCGAAGAAAGCGTTGCTGGCGACTGTACCGGTAGTCCACCTCGTGCGATGAGATCGCGAACTCGCGACACATCTGCCGCGCTCAACCAACCCATGCGCTGCGATAAGTCAGCCGCCAGGCACATGCCTGCACCCACGGCTTCACCATGCAGCCAGATTCCATAGCCAAGACCGGTTTCAATAGCATGACCAAAGGTGTGACCGAGATTGAGCAAGGCACGCTCACCGGTTTCTTTCTCGTCATTAGCAACCACTTCGGCCTTATTGGCACATGAACGTTCAATCGCGTAAGCAAGCGTACGTGGGTCGCGCGCGCGCAGCGCATTGATGTTAGTTTCCAACCACTCGAAAAACGGCAGGTCGCGGATGAGACCGTATTTGATAACTTCAGCAATTCCCGCGTGTAGCTCGCGATCCGGCAAGGTGTTCAAGGTGCCGGTGTCGATCAGCACCATTTTCGGCTGATGAAAAGCACCTATCATATTCTTGCCCAAAGCATGATTGACTGCGGTCTTACCGCCGACGGAAGAGTCAACCTGCGAAAGCAAAGTGGTTGGCACTTGAATGTAATCGACGCCGCGCTGATAACACGCCGCTGCAAAACCAGTGATATCGCCAACGACACCGCCCCCGAGCGCAATGATCGTACAACCACGATCAAAACGCGCAGCCAGCAATCCACCGGCAATGTTCTCCACCATCGCCAGTGTCTTGTATTCCTCGCCGTCTGGAAGAACAACTGATTCGACCTGGCGGCCCGACAACGCCGCGCGCAGCCTATCCATGTACAAAGGGGCGGTGGTATTGCGCTACCATGATCTGCCGCCGCAGATACGGTGCCAGCAGGTCGCCACGACCTAGCAGATTGTTGCCGATATGAATCGGATAGCTGCGTTCGCCGAGGGCAACGTTTAATTCGATGAGTCCGTGGCTGGTGAGCATTGCTTGTCGAATAAGAGAAACCACTTGCCGTACTGTACGGTGCCCGGTATCGATGATCAAATCCGCGGTTTCGCGATAAAGCGGCTCGCGCTCCTGCATCAGTGCCGCCAAGCGTTGCCGCGGATCAGTATTGACCAACAGAGGCCGATTTTGATCGCGAGCGGTGCGTTCAACCAACAGATCCAGCGGCGCTCTGAGGTAAACGACGTAGCCGCCTTCGCGCAGACGCTGGCGATTCTCCGGCCGCAGCACCGCGCCACCGCCCGTGGCCAACACCAGGTTTTGCTGTTTGACAAGTTCGCTCAAAACCTGTGCTTCACGATCTCGAAAACCACTTTCACCCTCGATTTCAAAGATAAGCGAAATTGACGCGCCGGTGCGTTCTTCAATCACTTTATCGCTGTCGACAAAGGTCTTTTGTAGTGCGCGCGCCAAATTGCGGCCGACCGTGGATTTGCCCGCGCCCATGGGACCGATGAGTACAATATTGCCGCTACCAACATCTTTCATCGGCGGCAATCTAGCGCAATTGGGCAACGCGTGGGAGGGTTAGTGCCCATTTCACACGCAAAAAAAAAGGGGTGTGCCTCGCGGCACACCCCTGCGTCAGGAGCGGAAAACTCTAGTTCTCGATCGCCAGTGCGTCCTTGATGATCTTAGGTGTAACGAAGATCAGCAGTTCGTCCTTGCGGTCGGTCTTCACCGTATTCTTGAACATCCAACCCAGATAGGGGATGTCGCTGAAGAACGGCACACGGGTGGCGTTGTCGGTATTCTGCGTGTTGTACACGCCGCCGAGCACCACGGTTTCGCCGTTATCGACCAGCACCTGCGTGCTGACGTTCTGCGTGTTAATGGGCGGCACACCATTAACCAGGTTGGCAAAGTCAGGCACGTCCTTATTGACCTTCAGGTCCATGATGATGCGCTCATCCGGCGTAATCTGCGGCGTGACCTTCAGGCTCAGCACCGCCTTCTTGAACTGCACCGAAGTCGCACCACTGGATGTGGCTTCCTGGTAAGGAATGTCAGCACCCTGTTCGATAGTCGCTTCCTTCTGGTTGGCCGTGATGACGCGCGGGCTGGAGATGACTTCACCCTTGCCTTCGGACTGCAGCGCGGACAGTTCCAACTGCAGCAAGTAGCTGCCAATCTTACCGACCGCGAGTTCAAGGGCGCCGGCCGGGCTGGCGGCGGGCAGGTTGACGATGTAGTTTTCCAAGCCGTTGGTGTGGAAAGCAGTTGTACCACTATAGTTTACGTCACCCGCCTTCTTACCGCCGATCACGTATTCGGTATTGTTGGGGTCAAGTCCTCCATTCGTGTTCGACGACTTGCTGTACCCGAACCGCACACCGAGATCGCGGCTGAAGTTTTCATTGGCGATCACAATGCGCGACTCAATCAACACTTGCCGCACGGGGATATCCAGGGTCGCGACCAGTTTGCGGATCTCTTCGATCTTCTCCGCCGTTTCCTGCACCAACAAGGTGTTAGTACGTTCGTCAACTGAAACATTGCCACGCTCGGAAAGAATGTTCTTGCCTTCCGACTTCAGCAATTCGGCAATCTGCGAAGCCTTCGCGTAGTTTATCTGCACGAACTCCGTACGCAGTGGCGCCAGCTCACGCAGCTGCTTCTGCGCTTCCAGTTCAAGCTTCTCGCGGGTGGCGATTTCCTCGGCTGGTGCAACCATCACCACGTTGCCGTTCTGGCGCATGGCCAGGCCCTTGGACTTCAGGATGATGTCCAGAGCCTGATCCCATGGCACATTCTTCAAGCGCAGCGTAACGTTGCCTGTTACGGTATCGGCGGCAACGATGTTCAAGCCGGTGAAGTCAGCGAGCAGTTGCAACACCGCGCGCACTTCGATGTTCTGGAAGTTGAGCGACAGCTTCTCGCCGGTATAGCCCATCTTCTCCTTCTTGGCCTTCTCTTCCTCTTCCCGCGTCAGCGGCTTCAACTCAACCGTGAACAGATTGTCGGTCTGGTAGGCAAGATGGTCGTACAAAGTCTTACCGGTTGGCGTGATCACCATACGAGCGCCATTGCCACGACGCTGTGTATCAACCTCTTTCACTGGCGTCGCAAAGTCAATCACGTCGAGGCGGCGGTCAATTTTCCTGGTAGCTGCACATTGGCGAAATCGACGATGACCTTGCCGGCTTGTTCCGTCACATTGACCGGTGTTGACGGATCCGAAAGCTTGACCAGAATCATGCCTTCACCAGCTGGTCCACGGCGGAAGTCAACATCATTGATCGTCGGCACTCCGCACTGGAAGCAGTCGCCGTTGTAATCGGCGCGCCTGAGACTGCTGCGCGGTGGCGGTTTAGGTAACACCTTCACCCACGGTCACCAGCACGGCGCTACCATCGACGCTGACGTCGTAGGGCGCCACCTTCGACATATTCAACACCACGCGCGTACGGCCACCTGCTTCGACCGCGGTCACGCTTTGCGCCAGACCAGTACCGATGTTCTGCGTCTTGTTGGGCACTGCCAGCGTCGTGCCGGGCAAATCCAACGCCAATCGCGCCGGATTATCGATGGTGAAACTCAGCGGTTTGGTCGCAGGCGGCGCGTCCAGTTCGAGTCGCAGTTGCAACTTGTCGCCAGGCAAGGTCGACACCTTGATGTCCTTGAGCGTGTCGGCGTTGGACAGCGCGGACCAGAGTGGCAGCAGCAGGGCGGTGCCGAATGCCAGGGCTGCTCGCACCTTCCAACCGCGTTGGTTGATTTGACTGTGTGTGAAAGTCGTCATAGTCGGTCTACCTCACCCTTATGCCTATTCCTGCTCGGATAACGCCAAAGTTGCGGGGCGAGATTCCAGTCCCCCGTTGCTGGTATTGATAATTTCGCGCAATTCAATTTTGTCTTCGGAAATATTGAGGATCTTTCCGTAGTTTCTTCCCATGTAATTTCCAACGCGTACTCGATGCACGGTGCCGTCCTTGTCAAGGACGATTCCCCAAAGCTGATTGTTGTCGGTCAGCGTGCCGACCATACGCAGTGCGTCGAGTTCGAACTGCTCAAGCTCCTCCGGATTGCGGCCTTCGATTTCCTTACGCAGCGCGGCAGTTACAGCATCGTCCTGAGTCTTGGTTTCGGTTTCGTTGGCACGCTTCTTCAAGAAATTCTCGAAGGGGTCGCGCTTGCCGGCGTTACCCGCCTGATAGGCGTAGGTCTCCGGTACTTTCAATTCCGGCAGTGGTTGCACCGTCGTACGCGCCGGACGTGCATTGACTTCAGCGATGTACGACTCCAAGTCGCTCATATCGGTGGAAACGCAGCCCGCCAGCAGCAAGCCGGCAGCGAGCGCCCCCGCGACGCGTAGGAAGTTACTTCTTCTGCGCATTGGCCGCAGCCTCCTCTTCTTCTTCATCCATGTAACGATAGGTCTTCGCCGTCGCGTTCATGACCAGCTTGTTGTCCGCAGCAGGTTTGATTTTCACGTCATGGATGGTAACGATGCGCTGCAACGCGGCGACACCGCTGATGAAATTGCCAAACTGGTGATAGTTGCCCGTCACCTGAATCTGGATCGGCAATTCGACATAGAATTCCTGCGGCACTTCGGCACTGGGTTTAAATACGTCGAATTCAAGCCCTGCGCCAAGTCCGGTTTGCGAGATGTCCTGAAGCAGATCGGGCACCTGAGTCTTGTTCGGTAGTTTGCGCAGCAGTTCACCCATGGTTTGCTTGATGTCTTCAAGCTGATGCTTGAGCACTTCAAGATTGGCAGCCTTCTGCTGTTTGCTTTCGAACTCCGAACGCAGTTCCTGTTCTTTCGCTTCGACACCCTTGAGCTCATCGATCTTGGGCATCGTCAGCTTCCAATAACCCAAGCCAATAACACTCGCGCAAAGCAGTAGCACGGTCGCGATCTTGACCGGAATTGGCCAAGTGCCGATGTTGTCGAGGGTTAGATTGTTTAGATCTGACATCTTCATGGCTTACCCCCAGCGCTACCCTGGTCAGAAGATGCATCGTCCTCGGATGCCTTGGGTATCATCTGATCGACCTTCAGCGTGAAATCGCTCAAGCGCTCGCCTTCCTTACTAGTGGTCTGCACCACATCCAGCTTGGGATTGGTCACCCATTTGGAAGCTTCGATGTTGCGCATGTAACTTGAAACACGCGTCTGAGACTGCGCTGTGCCGGTGACAGTGATATTGTTGCCGGTCTGATCAATACCATTCAGGAACATACCTTCTGGTAACGTATCGACAAACTCGTCAAACAAGTGCACCACCAACGGCCGATTCGTTTCCAAGTTCTGAATGGCCTCAATGCGCTTGACCAGTCGATCGCGCTCTTTTTCAAGCGTTTTAATTTCTTCAATCTTCTTATTTAACGTGGCGATCTCGCTATCGAGCCGAGTATTGCGGCTGTTCTGATATTCAATACGTTGGTTGTAATACCACTGTGTCAACGCCACGGCGCCCATGGCGAGCAAAGCTGCCATTCCGAGAATACTGAGGAACGCCTTGCGCTGTTGTTTGCGAAGTTCCGCGCGCCAGGGTAATAGGTTTATGTGAGCCATTAGTCGAAGCTCCTGAGCGCCAGACCGGTGGCAATCATCATGGCCGGGGCGTCGTTCTGGATGACTTCCTTGCGAATTCGCGGTGATACCGTCATGCCGGCAAACGGATTGGCGGCGGTGCAACGGGTACCAGTCTTGGCTTCCACCGCCTCTACCACCCCGTGGATTGCCGCGCAGCCGCCAGCGACATAAATCTGATCGACCGCGCCGATCTGGCTGGCCGAATAGAAGAACTGCAACGCGCGACTGATTTCCATGGCCATGGACGACTTGAACGGTTCAAGCACCTCCGGCTCATAGTTATCTGGAAGGCCGCCCTGGCGTTTCGCCAAACCGGCCTCTTCATACGACAGACCGTAGCGGCGCTGAATTTCCTCGGTCAGCTGCCGGCCGCCGAACTGCTGTTCGCGGCTGTAAACGATGCGCATGTTCTGCATGACGCTCAAGGTCGTCAGGGTGGCGCCAACATCGGCGATGGCAATCACCGAATCCTCGCCATGCCCTGGCAAATCACGGGTGATCAGTCCAACGGAGTTTTCCAGCGCAAACGCCTCAACGTCTACGACCTGCGTCACCAAACCGGCTTGCTGAAGGGCAGCGACGCGCACATCGACATTGTCCTGGCGGGACGCCGCTAGCAGCACTTCGACCTTGGTGTTGTCGTTTGGAAGCGGACGAATCACCTCGAAGTCCATGCGTACTTCGTCCAGGCGATATGGAATATACTGGTCGGCCTCAATTTGAATCTGGTTTTCCATCTCCTCATCGGAGAGGTTGGCCGGCATGGTGATAACTTTGGTTATGACCGCGGACCCGGCCACGGCGCAAGCCGCAAACTTGGTGCGGGTGCCGGACTTCTTAACCGCCCGCTGGATAGCCTGACCTACCAATTCCACGTCGGACACGTTGCGGTCGGCGACCGAATTGGGTGGCAAGGGCTCAACCGCGTAGCTTTCCACGTGGTAGCCCTTGCTACGGCGAGTAAGCTCGATCAACTTGATGGAGGTTGACGAGATGTCAATGCCGAGCAGAGGAACCTTTTTTTGACGTAGCAGCGCCACTGGTTTTTCCTTCTAAAGTCGACGTTTAGGATTCATATATCGCTTTAAACATTAACTCGTATGGGCAACTATAGTTGAATTAATGTTAAAAAACAAATCAAATCTTTCTGGTAATCTATTAAATGACTTACGGATTTTCATGTTTTCCCGTCGTCGACCCAGATTTTGAGCCGAATTTAACTCCAAACACCATATGTTGCGTTGGGCTTTCAATATTCTTCTAGGCAGCTTCCTACTGGCCACCATGGCCGCCACAGCCGTGGTGTGGTACGTCCTGCCGGGATTACCGCCGGTCAGCGCCTTGCGCGACATGCGCTTGCAAGTTCCCATGCGCGTTTACACGCACGATGGCGTGCTCATCGGCGAATTTGGCGAAAAGCGGCGAATCCCCGTCAAGCTGAGCGAAGTACCGGACATCGTCATCAAGGCGTTCCTCGACGCCGAGGATGACCGCTTCTATCAGCACCCTGGTGTGGACTGGCAAGGCATAATCCGTGCCACGGCTTCCGAGCTGAAAAAAGGTGACCGATCACAAGGTGGCAGCACCATTACGCAGCAAATTGCGCGTGCTTATTTCCTAACGCCGGAAAAAACTTACACCAGAAAATTGAAGGAAATTCTGCTTGCATTGCGCATAGAGCATGAACTCTCCAAGGACGAGATACTGACGTTATATTTAAATACGATTTTCCTTGGCCAGCGCGCCTACGGCATTGGCGCGGCCGCCGACGTTTACTACGGCAAATCGCTTTCGGAATTGACCCTTGCTGAAGCGGCCACCATTGCAGGCATTCCGCCCGCACCGTCGGCTTATAACCCGGTATCAAGCACCAAGGAAGCTGGCAAGCGCCGCGCCTATGTTTTGCGCCGCTTATTGGAGAACGGCCACATCACGCGCGCGCAATACGATGAAGCCTCGGCAGCACCGGTGGAAGGCAGCATCCATAATTCGCGCTTGGAAGCCGAAGCACCCGAGGTCGCCGAGTTAGCACGACTGCAAATCGCCACCAAGTACGGCGAAGAAGCGGCCATCACCGGCGGCTATCGCGTCTACACAAGCATTGACAGCAAGCTGCAAGCAGCGGCAACTCAGTCATTGCGGCGCGCGCTGCTCGAGTATGATCGACGGCACGGTTATCGCGGTGCCGAGCGGCACGTCGAACTTGCTGCCAATGCTGATATTGGGCAGTGGACGGCGGCGCTGCACGGCACGCTCGCCATCGGCGGATTAGTTCCAGCGATTGTCATCGCTGTGGATTCGCAGCAGATTCAGGTCTATTCGACCGCAGTGGGAACGGTATCGATTGGCTGGCGAGGACTGAGTTGGGCGGCGCCTTACATCGATCGCGACACACGGGGTTCGGCGCCGAAGAAGGCCGCGGACATTGTGCGCGTTGGCGATGTCGTGCGCATTCGCATGCTGACGGAGGCGGACAAGGACGAAACTGCCGACAAGAAATCCACGTCCACCGCTGGGGAATCCGCGCCGGTTTGGGCATTGGCGCAAACGCCCGTCGTGCAAGGTGCGCTGGTATCCATGGATCCGAACACCGGCGCTATTCAATCGTTGGTCGGCGGCTTTGATTTTTCGCAAAGCAAGTTCAACCGCGTTACGCAGGCTTTTCGTCAACCAGGCTCGAACTTCAAACCTTTTCTGTATTCCGCGTCGCTGGAGGCGGGATTCACGCCCGCTAGCCTAATCAACGATGCGCCGCTGGTGTTTGACACGCCGGCTGGCGTGGACCCGGTTTGGCGCCCGGAGAATTTCAGCGGTGAATATCGCGGCCCCACTCGTCTGCGTGAGGCGTTGAGCGCGTCGCGCAACCTGGTATCAATTCGACTTCTTAATGCCGTGGGCATTGAGTACGTTGCCGGCTATGCCAAGCGTTTTGGGTTCGTCGATGAACGCCTGCCGCATGACTTGTCGCTTGCATTGGGTACCGGCGTGGCGACACCGCTTGAGATTGCGCGCGGCTACGCCGTATTTGCCAATGGCGGCTTTCGCATCGACCCGTATTTGATCGAACGCGTCGAAACGCCTGAAGGCGCGGTGGTGATGCAGGCCAATCCGGCCACGGTCTGTCGCCAATGCGAAGCATCAAGCGCACTGACCACGGAAAGTTCCGCGGCGGTCACCCCACCGGCCAAGACCGCGCCACGCGTTATCACCGCCGACAATGCCTGGATGATGAACTCGATGATGCAGGACGTGATCAAGGTTGGCACGGCACGGCGGGCGCTCGTGCTCAACCGCCACGACATCGCGGGCAAGACTGGCACCACCAACGATCAAAAGGACGCCTGGTTTTCCGGGTTTAACAGCAAGGTGATCACCACGGTTTGGGTTGGTTTCGATCAAACCCAGCCGCTGGGTAAGGATGAAACCGGCGCGCGTGCAGCACTGCCGATGTGGATTGACTACATGGGCGTGGCCTTGAAGGGCATGGAAGAATCTACGTTGCCGCAGCCGGCTGACTTGGTAACGGTGCGCATCGATCCAAAAACCGGCAAGGTAGCAGCGCCGGCGGAAAGCGATGCGGTGTTTGAAACGTTTCGCAGCAACGAAGCGCCGACTCGTACCACTGAGGACGCAGACCTAGGCGGTGTTGGCGACGGCGCAACCGCTGGTGCTCCGGAGCAGCTTTTCTAGAACCTTTCGCAAAATTAACGAGCGAAGTCAGGTTGCTCAGAAAATAACACCTGCAACGGAGTGTAGAAACCAGAGTTTACATAGTAATCAATCAGGATTTCGAGCACCGCCGGGCCGCACGACGGATGGCGAGCACAGTAATTTTGAGATGAGTTCTAATTTTGCTCTTTGACGGGTTATGCGCGATCGCAAGGGTTCCCGGCGCTCCACCGGCCGCACGGAGTTGGTCCAGCTTGCGGCTCAGTTGCTGATGCAAGATAGTTCATTGGGACTGTCGGGCGCGCGCAAGAAAGCAGCTGCACGCCTTGGCTGTGATCGTATTCGCGACCTTCCACCGTTGTCGGAAATCGAAGCCGCGCTTGCCGAGCAGCAACGTCTTTTTGGCGGCAACGAGTTTTTTCGTCATCTACGATTTCTGCGTGAAGAAGCCATTAAAGCCATGCAGTTTCTTTCGGCGTTCGATCCCAAGCTAGTCGGCTCAGTGTTGTCGGGAACCTGCGGGCGAGTACAGTGGCATTACGCTGCACGCGTTCGCCGATTCGGTTGAGGAATTGATACATTTCTTGCACGAGCACGATATACCATTCGAACTCAGCGAACGTCATTACCGCGACGTCGGCACGCATTCGCGCGTGAGTTTCATTGCCGGCGAAGTCCCGGTGGCAATCATCGTATTTCCGCCATCGCAAAAACATCATGCGCCACTAAGCGAAATCACCGGCCGGCCCATGCAGCGTGCGAATATCGATAAGGTTCGCGCCTTATTGGCGCGCGATGAACCGCAGTTCGATGGCTCGCCATTTGTCTAGTCCCCAATCCCGGAACGCGCCTTTCGTTCTGCGCGTAGCCGTAGACGTTCCGGTCCGTAGCACCTTCGACTACTTACCTCCACCGGGCGTAGCGCGCGAAATGCTTCTGCCCGGATTAAGGGTTCTGGTGCCTTTCGGCCGTCGTCAACGCGTCGGCTTCATCGTCGCACAGGCCACCGAGTCGGCGGTTTCCGAAGCGCGGCTCAAAGCTGCGCACTCGATCCTCGATAGTGAACCGATCTGGTCGACGAACTTACTCGCGCTGATAGAGTGGGCGGCAAGCTATTATCATCATCCGCTCGGCGAAGTCATTGCTGCCGCCTTGCCAAGCGCCTGGAAACATCACCACCAAACCCGCGCAAAGCAAGAATTTCTGTACGCGATCAATGAAGCGGGTCGCATGGCGTTGAATCAAATAGAAGGGAAAGCGCCTGCACAGGCACGCCTGCTACGTTACCTGTCTGCGCAGGTTACCGCTGTCAGTGGCACGATGTTGGAAGGATCAATTCCGAACTGGCGTCCACACTTGCGCCACTTGTTGCAACGAAAATGGATAGACGCCCTAGTGCAATGCGATGACAGCTCCTCATCGCCTGCCTGCATCAAGACGCCACCACCGCCACTCAACACCGCGCAGAACGAAGCGGCGCGCCAAATAAGCCTCAGTTTGGGTCGGTTCGCGAGCTTTCTCCTGGATGGCGTCACCGGCAGCGGCAAGACTGAAGTCTACATGCACGTAATCGCCAGTGTTATCGAGCGCGGCGAACAGGCACTGATGCTGGTGCCCGAAATCAGCCTGACATCGCAAACCGTCAATCGCTTCCGCGATCGTTTTGGCATTGGTGTCGAAGTTTTGCATTCGGGCTTGAGCGACAGCGATCGCATGCGTGCCTTTGAACGTGCGCGCAATGGAAAGGCCAGCGTGATCATCGGCACCCGCTCGGCCGTATGGACGCCGTTGCATCGCCCTGGCGTCATCGTGCTCGACGAAGAACATGACTTGTCATACAAACAGCAGGATGGATTTCGTTACTCCGCTCGCGACGTGGCGGTAATGCGAGCGCGGCTCGAAGCGACCCCCGTGGTGCTGGGATCTGCCACGCCATCACTCGAATCGCTTGCCAACGTGGAAGCCGGCCGCTACCACCATTTGCACCTGACTATCCGCGCTGGTGATTCCGCCATGCCAAGGATCAGTGTTTTCGACATACGTGGTTGCGCCTTGCAAGCTGGCATAAGCGACGGTTTGTTCAAAGCCATCGATACCAACGTCGCAGCGGACAAACAATCGTTAATCTTTATCAATCGACGCGGATATGCCCCGACGCTGCTTTGTCATCAATGCGGCTCGGTTTGCCAGTGTCGCCGCTGCGATGCGCGCATGACGGTGCACGATGGCAGCTCGCAAGTTCACTGTCATCATTGTGGCGCGCAACGCCGAATGCCTACGCGCTGTGACGCCTGTGGCGGAACCGAATTGATTGCGCTCGGACAAGGCACCGAACGCGTTGCCGAGGTGCTCGCTAAGCGCTATGGCGAGGAATTGGTCGTGCGCATCGACCGCGACACCACTCGTCGGCGCGGCGCGCTTGATGCTGCCTTGGACAAAGTGCTAAACAAACGCGCCAAAGTGCTGGTGGGCACGCAAATGCTTGCCAAAGGGCATCACTTCCCAGAGGTGACGTTGGTTGCCGTGGTCGACGCTGACGGACAACTGTTCAGTGCCGATTTGCGTGCCACCGAACGCCTGGCCCAGTTGCTGGTACAGGTTGGCGGCCGGGCAGGCCGCGGCAGCGATCCCGGCTTCTTTGTCGTGCAAACCCATCATCCGCTGCATCCACTCTTTCAACTGCTGCAAGACGGCGGCTATCCAGCGATCAGCAAGACGATGCTGTCCGAACGAAAGGCGGCCTCACTGCCACCCTATGCATTCCTGGCAATGGTCCGCGCCGAGGCGAGCGCTCTTGAGCCGCCATTGCAATTCCTAAACGCAATTGCCACGCGAGCGCGGCGAAGCATTGCACGCACATCGAGTTCGCCTGCGGTCGAGGTAATGGGACCGTTGCCGGCACCTATGGTACGTCGAGCCGGCCGCCATCGCGCTCAATTGCTGCTGCAATCAACGCGACGCGCTCCCCTGCATGAATTACTAAACGAAATCGGCAGCGAGGCCGAAGCATTGAAAGAGTCGAAAATGGTGCGATGGTCGATCGATGTCGACCCGGTAGAGCTGTACTGAACGCCCGGCGCATTTGTTTACCTAGCTGAACCTTTCACGAAAACAAAGGCAGCACCACACAAGGACTGACTGGTAGAATGAAGTCCTCCGTGAAGAATAAAGAAAGGCATAACGCGTTGTGAAAGGTGAATTGCTCGCCTTGCTTGCCGAGGCTTTGAAGACATTGGTGGCAAACGGAATATTGCCGACAGACACGTCGCTGGACTCTCATATTGAGCGCACGCGCGATGCGAGTCATGGCGATTTTCCAGCAACGTCGCAATGACGCTGGCGAGCGGCGCGGCGTAAGCCACAGCGAAAATTGGCCGAAGCGGTTGTGGCAGCTCTTCCGGCTTCTCCATCACTTGTAAAAGTCGAGATCGCGGGACCAGGATTCATCAATTTCTTCGTCAGCGCCCAGGCGCAGCAGGCGGTGGTGTCAAAGATTCTTCGGGCCGGTGATGAATATGCCATCGATCGCTCCGGCCACCGTGGTCTTATCCACGTCGAGTTTGTTTCCGCCAACCCCACCGGCCCCATGCACGTCGGTCATGGTCGCGGCGCCGCTTACGGCGATTCGCTGTGCAATATTCTGGCGGCGACAGGGTGGAAGGTGCATCGCGAGTACTACATCAACGACGCTGGCAGGCAGGCCGACATTCTCGCGCTCAGTGTTTGGTTGCGCTATCTGCAGGCCGCAGGCGAACCGGTGCCGCATCCAAGTCGCGCTTACCCGGGTGAATATATTCGTTTGAGTGCCGAGCATCTGCGGCGCGTGGACGGCGATGTTCACGTTCGCAGCACCGCAGATGTCATTGCCGATCTGCCAACCGATCCTTCGATGCCCGAGAATCCCGGCGACGAAGAAAAAGCCGCTCTCAAAGCGCAGCAGGAGATCTACCTTGATGCACTGCTTCGGCGCGCGCAGCAGCTGCTCGGGGCAGGATTTGATCGTATTCGCGAGCGCGCGCTTGCGGATCAGTTGACGCAAATACGCGCCACGCTCGATGCGTTTGGCGTACGTTTTGATCAGTGGAGCTCGGAGCGCGAATTGGTCACTGCTGGCGCGGTGCGCCGCACCATGGACCAACTCGAGAAAGCTGGTCGAGTGTACATAAAAGATGGCGCGCAGTGGCTGCACACCAGCGACTTAGGAGACGAAAAGGATCGCGTCCTTATCAAGGCCGACGGTGCGGCCACCTATTTTGCCAATGACCTGGCCTATCACGTGGACAAACTTGACCGTGGTTTCCCACTGTTGCTGGATGTCTGGGGTGCGGACCATCACGGTTACATTGCGCGCTTGCGCGCAGCAATCGAAATGCTCACCGGACGCAAAGATGCGTTACAGGTTCAACTCATGCAATTCGTCACCTTATCTTCTGGCCGCATGGGCAAGCGCAGCGGCAATTTCGTCACTTTGCAGGAATTGATCGATGAAGCAGGGCGCGATGCAACGCGCTTTTTTTATCTCGGACGATCGCATGATCAACATCTTGAGTTCGATGTTGATCTGGCGCGCGCGCAGAGCAACGACAATCCTGTCTACTATGTGCAGTACGCACATGCGCGAATTTGCAGCATTTTCCGCCAATTGCAGGAAAAAGGCTTGAATTGGAACCAGGAGAACGGCGAGCAAATGCTGGCAAAGCTAACCGAATCGCACGAGCAAACCTTGATGACGACGCTGTCGCGCTATCCCGAAGTTCTGGAATTGGCGGCCGCCAGCCGCGAACCGCATCAGCTCGTGCACTATCTCATGCAACTGGCGACCGACTTCCACGCCTACTACAACGCGCATCGTTTTCTTTCCGCCGAGGAGGATGTGCGCAATGCGCGATTGAATCTCTGCGCGGCGACGCGCATTCTGTTGCGCAATGGGTTGGCGTTGCTGGGTGTGTCGGCACCACAAACTATGTAAGCTAGAAAATTCAAGTTAGAAATATGTCGCGCGACTACAAAAATGCCGCCAATCATCGCCGCAATCGTGCGGGAGCCGGCTGGGTTTGGTTTATTTCGGGAATTGGTGCGGGCGCATTGGCGGCGTTGGTTGCCTATCTTCACTTCAGTAAGCATCCGGCGCCACCACCACTGGCGCCAACGCTTCCAGCAGCATCGGCGGCACCCACTCCGGCACCGGCCCCCGAGGAACCCGAACCGGAAGCCGAGGAATCGCAGCCGCCCAAACCACGATTTGACTTCTACACCATTCTCCCCGAGATGGAAGTCAAAGTGCCGGACTGGGCGTCGGCGAATCCATCAGCACCACCACCACCGGTGCTTGAGCCCGGTTCGTATGTCTTGCAGGTAGCTTCTTTCCAGCGATTCGAAGACGCCGACAAAGTAAAAGCCAAGCTAGCGCTGCACGGCATCGTTGCCGACATTCAACGCGTTGTGATCAACGGCAATGAAACCTGGTTCCGAGTGCGTGTCGGGCCGTTCAAGGAACTGGAGCGCGTGGATGCCATGCGCAGCAAACTGCAACAGGCGGGGATGGATTTTATGTTGCTGAGAATCAAGGAAGGCTAGAACCGGTCGTCAAGGCCCACCGATCTTTTCTTCGTGCAAGCGCCGCAGGTTTTCCTCCGTGCGCCGATGGAATACGGAGTTGCCTTCGGTATCGAGGTAGTAGCGGGTCAGTCGTATATCCTGCGACAGAAAAAATCCGATGATGGTCCGAGTCTCTTCCAACCATTTTTCCCAGGAAATCGCTCGCCCATGCAAGTATGCCCATTCTTCTTTCAAACATTCAGAGTTGCGGCGAAAGATTTCGTAGTCAGCAGCCAGGCCAGCTAGATCGGCAGCACGCACAACTTTTTGCTCGTTGGTGGAGAAGGTGGCATCGCGATGCGTGGCACGAATCGCGGCTACCACCATTTCAATCGTATTGGCGTCTACACCGAACTGCGGCAGCATCTTGGCGGCAAGCGAAGCGGAGTATTCCTCTTTGGTAGGAAAGCCGTAAGTCGCTGGCTCCTCGTGATAGCCTGCGTCATGGAATAGCAGCGAGTAGTAAACAGTCTGCTCGTCAACGTTGACGCCATCCTCGCGACAACGCTGAAGAATCACTTCCCCAGCACTGACGGCTTCCAGGGCGTGGGCGAAATTGTGATAGGGCAACGCTGGGTTATAAAGCGCCGCCACGGCCGTCTCCAGCGCAGAATTACGCTGCACACCGCCTCCAGTCGCCTCGCGGGGAGCTTGGAGCGGGTGATGGGAATCGAACCCACGCCGCCAGGTTGGGAACCTGGAGTTCTGCCATTGAACTACACCCGCAAGGTGAATTCATTCAAGTGTAATGAAATCTCCACGGCGGCGATACTGAGGCGCTGGTTTGACCTCAACCGCCACGGCCTGCCGCGGCGCCCCAGGCGACAATTTCCGTTCGAGCTGATGCCCTCCGGCCGCCTTCCTTGACCCGCAATACTGCAGGGCGCACAAAACTGACGCCTCGTTACACGACAAGCTCCTGCACTGGTGTTAGGATGTAAATAAGGTCCAGCAACTTGAAAAATGGGCTGTTTGCGGCTTCCGGGTATCGCAGTCGCAGCAAGAGTTAGAAGGGGCGCGGAACGGATTTGCGCAGCCCCCGGCGCCGGCTTTTGATGCCGGACAATTTCTAAACGGTCGCAACGAGGCTGATGGAAAAAACGTCCCCAACGGTTGTGGTCATTGACGACAGCGCCAGCGTGCATGAGTTTTTTAAACGCTGCCTGGCTGGCCAGAACATCGCTTATCGTGCGTTCACTTCGACAGCCGATGCCTTGCCCTTTTTGCGCGAGCAACGACCGGATGTCCTATTTTTGGACATCATCATTCCGGACAAGGATGGCCTGACTTTCCTCCAGGAGTTACGCCGGATACCCTTGCAGGCCGACACACCGGTTATCATGATCACCTCCAAGGATTATGCGCAGGATCGGATGGTGGCCAAGACCCTGGGAGCGGTGGAGTTCGTCCTCAAACCCATGCGACTTCAAACTATTCGTGAGCTTATCCTTAAATTTACTTCGGGCAGTACTGCAGGTGCCGGTCGGACGGCCAACGCCTGAACGCCAGTTGGCGTACACTGCACGGTCACGATAGTGATGGGTTTAGAAAGCGACTGATGAGCCAGGGACATGTGCGTTTCTGGGGCGTGCGCGGATCTTATGCGGCGCCGTTTGCCAGCCATATGAAGGTGGGTGGAAATACTTCTTGCGTAGAAGTCCGGGTTGGCGATCACGTCCTTATTTGCGATGGCGGCACCGGCATCATTCCCCTCGGCGAGTCTCTGCTCAAATCTGGTACGCCGCACAACCTCCTCATACTGCTGACCCACTATCATTGGGACCACATCTGCGGCCTACCGTTTTTCACGCCGGCGTTTCGACGCGACTGGAATATCGCCTTCTTCGGCCCGGGTGAAAGTGCGCGCGACATTGAAAAGCGCATATCCGATCAGATGCGCGCGCCGTACTTTCCCGTTGAGACCGAAACCTGGGCGGCGAATATTTCCTACGTCACGCCCAACAAGGCCGGCTTTCGGCATGGACCGCTCAGCATTACCTACACCAATGTCCATCATCCGGGCGTGACCTATGGTTACCGCATCGAAATCGACGGCAAGGTGATCGTTTACATCTCTGACAATGAGTTCATGTTTCTCGAGCGCTCGATTGAAATGCGCTACGCCGAGTTCAGCAGCGAGGAGCAAATTCTGCTGGAACGGATGAAGCATGAAGAGCGTTTAGCCGAACTCAACATGATCCGCAACGCCGACATTCTCATCCACGACGCGCAGTACACGCCGAAGGATTATTTGAAGAAGCGCGGCTGGGGTCACTCCTGCTACATCGACACGGTGAATTCCGCCATCGATGCCGGCGTCAAGTCGCTGTACCTGTTTCATCATGACCCGACTTACGACGATGCCGCCGTGGATCTCATCCATCGCAGCGCCGACGGCATAATTACTGATCGCCGCTCGAATATGG
>JAXMGY010000025.1:0-35307 GCA_046347035.1 Gammaproteobacteria bacterium | reverse complement strand
ATTATGATTTTTCGCCGGTAAGGAGAAATTTGGCTGGAACTCCCGCAGACGTATGACACAAAATGCTACGGCGGAGTTCGACTATTACACTGCGGGGTAGTGTCGCTATAACTAAGCGAAAAGATCAAAACCTGCCGAGGCGATAGTCGTTCAAGGCTTCGGCGATCTGATCGGGCGTATTCATGACGAAGGGGCCGTGCTGGACGATGGATTCATTCAGCGGCTGCCCGGCAATGACCAACAGTTCCGCTCCCTTAGTGCTGGCGACCCACACGCCTTGCGCGTCGTTGGAATTCTTCAGTACAGCCAGAGTTCCTGCGGCAACCGGTGTGCATGCAACGCCGATTTCTACACTTCCCGCATAAACGTAGACGAAGGCGTTATGAGTTGCGGGCAACGCAATATCGCAATGACCCCCGCCTCGCAAATGCACATCAAGTATCAGCGGCTGAGTTCGTGTACGTTCTATTGCACCGCGCGTGTTACCGACATTGCCGGCAATGATCGTGATCTTGGCGTTCTGTGTCGTGACGGCCGGAATGTCAGCGGCACGCAAATCGCGATAAGCCGGCTCAATCATCTTGTCGCGCGCGGCGAGATTGAGCCAGAGTTGAAAGCCGTGTAGCAAACCATCCTTTTGCTCCGGCATTTCGGAATGAATGACTCCGCGTCCGGCGGTCATCCATTGCACATCGCCATTTTCAATCACACCGGCGCCGCCGTGGTTATCGCGATGACGCAACCGTCCCTGGCGCAGAAACGTGATCGTTTCGAAACCGCGATGTGGATGATCAGGAAAACCGCCGATGTAATCGTTGGGATCGTCGGAGCGAAATTCATCCAGCAGCAGGAAGGGATCGAGCCGATGCTGCAGGCCGCGGGTGAGCACCCGTGTCAGTTTTACACCCGCGCCATCCTGCGTGGCGCGGCCCTCGACCTGTAGATCGACTTCTCTGCTCTTGAATGAAGTCAACAAGATTTACGCGGCGGACGGATGCCAACCCGCATCGGCCCACAGCTCGCCACTGACCGCCGAGTTGGAAATCATGAAGCAAATGGCGTCGGCAATTTCCTCGGGGCGGATCAGACGACCAAGCTGTGTGTAAGGAAGAATGTACTTGGCGATGTATTCCTCGCCCAGCGCGCGCACCATCGGCGTGTCGGTGAAGCCCGGGTGAATCACGCCGCAGCGCACACCGTAGAAAATCGCCTCCTTGGTGATGGTGGCTGCCGCTCCTTCAAGCCCGGCTTTGGTGCTGGCGTAGGAGATCTGACCTTTGTTGCCCTGCGACGAGATGGAACCAATGAATACCACCGTGCCCTGAACACGTTCCTCCGGCTGCCATTTCTTCAGTCCACGCTTGAAGCGGTCCTCGGCGATGCGCGACACCATTTCCAGCGCCCAATACACCGGCGCCGTGAGGTTGACTTCTAGCACTTGACGGAACAATTCGGGCGAATAGATCTTAGCCTTGCCAGTGTTCTTGTCGACACGCACCGCGAGGTCGTCACGGGTGATACCGGCGGCCGGAATACAGATGCTGACGTTTCCGTGCTGCGCGCTCACTGCATCGAACACCGATGCACGGAAATCGGCGTCGATGGTATTGCCGATGTAGGCCGTCGCAATAGGGGCCCCAGCCGCCTTGTTGACTTCAGCGGCGACGGTTTCCGCCGCCTGTCCCATATCCACCAGCGCCAGGGCGCGCACCTTGCGGCGCGCTAAATCGAGGGCCACCGCCCGTCCAATACCACTGGCTGCGCCGGTGATCAGGGCTACTTTGTCAACAATTTCCACGATTTTTGCCTCCAAATTATGAATTCGATAGGAGCGATTCTACGCCCAAGTTTTTGCAACGCAACATCCGGTGTATTGCATTGCAAAAAGCGTCCCAGTCGGGAGGGTTATAAGCCGGGAAGGGGCGGCTGGAGAGTTGGCACGCGAGCGCTTGGAGTCCTCTGCGCTACGCGCTGGTAGCGGCGAACAATCGTTTAACGGGCCTACGCTCCCCGTGGATTAGTGGGCATATCAAAGCACCAACTGCTTCTGGAGGTAGAAAAATTCAGGCGTGAATTGGCAAGCGCAATTAGTCATCACGCTTGAGCAGGGAACCAAGATCAGCGAAAGGTTTATGGGTGGCGGCAGGCAAGTCCTTCTGTTTGGCGTCCGTGCCCCCGTAGCGCGTCTGTTCCACGTAACGCGCGTGTTCATTGTCGTGGCAATACAGGCAAAGCAGTTCCCAGTTGCTGCCGTCAGCGGGATTGTTGTCGTGATTGTGGTCGCGATGATGTACGGTCAACTCGCGCAAATTCTCGCGCGTGAACTGACGGCCACAACGGCCACATACCCAGGGATAGAGTTTGAGCGCCCGCTCGCGATACTCCTGCTCACGTTGATCGTTGTGCCGGCGCGCCGCGGCGACTACCGCATCGAGTTTGTTCTTGTCATCGCCAGACTTCATATGCGCTATTCCACTGGTTTCATTTATTGCGACGACGCAACGCGGGGACTGAACCATCATCAAGTGCTGCTGGCCGCCCGGTTGATCGCACGCATGCAAATACGTCAAGTTTCACTCTATATTAAATGAACTCGCAACTCCGTGACCCAAAACCTATGACCAAGGCTAGTGATGGGCATCGCCTGCTGAATACGCTGCAAGGTGTCTGCCTGGATACGGAAACCACCGGTTTGAATGTCGCGAGCGATCGAATCGTGTCCATTGGCGCGTTGCGAGTCCGTGGCGGGCAAGTCTTGCACGAACAATTCTATACGCAGCTGGTTCGACCGGATATTCCAATTCCGACGTCTTCGACCACCATCCACGGCATTGATGATGCCATGGTGCAGGCATCGCCGGTCATTGCGGATGTCTTGCCAGGTTTGACGGCGTTTTGTGCCGATTGCGTCATCATTGGACACAACACAGCCTTTGATCTTGCGGTGTTGCGACACGAATCCGAGCGCTGCGATGTTGCATGGAAAGAAAGATCGTGGCTCGATACGGGATTGCTGGCGATTGCGCTCAATCCGGAACTGACCAACGCGACTCTGGAAAATCTTGCGGCTTGGCTGGATATTGAGATTCAGGGGCGTCACACGGTAGCAGGTGACACAGCGATGACGGCGCAGATCTTTGCGCGCCTGTTACCGAAGCTGCGCGATGCCGGTGTGCGAACGCTTGCTGAAGCTCAACGCTTTCAAGAAACCGCGCAAGGCGCATTGGCGCTACAGCGCGCAGCAGGATGGTTCGATCGCATCGATGCAAGCACAGCGGCAAGTGAAACCGTTGCACCGACGGTGGCGGCGTTGCGGCGCATCGATAGTTTTCCCTACTGCCATCGTCTCCGCAGTTTCATGTCTTCGCCACCACTTAGCATTGCGCGCGATGCGACCGTGGCACAGGCGGCAAAAATGATGCATGCAGCCGGCGTGGGTTCACTGATTGTCGGAGATGGCGACCTGAGTGCCGACGTTGGTATTTTTACCGAGCGCGACCTGCTTCGAGCGACCGCAACAAACACCACTGGCGCCATGAATGAACTGGTGGCGAGGCATGCAAGCTTTCCCGTGGTCAGCCTTCCGGAAGATGCCTTTGTCTATCAAGCGCTGGGGCGAATGCAAAGGATGGGATATCGTTACCTTGGTGTAACGGACCACGCCGGCAAGGTCTCGGGAGTCATCTCGGTGCGCAGTCTGTTACAGACGCGTACCGCTGAAGCGATCTTGGTGGGTGATCGTATTGCAGGGGCACAAGCGGCAGGCGAGCTTGCTGCTGCAGCGGATGAATTGCCATCGCTGGCGGAAGCATTGCTCGACGAGAATGTTCGCAGCTATGACATCTCCGCCGTCATCAGCGATGTGCTGCGTCACATTACCGCGCGTGCAGCAACTTTGGCTGAAAACGCACTGGTCGAGCAGGGTCTTGGTCATGCGCCGGTGCCGTGGGCGCTGTTGATATTGGGATCGGCGGGCAGGGGGGAAAGTTTGCTGGCGCCCGATCAGGACAACGCCATCGTTTACCTTGGCAGCGAAAGGCATGATGAATGGTTCCGGCGTCTGGCTACTTGCATAGTTGATATCCTGGATGAAGCCGGCATTCCCTATTGCAAGGGCGAGGTGATGGCCAACAATCCGCAGTGGCGGCACACCCTGGCGGGTTGGCGCACGGAAGTTGAGCACTGGGTTCGACTGGATGGTGATGATGCTTTGCAACGCATGAACGCTTTCTATGATTTTGAAGTCGTCAGCGGCGAACATCGCATTGGCGAAGAGCTGAGAACCATGGCGGTCACCGCCGCCAAATCGCACGAGCGCACGATTGAAACATTGGCGCGACGTTTGTCCCGGCTGCGGCCACCAATTGGTCTTTTTGGCCGTTTCGAAATGGAGGACGGCCGCGTCAATATGAAGACGGCGGTGTTGCCATTGGTGACGACCGCAAGGTTGTTAGCACTACTGCATGGAAGCTCCGCGCGCACCACGCCCGATCGACTGCGTGAAGCGAGTCAGAATTCATTGCTAAAACCAGCGGAAGCGAATTCACTGATTGAAGTTCACGAATTGCTTTTGCGACTAATCTTGCGACAGCAATTGGCCGATTTGCGTGACGGCGTGGGGGCATCCAATCGCGTTGACGTTGGCAGGCTGGATGCCGCCACTACGAAGGATTTAAGGCAGGCGCTGCGTTACCTGGATAAATTCATATCCCGCGTTTATGAATATTGTCTGCTAAATTAGGCGGGAGGCTTAGAACGCGGACACTGATCGGATTCAAAACAACTCAACGGCGTCCTTCTCTACAACGGTCGCCAAGCGGAAGAACGCAGCGTCTGAATCAAGCGCCGAAGCGACGGTGTTGATGGTTTCACTAACGTGGGCCAACTCCCGAGCTGCAACGGAAACCTCTTCGGTATTGGCTGCCATGTGTGTGATTGCATCAGAAATATCGCTGGTCATTCGTTTTTGTTCACGCATGGCCGTGCTGATTTCTAGAACCTGCTGACACGTTTCGACCGCAAACGTCCTGACGCGCGCAATGGCCTCCTCGGCATTCTTCGCGTGAGTTACTGAGTGACTGACGCGACCAACGCCTTCATCAACGGTAGTTGCAATTTCACCGGCAGCGCGCCGCACTTCCTCCACCATGGTTGCCACCGATGTGGTTGAGTTACTAGCGCGCTTAGCGAGCGAACGAACCTCGTCAGCCACGACAGCAAAGCCTCGCCCTGCATCGCCTGCCCGCGCGGCTTCAATGGCGGCATTCAGCGCCAACAGGTTCGTTTGTTCGGAAATCTCGCGAATAGTGCCAACGATACTCTCAATTGCGTTAGCCCTGTCGTTGAGGATTTTCACCTGGTTGGCCGTGCGACCGACAGTTTCGGCGACAGCGCTGATTTCGGCAGCCACTGCAACAATTGTTTCGCTACTACCGGAGGCGAACTGGGCTATTTCACGCATGGCTTCTGTGGCTGCAACCGACTGCGCATCAATTGCGTCCGCACGCTCGAAAAGCTGGTTCGCGCTGGTGACAATCACTGCTGCCCGATCACTTTGGTCGGTCATATTGGCGGCGAGTTCACTCGCGCTCAAATTGAGTTTTTGCGCTGCGCCTAGCATATTTGTGGCTTGCCCGCGAAGGGCGTAGGCCACGTCCGTCCAGCGTTTGCGCATTACCGACAGGTGCGCGAGCATGCTGCTCTTGTCATTGTTGCTTACAACAATTTCTGCCGACAAATCGCCTTGCGCAAGAAGTTCTGCGACGGCGCTTCCACTGGCGGGCTCACCGCCGACCTCGGTAACCACAAGATTAAACAATCGCCAGTTTGAAACGATAGTGAGTGCCGTGATCAATAATCCCAGCCCCAAGGTGGTGATTCGGGCGGCAGAGACGGCTTCTTCAATTTGCTGTTCAATACGCCGATTCGCCGTCGATATGATTTGGCTGAGCTTGTTAATCTCGCCTCGAATTATATCGGTCTGATGATCAAAGCCACCGACACCAAACATGAGCACATCACCTTTGTCCTTGGAGTATTGATATCCCGCCATCATCTGAATACCAGTCTGATATTGCAGGTTCGTATCCTCAGCGATGTGTTCTGAAATTGAAATGATGGACTCTCGCTCCGGCAAGAGCTGACTTAGCTTGCGCAGCGCTGTGAGCTCCATACTCACGCGTTCCAGAGCAAGACGTCCCTGATCCAACGTGCGGTCACTACGAGTAAGACTGGCATCGGTCAGAAACTGTTGGATGTCAACGACGTTGAGTTCCACGCTGTCGAGGTGTTCGACCAGTGGATCGAAAATGACGTGCTCTTGATGGCTGAGTCTGGCGACGGTCGTGAACTGCCACACCGCGTAGCCAGCAAGCGAGGCGAGCAGCACGATGATGGCAGTGACCTGTGCCAGCACAATACGGCGCACGGAACGGCGCGGCCGGATTGCGGTCGTGTGTTTTTTCAATTTCAGACTTAACATTGCAGACGTTCGCGATATTCTTGTTGCCGAATCACCATGTATGGGTGTGCATGGTGATACGGGTGTTATACCAAAGTTATCGGCGGGTGCTGGCAGAACTTGACGGTGGGGTTACGCACCGCACACTGGCGTGTACGAAAAAAAATATTACGGAGAAACGTTAGGTTACGTGTCAGATCGGAGACCGCTGAAGGTGGCGAGCATACTGTATCCCTTAGAAGGGAATACGGCAGCCAGGACTGCTGGCACACGCCGCCGTCGCCTGATGGCGGCGTGTGCCAAAATTGTGGAGTTCCTAGAACAGCCCGGTGACGACACCGTTCTCGTCAATGTCGATCTTCTCGGCCGACGGAACCTTTGGCAGGCCAGGCATGGTCATCATGTCGCCGCAGATAGCGACGATGAAACCCGCCCCGTTGCTCAATCGCACTTCGCGCACGTTGAGCGCGTGGCCGGTCGGAGCGCCCTTGGCGTTCGGGTCGGCCGAGAAGGACATCTGCGTTTTGGCCATGCACACCGGGAAACTGCCGTAGTCCTTGTTCCACTCATCAAGCTGCTTCTTCGCCGCTTCGGCAAAAGTCACCTGGCCGGCGCCGTAGATCTTGGTGGCAATAGCGGTGATTTTTTCTTGCAGCGTGATGTTGTCTGGATAAACGAAGGTGTGCTTCTTCTTCGATTTGTCGATGACATCCACCACGGCGCGCGCCAGATCGGCCGCACCTTCGCCGCCATGTGCCCAGTGTTTGGCGACAACAAAAGTTCCGCCCAACGACTCGATTTTCTTCTTGAGCATTGCGATCTCGGCGTCGGTGTCAAAGGTGAAGTGATTGACCGACACCACACAGGGCAGGCCGTAGTGCTCGGTGATGTTCTTCAGATGCCGCTCGACATTGACCATGCCTTTTTCCAGCGCTTCGAGATTCTCCTTGTTGAGGTCTTCCTTCTTCACGCCGCCGTGGAACTTGAGCGCGCGAATGGTCGCCACCAGCACCACCGCCGCCGGATTCAGGCCGGCCATGCGGCACTTGATGTCGATGAACTTCTCCGCACCGAGATCGGCGCCGAAGCCGGCTTCGGTCACGCAGTAATCGGCCATCTTCAGCGCGGTGCGTGTGGCGGTGACGCTGTTGCAACCATGCGCGATATTGGCAAAGGGGCCGCCGTGCACGAAGGCCGGGTTGTTCTCTAGTGTCTGCACCAGGTTGGGCTTGATGGCATCCTTCAACACGGTGGCCATGGCACCGTGCGCTTTCAGATCGCGCGCGTACACCGGCTTCTTCTCGCCCTGTGTGTAACCGATGACGATGCGGCCAAGTCGCTCCTTCAGATCCTTCAACGATGTGGCCAAACATAGAATGGCCATGATCTCGGAGGCGACAACAATGTCGTAACCATCCTCGCGCACGAAACCATTGGCAGTGCCGCCGAGGCCGACGACGATCTTGCGCAGCGCGCGATCGTTCATGTCAACCACGCGCTTCCATTGAATCAGGCGCGGATCGATCTTTAGCTCATTACCGTGATTGATGTGATTATCGATCATCGCCGACAGCAGATTGTGCGCGGCGCCGATGGCGTGGAAGTCGCCGGTGAAGTGCAGGTTGATGTCCTCCATCGGCACGATCTGCGCGTAACCGCCGCCGGCGGCGCCGCCTTTGACACCGAACACCGGGCCCAGCGAGGGTTCGCGCAGGCAGATGATGGCGTTCTTGCCAATCTTGTTGAGCGCATCGCCTAAGCCGACGGTGGTCGTGGTTTTTCCTTCGCCAGCAGGCGTGGGGCTGATGGCGGTGACGAGGATGAGCTTGCCGTCCGGTTTCTTCTCGATTTCGCGCAGATAGTCGAGCGACAGCTTGGCCTTGTAGTGACCATACGGTTCGAGATATTTCGCGTCGATGCCGAGCTTGTTCTTGGCAAGCTCGATAATCGGCTTCATCGTGGCTTTTTGGGCAATTTCGATATCGGACAGCATTGCAGGCTCCTTACATGTTTTTGTTAAACCATCGATCGCCGCGTCCGAGATTGCATCCCACCGGCATGCGCGTTTTGACCTACATAGGCGGAAATGTTGTGCGAAGGCAACGGGGATAGGCCGCAATGGCCCCCCATAGTGCGGGTAGGAGAGAGCAAACCCGCTTCGTGCCGTGCACCGCCGCCTCGGTCACGCGTACGGACGAAGGCGCGTAGTCTAGCCTGTGCCGCTGGTGAGGTGAATCCGTCGGCAGGGACGAAAGTCTCAGTCCGCCTCGGCCGGTGGCCGTTTCGCTACCAAAATTCCGGCCGCGATGACCAGCGATGCACCCAATAGCGAGAGTTGGTCGGGTCGCTCATTCCATAACCACCAACCGAGCAGTCCGGCGAAGATTACTGTCGAGTAGTTGATCGTGCCCACTTTGGCGGCCGGCGCGGAGGTGTAGGAATACGTCAGCATCAATTGCCCGAGGCTGGCGCACAGTCCCGCCGCCGCCATGGCCAACCAGGCACGTGGCGTGGGCGTTTGCCAATGCCAGCCCAACGGTATTGCCGAAACCACCGTGCTGATCATGGAGAAATACAGAACGATGCGCCAAGTGGGTTCGCTGCTGGCCATGCCGCGGATATTGACCATGGCGACCGCAGCCAGCATGGCCGAGGCCAGGCCGACCAGGGACACCGGAGTGAAATGCGTTGGCGTGGGTTTCAGGATTAGCATGATCCCGAATAAGCCCAGCATGACGGCGAGTATTGTTTTCGGCGACAGCGGTTCTTTCAACCAAATTGCCGCCAGCAAGGCAGTAAACACGGGTGAACTGAAATTAAGCAGCACCGCTTCAGCCAGATGCATGTGCGCGATGGCGTAAAAAAAACAATACATGGCTGCAAGCCCTGCCAGTGAACGAGCGAGATGGGCGGTAAAGCGCTGTGTGTGCATGAGCGCGGTGCCATGTTGCAACAAACCAGGCAGCAGGAACATCAACCCGAAGGCATTCCGCAGGAAAACCACCATGGCATTATTGATGTCCTGCGCGGCAAATCGAATGCAGGTGCCCATGGCTGCCATGGCCAGCGATGCGCCTACGGCAGCGGCCAGCCCGCGGCGGGTCAGATCAGTCAAAACACGTGCTCAAGCGTGGTAAGAGGGCATTCATTATAACGGAGCAGGCCCATCGGTGACGGGAATGCCGTGCCATTGTCCCCCATGAATGCTCACCACGATTGTGGAAGCGTAGATCTTCTGGTAGCTTCGCCGCCCGTGGGGTGGGGAGTCACGGTGCGGTTGGCATGATCAAATGCAAGCACAGGGACTTACTCACGGATACAATGACACTGCCGCTGATCTTTTTAGGAGGCCTGGACATGGCTGAAACGAAGTTTGTGTTTGTGACTGGCGGTGTGGTGTCCTCATTGGGCAAGGGCATTGCCTCGGCATCGCTCGGCGCCATTCTTGAAGCGCGCCGACTGCGTATCCGCATGGTCAAGCTCGATCCCTACATCAACGTCGATCCGGGCACGATGAGCCCCTTTCAGCACGGCGAGGTCTACGTGACCGACGACGGCGCAGAAACCGATCTCGACCTTGGTCACTACGAACGTTTTATCCGCTGCCGCACCAGCCGCGCCAGCAGTTACACCACCGGCCGCATTTACGAAAATGTCATCCGCAAGGAGCGCCGCGGCGACTACCTTGGCGGTACGGTGCAGGTGATCCCGCACATTACTGACGAGATTAAGCGCTGCATCCGCGAGGGCGCGGGCGATGCCGATGTGGCGATGATCGAAATCGGCGGCACGGTCGGCGACATCGAATCGCTGCCCTTTCTGGAAGCCATTCGTCAGATGCGCATCGAGTTGGGATCGCATCGCACGATATTTATACATCTGACATTGGTGCCCTACGTGCCGGCGGCCGGTGAGATGAAGACCAAACCGACCCAGCACTCAGTGAAGGAACTGCGGTCCATCGGTATTCAGCCGGATATTCTGCTGTGCCGCTCTGAGAAAGCCCTGCCCGATTCGGAACGCCGCAAAATAGCGCTATTCACCAACGTCGAGCAGCGCGCAGTCATCTCGGCCATCGATGCCAGCACAATTTACAAAATTCCCGGCATGCTGCACGAGCAGAAGCTGGATGAAATCGTGTGCGAAAAGCTCAGCATCAATGCACCGGCGGCCGATCTTCATGAATGGGATCAGGTGGTGGATGCACTGGAGCACCCGGAAGCAGAAGTCAAAATCGCCATGGTGGGCAAGTACGTGCATCTGACCGATTCATATAAATCGCTATCAGAGTCGCTGGTTCATGCCGGCATTACCACGCGCACCAAACCGATTATTACCTACATCGATTCCGAGGAGATCGAGAAAAATGGGACCGGCTGCCTCGATGGCATGGATGCGATTCTCGTCCCCGGCGGTTTCGGGCGGCGCGGTATCGAAGGAAAGATTGAAGCCGTGCGTTATGCGCGTGAGCGCGGCATTCCATATCTCGGAATCTGTCTCGGCATGCAGTTGGCGGTGGTCGAGTTCGCGCGCGATGTGGCCAATCTCGCCGGCGCGCATAGCACCGAATTTAACCAAGACACCGCGCATCCGGTGATTGCGCTCATCACCGAATGGAAGGCGGCGGATGGCAGCGTGCAAACGCGCAGCGAACGATCAGATTTGGGTGGCACCATGAGGCTTGGCGCGCAGGAGTGCAAGCTCGCCCCTGGCACCCTTGCACGCAGCGTTTATGGAAAGGACAGCATTTTCGAGCGCCATCGTCATCGCTACGAATTCAACAATCGCTACACCGACGTATTGGAAAAAGCCGGCATGCGTTTCGCCGGCCGCTCCGTCGACGGCGTGCTGGTGGAGATGGTGGAGATCCCGCAGCATCCATGGTTCATCGGCTGTCAGTTCCATCCCGAGTTCACGTCCACGCCACGCGATGGGCACCCATTATTTGCCAGTTTTGTGCGCGCGGCGCTCGCTTACCGAACGGCAAAGTCGCCATTGAGAAAAGATGCGGTTGCACAACTTTGAAATCGGCGGTGGGCGGCCGTTCTTTCTCATCGCCGGTCCGTGCGTCATTGAAAGCCGGCAACTGGTGCTCGATATTGCCGGCAAACTGAAGGAACTCACGGCAAAGCTGGGGATTCCTTATATCTTCAAGGCTTCCTATGACAAGGCCAATCGCACTTCACACAAGAGTTATCGCGGTCCCGGGCTGGAAGAAGGATTGAAAACGCTGAGCGCGGTGCGCGAGCAATTGCAGCTACCCGTGCTCACCGACGTGCATGAAGACTCGCCGCTCAATGAAGTCGCTTCGGTGGTCGATGTTCTACAGACACCGGCATTTCTGGCGCGGCAGACAAACTTTATTCAAAACGTGGCGCGTTGCGGCAAGCCGGTGAACATCAAAAAAGCCCAGTTCATGGCGCCGTGGGACATGGCAAATGTGGTTGCCAAGGCCAAGGACACCGGCAATCAGCAAATTATGGTGTGCGAGCGCGGCACCGCATTCGGTTACAACTATCTCATCTCGGACATGCGCTCGCTGGTGGTGATGCGCGAAACCGGCTGTCCGGTGGTTTTCGACGCCACGCACTCGGTGCAGATACCGGGTGGGCAGGGGACAGCGTCGGGCGGCCAACGGGAGTTCATCGCGCCTCTGGCACGCGCGGCCATGGCGGTAGGCATTGATGGATTGTTCATGGAGACGCACCCGAATCCCGCCCAGGCGTTGAGCGATGGACCGAATTCCTGGCCGCTGGCTGACATGCCCGCCTTGCTGGAAACATTGAAGACGCTGGATGAAGCGGTGAAACCACATCTTCCCTGAAGTTTTGGTTGGTCTACAAAGTCTGGTTTTGTCCTGAAATCGCGTTTTAGGTGCTCGCGGGCATTGATCTAGGCGATCACGGTAGTGGACAATCGCCGTCCGCAGCGCCCTGAGCAGTTTGGCAGATCGCCAAGATTCCATCATTCGAGAAAATATTGAGGAGCAGTGCCGTGTCCAAGATCAAACACATCCATGCACGCGAAATCATCGACTCACGAGGCAATCCAACAGTCCAGGCGGAAGTCACCACCGGCAAAGGTTCAGTCGGCATTGCTGCCGTGCCGTCTGGCGCCTCGACCGGTGAGCGCGAGGCCATCGAACTGCGCGATGGCGACAAGAAGCGCTATCTCGGCAAGGGTGTGTTGAAAGCTGTCGCCAACGTCAATGGCGAGATCTTCAAAGCGCTGAAGGGCAAACCGGTCAATGATCAGGAATTAATCGATGAGACCATGATCAAACTCGACGGCACAGCGAACAAAGCGCGCCTCGGTGCCAATGCACTGCTGGCAGTTTCAATGGCGGCGGCGCGCGCGGCGGCACTCGACAAGGGAGTGCCGCTCTACAAGTATCTCGGCAAGGGGCCGTACACCATGCCGGTGCCGATGATGAACATCATCAACGGTGGCGCGCACGCCAACAATAGCGTCGACCTGCAGGAGTTTATGATTCTTCCGGTGGGCGCCAAGAATTTCCGCGAAGCGATCCGCTACGGCGCTGAGGTATTTCACGCGTTGAAAAAGCTTATCGCCGACAAGGGTATGAGCACCGCCGTGGGCGATGAGGGCGGTTTCGCGCCAGATCTGCCGTCGAATGCGGCCGCGGTTGAAATCGTGCTTGAAGCGATTGCCAAGGCTGGCTACAAGGCCGGCAAGGATATTCTCATCGGTCTCGACGTGGCGAGTTCGGAGTTCTACAAGCACGGTAGGTATCACCTCGAGTCTGAGAAGCGCTCGCTCAGTTCGGACGAGTTCTCCGACATGCTGGCTGACTGGTGCAAGAAGTATCCGATCATCACCATCGAGGATGGCCAGGATCAGAACGACTGGGAAGGTTGGGCGAAGCTGACCAACAAACTCGGCAAGAAGGTGCAGCTGGTGGGCGACGATCTCTTTGTCACCAACACCGCCATTCTCAAGGACGGCATCAAGAAAGGCATCGCCAACTCCATTCTCATCAAGGTGAATCAGATCGGTACGCTCACCGAGACGCTGGCGGCGATTAAAATGGCTAAGAAAGCTGGCTACACGGCGGTGGTTTCGCATCGCTCGGGTGAAACCGAGGACACTACCATCGCGGATCTGGCTGTCGCCACTTCCTGTGGTCAAATCAAGACCGGCTCAATGTCGCGCTCAGATCGGGTGGCCAAGTACAACCGCCTGCTGGCAATCGAAGATGAACTCGGCAAGAAGGCTATTTATCCCGGCCGCAAAGCCTTCTATAATTTGTGAGGAAATCACGGTAAACTATTGATCACGTGACTGATCAAGGTGTCAAAACATTGGCGGACGGAGGCGGGGACTGATGCGCTGGTTGGCGCTGGTTCTCATTGGTTTGCTATGCGCGGCGCAGGGCGAGCTTTGGTCGGCCTACGGCGGCATTCCCAATGTGCTCACGCTCAAGCAGCAGATCGCATTACAAACCCAGGAGAACGCCGAATTGCGCGAGCGCAATCAGGCGCTGGATGCCGAAGTGCAGGATCTGAAGCAGGGTTTGCAGGCCATCGAGGAACGTGCGCGCAGCGATGTCGGCATGATCGCCGCCGGCGAAACTTTCTATCAGATCATCGACAGTCCCGCGCCATCCGAGACGACTGTCGGCAGCGAACGCCTCACAGCAGATTCCGGGAAGTAGGGTCATGAAGGTGTGGGCCGTCATTCCCGCGGCCGGCGTTGGGACGCGCATGGGCGCGGATCTGCCCAAACAATATCTGCCGCTTCGGGGCAAGACCATCATTGAACACACGCTGCAGCGATTTGTCGATCATCCGCGCATTGATGGCGTGATGGTGGCACTGGCCGCGCACGATGAAGTCTGGCCAACGCTGGAGATCTCCAAGCACCCGAAAATCCATCGCACCGCTGGCGGTCGCGAGCGATGCCACTCGGTGCTGAATGCGCTGAAAGCGTTGGCGTGGAACAGCAGCTTCATTGATTGGGCATTGGTGCATGACGCGGCACGGCCATGCCTGCGCCGCGCTGACATCGATTGCATGCTCGATGCGGTTGTTGATCATCCCGTCGGTGGCATTCTGGCTCTGCCGGTGCGCGATACGATGAAACGCGCTGACGAAAACAACACCATTACTGAAACCATCGATCGCACGGGTATGTGGCATGCGTTGACGCCGCAGATGTTTCGCATCGGTCCATTGGCCAGCGCAATCGAATCGGCGTTGGCGCAAGGCGTTAACGTCACCGACGAGGCGCAGGCGATGGAACTGAGCGGGCAGTGGCCGCTGCTGGTTGAAGGTCACGCCGATAACATTAAAGTGACGCGGCCGCAGGACTTGGTGCTGGCCGAAATTTATCTGCGGTATCAGGAGGAGACAGCGTGCGCGTAGGTCAGGGTTTTGATGCTCATCGTTTCCAGGCCGGGCGCCGCTTGGTGCTGGGTGGCGTTGATATTCCCTACGAATTGGGCATGGAAGCGCATTCCGACGGCGATGTGGTTATTCACGCCATTTGCGATGCGCTATTAGGCGCTGCCGCCATGGGTGACATCGGCAAGCACTTTCCCGATACCGATCAGAATATCAAGAACATCGACAGCCGATTGATTCTGCGTCACATTGTGTCACTGTTGCAGCAACGCGGTTATCGCATCGGCAACGTGGACGCCACCATTGTCGCCCAGATGCCGAAAATGGCGCCGCACATTGCCGCCATGCGTGCCAATCTAGCCATGGACATGCAGATTGAATTGGACGCGGTAAACGTCAAGGCGACCACAACCGAGAAAATGGGTTTTACCGGACGCGGCGAGGGCATCGCCGCGATGGCTGTCGCTACACTCCTGAATGCGTGAGACGTTTGGAGTGCGCGTTAGCGAATAGCTTCAGTCATCACGTCTTCGTCAAACGGATTGGAGTCGGCGGAGAAGCCCGCTTCCAGATACCTATATGCATTGGGGAAGGCGAGAACCTCTGGTGGTAGCGAAGCATTGAGCGTTCCGCGTGGCACCTTCTTGCCAATGCGCAGCAAGCGGCGATAAATCGAACGCCACCAGCGCTGGCTGGCAAGCGTGGGCTCGATACCAAGACCCTTGTAGCGGCGGCCAATCCACTCCAGCGTCGACAGGCCCAGAGCGCGATTGTCATTGGGACTAGACGGACGGACGTTGAGCCAGAAAATGCCCGGCCTTCCAGCGCCGAAGAATGGGGTGGCCGGGTCGTGGGTCGTTTCGCGCTCAGTCCAGCCGGTCCACGGGTCTTCGACAAACAGGTCGGGCTGTCCGGCTTCGCCTGAAACCAACGGAATGGGTCCACTTGGAATATGCCAGAGCGCAGTGCGCTCGGCGTAGGGTGGGTTGAAATCCTTTACCGCCTTCCAGCGATAGGGCGCCCCGTCTGGAACAATGACGGCGATATCGGGATCTTTGGACAGCACGAAGCCGACCAACTCGACATCGTCCGAGGTCAGGTACATAGGTATCCAGGGCATGAAGGCTTCCCGACGACAGTCTTTCCGCTGTCACAATTTTAAAATTATAGCCTGAGGCGACTTGCAGCTGGCTATGCTTGCCCACTTAATGCGACGCCTGTTCATAAAAATTTGTGGCCAAGGTCTTTTCCGCATACGTCAGCATTGGTGCTTTGTGTTGAAATCGTTAAGACTTTCGCTGGAACGGGAGGGATATTGACCGCGCCAACACCGACATCGCCAAACCCGGCAAACCTGCTGCAAGACCCATTGCACCTATTGGCGCTGGGATTCGGCGCTGGCTGCCTCAAGCCTGGACCTGGTACGTGGGGCAGCGTGATCGGTATCGCGGTCTATTTCTTGGTGCGTACGCTATCCTTACCGGTGTATGTACTGATTGTCGTGCTTGCGTTTGGGCTGGGTGTTTGGATTTGCGGGCGCACGGCAGTGACTCTGGGGGTCGCTGATCACCCGTCCATTGTCTGGGATGAAGTGGTGGGGGTACTGATTACCTTGGCAGCCGCTCCGGGTGGTTGGCGGTGGTGGGTGGCGGGCTTCTTGCTATTTCGCCTATTGGATATCGCCAAGCCGTGGCCCGTCAGGTGGGTTGACCGCCACGTCCATGGTGGCTTGGGCATCATGCTGGATGACGCTGTCGCTGGGGTGATGGCCTGTTTGGTGCTTCAAGTGATTGCTAAAGTAGCCGTATAGTAATTATTATGTAACAATAAGTTACAGAATAAATTTCAAGCGAGACTAAAATTGGGGATCGGTTGGCACCAGGCACTGGGAAGTAGACGTCTCGCGGCGAGCGTGGCGATGTGCTTGCTGTTTGCGCGGATTCCGATGGCGCATGCCGACATTTATAAGTACGTGGACAAGTACGGCCGCGTCACGCTGACCGACACTCCGGATAAGCACGGCAATCTCAAGCTGGTGAAATCGTGGAAGGGTTGGGTTTCGCGCTCGGTCGACTTACACAACAACCTTCTGGTGCACAACCGTGAAGAGTACTACGACCTCATTGCTGAGGCCGCTGCCAAGAACAAGCTTCCCGTCGAGTTGGTGCATGCAGTCATCACTGCCGAGTCGGCGTATCAACCCGATGCCATTTCCAGTGCGGGTGCAGTGGGGCTGATGCAGCTGATGCCGGAAACCGGCAAGCGTATGGGTGTTTCCAATCGCTACGATCCGGTGCAGAACGTACACGGCGGTACCAGGTACCTGCGCTTCCTCATGGATCTATTCAACAACAACGTTGTGCTGGCGGTAGCGGGATACAACGCCGGCGAGAATGCCGTGATTCAATACGGTAATAAAATCCCGCCCTATGCCGAGACGCAGGAGTACGTGCGCCGCGTGGTGCAATACTTCAAGCAGTATGCCGATGAAGGCGTCGGTGAAAAGAACGGCGCGAAGGCGGTGGCTGATGTGCCTCGGGCCAGCGTCATGACGCCGATTACACCCGCCACCGCAGCACAGGCAACCACCACGGCGACCACTCGCACCCGCACCGTCATAAGCAGCGATGAGCCGGAAGCAACCAGTGTGGTTAAGACCAATCTCAAGCCAGTGATCAACAACACGCAGGTATGGCCGCGCCCGAAAAAGCGTATTGCCAACATCCAGTGGTCCGACGAAGATAGTTGACTTAACGTAAAGTTGTAAATTGAAAGGGTTCACAGTCGTCTGTGTTCCCGTTCAATTTACTTTGGCTTCTATGTGGCAGGTGTTGGCGCCGGAGCGTTGTCGTTAGTTGGCGACTGCTGTGATACGTCCGCTTCCGGTTCTATTGCCGGCGTAGACGTCGACGGGGGTACGATTTCGCTAGGTAGCGCCTCACTTACGACGTTCGAACGGCGACTACGATGTTTCCAGAGCCGTTTGCGCTGTTTTTGTGCGCTGCTTTGACCAAAAAGCGATGCAAAGCACAGCATCAAAAGCATGACGACTGTCAGCAAGTCGGCCAAAAAGTCGAAAACCACGCGCGCTACCCCCGCAACGATTTCTATATTTATTCGAAACGAGCAGCAAACGTGCCATGCTGTCATTCATCTGTCACACAGCCCTCAGAAGCGGAACGAACAGTCTTAATGAACTTGTGGAGCGTGCCGCGCGCGGCCTTGTAGGGCGGCATCACCCACGACTGGCGCCGACGCGCGAATTCCTCGTCAGTCACGTTTACATCGATGCGATTGGTCTCGGCATCGAGCGTTATGATGTCGCCGTCGCGAATGAGGCCGATCGGGCCGCCTTCCTGCGCCTCCGGCACGATGTGGCCAACGATGAAGCCGTGCGAGCCACCGGAAAAACGGCCGTCCGTAATCAGCGCAACGTCGCCACCCAGCCCCGCGCCTATGATGGCGGAGGTCGGCGTTAGCATTTCAGGCATGCCGGGTCCGCCTTTGGGTCCTTCATAACGGATCACCACTACCTCACCTTTCTTGATTTCCTTGCGCTCGAGCGCGGCAAGCATCAGTTCTTCGGAATCGAAGCAGCGCGCTGGTCCGCAGAAGCGCAGGCCTTCCTTGCCGGTGATTTTCGCCACCGAGCCTTCCGGCGCCAGATTGCCCTTGAGGATCTGGATGTGCCCCTGCGCCTTGATGGGTTGCGACAGTGGCATGATGATACGTTGCCCGGCTGCGAGGCCTGGCACGTCGGCAAGATTCTCAGCCACGGTCTTGCCGGTGACGGTGAGGCAACTGCCGTCGATCATCTTGTTTTCGAGCAGCATCTTCATTACGGCTGGGATGCCGCCAACCTGATGCAAATCTTCGAACACGTACTTGCCGCTGGGTTTGAGATCGGCGAGATACGGTGTTCGATCACTGACCTTCTGGAAATCATCCACGGTAAGCATGATGCCAACCGAGCGTGCCATGGCGATCAAGTGCAACACGGCGTTAGTTGAGCCACCGAGCACGGTGATGAGCACCATGGCGTTTTCGAACGCGGCACGGGTCATGATGTCACGCGGCTTGATGTCTTTCTCAAGCAAATTGCGAATGGCCGGTCCAACGCGCAGACACTCTTCCAATTTGAGCGGATCCACCGCCGGTGTGGACGATGAATAGGGCAGTGACATCCCCATGGCCTCGATGGCGCTCGCCATGGTGTTGGCGGTGTACATGCCGCCGCAGGCGCCCGCACCCGGGCAGGATTTGCGCACGATGTCGCGGCGCGTTTCTTCATCAATCTTGCCGCTCAATGCTTCACCGTAGCTTTGGAATGCCGAGATGATATCGAGGACTTGGTCCTTGCCTTCGCACTTGCGATGGCCTGCCTTGATGGTGCCGCCGTAGACCATGATTGCCGGGCGATTGAGACGACCCATCGCCATCACACAGCCGGGCATGTTCTTGTCGCAGCCGGGAATCGTCACGCAGGCGTCGTACCATTGTGCGCTCATGACGGTTTCAATCGAGTCGGCGATGAGATCGCGCGACTGCAGCGAATAGCTCATGCCGTCGGTGCCCATGGAGATGCCGTCGCTGACACCGATGGTGTTGAAGCGCATGCCCACCAACCCGGCTTTGACCACGCCTTCTTTAATCTTGGCGGCCAGATCAAGCAAGTGCATGTTGCAGGTATTACCCTCATACCAAACGCTGGCAATACCGACCTGTGCCTTTTCCATATCGGCGTCCGTCAAGCCGGTGCCGTAGAGCATGGCCTGCGAGGCGCCTTGGGAGCGAGGTTCGGTAATGCGCGAGCTGTAGCGATTCAACTTTTTACTCATGGTGACTCCGTACGCGAGCTACTCGATTCTGGATTAGCCCTTTATGCCGAAAGGCGCGGCAGAATACCAGCCCTGTGCGGTGCCCTCAATGCGGGCCGTCACGGCGCGGAACGCATGGCGAGCTTCGAGGCGAGTCCGTACAATGTGGCGAATGTGCCTGCATCGACAACGGCGTATGAAAACCACGGCTGACAAAGCATGAGCGGCGAAGATTTTACGCGCGTGATTCATCGGCTCGGCCGGCTGGTTGCGGTGCCATCGGTGAGCAGCCACGATCCGCAGCTCGATTGCAGCAATCGCGGTGTGGCGGAATTGCTGGCGGAGTGGCTGGAGGAAGCCGGATTTGAGGTGCAGTGGGTGCCGGTGAACCGTGGCATCGACAAGGTGAATGTGATCGCCACCTTGGGCAAAGGGCCGCCCGGATTGGTACTGGCCGGTCACACCGACACCGTGCCCTGCGATGAGCATGGTTGGGCGAGCGATCCATTTCGCCTCACCGAGCGCGACGGCAAGCTGTATGGATTGGGCTCCACGGATATGAAGGCGTTCTTTCCGTTGGTGCTGGCGGCGGTCGAAAAGGTGAAGGCGGATCGATTGCAACGATCGCTGGTGATTGTGGCGACGGCCGACGAGGAGAGCTCGATGGCTGGTGTGAAAGCCCTGCATGGCGTCATCGATCTGCGCGGCGCGGCGGCGTTGATTGGTGAGCCGACGGGACTCAAGCCGGTCCGCGCGCACAAGGGAGTGATGATGGAGCGCATTCGCGTGCAGGGTCGCTCCGGTCACGCCAGCGATCCTTCCACCGGTCGCAGCGCGCTTGAGGGCATGAACAAGGTAATGACCGCGTTATTGTCGTGGCGCGATGATTTGCAGCGTCGCTATAAAGACGACAGTTTCGCGGTGCAGGTGCCGACCATGAATCTTGGTCACGTGCACGGTGGTGAGAGCCCGAACAAGATTTGCGCCGAGTGCGAATTGCACGTCGATCTGCGTATCCTGCCGCAGATGCGTGCCGAGCAAGTGCAGGCGGAGTTCGGCGAAGTTGTCAGAGCCGCGCTACGCGATACAGATTTAAGCGTTGAGGTGTCCACGCTGTTTGACGGAGTGCCGCCGCTTAACACCGACGAGCGTGCAAGGGTGGTTCATATCGCGGAAGTATTGAGCGGTAAGATTGCCGGCTCTGTGGCATTTGGCACCGAAGGTCCCTACCTGCAGCAGATGGGCGTGGAGACAGTCATACTCGGCGCGGGTGACATCGCTCGGGCGCATCAACCAAATGAATTTGTGCCCATGGCCGATTTCGCCCCCATGGTAAAAATATTACGTGGCATGATTGAGCAGTTTTGCATACGTTGATGGAAGTTGAGCATGGCTGACAAACAGAAACAATTCGTCGATTGGTTCCGACAAGCTTCGCCCTATATCCATGCCCATCGTGGCCAGACTTTCGTACTGTGCTTTCGCGGACAGGCGGTAGCGGATTCAACCTTTCGCAATCTCATCCACGACATTGCATTGTTGTCGAGCCTCGGTATTCGCCTGGTCATCGTGCCAGGTACGCGCCAGCAGGTCGATGAGCGACTGAAGGCGCGCGGCATTGAAGTGCACAGCGAACAGGGTGTGCGTATCACCGATCTTGATACGCTGTCTTGCGTCAAGGATGCCGTTGGCACTGTTGTTATTGAAGTGATGGCCATGCTGTCGCAGGGGCTGGCGAATTCGCCCACACCCAATGCGCGTATTCGTGTTGCGTCGGGAAATTACATCACCGCCAAACCCATCGGTGTACGCAATGGCGTGGACTTCGCGTACTCCGGCAATGTTCGGCGCGTGGACATTGATTCAATCAAGTCCAGCCTCGACAGTGGAGACATTGTCGTTGTGCCACCGATTGGTTATTCGCCGACCGGCGAGTGCTTCAACTTGAACGCGCACGAAGTGGCCACCGCGGTGGCATCGGCCTTGGGTGCCGGCAAATTGATTTTCCTGCTCGAAGGAAGGAGCGTAATCGATCGAAAAGGTCGGCTGGTCAGGCAGTTCACCGATGGTGAGGCGCAGCAGTTGTTGAACTCAATCGCCGATCTCGGCGAACGCATGCCGGAACTCGACGATGCCATTAATGCCTGCCGCAGCGGCGTGCGGCGATCGCATCTGGTGGATCGCCGGGTGGATGGTGCGCTGCTGCTGGAATTGTTTTCTCGCGATGGCATTGGAACGCTGGTTTCCGCATCACCGTTTGACACTATGCGCAAGGCGACCATCGATGATGTCGCCGGCATACTTGAACTGATCGCGCCACTGGAGGAGGACGGCACGCTGGTGCGACGCTCGCGTGAGAAGTTGGAAACCGAAATCGATCAATTCCAGGTACTGGTGCGCGACAACGCCATTATTGGTTGTGGCGCTCTGTACCCATTTGCGAGCGACGGCTTGGCTGAGCTGGCCTGTCTTGCCGTACATCCTGATTACCGAAATGAAGGGCGTGGCGATCTATTGCTCAGCAGTCTGGAAATGGCAGCGCGGCAAGTGGGGGTGAGGAAACTGTTTGTGCTCACCACCCAGACTGCGCATTGGTTTGTTGAGCGAGGTTTCGACGAAGTCTCGGTCGACAAGCTGCCAGTAGCGAAGAAGCATCTATACAACCTGCAGCGCAACTCCAAGGTGTTCATGAAAACGCTTTGATGATATTCCGCAATCGGACACGCCAGCTCCGGTGCCTGAATTGTTGTCGCGCCCGTTTGTCGGACCCTTCTCGGACGTTTGCTTGATCGCCGTCAATGGCGACTAGAGAGAATGCGAACTAATCTCAGATAGCGAAGTCTTCTGGGTAATCTCGGGAGTGTCCACATGCAACCCGTCTTCGACAAGGTGTTGGCGCCTTTGCTTGACGCGCTACCCGATGCAATCGTCCTGGTCGATGAGGGGGGTGTCATATTGTTTGCGAATAAGGGGATCAAGGAGCTGCTGGGTTTTGATGCCACGGACTTGGTTGATCAATCGTTGAGCGTTCTCATTCCGTCAAGGATTCGTGAGAGCCATACAAGAATGGTGGCTGAGTATTGGAAGGACCCGGTGCAACGGGCGATGGGGGCGCGGCCATTCCTGTATGCTCTGTCGAAAGCCGGCGATGAAATTCCGGTAACCATCTCACTTGGCCCCGTCACGTTGAGCGGTCGTCGCTGCTGCGTTGCCGTTCTGCGCGATGCTTCTGCCATACGGAATCAGATCACCGATGTGTTAGGTGGTATTCAGGTGTGAGCAGGTTGACATGTTCACGTGAACAAATTTTTTGATTGCAGGAGGAAGGTATGAAAAATTCAATAATTGTGGCCGTGTATTTATCGACGTCCTTATTGTTCACGGGGTCTGCGATCGCCGAAGAGCATGGGAACGAGTCGAAGGAGCCTGCAAATCAGATGGAACACACCATGGATATGAAAGGCGACAACATGTCGATGGGTCACAACATGATGCAAGGCGACGACCGACCGATGATGGGCGGAGGCGGAAAATGCCGAATGATGGGAGAAGGGGGAATGCACGGCATGCAAGGTATGATGGACCGTGTCATACACATTCCGGCATTGCCACCAGGTAACGAGAAACTTCAACTGATGATGCAGGCGGAGATCCTGCAAAAAGTCGGCGAAGTCGAAGCCAAGTACGCCGCCCAGATAAACGATAAGGCGACGCCATAGGCCAGGCCGGTACGCTAATCGTGACACGGAAGTCACTCTCTGTGCCCGGGCATCCGTAGACCGCATGATGCTTGGGTTCATGCCTGACCTTGACCAGGGGCAAAACCCATATCCGGGAATTGCGATAGCTTCTCCTACACAGCATCGCAACCATTCCGGAGCCAAGAAATGACAGTACCTCCTGGCCTCGCTCCCGATCAGCTTTATCGCGAGAGTAAATTCGAGGGATTGCATTTTGAAACCACGGACGACACCGAGTCATTAACCTCGATTGCGGGCCAAGAGCGTGCACGCGAAGCTGTGACTTTTGCCGTCGGGCTGCGCCGGCAAGGTTACAACCTTTTTGTACTGGGGCCTGCAGGTGTCGGAAAAATGTCGTTGGTGCGAGAAGTATTGGACTCGCGCGCCGCAAGTGAACCCGCTCCTTCGGATTGGAGCTACGTCAACAACTTCAAACAACCGCAGTGCCCGAAAATATTGAAGCTGCCTGCCGGATGCGGTTCGCGGTTGCGTGCCGACATGGAGCATTTCGTCGACGAACTGCGAGTGGCAATTCCGGCGACATTCGAGGCGGATGAGTATCGCCAGCGTTTGGAGCAAATCAACGATGAGTTCGGTGAGCGGGAAGGGAAGTTATTCCAGGAGGTCAACGAGGAAGCGGTCAAGCACAACATAGCTGTTCTGCATACGCCTACAGGTTTTTCGTTCGCACCAATGCGCAACGGGGAGGTTCTAGACTCGGAAGAGTACGCAAAGTTAAGTGACGAGGAGCGCAAAGCCTTGGAGGCCACGGTGGGCGTGTTGCAAGACCTGCTGCAAAAGGCGATCCAGCGCGGCCACCAACTTCGCAAGGAGCATCGCGATCGTGTCAGGGAACTCAATCGAGAAATGACACTGCTGGCAGTCGGATCGCTTACCGACGAATTGAAGAGCCGCTATACAGAACTCAAAATTGTCCAGGAGTACTTGACCGAAGTCCAGGCGGATGTGTTGGAAAACGTGGACGAATTTCGTAGTCCAGCGGAGCAAGAAACTAATATTCTTGGCGTGCGGGCAGCCGAGCCTGATTCATTCCGTCGCTATCATGTCAATGTCATTGTCGGGAACGATGATCATGCGGTTGGCGCGCCCATTCTGTGCGAGGACTATCCGACACATAGCAATTTGCTTGGCCGTATCGAACACATTGCGCGACTCGGCGCGTTGATTACTGATTTTACGTTGATCAAAGCCGGTGCACTTCACCGCGCAAACGGAGGATACCTCCTTATCGATGCGCACAAATTGCTGACGCAACCGTTCTCATGGCAGGGGCTGAAACGGGCGCTGGCGAGTGGTGAAATCCGTCTTGATTCTCCTGCGGAGGCCTACAGTCTAATCAGCACCGTTGGACTGGAACCAGAACCTGTTCCATTGGACGTAAAAGTGGTGCTGTTCGGCGATCGGTTTCTCTACTACATGATGCTTGCCTACGACCCGCAATTCGGAGAGCTGTTCAAGGTGGCCGCCGACTTTGAGGATGAATTCGTTCGCGGATCGGAGCAGGAGGCGCAGTATGCGCGCCTTGTCAGTACGTTAGTACATCGTGAGAAGCTGCTTCCATTCGCGCGTGCAGCCGTTGCTCGTGTGGTCGAACAGGCAGCACGGTGGGCGGATGATAGCGAACGCCTTTCCGCGCAACTTGAGCAGATGGGCGACTTGCTGCGCGAAGCAGACTACTGTGCGCGAAAGCGTGGATTGTCGGTCGTTGATTCAGAAAGTGTGAGTCAAGCGGTTGATAACCAGCGTCGCCGCGGGTCACGCATACGCGAGAAGTTACAACAGGCCATCCTGCGTAATGAACTATTGATTGATACTGCGGGCGGAAAGGTCGGCTGCGTCAATGCGCTTTCGGTTGCCGCCATAGGCGAGCAACTCTTTGCTCATCCAACACGCATAACCGCTACCACGCGACTGGGTGATGGTGAAGTGATTGACATCCAACGAGAAATTGAAATGGGTGGGCCGATTCACTCAAAGGGTGTTTTGATCCTTGCTTCATATCTGACTTCGCGCTACGCGGCCAATCATCCCTTGTCGCTGGGCGCCAGCCTGGTATTCGAACAAACTTATGGAGAAGTGGAAGGCGATAGCGCATCGGTGGCGGAATTGGCTGCACTCATTTCCTCTGTATCGAATGTTCCGCTAAAACAATCGTTGGCCATCACTGGTTCGGTGAATCAACATGGTGACGTCCAGCCAATCGGGGCAGTGAATGAGAAAATTGAAGGATTCTTCGAATTATGTGCGGCGCGGGGGCTCAGTGGTGAGCAGGGGGTAATCATTCCGAAGTCCAATATTAAGCACTTGATGCTGCGTGCGGAGGTCGTTGACGCTGTTCGCGATGGCAAGTTTCATGTCTATGCGGTGAGTGTTCTTGATGAAGCACTGGAATTGCTGACTGGAGTGCCATCTGGACAGCGGGATGAGAACGGACACTATCCGGAAGGTAGCCTCAATGATTTGGTGACGACACGGCTTCTGGAACTTTCGCTCATACGGCAGGCATATGGCAGTACGTCCAGGGAGCTTTACAAAAAGGGACAGAAAGTAAAAAAGACGCGTCCCAATGCCCCAAATGGAAAGCAATCATAGTGAGTGTTGATGACACATCTGTGGCGACGCAACGCGTTGCATTCCTGAGCGACTCAGGGCGAGCTGACGTGGAGTCGTTGGCGCTTCTACGTCGCATCGCCGCACCACTTCACGCCGAATTGGTGGTGCAATTTATTGAAAGTGTCGAACTGTTACGAGCCGCGGCACTGCCGTTCAATCGCGAGATTGGATTGATTTCCGGGGCGGTTCGGGCGATGGACGTTGGTGCGGTAGAACGATCGCTGCGGCGGCAAGCAGATCAGCTCAGACAGCAGCTGGCTGCGATTGCAAATGACCTGCAGCTGCCATGGTCCTTCGACATATCGCGAGGAACGCTTATTGAGCACGTTGCAAGTCAGGTAATGACTGCCAGCGTCGTTGTCGTGGGTGCACGCCGCCAAGCCCGGTTATCAGTCTTATCGTCGTCGATTCTAGGCGCTCGCACCGTGTTGGCGATGTACGAGCCAGGCCAGGTAGGAGAGCGGGCGGTCGCTACCGCTTGGAACTTGGCGCAACACAAGATCGAAAATTTCAAGCTGTTGATCGTCGAAAGCAGTGAATCGGTAGCGGAAAATCTTCGGAAGGCAATTGCAAGGGGTTTTGGCGTGGCGCCGCAGGCTATGAACACGTTGCGATACACGGGGCCTCTACGAGAAATAGGAAATCAGTTGTTCATGAGCGGCGTGCAGGCAGTTGTAATGCCGATGACCAGGGTAAGTAAGAAACGAGAAGAGTTAGGGGCGCTGTTGAGAACCTTGGATCGAGCTGTCGTTCTGGTTGCGTAGTTCGTCTAGATGCGATTTATGTATCTGGTTAGCTGCGTGGTTCCAAGCGAAAAGCCATTGGTGTTGACCGGCAGACTAACATTTAAATATTGTGTGTCGACCAACTGAGCAATGTGCAGAGGTAGCTGGCAAAGTAGTTCACAATCGAAAGCATTCAGGAATTCATGTTGTATTCTCGCGCATTGCGGAGTAACGATATTTAATCTTTGCTTCAAGTCTACGAATGCTGTCGTCGAAGGAATATTGAGATAGGTTCTAGTATGCGAGCTGCGCGCGCATGCCAAGCACCAGGGCGTCATCAATGCCCGGATCGCTGTTGTCGACGTACTGCGCTAAAGGTTGCAACGAGAGATGGTCGCTGACAATTGCTTTATAGGCGAGTTCGTAGGTGATCTCGAACTTATCTAACGCATCACCATTCACACCGATATTCGCGGCACGAAATGGCGAACCGTTACGAGCGGCGGAAATACCGAATCCCAATTGATCGACATCGCGGCCAGGTAGCAATCCCAGGTAGGCAGCGCCGATTTCAAATGCGTGATCGGTTTGATTTACACGATCATTCGCGTAGCCACAGCGAGCAAAGAGGGTCAATCCTTGATCATCCTGTGGCGACTCAGTGTAAATCCGGTAGTCGGCCAACGCATAGATGCCGTAATTATCATCGCGTATGGGATTGCCATCGACATCGACGTCGGAAACATCATCAAAAGGCATAGTGAATCGCCATCCGCCAAAACCGATCTTGCCCCGTGCCGATCCGGCATCGGATGCGGCAGGCAGTATCAAACCCAATTCACCCAACTGCAGGGTACCGTCCTTTTCGTCCAGATCAACATGAGTCCCACGAGGACGATCGACATCGCCGGGCACGCCATCGGCGACAGCGAACTGCAGATAAGACCACTCGGTGGGTTTCACCAATGCGCGCGCCGTCAACGAAGTATAGGGATATGCCGATGGCCCATTGAGCCCCGCTTGCGCCATTTCCTGCCCCATGCCGAAGGCAGGGTGAATGAATAACCCAGCGGCATCGTTAACGTAGAATTCGGTGTTTGTATCGTACAGGCCAAAACGCAGCGACAGTCGATCCTCGAACCAGCACTTTTCTATCCATGCCTCATACAGCTTGGTCGCAGCGACCGGCGCTTCGATGTTATTGACGCCTTGCACGCTGCCGACATGGTCATTGGGATGGCCGCCGTGGTGATTCAGAAGATAAAGAAACACCGTCGCGCCGGGGATGTGAAATAGCTGATCGCCATCCAAAGTCAATTGCACATCGATCGTGCCGAGGTAGTTGGTGTTGTCGTTCACGCCGCCGCTGACCACGGACTGCACGTCGCCCTTATAGATCAGGTCAAGATTGATACCATTCGTCAGTTCCATCTATCCGCCTCAGGATGTCTTTATCAGAAAGTTGTTCGCCATACAAAGCCGGTGGCAACTATCCCCACCAATGTCAGCAGTGCTGCCGTAAACCGGCGCGCACCTCTCGCATGTCGACTAATGACTCGCCATGCCAACCAACCCGACCATATACAGGACAGTGCTAGCAATATATCTCGCGTTTGCGAAGCCCATGACATGTTGAGGTGTTCCGCGCGTAATTGCGTGACCGTCAAAGCAGACAAGCCGAGGAAAACGCCACATCCCGCCAATGGAATAAAGCATTGCGCAATATGATGGAATCGCCGCGACGACCATGCACCCATGGAACGAGTTGCCAGCGCAGTAACAAGGTACAGTGCTCCACCCATGAGCAACGCTGTGCCGATCAAGTACGTGAGTAACACCACGCCATCTATCAGGTTCATGACATCGTTACTGCCAGGATAGTTGGTCAACAACCACCATGGCGCAGACCACTGCAGCGGCCAGAGCAACTGGTGTTGGACAAGCCATGTTGCCAGCGTCTGTTTGAGCTCAACAAATAATGAACTATTAGTCCAGCGAAACGCACCCAGCGCCAACCCCAGCATTCCAAAGAAAATCAGTGCGGTTTCCCAAGGATGCGGATGACGGTCGGCGAGATTCACAATCTCGTGATTTGGCAAACGTGGCGCGAGTTGTACTGCGCTACGAAAACCGCTGCAACGGCCGCACATATGACATTGTCCCGCGCCGGTCATATTGCGCACTGGAACCAGCGGAGCGCAGTGCAAGTTCTTTGGATGCTCACCGCGCTCATGTGAGGCGCGCCATGCAGCCGCATCAACACGAAAGTGTATCGGAGCCAGTTTTGCCAGAAGGTTGAACACGCCATTCACCGGACAAAGAAAGCGACACCACACGCGCAAATTGCGTCCATACAGAAAACCAATAGCGACAGCCGCAGCGGTTGAACCGCCAAGAATCAACAATGCAGGCTTTGGATATTGATAGACACTGACGAGTTGCCCGTAAATCGTTGTTGTTGCAAAGGCAACAAAAGGCCAGCCTGGCCACGTCATCCAACGTGGGATTGATCTACCATGACCATAACGGCTGACGAACTCCGACAGAGCACCTTCCGGACACAGCAATCCACACCAGGCACGTCCAAACACAATCATGCTGACCAACACGAAAGGCCACCAAATTCCCCAGAACATGAATTGTGCGGCCAGCGTTAGATTATTCCACATGTGCACATGACGTTCCGGTAAAGGCAAGAACGCCGGAAAAGCCACCAGCACCGCATAGAGCGCGATGACACACCACTGTACCTTGGCGATCACGTCACGGTTGCGTCCTAGCCAGCCACCAATCCTTGCAAACAACGTTGCTTCGAAAAGTTGTGGATGAAATGCAGATTGTGGTGGCGTAACAAGTGTGTTCATGGTTTGCATGCAGCAGGGACAGAGACGCTCATTTTGCGATCAGTAGCGCACTCGGTGCGTCAAGATGAAAGTCATCGAAAAATTTGTATTCGCCCGGCGCGAGCCGGCGAAACACGAGAAAGGTTGTCACACCGGCGGCAATGACCTTTTCCTTGTGTAACTCGAGGCTCTCGAATTCCACCGGTGTTGAGCCGACGTTATGCAGTTCGAGCTTGAATGTGGTGTTGGCCGGCACTTCCAGCGACAGCGGTGTAATCGCGCCATCTTTCATCTCTATGCGAAACCGTGGCATTTCCTCGCAACGCGCCGATTGCGACGCCAGCAACGTCGCCAGCATCACGGCGCAAAGTCGTAACAATGGCAAGACAGCAGACACGTCAGTAGCTGCCTTTCTTGCCGGTGCCGGCGAACACGAATTCGTAGCTGGTGGTAAAAGGTTGGAACCACTCGCCGACACCGGTTTCCTTATCGGTGTGACGGCCGAAATGGGCGTGTTGATTCGCGGCGGGTGAGCCGATGGTTAGTTGCAGCGTGTACTGTCCCAGCCCCATCAATTTGACGTTGTCGCCATAGTGCGGTCCATCGGAGGCGACCATGGGCATCAACGTGCCGGTGATCGATTCGCCGCTGTCGATCTTGGTGAGTTTGAATTGAATGTCGAGGTATGGCATCCACTCGCCGTCGGCAAAACCATTGGGGTTATTTGCCACCGCATGGATATCGGCTTCCAAATGAACATCGGATGCCGCGGCATCGCGCATCATGCCTGGCGGGTCCATTTCAATGGGCTGCAGGTAGACGGCAGCGACTTCCATTCCGTTTTGGATCACGGGCGTGCCGATGGGGTATTCCTTTGCCAGTACCGGCGCGCTTACAAGCATCAGACTGGCAACTAAGCCATTAAATTTTTGAAGCATTGTGCCCTCGTTTAACAAGTTGAGATGATGAAGAAATGCTTAAGTAATTTCTATTGTAAATGAGAATTACTCGCATTTAAAGACCGATCTTGATGCGATTGACCGGATCGGGCAGGAGGGGGGGATGAAAACCGTGTCGAATTAAGTGCGGATCGACGGACGCGGTAAAGCGTCGCAGCCAATGACTGCAGCGCAACCGCTGACGCCAGAAATGCTTGCTACACCGCCCGCGCGGGTGTCTTGGTCTCGGTGCGGATGTCGATGGCCAGTTCGCCATCGCGGACGGTCACCAGCACATCGCCACCATGCTCGAGTTTGCCGAACAGTAATTCCTCGGCAAGCAGGCGCTTGAGTTTCTCCTGGATGAGACGTGCCATCGGCCGGGCACCCATCAATGGATCGTGGCCATGCACGGCCAGCCATTCGCGCGCCTCGTCGTCGACTTCCATGGTGACGTTCTTCTCGTTGAGCTGAGTTTCCAACTCCGTGATGAATTTGTCGACCACGTGCAGGATGGTTTCGGTGCCAAGCGGCTTGAATTGAATGATCGAATCCAACCGGTTACGGAATTCCGGACTGAAGATCTTCTTGATCGCTTCACCGCCATCGGTGCTGTGATCCTGCAGGGTAAAGCCAATGGAGGCACGGCTGATGCGATCGGCGCCGGCATTGGTGGTCATGATGATGATGACGTTGCGGAAATCAGTCTGCCGACCGTTAGTGTCGGTGAGCGTGCCATGATCCATTACTTGCAACAAAATATTGAATACATCCGGATGCGCCTTTTCGATCTCATCGAGCAGCAGCACCGCATGCGGATGCTTGATCACCGCCTCAGTCAGCAACCCGCCCTGATCGAAACCGACATAGCCTGGCGGCGCGCCAATGAGGCGCGAAACAGTGTGTCGTTCCATGTATTCGGACATGTCGAAACGAATGAGCTCGATACCGAGGATTTTCGCCAATTGACGGCTCACCTCGGTCTTACCGACGCCTGTTGGTCCGGCGAACAGGAATTGACCAATCGGCTTGCGCTGGTCGCCCAGGCCCGAGCGCGCCATCTTGATTGCGGCCGCCAGCGTGGAGATCGCCTCATCCTGGCCGAAGACCACCAGCTTCAGATCGCGCTCCAGGTTCTTGAGCACATCCTTATCGGAAGTTGAGACGGTTTTCGGTGGCACGCGCGCGATCTTGGCAACAATCGTTTCGACTTCGTGGACGGTAATCGTCTTCTTGCGTTTCGATGGCGGCAGTAGCTGCTGCGCAGCGCCGGCTTCATCGATCACATCAATGGCCTTGTCCGGCAAATGCCGATCGGTGATGTAGCGATTGGTCAATTCCACCGCCGAACGCAATGCCTGATTGGTGTACTTGACCTGATGATGTTCCTCGAAACGCGAACGTAGTCCCATCAGTATCTTCACACTGTCTTCCACTGACGGTTCGGTGATGTCGATCTTCTGAAAGCGGCGCGATAGCGCGCGGTCCTTTTCGAAAATGCCGCGGTATTCCTGGTAGGTGGTTGAACCGATACACTTCAGATCGCCGGAGGCCAGAATTGGTTTGATCAGATTCGACGCATCCATAACGCCGCCGGAAGCCGCGCCAGCACCGATAATGGTGTGGATCTCATCGATAAACAAAATCGATCCCGCGTCTTTGGCAAGCTGTGCCAACACGTTCTTGAACCGTTTTTCGAAGTCGCCGCGATACTTGGTGCCGGCGAGCAGCGCGCCAAGGTCCAGTGCGTAGATGGTGCACTCCTTCAACACATCAGGAACCTCACCCTCGACGATCTTCTTCGCCAGTCCTTCGGCGATGGCAGTCTTGCCAACGCCGGCTTCACCGACAAACAGCGGATTGTTCTTGCGACGGCGGCAAAGCACTTGAATAGTACGCTCAACTTCCTGCGCGCGGCCAATCAGCGGATCGATCTTACCCTTGCGCGCCTGTTCATTAAGGTTGATGCAGAATTGTTCCAGCGCGCTCTTGCCGGGTTCGCTTTGTTCGGTTTCTTCGTCGGAGTTGTTGGCGGATTCCGCGCCCTGGCTGTCTTCGCCGACCTTGGAAATGCCATGTGAAATGTAGTTGACGATGTCGAGGCGGGCGATATTCTGCCGCCCAAGCAGGTAGACGGCATGCGACTCGCGTTCGCTGAACATCGCTACCAGCACGTTGGCGCCGGTGACTTCTTTTTTGCCCGAGGATTGAACGTGGAATACGGCTCGTTGTAGCACGCGCTGAAAACCAAGCGTGGGCTGCGTCTCGCGCTCGTCATCTTCCGGGAGCACCGGTGAGTTCTCACGCAGGAAGGTATTCAATTCATTACGCATCTGCGCCAGGTTGGCGCCGCAGGCTTTCAGCACCTTGGTGGCAGATGGATTGTCGAGCAGCGCCAGGAGCAGATGCTCGACGGTCATGAATTCATGGCGCTGCTCGCGTGCTGCCTTGAAGGCCTGGTTGAGTGTTACCTCGAGTTCTCGGCTAAGCACGTGTCGACCCTCGCTGGTTATACCGGTTCAAGAGTGCAAAGTAACGGGTGTTGATTATCGCGCGAATAGGCGTTGACCTGCGCGACCTTGGTCTCGGCAATCTCATGCGTGAAGGCCCCCGCAACGCCTTTGCCGCGCGTATGCACTTCTAACATGATGCGCGTGGCGCTGGGGCGGTCCTTGGAAAAGAATCGCTCGAGAATGTGCACGACGAATTCCATCGGCGTGTAGTCGTCATTCATCAGCACCACGTTGTACATGGGTGGACGCTTGACGCGAGGCCGCGCCTCCTCCAGTGCCAGTCCCTCGTCGCGTCGCGTAACCGGTTTGTCGCTCATACTCAAATCTTGCACCCGTTACGTCAGGTCGTGGCTCATTATATGGCGCGTTTTTGTCGTTTTGACAAGCGTGGGACGGTGGGTTGGCGCACAGGTTTGACCGTCAAATTCGCCTTCAGGTTCGATTCCGCCAGCAAGTCGATAAATCGGCGCCCGGCGGGGCTCAAGTGCTTGCCTTTGCGCAGGATCAAGCCGTAGTTCCGACGGGGAAAGTAGTGCCCGACGGGGATGGCGGCCAGATCCTCCTTGCCGGTCAGGCGCGGAGGCTGGCACAGATGGAAATGCCCAGAGCCGCGGGCAACGAACTGCTTGATGACTTCCCAGCCGCCGGCTTCGAGGCGAATCTGATAGGGCACGTGATGCTGCTCGAAGACCAGGTCGACCATGCGTGAGCTGGACAGATGCCGCGGCGGAAGTATTAGCCCGTGTGCGGCAATATCCTCCAATGTCACATTTTCCTTTCGCGCCAGCGGGTGATCGCGCGGCGTAATCAGCACCGGGTCGTAAGCGGCCAGTGGCCGGTATTCAATATCATCAGCCATTTCCAGCAGCGTACCCACCATGAATTCAGCCTCATTGGCGCGCAGCAGCGCCAGGCCGTCACGTGCGGTCACGTTGTGCAGATTGAAATGCACCTGCGGATGTTCGGCGGCGAAGCGCTTCATTGGCTCCGGCAGCAGGTAAATGATGGCGGTTTCGCCGGCGGCAATGTGCAATTCGCCGGAGACGATGTTTTGCGATTTTTCCGCGAAGGTGGCGGGCAGGGCTTCCATGCCTTCAACCAACGGTGCAGCCAGTTCGTAGAGCAGGCGGCCCTGCGGGGTAAGTTTGATGCGTGGGCCGTTGCGCTCGAACAGTGAGGTGCGCAGATCTTTTTCCAACGCCTGCACCAGCAAGGTTACCGATGGCTGGCTCAAGAACATGCGCTCTGCGGCGCGGGAAATGCGGCCGGTCTCGGCGCTGTAACAAAAGGCGCGCAACTGCTTGAGGCGATCCTGCTTGTAATAGAAACGTGCGTCCCGCGTTGGCATATTCCGCTTTTATCTAATATTAATATAGTTAATACTAAACATTGAAGAAATTAAGTTGTCAAATGGTGCGCCGCAAACTAAGTTTAAAGTAGTGGCGTAGTTCCCCGCGCCTGCCTGTTGTCTTGCCTTGTTCAGCGAGGTTTAGCCGTCATCATGAACGTCTCAGTCAATGAAGCCTTCGGTCAAGGTCTGGTTATCGTCGGCCCGATTAACCGGCAGTACGCCCGGCTGTTGACGCCGGAGGCCCTGCAGTTCATAGAGGAATTGGCCCGCCGTTTTGGACCCCGTTGCCAGGAAGTGCTGGAGATTCGCGTTAAGCGCCAGGAATTCTTTGATGCCGGCGGCTTGCCGGATTTTCTGCCGGAAACCCGCCATGTGCGCGAAGGTGACTGGACAGTGGCACCCGTGCCGGCGTTGCTGCAAGACCGCCGCGTTGAAATTACCGGTCCGGTGGATCGCAAGATGGTCATCAATGCGCTCAACTCCGGCGCCAGTACTTTCATGGCCGACTTCGAAGATTCATCCAGTCCCACTTGGGATCAGATGATGGACGGCCAGGTGAATCTGTACGACGCTGTGCGCGGTACGATTGATTTTGCACAGCCAGACGGCAAGGCCTACAAGCTCAATCCCAAGACTGCGGTGCTTCTGGTGCGGCCGCGTGGTTGGCATTTGCATGAGAAGCACTGCCTGGTCGATGGCCAACCCATTGCCGCCGGTTTGTTCGACTTTGGACTCTATTTCTTCCACAACGCACGTGCGCTCATCGATAAGGGTGCGGGACCGTATTTCTATCTGCCGAAGATGGAAAGCCATCGCGAGGCGCGATTGTGGAATGAGGTGTTCAATCATGCGCAGGATACGCTCGGCATTCTGCGTGGAACGATCAAGGCCACCGCGCTGGTGGAGACGCTTACCGCAGTGTT
>JAXMGY010000024.1:0-36239 GCA_046347035.1 Gammaproteobacteria bacterium | reverse complement strand
GCCGCAACCTCATCGGCGTTGGCATGGCCGCGCACAATGGATTCCTGATTTGAACTCATCTCAAAATTGCTGTGCGATTCATTTTAGGGTCATTTTCAGGCATTCGCGCGCGCGACATGTCGTAATGCTTCGCGAATGATCTCCTCACTGCTCATCGCATCTTTTGAAACCGCGTGCACGTAGCGGCTGGCTTCGTTGGGCTTGTAACCAAGCGCAATCAGCGCGCTCACCGCATCGGCCACCGGATCGGCGGCGCTGGCGGCGATACGTCCGGTCGCTTTGATACCGGCGCTGGCGTCATTCTGCCATTCACTCAAGCGATCGCGCATTTCAACAATCAATCGCTCGGCGGTTTTCTTGCCGATACCCGGCAAGCGCGTCAGTCGCGCAATATCGCCTTCCTGCACGCAGGCGGCAAATTGATCGGCTTCAATGCCGGAGAGAATGGCTAGCGCCACCTTCGGCCCCACGCCATTGACTTTAAGCAGATCGCGGAACAAGCGTCTTTCGCCCTCGGTGGCAAAACCAAACAGCAGTTGTGCATCCTCGCGCACAACAAAGTGTGTGTGCAGCGTTACTTCGTGGTTGATGTCAGGCAGCTTGTAAAAAGTGGTCATTGGCGCTTCGACTTCGTAACCGACGCCCTGCACGTCGATGAGCAGGGTTGGTGGACGCTTCTCCAACAACATGCCACGCAGACGACCAATCATCGCCGCAACCCTCGGCCGCCATAGCGACGTACGCGTAGACCAGCCAATACGTTCTTCGAAGTTTGAATGCGCAAATGCGTTTCGCGCATGTGGCCGTGACAGAGCGCGAGCGCCAGCGCATCGGCGGCGTCAGCCTGTGCTCGCTCTTCCAGCTTTAACAATACGCGGATCATGTGCTGGATCTGCGTCTTCTCCGCGCGCCCGCCGCCAACGATGGCCTTCTTCACTTCCGCCGGCGTGAATTCAAACAGCTTCAAACCGCGGTGCGCGCCCGCGGCGATGGCCGCGCCGCGCGCCTGACCCAGTTTCAACGCCGAATCGACATTGCGTTTGACAAACACTTTTTCCACCGCCATCTCGCCAGGTTGGTATTGCTCGATCACCGCCGACACGCCTTCAAAAATGCTACGCAGGCGTTCGGCCAGATCGCTGTGCGGGGTGCGAATGCAGCCATTGGCAATGTGACAGGCCTTGCCGCGCTCCATGCTGATGATGCCGTAGCCAGTGACACGGGAACCGGGATCGATGCCGAGAATTCGCATGTGAGCCCCAGCCGCCCGGCTCACGCCAGCTTTGCCAGCACCTCTTCGCTGATGTCGGCGTTGGAATACACTTTTTGTACGTCGTCGAGATCCTCCAGCGCATCGAGCAGCTTTAGCATTTTCTCCGCGTTCTCGCCCTCGATGCTGCAGTCGTTCGCCGCGCGCATGGTGACTTCGGCGGCGCTGGCCTTCAGACCGGCGCGATCCAGCGCATCCTTCACCGCACCGAATTCCTCCGCCGAAGTCAGCACGTCTATGCTGCCATCGTCATTGTTGATGACATCCTGAGCGCCGGCGTCGAGGGCGGCTTCCATCACCTTGTCCTCCTCCGTACCGGGTGGGTAGCTGATGATGCCGCATTTGCTGAACATGAAGGCCACCGAGCCGTCACTGCCGAGATTGCCGCCGTGCTTGGTGAACGCATGACGCACTTCGCCGACGGTACGATTGCGATTGTCGGTCATGCAATCCACCATCACCGCTACCCCGCCGGGACCGTAGCCTTCGTAGCGGACTTCTTCGTAGTTCTCCGCGCCGACTTCGCCGGTGCCGCGTTTGACTGCGCGTTCGATGGTGTCCTTGGTCATGTTGCCGGACAGCGCCGCGTCCATGGCCGCGCGCAATCGCGGATTGGAATTCGCGTCGCCGCCACCCATGCGCGCAGCGACGGTGATTTCGCGGATGAGCTTGGTGAATAATTTACCGCGCTTGGCATCCTGCGCGTTCTTGCGATGCTGGATATTGGCCCACTTGCTATGACCGGCCATAGAACCTATCTCGTTGAAAGTGGCTTATTTACCCGTGAAGTTTACCACTACGGCTGCAATGGCCTGAACCGTCCATGACGTAGAAAATGGTTGGTCTGCGATGCGGCGGCGGGCGCGAACATCAATGCCATGTGCGACAGCGGCAGGCAGATGTGATCGCTCATGCCGGCAATTTTCGTTTCTTCGACGGTGACCGTGCCGTCGTTGGGACCGTTCAAACCGCCAACCACGCGACCAAGGCCCACGGCCAGTGTCCCGGCAATCGAACCGAGCTCGCGCCGCCCGTCCCAGGGCGGGACATCACCGAGCAGGCCGTGGTCAAGGCTTTTGTTGAGGATTTGACGTGAAAATTCAAAGCGTGCCAGCACGCGGGCGGCCTGGCTGTAACGATGCGGCGTGCCGAGGGTGACCACTCGCCCCTGGGGTGGATTTTCAGCCAAGGCGAAGTAATGACGCAGCACCAATCCGCCCAGGCTGTGACCCACGAAGTGCACGGTCGGCGCTTCGATCTCCGCCACCAGGCGTTTCAGTGCATAGGCATTGTCGCGCGGCGATTGCTTGAGCGTGGGGTAGGAAAATAGGCGCGTGGCGAAACCGGCATGCCGCAACTGCACGGCCATAGGTAGCATGGCTTCGCCTTGCAGAAACAGGCCGTGGACGAGGACGACGGTTTCCAACATGGGTTTGCACCGTTAAGGGGAGGGGTACCGCATGCAAATTCGTTGCGGCGACCAGAATTGTAGGCACAATTCGCCGGCTGGATATAGACTTTAATTTCTAACAACTACTCCCTAGATCTGGTCCTCATGGAATTGCCAGCATTCATCGACATTGAAGCTTCCGCCCTGGGTCCGGGTAGCTATCCAATTGAAGTGGGATTTATCCTTGGCGACGGGTCATTGTTTTGCACGCTGATCAAACCGGCGCAGGATTGGAATGTATGGGACCCGGCGGCGGAGCAGACGCATGGTGTGCCCCGCGAGGCGCTTTACATGTTTGGGCGTACGGTGGCGGAGGTTGCTGATGCGCTTAATCATCGGCTGCGTGGACTGACCGTGTACACCGATGCCTGGGGCAATGATTGCAGCTGGATGTCGTTGTTATTTGATTGCGCCGGTCTTCGGCAAAAATTCCAGTTGGAGTCGTTGCGCAGTTTGTTGAGCGAGGAACAAGCCAGTCTCTGGCATCCGGTGAAGGAACGCGTGATTGCCGAGTTGGGTTTACGCCGACACCGTGCCAGTAGCGATGCGCGGATACTGCAGATGACGTATGCACGTACGCGCGAGATCGCCAGCCTGACGATGGAGGCCAGCTCTATTCCGCCCGCCCGCCTTTGTTAGAACTTGGCGCTGAAATCCGCCGCGCTACGCGCGGCCCCCTTTGCAAAGGGGGCGAAAGCCGTAGTCCCATTGCAATCTGCGACATCAATATGAGCGTTTCGTATCCTTCCTTGGAAAAGGAGCGTAAGCAACAGTTCCCATTTTTCCTTTGAAAGAGAGAGCGGAAGCAACGTTCTCTGTTCCCCCCCCCTTTGAAAAAAAGGGGGGCGAGGGGGGATTTAATATCAACAGCGCAACCGATAGATGTACACCGTTGGTGACGACTGAAATCAAATTTACATATTACTTTGATATCTAATGCTGGGCGGTGTCGCGCGGCGCCAGCGTGCGCGGGTCACCGTGAAGTTGCATGACCGTCAACACGCAGCTGGGATTGATGCGCACCGACGGCAATAGCGTGCTGTCCCACTCAGTCCATTCGCGATACTTGCCTTCGTCGACGTAAAGCAGATTGGTCAATTGCAAATACTCACCACGTTGCAGTGACGCCACCAATTCATCTGGTTTGAGCGGAGAAGCGCCGATGTAATGATAGGTGCCATCCTTGTGCTTGTTGGTTTCAATCTTGTACCAGTACATCGCTGTGCTCTTCTCGATTCGAGTATTTCAGATAGGTTCTAGGCGTCGCTGGCGCCGAGAACTTGCTTCTTGTGCGTGCGCGCGAACTCCAGCATGCGTTCAATGGGAATAACCGCTTTCGCGCGAACGGCTGGATCGATATGAATTTCACCGTCGCCGGTTTCCAGCACGCGCGCGAGTTTGCGCAGGCCGTTCATCGCCATCCACGGACAATGCGCGCAGGAGCGGCAAGTTGCACTCTTACCGGCCGTGGGCGCTTCAATGAATTCCTTGCCCGGCGCAGCGAGTTTCATTTTGTGGAAGATGCCTTTGTCGGTGGCGACAATGAAGCGCTTTGCATCCATCGTCTTCGCCGCTTTGATAATCTGCGTGGTCGAACCGACGGCATCGGCCTGGCGAATCACCGGCTCGGGTGATTCCGGATGCACCAACACTTTGGCATCTGGATACTTGCGGCGCATTTCTTCAAGCTCCAGTCCCTTGAACTCCTCGTGCACGATGCACGAGCCATTCCAGAGAACCATGTCGGCGCCGGTTTGGCGCTGAATGTAGTCGCCGAGGTATTTATCCGGCGCCCATAGAATTTTTTCGCCGCGCTCATGCAGGTACTTGACGATGTCAACGGCGACGCTGGAGGTCACCATCCAGTCAGCGCGCGCCTTCACGGCCGCGCTGGTGTTGGCGTAGACGACGACGGTGCGATCCGGATGCTTGTCGCAGAACTCCGCGAACTGCTTTGGTGGACAGCCGAGATCGAGCGAGCACTCCGCTTCAAGCTCTGGCATCAGTACGCGCTTTTCGGGATTGAGGATCTTCGCCGTCTCGCCCATGAAACGCACGCCGGCGACGACCAGCGTGCTCGCCTTGTGCTCATTGCCGAAGCGCGCCATGTCCAGTGAGTCGGAAACGTATCCTCCGGTTTCCTCGGCCAGTTCCTGAATATCACCGTCGGTATAATAGTGTGCGATCAGCACAGCATCCTTTTCGCGCAGCAACGCCTTGATGCGCTCGCGCAATTGTTTTCGTTCAGCCGGTGCCAGCGATTCCGAAACCGTCGGTGGCACATCAAACTTCGGCGTCTTGGGAACAATGATCTTTGGAATATTGGTCATGATGGTCGCTGTCATTTTCGCCGGCTGGCACTCGCGCGTCGGTACAAACGCACTGCGGGTCCGGATTTAGAACGCGCAGTTTGGCCCGTTGTCGCCAGCCAGTCCAGAGATAGAAGTTGCTTGCGTGCGTTCAGCGTTTTGAATTGTGGTCCCAACACGGCGACGTACACCGACTGAAGTTCTTCGATAGTGAATCGCGGCGGCAGAAAATCCGCTGCCGCGGCGGAATTGTTGAATTTCTCGGCAAGGTGCTGGCGTGCCCGCTGCAGCAGTTCGCGATGATCGAAGGCTAACTGCGGCGGCCGTGCGGCGTTGAACCAAGCCACATCGGCTGCATCATCGCCGGCCCGTGGCCGCAGCGCATCCGGCCGCACCAGCCCAATATAAATAATGGAGATATTGCGTTCGCGTGGATCGCGCCCTGGCGTGCCGGCGGCGTAGAACTGCGTCAGTTTCACGCCGGAGATCCCGGTTTCCTCCAGCAGTTCGCGTTGCGCGCAGGCGAGCAGATCTTCTTCGTAGTCAAGAAAGCCACCTGGGAACGCCCACTGCCCTGCATAAGGGTCGTGCTTGCGCTGGATCAGCAGCACCTCCAGCCGCGCAGCGCGCACGGTGAAGAGAATCGCATCGGTGGTAACCGCGGGGTGCGGATATTCATAGGTGAATGGCATGCGGCATTATAGGCTGTCGCCGCGGATGTCGTCGTTACAGCATGACTTGCGTGCCCAATTCCACCACACGGTTGGGCGGTAGCTTGAAGTAGTTCGCCGCGCTTTCTGATTGCCGTGTCATCCAACCAAACAAGCTGGCACGCCATTTTGACAATGCGCCCGGACCTTCGACCACCACCGAACGCGCAATGAAAAAACTGGTGGACATCGGTTCTAGTTCCAATCCATATCGACCGAAATCACCCAGTGTCGCAAACACATCCGGTTCCTCACGAAAGCCGAAATGCACGTCAGCGGCGAATACGCCGTGCGCGACCTCGCGTATTCTTAGACGATCATCCGGTGAAACATAGGGGATGTCTTCGTTCACAACATGCAGAAACAACGTCCGCTCATGCAGAACCTTGTAGTGCTTGAGATTGTGGAACAATGCTGCTGGCACCAAGGCCGGATCGGAGGTGAGGTAGACGGCCGTGCCGGGCACGCGCAACGCATCTGGTTGCGGGCCAGCGAGAAAATCGCGCATCGGGATATCAATGGCGCGTCTCTGTTCGGACACGAGGGTGCTGCCGCGCTTCCATGTGGTCAGCATGGTGAAAATAACCAGGCCCAGTGCCAGCGGCATCCAGCCACCGTGGGTGAACTTGGTAAAGTTGGATGTGAAGAACAGTACCTCAAGAATGGCAAACACACACAGTCCGGCAATCAACCAGCGCCTTGTGCCGCGCCGCGCATTGATCGCTATCGTCCCCATCAGCAGCGTGGTAATCAGCATCGTACCGGAAACAGCGATACCGTAAGCCGCTGCCAGTGCGCCAGAGGATTTGAATTGCAGCACCAGCACGACGACGGCAAGCAGCATGAACCAGTTGACGCTGGGAATATAAATCTGGCCACGTTCGGTGTCAGAGGTATGCAATATCCGAACGCGTGGGAGATAACCCAAACGCGATGCTTGCAGCGTGAGTGAGTATGCGCCGGTGATGGTCGCCTGCGAGGCGATCACCGTTGCCGCGGTGGCGAGCAGCACCAGCGGGATCTGGAACCAGTTCGGCGCCAGCATGTAAAACGGATTCACCGTTGACTGAGGAGCGCGCAGAACGAGCGCGCCCTGGCCAAAATAGTTTAAAAGTAACGCCGGACACACAAGTCCGTACCAGGCTATCCTCACCGGGCGTGCGCCAAAATGACCCATGTCGGCGTACAGTGCTTCGCCGCCGGTCAACGCCAGAAACACCGCGCTTAACAGAAGAAATGCCGCGCCCGGCTCACGCCACGCAAAATCCAATGCATACTCAGGATTCAATGAAGCCAGGACCACGGGTGTTTGCGCAATGCTGATTGTTCCGAGTACGCCCAGGGTCAGGAACCAGAAAATGGTGATGGGACCGAAAAATCTGCCGACACTGGCGGTACCGCGATGCTGGAAGAAAAACAGAACCAGAATGATGGCAATGGTGATCGGTATGACCATGTGTGCAAGCGATGGTGTTGCCACACTCAGCCCCTCGATGGCCGACAGCACCGAGATGGCCGGCGTGATGACCGCATCGCCGTAGAACAGTGCCGAAGCAAATACGCCGATACCAATCACGAATGCCGCCCATTTAGGGTGATCGCCCACCACGCGATGAGCGAGTGCGGTCAATGCCAGCACGCCGCCTTCACCCTGGTTGTCGAAGCGCAGCACAATCCACACGTACTTCAACGAGACGATCAGCATCAGTGCCCAGAACATGGTCGACAGCGTCGCCAGCACATGCATTTGCGTCACATCCATCGGATGCTCACCCGCAAATGCTTCCTTGAATGCGTAGAGCGGACTGGTGCCAATGTCGCCGTAGACCACGCCCAGAGCCGCCAGGGTCAGCGCAGCGAGCGAAGATTTATGCGTACAGTGCGCTGGTGATAGAGATTGCGTCATTGCAGATTGTCCAAGAAGAAAATGAAATAGTTGTATGCGCTTGACTGAGCTATAGGTCAGAGATTGAAGCGATAGCCGACGCCGGTCTCGGTGAGGAAGTGACGGGGCTGGGTCGGATCGATTTCAAGCTTCTGCCGCAAATGCCCAACATAAACGCGAAGGTAGTGACTGCTTTCTACCGCGTTCGGCCCCCATACCTGCGTGAGCAAGTGGCGGTGCGTGAGGACTTTGCCCGCGTTGGCGATGAATATGGTGAGCAGACGATACTCGATGGGCGTGAGATGCACTGACTCGCCGTTGCGTTCGACGGTGCGCAACGCCAAGTCCACGCCTACCTCGCCAAAGGCAAACTGCGCGCTGGCTTCGGCGCCAAGGCGGGTGCGGCGACGTAACTGCGCCCGCACCCGCGCTAGCAACTCACCCACACCAAACGGTTTGGTGAGGTAATCATCGGCACCGGCATCGAGCGCAGCGATCTTCTCCGGCTCCGTGGATCGCGCCGAAAGCACGATGATGGGGATATCGGACCAGCCGCGTAGATCGCGGATTACTTCCACGCCATCGCGATCGGGCAATCCAAGATCGATTATCAATAAATCCGGGTGACGTGCGGCCAATTCCATCAGCCCACGTTTTGCGTCGCCGGCTTCGACCACGCGGCAGCCTTCCTCTTCCAGCGCGGTGCGCACGAAACGGCGGATAGTGGCCTCATCCTCGATGACTACGGCAAGCGGTGCGGTGTCGCTATTCATGACGTCGACTGAACTGGCCGCAGAACTGCAGCTTCATCGATGACGGGTGGCTCGCCCATGGGCAGCGTGAATTCAAAGCGTGCGCCAACCGGCTGTTCGACGCAGCGCAGTTCGCCGCCATGCGCTTCGACAATGCTGCGGCAAATTGACAATCCTAAGCCGGCGCCAGCACTGGCGGACTCTGGTGCGGCGCGCTCGAAGACGGCGAAGATTCTTGCCGCGTCTTTGGAGGCTACACCCGGACCGGAATCAACTACGGCAATCAGAATCTGATCGCCCTGTGGCGTAGCGTCGATAGTGATTGGGGATCCCTCGGAAGAGTATTTGGCGGCGTTGTCGAGTAGATTGCAGAAAACGCGCTCCATCAGTACCGCGTCGATGTTGACCAGCGGCAGATCCTTCGCCAGGTTGACGCGCACCGGATGCGCACTTAAGCGCGTCCGCAGATGTTCGATGCTGGCGCCTATCACTTCCTCAAGCGGCTGCCATTCACGCCGCAGCGTCACGCGCCCGGTTTGCAGTCTGGCCATGTCGAGCAGATTGCCGACCAGTGTCGATAGCTCTCGCGCCTGATCGCGGATTGCCTCAGCAGTGGCAAGCGCGGTGCTATTGAGTGCGGCGCTGGGCAGTGTGAGCGTATCGGCAAGGCCCACCAGTGCCGTAAGCGGCGTGCGCAGGTCATGAGAGACCGCCGCGAGTAACGAATGACGCAGACGTTCGGTATTCATTTGCAGCTGCGTGCGCTGCGCCACATCCACATAGTGCAGACGTTCCACCGCGATGGCGCTCAACGATGCCAACGCATCGAGTTTCGCTCGATCCGCTGCCACAACTTGACCACGTACCGCCAGCACGCCGCGCACGCGCATCGGTGCGCGCAAGGGAAGATAGTGCACGCTTGGATCCTCGCCAGATAGGCCGCCCAAATCGACGCTTCGGTGACCCGTACGGTCGCCAACATATACCGCGTTCGCTGCGCGTGTATCGATCCACGCGGGGAGTGTTGTGATGACACTCGTTAGTCCAGAGGAGGATTCGGTCGCGTTGCGCAGACAAACCTTATCGTCAGGCAACAAGAGAGCCGCATCAGCATGCAAGAGGGTTTGTGCTGCGCGCGCGATGGATTCGCTGGTTTGGGTGGCTGAGAGCGCCCCGGCGAGTTCGCGCGCGGTAGCATAGAGGGACCGTGCGTCATGCTCGCGTTGTGCAGTGAGTTGGACCTGCTGTTTCAATCCAGCGGTCAGGGAAGTTGTAATCAGCGCCACGGCAAGCATGACGGCAAATGTAAGCAGATACTGAACATCATCGACGACAAAGGACCAGCGCGGGGGAACGAACATCACGTCGAACAGCGCTACGCTCAATAGGGTTGCGACCACACCCGCACCTCGTCCGGCGTATACGGACACCAGCAACACCGCAAGCAAATACAACATAACAATATTGGTGAGAGCGAGGTATCTCACCAGCGGATAGCACAGCAGAGTGGTGACAACGCAAGCCGCCACCGCGAGCGCGTACGGCCAAAGTGTAGCTACCCGGCCTCGGATTGAGGTGACAGCCGAAATCGATTCATCGGATACGGACATGGTGGCGTTCTCCTGCGTAAACCAAGCCTAGCCTGGTTGTTGCAAAGAGCGCCTAAATTCTGCGCCGTTCGGTGTAAAAATAGCGTAAAAGTATCGAAGTTTCGCCGCGAATGGGTGTCAATCTAAATGAATTAGACGGCAATAAGCACCAACTTTGCTTTTAGTGTCGTCATCCGCGCGCAGGCGGGGAACCCAGTAGAACGTAAATTCATCTTTCACTGAGTCCTCGTTTCCACGGGGATGACGGCAGTGAAATCAGGCGAAGTGCATTGCCTGCAGACGCAGGCAATGCCATTACGCTTTTTGTTCGCCGATGGGTTTGCGCAGCTTGATGTGCAGTTCGCGCAACTGCTGTTCGCTCGCCTCCGAAGGCGCGCCCGTGAGCGGGCAGGCGGCGGTCTGCGTTTTCGGAAATGCGATCACATCGCGAATTGACTGTGCGCCAGCCATCAGCATGACAATGCGGTCGAGACCGAAGGCGATGCCACCATGCGGCGGGCAGCCGTAGCGGAAAGCTTCAAGCAGAAAGCCGAATTTTTCCTGCGCGGCTTCTTCATCGATGCCAAGCAGGCTGAAAACGGTTTGCTGCAGAACCTGATTGTGGATACGCACCGAGCCACCGCCGATCTCGGAACCATTCAACACCATATCGTAGGCCTTCGCCGTCGCAGTGCCCGGCGAGGCCATCAACGCCGCGTGATCGAGATTCTTCGGCGAAGTGAAAGGATGATGCATGGCATCCCAGCGCTTCTCGTCTTCATTCCACTCGAACATGGGGAAGTCGACTACCCACACCGGCTTCCAGCCATGATGGAGCAATTGCAGATCGTGGCCGAGCTTCACACGCAGATTGCCCAGCGCGTCATTGACTACCTTGGCCTTGTCAGCGCCGAAGAAGATGAGATCGCCGTTCTCGGCGCCAGTGCGCTCAATCAATCCCTTCAATACATCATTCGACATGAACTTCACAATTGGCGATTGTAGGCCTTCGGGCAACTGCGACTTGTCGTTGACCTTGATATAGGCCAAGCCCTTAGCACCGTAGTTGCCAACATAAGCGGTATAGTCATCAATCTGCTTGCGCGACAGATCGCCGCCTTTGGGCACACGCAGCGCGGTCACACGATGGCTCGGCGTCACCGCCGCGGTGGCAAACACCTTGAAGTCGGTGCCCTTCATCAGATCGGCGACTTCTACTAACTCAAGCGGTACGCGCAAATCGGGACGATCGGTGCCGTAACGCGCCACCGCATCGGCGTAGTTCATACGCGGGAAGGGATCGGGCAGCGCCACGTCAATGACTTCGCGGAACAGCACGCGCACCATCTCCTCCACAATCGCGGTGATCTCCGGCGCGTCGAGAAAGCTGGTTTCGATATCAAGCTGCGTGAACTCAGGCTGCCGATCGGCGCGCAGATCCTCATCGCGGAAGCAGCGCGTGATCTGGTAGTAGCGATCCATGCCCGACATCATCAGCAGCTGCTTGAACAACTGCGGCGACTGCGGCAGCGCGAAGAATTTGCCGTCGTGGGTGCGGCTGGGCACTAGGTAATCGCGTGCGCCTTCGGGCGTGGCCTTGGTGAGCATGGGCGTTTCAAATTCGTAGAAGCCGTGCTCGTCGAGGAAACGGCGCATGATGCGTGCGACCTGGGCACGCATCAGCAGATTGTTCTTCATGTGCTCGCGACGCAAATCGATGTAGCGATACTTTAGCCGCGTTTCCTCGTTGATGACCTCGTCATCGATTTGGAAGGGCAGCGCCTCAGCGGCGTTCAGCACTTCTATCTGCTTGCCCAGAATTTCAATCTCGCCGGTGGAGATGCTTTTGTTCTCGGTCCCGGCGGGACGGCGGCGCACCTTGCCGGTGATCTTGAGCACGAATTCATTGCGCACCTTCTCGGCGGTGGCGAAGCAATCCGGCGTATCCGGATCGAACACCGCCTGCACGCGGCCTGCACGGTCGCGCAGGTCAATAAATATGACGCCACCGTGATCGCGGCGATGATGGGCCCAGCCGCAAACGGTGACGGTCTGGTCGATGTGCGACGCGTTGACTTCGCCGCAGTAATGGGTACGCATGGATGACCTCGTTGTTGTGACCGCCCGTTCTGGCGCCTACCGGGCCGGGGCGGCGGATAGCAAGGGCCGGAATGGTACGGTCAGCGCTGCGGCAACGCAACGCGACCGAAGGAAAAGTCGTCATTCCCGCGGAAGCGGGAATCCAGTGGAAGATGAAGACAATTTAGACTGGGTCCCCGCTTTCGTGGGGGCGACGGGCTCTGCCCCCGTCCGACGACGAAGTTGTCGTCTCGAGCTGAAATCCCCCCGCGCTGACGCGCGGCCCCCTTGGCAAAGGGGGCGACTGTTCTGCCAACGCGGTTTTTTCAACCCCCTTGCGGGGGACGGCTGGGATGGGGGGAGTGAACGCGCGCAAGCCTTTCGATGGGGCGTTAGTTCCACGCTACTCGGCTTTTTTCTTCTTTTTCTTGTCTGGTTTGTTCGATTTCTTGGTATCGGAACCGGTATCGGGCTTGGCTGTGTCCTTTTTCTCGTCCTTGGCATCGGTTTTCTCAGCCGTGCCGCCTTCATCCTTGTCGTTCGCCGCCTTGGCCGGCTTACCCTTATCGCGGAAATCGGTGACGTACCAGCCCGTGCCCTTCAATTGAAAGCCGGCCGCCGACACCAGCTTTTGCAGCTTCTTCTTCTTGCACTTGGGGCATTGCGTGAGCGGGGCCTCCTTGATGGACTGCATCACCTCCATGTGGTGGCCGCAGGCGGAACAGGCGTACTCGTAAATCGGCATGCAATTCTCCAAAAGGTGCGATTCTGAGGCGGAAAAATAGGGCCTGCGCCAAAAAAATCAAGCCTGTGGCGGCGCTGGCAAGCCGCCATGGTAAGGCTTCCCTCGGCGTCCGGCGCTGGGGTATCATCGCGCCCCTTTGCAGTAACTCAAATTGCGCCGGCTTCCCTGGCAGGCGTTCCGTCATGGGCCGTTAGCTCAGCCGGTAGAGCAGCGGACTTTTAATCCGTTGGTCGCAGGTTCGACTCCTGCACGGCCCACCATTATTTCTCAAGAAAAACTTCAACGCGGATTTTTGCGACCAACGGATCAAAAGTTGATCTTCGATCCGTTGGTCTCGGTTGCGGACACCATCCCTGGTGTCCGCCCTGCGGGCCCGCCTATGGCGGTCCCACATTGCTCCCGGCAATGTGGTCGACTCCTGCACGGCCCACCATTATTTCTCAAGAAAAACTTCAACTCGGATTTTTGCGACCAACGGATCAAAAGTTGATCTTCGATCCGTTGGTCTCGGTTGCGGAACCATCCCTGGCGTCCGCCCTGCGGGCCCGCCTGCGGCGGTCCCACATTGCTCCCGGCAATGAGGTCGACTCCTGCACGGCCCACCATTCCATAAGTACGTACGATTATCCAACGCAACACCACAAGCTGATTAAAGATTGATCCTTGACCCGCGGGTCTCGGATGTGGACATTACGCCTCGTTTTATTTTGGCTGGCGCAGTCGCTGTAGTTCAGCCTCCAATGCCGCGATGCGCCGATCACGTTCCGCGAGCGCATTGGCGACGTCATCGGCATCGAATTTCTGCGGAATGTGCTGCGGGCAATTCTCGTCCCAAGCGACAACCTTGAACAGAATCGACTGTGCAGCCCGTGCTCGATATCCCTGTTGCATGAGCTGCGCAGTGAGTTCGGCATTTTCATCCACATGCGCCTCACCCCAAATCTTTACGCGCCTGCGCTGCGTGTAGTCAATCAGGAAAAGATGCGCCTTGGGGTTTTCCGAGAGATTTCCCACCGTAATGAACTGCCGGTTGCCGACAAAATCGGCGAAACCGATAGTCTGGCTATCGAGTACGCGCAGAAAACCGGCTGGTCCACCACGGTGTTGTATATAAGGTTGACCATCGGCGCTTGCGGTCGCGAAGAAGACGCTGGTTTGTGCCTCGATGAACTCCCGGAGTTGCGCGGTAATCTGCGTTTCCCACGAACCGTCCTGTTCCATGCGCGAATAAGCGGAACGCGAGCCCTTGCGAGTCTGCGCCAACTTTACCGCAGGGGTAAATGCAATGTCGCTGGGATAGTCCATAGTGTCATGTCCGGTAAATTCTTATAAACCCAAAGCGCTAAGCGAAGGATGATCATCCGGTCTGCGCCCCAGTTGCCAGTGAAATTTACGTTCATTTTCGGCAACGCGCGCATCGTTGATGCTGGCGATGCGCACGCGCATCAGGCCAACCTCATCGAACTCCCAGTTCTCGTTACCATAACTCCGATACCAATTGCCGCTGTCATCACGCCATTCATAAGCAAACCGCACAGAGATGCGATTACCTCTAAATGCCCACAGCTCCTTAATCAGGCGGTAGTCAAGTTCACGATCCCATTTGCGGACGAGGAGAGCTTCGATAGCATCACGCCCTTGCAGGAACTCCGAGCGATTGCGCCACTTACTGTCCGTCGTATAGGCGAGTGCGACACGGGCCGGATCGCGTGTATTCCAGGTGTCTTCGGCGAGTCGAACCTTTTGCGCCGCTGTTTCTGGGGTGAAGGGTGGAGTAGGTAATCTAGTCATGGCAAATGTTCTGTCCATATTTGATGAGAACTCACGGGCGACCAGCTTTGTTGCAAGTCGCCCGCGAGTGTTTTGCGTCTCATGCCGCACGTCGTGGCGCAACGACCGGGAAGTCAATATCGGTTTTCGCAACCTCGTTGATATAGTTCGTCCACGTGTTGAGCGCGACATGCTGTACGATTTCGATGATCTGCGCATCGGAATAGCCGGCTGCTTTAACGGCCTGCAAATCTTTGTCGCTGACATGCCCGCGTTGCTGTGCCACTTGCACGGCAAAACGAACGGCAGCATCTGCCTTGGCATCGTTCGAAGATCCATAGCGATTGGCTGCGATTTCAGCGTCGTCGAGTTTCGCCAAATTCTTGCCGAGGTAGGTGTGCGCTGACAGGCAGTAGCCGCATTGATTGATCTCGGCGATCGCCAATGCAATGCGTTCGCCTGTTGCGGCAGACAGCGCGCCCTTGCCCAATGCGCCGAACAAACTGACATAGCCTTCGAGTGCGGCAGGACTGTTCGCGACCATGCGGAAAAGATTGGGCACTGAGCCGAGCTGCTTGTTGACCGCATGTAGCAGGGGTTGCGATGCGGCCGGAGCAGCTTCGATCGTCGCGGGGGTTGGAATGCGTGACATGGTGTTCTCCTTTCAATTGGGGTTTAAGCACGGTTGGATAACCGACCAATGAAAGGTTATGAGCTTCCACTATTGGAAACTAGTCGTTATTATTGGTAATAACTATTCCAAATAATGGAATAATCGCAAATGGATCGGTTGGAATCGATGAATATCCTGCTGATAGCTGTCGAAACCGGCAGTCTGTCGGCCGCAGGACGCAGACTCGGAATGCCGCTGCCGACCGTCAGCCGCAAGGTTTCAGAACTCGAGACGCATTTAAAGGCGCGGTTGCTCAATCGCACCACTCGCCAGCTTACGTTGACGGATCCAGGGCGTGCCTATGTTGAAGCTTGCAAACGCATTCTCGAGGATGTGCAGGAAGCTGAGCGGGCCGCGGCCGGGGAATACAGTGCACCGAAAGGTGAGCTCATTCTCACCGCGCCGGTAGTCCTTGGGCGTTTGCATGTACTGCCGGTGGTGACGGAATTTCTTACGGCATATCCGGAAGTCGGCGTACGCCTCGTGTTAGGCGATCGAGTCGCCAATTTGATGGAAGATCATATCGACGTTGCTGTTCGTATAGGCAAACTTCCAGACAGCAGATTGATCGCTACGCGTGTGGGGGCTACCCAACGCGTTGTTTGCGGCAGCCCGGATTACTTTGCGGCGCATGGAAATCCGAGTTCGCCCGCTGATCTCGGCATGCACGAATGTATTGTTTTTGAAACCCTGGCTTCAGCAAACGCGTGGGAGTTTACGGTAGATGGAAAAACAGTTTTGATGCCGATACGAGCGCGGCTGATCGTGAACACAGCGGAAGCCGCTATTGATGCGGCGACCGCCGGTTTTGGTATTACACGCGTGTTGTCATATCAAATTGAAGCAGCCAAACGCAGTGGTTTATTGGCTGAAACACTATGCGAGTTTGGATCCGCGCCCGACCCAGTCAGTCTTGTATATACCGGCCAGGCACGGCGTCCCCAGAAGCTTCGCGCGTTTCTTGACTTCGCTGCCCCACGCTTGCGGGAGAGATTGGCGACGCTCTAGCTTTGGGATGAGAAATGCTTTTTATAGCGGAAACGGTTTGGGCGCGAACCAGCGCTCCCAGATTTGCCGCAGCTCGCCATTGTGGATGACGGTGCCGATACCTTCGTTGATGGCAGCGGCAAGATTGCGATCGCCCATGCGCATGGCCGCGCCCCAGCGGTTCGCCGTTGGTACGACGAAAGCGATGTCGAAGCTGCCTTCTTCAACACAGCCGCCAAAGGCAGGTTCATCATCCACGACTGCGTCGAGGTGTCCGTTGCGTAGCGATTCAATCATTTCTCCAAATACATCGTCGGAGGTGCCATCGAACGCAACGCGCTCGCAGCCCGGCCACTGCTCGGCCAGGGCCATGTTGGTGCTGCCAGCGATGGCGCCGACGCGGCGTCCCGTAAGATCCTTCGGACTGCTGTACGGATCACCACGCCGAATGAGTACGGCCTCATCGAAGATGGCGTAAGAGCGCGAGAACAAAAATGCTTGCTCGCGCGCGGGCGTGATTGCACAACCGCACCAGATAGCATCCGCTTCATGAGCATCCAGCGTCGGCTTGAATTCGGCCCATTTGCGAAATTCCCAACGCACTGTCAACCCCATGGCCGCAGCGACAGAAGCTGCGGCTTCCGGTTCGTAGCCATGACGGCGGCGATCCTTGTCGGTCCAAAACAAAGGGCGTGCGTCCATGTCGCCGCATATCAGTGTGAGTGACCCCGCGTGGGCAAACATAATTCGAGTTCGTTGCTTCGGATGGTTGGTTTTCTACTTGGTGTCGCTGGCTGCTGCGTCCGCATGTTGGAAAAGCAGCAGTTCTTCTTTTTGCGCATGGCCGCGTAGAACACGCAGCAGGCGCTCGCATTGAAATAGCGTTGCTTCGGAAAATGGTTGTTCGAGTTCTGCGCGCATCTCCGCCGCCAGCGAACGCATCTTGTCGTGCTCCTTTGCCATGTCGATGGCGAAGGATTGCAACGAGGGATGGGTGGCCACCACGCCAACAAACAGCACATCGTCCTCATCGTGGAAGTGTGGTTCCACCATGGCGATGAACTCGTTGAATTTCTCGTTCGCGCGCCCGCGGTCGCCGGCGTTCACCGCCTTGTATAGATCCCAGCACAGGGCATCCAGTACATGGTGCTCGCGATACAAACGCGCGGCCAAATCATGCATGGAGGTGGAGAGTTTGGAGGAGTCGTAAACCATTCGCTCATTAAACCAGCGTATTGCGCTCAAGTGATTACTCCGAAGGGGATATATCGCCGTGGTCAGATGTCAGGCAGGGTTTCAACCATGGATATGCAAACTTCGGCGGCTGATTCACGCAAGCTCGGGGGCGACTCAGTAATGAACATGGGACGCATGGGTTTGGATGACGCGCAGGCAGCGCTGTGCATGGACTTTCTGGCGTGGCAGTGCCGGCTGCGGCAGATGGCAATGCGGCATGACGGCGGGCGGCCCTCGGAGGGAATGCGCCCCAGCATTCTGCTCAGTGACGGCACCGATGTTCCGGCAATCACCGTGCTGATTAATAAGAGCGAGCCGGAACAGACGACGGCGCAATTCTGACATATGGTGCTGAAGACTCCACGACCCGGCGGATCGTTTGGCGGGCGCGCTGCGTTTGTTGCAGGCGGAGTACTTCCAACACCGAGGAGTTTTCCGATGTTGAGCGTACAGGCGCGATTCGGCCGTTGGCCGTGCGCTGGTAGAGGCGGGGATCTGCGTGAGCTGCGCTTTGCGCAATTCGGGCAGGGATTTCGGTTTCCGCAGCGAGGTGCGATTGCTTGATGAAACGCATCCCATCTTTCAGGCGACTCACTGGCACAACCGCCTTTAATTCGCGAATGCCCTTGGTGAGGTGGATGTGCTGGCGTTCTTGCCGGACTGGTCGCAGGCATCAGAAGAGTCAACCGGAAGCATGAAGTTTTGATTTCGAAGACGGATACTCCCAACGAGGTATGGAACGGAATTGGATGGCTGATTAGTGTGAATGTTATTCAATAGCGTGAACATAAGTCACGCCATGGAATGTTATCGACGGATTGCAGACCGTTTGGACGGTTCAAACCGGCCAGACGGAGTAGTGACAGTAATTATATAAAAATCAATTAGTTGGGTTTCACAAACCCACTGAAACCTGGAGGCGTGTCGTCGTAATGGCTCTTCCCAGCAAGTCCAAGTACGTCATCATTGGCGCCGGTATCCATGGCCTCAGTACGGCCTATCACCTTGCCCAGGAGTTAAAAGCCCGAGGCACCGGATCCGGCAAGGACATCGTAGTGCTCGATAAGACCGGCATTGGCGCCGGCGCGTCGGGCATCGCCTGCGGTGTCATTCGCAACAATTACTTCCAGCCGGCCATGCGCGAGTTGATGGCACACAGCGTGTCGGTGTGGGAGACCGATCCGCGCACCTACAGCTACAACCCCGTCGGCTACATGCAGATCAGCCCCGAAGTCATGCACGAGGGCTGCGCCAGTATTTACGAGCAGCAAAAGGCCATCGGTTATGAGTCGGTGTTCATTGAAGGCGAGAAGGACTGCACCACTTATATGAAGGGCCTGTTCGATGATTGGCAGGCGAAGAACATCACCTCCGTGCTGCATGAGAAGAAAGGCGGCTATGCCAACAACAAGCGCAGCATGCTCGGACTTTCAGGCAAAGCCGAGTCCGAAGACGTAAAGATTCTCACCGGCGTGCGGGTGACCGGTTTCCAGATGAAAGGCAGCGCTGTCAGCGCCGTGGAAACCGATCAAGGCACCATTCAATGCGACTATGTTGTTGTCGGTGTAGGTCCGTGGGTGCCTCAAATTTGGAAGATGCTCGATCTGCCGCAGGCGATCTCGATCAAAGGTCGTGATGGCAACATGCATCACAACGTGCCGATGTGGAAGTTCTGGTGCCTCGAAGAAGGCACACTCGGCGTCGATCCGAAGTTACAGCGCACCAATGACGGCAAGATGCCGCCAGTCATTCACGTCGATACCGATGCGCCGCTGTATTCCGATCTCGATGGTTCGCTCATCACCGACAAGATGTGGGGCATCTATTACAAACCTGATTTCAGCTTTGGCGGCATTCAGGGTGGTGCCGCGCCTTATCCCGTTGAAACTGATCCCAATGAAGTGCGCATCGATCCGTATGGTCCGGAGTCGCCTGAGTACATCGTTGGCAAGAATTTCGCGGTGATGTGGGTATCGGCGCTGGCGCATTGCCAGAAGCGATTCTCCGGAACGTTTCCGAAGTATCGATCCGACGAACCTTCAGGCGGACTGGGTGCATTCACGCCGGATGCGTTTCCGGTGTTCGATGTGTTTCGTGAGAATGTCTACGTCATCGCTGATTCCAATCACGGCTACAAGATGCTGGGCGTTGGTCAGCTGGTGGCGCAGGAAATCTGCGGCCAGACCAGCCGTCTGTTGGAGCCGTTCCGATTCAATCGTTATGCCGAAGGGCGGCTGCATCCGGTTTCGAAGAGCCCGTTCCCGTGGAGCTAGTCGGGTCGATCGATCGCGCGAGGCAGGAAAAGTTTTAGTGGCATCGACGCGCCGCAGTCGCGGCGAGAACAACAAACCAAAACACAAGGGGGCCGTATGGCGAAAACAAGCGTAGCCGGAAGCAAGGACACAGATCTTGAGCGTCACGTAAACGCGCCGGGACGGGCAGCTCTTGTCAAACAGGTGCGCGAGAAGATCGACGAACTCGGCATTGCGTATATTTACTATCAGTTCGTTTCGGTGACCGGCCGCATCGTTGGCAAGGGCATTCCGGCAGATCACTGGGAAGCTACAGCGGCACGCGGTTTCCAGTTGGTGTATGGTCGACTGCCAATCTCTTCACCGATCGCTTCAAGAACTACATTGGTTATGGTCCGGAAGCCTCCGAGCTGGTCGGCATCCCAGGACCCCGAAACCTTCGTGCAATTGCCCTGGGACAAGCGCGTGGCGCGCGTGTTCTGCACCTGCTTCCGCAATCGTGAAGAAAAGGTCAATCCCGGTGGTCATCTCACTTCGGACTGCCGTGGCAATCTGCGCATCATCCACGATGAGTTCCAGGCCAAGCACAAGGGTTTACATCTGCGGCATGGTTGTGAGCCGGAGATGATGTGGTTAGCGCGGTGACGATGGCAAGCCGGCCGGCGGTTTCTCCAAGCCAAATTGCTATCACATCGATCAGTTCGAATCACTGCGCCCAGTATTCATGAAGGTAATCGAATACTCCAAGGCCATGGGCCTGGACATGATTCAAGGCGATCACGAAGACGCACCCGGGCAGCTGAACTGAATTTCATGTTCGACGACGCCATGCGCACCTGCGATCGATTGACGACTTACCGGCAGATCTGCGCGCAGGTGGCACGGGTAATCTCATCGCCTGCTTCATGACCAAGCCATTCATGGGCGTGTCGGCGAGCGGCTGCCATCACAACCTATCATTGTGGCGAGGCGGCAAGGATCAATTCGTTAACACGGCTCACACCAGCGCTGCCAGGGATGGACGGCGCTTTCAATTACCGCAAGGGTGGCGACAACTTGTTCCTGCCGGATCAGGCGGGCGATCCACGCAAGCCAGGACCGATCGGCTTGCAGTCCATCGGCGGTGTCATCAAGCATCTTGGTGCACTCACCGCTATCGGCTCTTCAACAGTAAATTCATCGTCGACTGTGGGATACCGGCTTCTGGGCGCCGGTGTTCGCCGATTGGGGTTATCAGAATCGTACCTGCGGGCTGCGCGTTTCAGCGCCGGGACGATCTCGAATATCGATCGGTGGATTCCACTGTCAATCCGTACCTGACGGCTGGCGCGCTGCTGAAAGCCTTTGATGACGGCATCGTCAACAAGATGGATCCGGGAGAACCGGAGGAGCGCAACATCTATCAGGCAATGGAAGCCGGCAAGCAGGTGAAGAAGTTGCCGATGTCGTTGGGTGAAGCGCTTGATCGGCTCGAGCACGATCCGGTGATCAAGTCAGCGATGCCGGATGAAATGTTTCGCGTTTACATGCACTACAAGCGTGATGAGTGGGAGCGCTTCATGTCCACAGTCACTGAGTGGGACGTGAACATGTATTGGGACTGCCTGCCGTAAGTACGGCGGCCGTTGAATCTAACTAGACAGGAGATCAGTCCATGTGCGGCATAGCAGGACTCATCCATCGCGGCAAGAAAGCCGATATCGGCTCAGAAATGACCGCGATGCTGCAGGCTCTCAAACATCGCGGCCCGGATTCCACCGGCTACGCGCTGTATGGGCCGGAGCAGAAAGGCAACAAATTCGTCATGCGCTTCAAGGTCGCGGAGCAGGAAGACCTGGCGTCCGGTTTTGATATTGCGGACAAGATGGCGGCACGTAAAAAACAGGTCGACGCACGGCTCAAAGAAATGGGTGCTACCGTGAGCGAGCGGGAGAAGGCCACAGAGTACAGCTATCGCTATCACTTCACCTACAGCGGCGATCTGAAAAAGCTGATCGACTACGTTGAAGACGTCGAAGACATGGAGATTCTGTCAGTCGGGCATGCGCTGGAACTCATCAAGGATCTGGGCGACGCCACGCGCGTTTCCGATCAATACCATCTCAAGGGTTTCAAGGGCACGCATGCCATCGGTCACACCCGCATGGCCACCGAGTCCGATGTCGATATCCGCTCCGCGCATCCGTACTGGGCATATCCCTTCAGCGACGTGTCGGTGGTACATAACGGCCAGCTGACCAATTACTGGATGGGACGCCGCGAGTTAGAGCGTCGCGGTCATCGCTTCATGTCGAATTGCGATTCAGAACTGATCGCCGTGTATTTGGCGGATCGAATTGATCGCGGCGATGAACTTGAAGCGGCCATGCGCCGATCAGTCGATGAACTCGACGGCGTATTCACCTACGTCGTGGCAACCGCCGACGCGCTTGGCATGGCCAAGGACACCATGGCCGCAAAGCCGATGGTGTTGTACGAAAGCGATAACTTTATCGCGATGGCGTCGGAAGAGGTGGCGATCCGCAGCATCTTCCCGCATGAAATAAAAACCTTTGACCCTTACGACGGCGAGGTGCGCGTATGGCGGGCCTGAAAACAGCAAAGTCAACATTGATGGGAATGCACACGGAGAAACTCTCCGGGCGCACCCAGCAACGGTTCTTCTCACCCGAGGAATCCGAAAACTATACCTATCCATGGGCGAGCGAAGTCGATTTCAAGAAGAAGGCTGATTTCGATGCCGCCAAAATGGATACGCGCGCGATCAACGCGCGCATTCGCGAATTGATGAAGGAGGGTTACGGTCACATCATCGTCAAGAATCCTGGCGCCAAGCATTCTCTGGGCGTCGGAATCTTGAATCGATTGAATCTCGACTTCGAAGGTTCGCTGGGTTATTTCGGCTGCGGACTGATCGATGGTCCTAACATTCGAATTAGTGGCCGTGTGGGTTGGTCATGCGCCGAGAACATGATGGCGGGTACGGTGTTGATTGAAAATAACGCCGGGTCCACGTTCGGTGCCGCAATTCGCGGCGGCGACTTGGTATGCAAGGGCGATGCTGGCGCGCGTATTGGTATCGATCAGAAAGGCGGGACGATCATCGTGGGCGGCAATGCCGGTTCGTTCTGCGGCTTTATGATGCAGCGTGGCCGGATGGTCATTCTCGGTGATGCTGGCAAAAATCTTGGCGATTCCATGTATGACGGCACAATCTACGTCGGCGGCAAAATCCGCGAGTTGGGCGTCGATGCGGTGGAAGGTGAAATGACCGATCTCGACTGCCAATGGCTGGAACGCAAACTCAAGATGTATGGAATGTCGGCGCCCAAGGGCGTGAAGAATATGACCAAGATTGTCGCCGGCAAGCAATTGTGGAACTACGACAACCTTGAGCCCGTCGAGAAGAAGATTGCGTTGTGAGCGCGCTCAGGCGCTAAGAAACGCACAACATACTTACGCACCGGAGACTTACGATGAGCGTAGAAAAGATTAAGCCCCACGTCGATCCGGCGGAGGCAAAAAAACCGAAGCGCAACACAGATATTCTTGGCAAGAGCTTCATTTTCCCGCCGCAGGTGATTGATGACATCCACATCAAGGCGGAGCTTGGCCGTTATCGTATGCGCGGGATGTCGCTGTTCAAGAAGATTCCGCACTGGGATGATTTGACCTTTCTGCCTGGAACGTTGACGCGTTTCGTCATCGAAGGCTATCGCGAGAAGTGCATCACCAAGACAGTCATCGGTCCGCGCGCAAAACGACCAATCGAGTTGGATATTCCCATCTACATCACGGGAATGAGCTTCGGTGCGCTGTCATTCGAAGCCAAGATTGCGTTGGCACGCGGTGCCACCATGGCGGGATCAGCCACCTGTTCCGGTGAAGGCGGTATGATTCCAGATGAGCGCCGTTACTCGCAGAAGTGGTTCTATCAGTGCATTCAATCGCGCTACGGTTTCAACCCGCAACACCTTCGACTCGCCGATGGCTGCGAGTTCTTCATCGGTCAAGGTTGCAAGGTGGGCCTCGGTGGCCACTTGATGGGGCAGAAAGTGACTGACCAAGTCGCTGAGATGCGTTCGCTGCCCGCGGGTATCGATCAACGCTCTCCGGCACGTCACCCGGATTGGCTGGGGCCAGATGATCTGGCACTCAAGATTCAAATTCGCGAGGCGACCAACGGGAGATTCCGATCCAACTCAAGCTCGGCGCGGCACGTGTATACGATGACGTGCGCATGGCAGTAAGTGCGATCCGACTCCATATATATAGATGGCATGGAGGGTAGTACCGGCGCGGGTCCGCACCTTGCTACTGAAGACACCGGTATTCCTGGCATTGCCGCGGTGAGACTGGCGCGCAAGGCCATCGACGATCTCGGCAAGCGCGGCGAAATCTCTCTGGTCTACGCCGGTGGTATTCGCAACGGCGCCGATGTGGCGAAGGCCCTGGCACTGGGCGCCGACGCCATCGCCATTGGCCACTCAGCGATGATGGCATTGAATTGTAACAAGGCGATACCCGAAGCCGACTACGAGAAGGAAGTCGGCGTCGAAGCGGGGTATTGCTATCACTGCCATTCCGGTCGTTGTCCAGTGGGTGTTGCCACCCAGGATCCCGTTTTGCGCAAACGCCTGGATCCGGACAAGGCCGCCGAGCGCGTGTATAACTTCCTGGTTGCGTTGACGATGGAAGCGCAGCTGTTCGCGCGCGCCTGTGGCAAGACCAACATTCATTCGCTGGAGCCAGAAGATCTGGCGGCGTTGACGATGGAAGCTTCAGCACTGGCCGCCGTGCCGCTGGCTGGCGCGCAACACACCGTCGGTCATCCCGAGATGAAGCGCTGGTAAGAAGCAAACGCGCGGAAAACATTTGAGGATTGAATCCATGGGCACCAATAAAGACATCGATCATTTTCTAAAAACTGACGGCCTGGACACCGAGCGCGAGAAAGTTATCGGTCAGCACATCGGTTACCGCTATGACGTCAACCTGTTGCCAGATTACAAGAGGCTCACACCCTTCTTGAAAAAATACATTGAAACGATGGGGTGGACCGATCTGAATTGGTTGGAAGATGTCCATCTCGGCTATGAGGAAGGCCGTGCTGCAGTCTTTGATCGCAATGTCAACGGCTGGGTGCAGGTGCCGGAGGGCATGAAGCTCCCGGACAATCAGCAGGATCGCGACATGATTGCACGCGAGCTGCTGATCAAGTTTCAGATGTCCAAGAAACACCCGTTGGTGTCGTTGCGTGACGCATACGCCAAGTTCTGAAGTTCCGACAATTCAACTGTTGCTGTGGAATGTACCGCGAGGCGCCGATTGTGGTGCCTCGCGTGCAGTTTCTTGACCGCGGCGGCGCTTTCATGCGTTTTCAGGTTGCAATGATTGGTGTGCGCAGTGTTTAATATCAGGAAACCTTTTTTCCTCTCAGGAACTTTGGCGAAACAACGCTCGGTTTGATTGATATGCCATTCGGACTGCTTAAATACGGACTGAGCAAGGTCTATCCGGCCGAGCGGCATTTCCCGGCGCACAAGGATTTACGGCCTGGCTACGACGTGGTGATCATCGGTGCCGGCGGCCATGGGCTGGCGGCGGCGTATTACTTGGCGCGCGACTGGAACATCACCAACGTCTGCGTGCTGGACAAGGGCTATCTCGCTGGCGGCAACACCGCGCGCAATACCACCATCATTCGCTCGAATTACTCACACCCGAAGGTGTGCGTTTTTATGATGAGTCGGTGCGCCTGTACCAGGATTTGGCCAACGAGTTCGACTATAACCTGATGTATTCCGAGCGCGGTCATGACATTGGCGCATACGGATGCGGCCATGCGCACGGCGCGTTGGCGCGCAGAGGTCAACAAGCACCTGGGCGTTAAATCGGAGTTGGTGTATCCGGATGAAATTGCGCGGCTGTGTCAACACTGAATCTTAGCCGCGACGTGCGCTACCCGATCTTGGGAGCGCTGTATCACTATCCCGGCGCGATTGCACGTCATGATGCAGTGGCGTGGGGTTATGCACGCGGCGCACATCGTCGTGGCGTTGAAATTCACACTCACACCGAAGTGACGGGCATTGAAGTGGAGAATGGCCGCGTCACTGGCGTGCGTACCAACCGAGGATTGATCAAAGCAGGGCGCGTGTTGCAGGCCGTAGCAGGAATGAGTTCAGCCGTTTCCGCACTGGCGGGATTCCGATTGCCTATTCGAACGATTCCATTGCAGGCCTGCGTGACCGAAGCGGTGAAACCGTTTCTCGATCCCATCATCGTTTCCGGATCACTGCATGTCTATGTGTCGCAGTCATCGCGTGGTGAATTGGTGATGGGGGGCGCCACCGATCCATACAGTCTGTACAACACGCGCTCAACGCTGGATTTCAAGGAAGAATTGATGATGCATATGTTAGAGCTATTCTCATTCATTGGCCGATTGAAACTGTTGCGGCAGTGGGCGGGCCTTGCCGACATGACGCCGGATTTCAGCCCGGTGATGGGCGAAACACCGGTGCAGAATTACTTCATCGATGCGGGTTGGGGCACATGGGGGTTCAAAGCTACGCCAGTGTGTGGCAAGCGCATGGCTGAAACGCTGGCTACGGGTAAGGTTCCTGAATTGATCGCGCCATTCGCGTTGGAACGTTTTTATCGCTACTCGCAAGTCGGCGAAAAGGGCGCGGCTTCGGTTGGGCACTGATTATGAAACTGATGAACTGTCCGATGAATGGCCCACGCAATATCAGCGAGTTTGTGTGGGGTGGTGAAGTCAAGGAGATGCCGGACCCGGTCAAGGGCGATGATCGCGAGTGGGCAGATTATCTATTTATAGAAAGCAATCGCCGTGGCGTGGTGCGCGAGTGGTGGTTGCATGCACCGACATCGTACTGGTTCATCGCCGAGCGTGACACGGCGACGGACGAGATCTTGCGCACTTATCCGGCGAGCGAGCTGTTTGGCGCGCGCAAGGATTTCGCTGCGCCGGCGGCCTAGAATAGTCATGAATTCTCATCGCCTTGCACCGCCATTCGGGTCGCTTATCAATCGCGACAAGCCGATCACGCTCAACTTCGAGGGCCGCGACTACGCTGCGTTTGAGGGCGATACCATTGCCAGTGCACTGATGGCCAATGGCATACGCGTGCTCAGCCGCTCGTTCAAATATCATCGACCGCGCGGTGTGTTGAGCATGGCAGCACAGGATGCGAACTCGCTGGTGCAAGTGGAAGGCGAGCCGAGCGTGCGCGCCGATATATCCGCTGTACCCGTCGGCAAGAAAGTGCGTGGACAGAATTATCTTGGTTCGCTCGATAACGATTGGCTCAATCTCCTTGAGATTGTCAGTCCATTCCTGCCCGTTGGCTTTTACTACAAAGCTTTCTTCAAGCCCAAAGGCGTGTGGAAGTACTGGGAGAAATTAATTCGCGCGATGGCTGGCCTTGGCCGCGTTGATATTCACTCGCACCACGGTTACGCCGATAAGATGTATTTGTTTGCCGATGTTGCCGTGGTGGGCGGCGGCGTTGCCGGCATGCAGGCGGCGCTCGAGGCCGCGCAAACTGGTGCAGAAGTGATCTTGATTGATGATCAAGCGCAACTGGGTGGTGCGCTCAATTTCCTGCGCGTTGATGTGGAAGGTCGGCGTGGCACACAGGTCGCCGCTGAACTTCGAGCTCGGGTTCATGCAGACGCGCGAATCAGAGTGCTGAGCAAAGCCAGTTGCACCGGTTGGTTTGCTGATAATTGGTTGGCGGTGATGCAAGGACAGCGCCTTTACAAGCTACGCGCAAAGTCGGTGGTGATTGCCACTGGCGTCATCGAGCAGCCACTGGTCTTCCGTCACAACGATCTGCCCGGCGTCATGTATGGTTCGGCCGCGCAACGTTTGATCCGTCTCTATGGTGTGAAACCCGGTGAACGTGCCGTGATTGCCACGGCAAATGCCAATGGCTACGCGGTGGCATTGGATCTCATCGATGCCGGCGTGAAGGTGCAAGCCGTGGTTGATCTACGTGCGCAACCGGGGGGATCTGTTTTTGAAAGCGCAGTCAGTGGCCGCGGCATTGAAATCTTATATGGGCACACCGTGTATGAAGTCATTCCCGGCCCGGGCAAGCGAACCATATTTGGTGTTGTCATCGATGCCATCGTGAGTGAGGGGCGCGTGGGCGGTCGGCCACGGACCGTCGAGTGCGACTTGCTGTGCACTAGCGTCGGTTACACACCGGCTGCACAACTGGTTTGTCATTCCGGTGGTCAGCTCGCGTACGACGAAGCGCTGTCAATGCTGGTGATCGATAAATTGCCCGGAACTGCTGCGGTAGCCGCGGGCGCGGTGAATTCGGTATTTGATCTCGATGCAAGTTTGGCAGAGGGCCGACACGCAGGTTGGCGTGCAGCGCAGATGGCGGGCAGCCAGGTGGATGTGGAACCCGCGGCATCACCTGCCCGTGTCGGTGCGAAAGGACAGAATCATCCCTGGCCGATCTTTTCTCATCCCGACGGCAAGGATTTCATTGACGTTGATGAAGATCTGCAGACACGTGACATTATCAATGCGGTCGCGGATGGTTATGACGATCTCGATCTGGTCAAACGTTATTCGACGGTGGTGATGGGGCCGTCGCAGGGTCGGCATTCAGCACTCAACAATCTGCGCCTGGCAACGGTGTCTGCGGGCCGCGCGCTGGCGGGTGCCACAGTGACAACACAACGCCCACCGTATCAACCCGAATTGCTGGAAGTGTTAGGTGGCCGCGGTTTTCAACCCACGCGTTTGACCGCCATGCATCATCGTCATCTGGCGCTCGGTGCGCAGATGATGCCTGCGGGCGTGTGGTTGCGTCCTGCGTACTACGGCAGTGAAGCGCAACGTCGCGACCACATCGATGCCGAAGTCAAAGCCGTGCGAGAAAACGTTGGCCTCATCGATGTGTCCACGCTTGGCAAGCTGGAAGTCCGTGGTGCGGATGCAGCGGAATTTCTCAATCGCATCTACACCTTTGCCTACGCTAAGCAGCCCGTCGGCCGTTCGCGCTATGTGTTGATGACCGATAGCACGGGCGCGATTGCTGACGACGGTGTCGCCTGCCGCGTCAACGCCAACCATTTTTATGTGACTGCGACCACCAGTGGTGTCGATGCGGTGTATCGCAGCATGCTGCGCTGGAATGCGGAGTGGCGGCTCGATGTGGATGTGGCCAATGTCACAGCCGCTTATGCAGCGGTGAACCTGGCCGGCCCGAAGTCTCGTGAGGTGTTGTCCAAGCTCGCGCCGGCGCTAGATGTATCCAACGCGGCCTTCCCCTACATGGGTGTGCGCGAAGGCGAGGTGGCCGGCGTGCCGGCGCGTTTGCTGCGCGTGGGTTTCGTGGGCGAGCTGGGATATGAAATTCATGTACCAGCAAGCCAGGGTGAGCATCTTTGGGATGCGTTGATGGACGTTGGTCGTGGCTATGGAATTCGTGCCTTTGGAGTCGAGGCACAACGCGTGCTGCGTTTGGAAAAAGGCCACATCATCATCGGTCAGGATACCGATGGTCTCACTTTCCCCCAGGAAGCAGAGATGGGTTGGGCCATTGCAGCCAGCAAGCCTTTTTATGTCGGCAAGCGTGCCATCGACGTGCAGGCGGCGCGGCCACTCAACCGCCGTTTGGTGGGATTTACGCTGCCGGCGGATTCCAAGATGCCGGAGGAATGTCATATTACGGTGCGCGATGGCAACATTGTCGGGCGCGTGACTTCAGTGACGCGCTCACCAACGCTGGGTCGTGTCATCGGGCTTGCCTATGTGGCACCGGATCAGAGTGCGCCGGGCACGCGCTTCGACATCAAGCTTGGTGACGGTGCAATCATTCAAGGCGAAGTCGTGACACTGCCGTTTTATGATCCGGAATCGAAGCGACAGGAAATCTAAGTGAATACCGCACTCGCACCCGAGCAGTACGCACGCCGCAGTTTTCTTTATCGCAAGCTGGGGGCACTTGGAGCGCAGTATGTCGAAGTCAACGGCGCGGCGGTGGCGTCACAGTTTGCCGGTAATCAAGACGAAGCGGTCATTGCGCGCAAGCTTGGGTTGGCCGATCTGTCGCCGCTGCGACGTGTCGGATTTAAAGGCGCAGGAGCTGCGGACTGGTTGGGCGCGAATCGCGTGGTAGTGCCTGAGGTTAATCGCCTAGCCCGCCAAGACGATGGCGCGTTGGTGTTGCGCCTGGGTGCCAACGATATTATGGTCGCTTCCGATCTACATACGCGTTCGTCATTGCCAGATGGCTTGCTGACGGTGTGGAATTCGCTTGAGAACCCACCCGCGCAAGCACGCGGCTTCCCGGTGCCGCGCCAGGATGGTTATGCCTGGCTGGTCTTGAGCGGCGATCAAGCGGCAACCTGCATGGCCAAGATCTGTGGTGTGGATTTGCGTACGCACAAATTCGACAATGGCGCCATTGCGCAGACCTCCGTTGCCCGGCTGGGTGCCGTGGTCGCGCGCAATGACATCAACGGCACGCTCGCCTACCATCTTTTCGTCGACAGCGCCTCGGCGGAGTATTTCTGGGACTGCGTCATCGACGCGATGCAGGAGTTCGGCGGCAAAGCCGTCGGCATCGACGCCCTGCGTTCTCTATAAGCGTTCAAACTGCCGGCTACGCACTGTATCGGCGCGCTTGCTGTCTGCATTGCACCGCAGCGCGGCACGCAACGGCAGCGATTTCTACTCCCTAGTGGTTACTCATTGCAGAGGATTGTGGTTGACGCGTGATTTTTTCTGACACTCCGATGGTCGCAATCCGTTTTTTCGCATCGGGAAATGGGGAAATACGGAGAAAGGTTGGGGGGATTGACGACTCCATAACCGGCGCAAAATTGAGGGTCGACGGTATGAGCAGTGTAACTGCAAAGGCAACAACGCATTCTGTGGGTGGCAGCTCCGACGCCGGCTCTGGGTTGCACCGCAAGATCGACCGGAAAGGCGCGTTCTGGGTTGCCAGTGGTGTTCCCGGCGCTGGTCTTGTTTCACTGGCGGTATTGCCGCCACGGTGGGTAAGGCGTCGTGGCTGGTGTGGACGATCTCCATCGTGTTCGATCTTATTCAGTCGTTTACGTACGCTGAAATTGCGGGATTGTTCCCGGAAAGTCAGGCGGTGCGTCTGGTGTATGGTGCCGTGGCCTGGGTTCGTCGGCAGCAAGTTCCCGGCACTGGTGTCGGTGTGGTGTAACTGGTTTGCGGGCGCTGCCGGTGCTGGCCATCGGCTCCGGCCTTGCGCTGGCTATATTCTGAGCCTGCTGCTCCGGATGCCGCCATCAATACCTGGGAATGGACGCTGCTCGATCTGAGCGGCATCAAGGAAGGATTGAAGCTGCGCGTCAACGCGACGTTTGTCATCGGCGCCGTTTTGATGCTGGTGTGTTTTGCCATCCAACATGGCGGCATTTTGCGCTCCGCGCGCGCCACGATGATTATGGGGGTCGTCGGCCTGTTGCCGTTGATGCTCATCGGAATCGTGCCTTTATCACGGTGATTGCCGTCGACCAGCTGCCGTGTTGGTGCCACTTGGCCACGATGCGGCCGGCAATGCCATCGACGGTGCCTAAAGGCGGGCTGGATACTGTTCTACGGTGGTCTCTTTATCGCAGCGTGGTCGACATATGGCTTTGAAACTGCCGTCTGTTACACGCGCGAGTTTACTAATCCGAAAGTTGATACCTTCATGGCAATCTTCTACTCCGGATTGATGTGTTCGATGCCGGTCTTTATCCTTGTTCCCGTGGCGTTCCGTTGACATCTCGGTTTGGGAGGGCATGCTGGCGCCAGATATTTACAGTGGCATGGGCGTCGGGCCAGCAATGGCAAAGATGGTGGGTGGCGGCACGTTGCTGACCAACGTCGTCGCCGTCATGCTGCTGCTGGCATTGCTCCTGTGCATCATGACTGCAATGGCCGGTTCATCGCGTACGCTACTCAGGCGTCCGTGGATGGTTGGCTGCCACGCTATCTTTCGCACACTAACCATCGCGCAGCGCTGACGCGGGCAATGTGGACAGATCTGACATTCAATCTGCTTCGTTGCTGATGTCGGACTATCTATTCGTGCTGGCCGCCTCTAACGTTGGCTACATCATTTTCAATTTCCTGAATCTCAATGCTGGCTGGATCCATCGGTTGATCGGCTGAATTGGGAGCGTCCGTACAACGCACCGACGGTGTTGATAGTGCTCGGTACGATCCTTGGCGTTTGTCAACGTCGCACTGATGGGCTCTGGGCGCGGATGTATGGGTACGAACACGCTTGAGACAGGGCTCGTGTTTGCGTATTGATCCTCCCCGTGTTCTTGTATCGCCACTATGTTCAGGACAAGGGCGTGTTTCCACAGGCCATGGTTGAAGACATGCACCTGGGACGTGAGGAAGGCGTGACTTCGCGGGCCGGCATGTTGCCCTATGTAGCATTGGTTGCCGGCATCCTCATCGTCTATTTCACCCACGTTTGGGCAACCGGTTGACTCAAACCTCCTATCGTGTAACCCAGCTGACGGTCACGGCATGCTTCATCCGCCGTGGCCGTCTTTTCTTTGCTAGCGATATGTTTCCCGATAGTTGAAGTTCGCGATTTACTCGCGAAAGCGAGGGTAGATTCGCAGTCTTGACTTCAGTACCAACGGAAAGCTTCCCACGATGAAATCAGCAATGGATCACCTGAGCTTGGCCATTGCGGCGCCAAAGGCTTCACGTTTGCGTGAGCCAGGTTTACTGCGACTGCCAATCGGGATTGAACGCCATATCGTGGGGGGCGGTGGTGCATTGGTTTTGGCACTGCATCCAGGTGATGAACTCATCGTCCAGAACCTTGAAGGAATGCAGCGCGGCGAATTGGTCGTCTATGTCGACGGGCGTTGTGACACCGGAGCGCTTGGTGTTGTTGCAATGGAACCTGCGCGCGGATTGCGCGCGCTGCTGGCGAATGGCGGTGAAGTGGTGCAGGGTTTGGTTGCCGCGCTAAAACGACATGGAATTGATCCTTCCGACGCACGCGGCCTGGTAATTTTTGCAGACGATACCCCTGCCGGGGAGCGAAAGTGTTTTATCGCTCAGTCCGCGTGCATAGCGCTGATATGTGTGCCCGGGAATAAGATGTCTATTGAGGATCAGGACACGAGCAGTGATCTGTTGGTGCTGATCCACCGGGCAAACCCAGAAGCGGTAAAGGTTCCCGTTCTGCCTGACCCGCTTGCGGAGCCGCGGCTTGATATTCGCGTCAATCGCGCCACGGCGGTGGCATACGAAGTACACGAAGGCGAGTACGTGCAGGTGATCGACGTTGAAGGCCGCCAGTGTTCTGATTTTTTGGCATTCGATCGTGCGCATCTCGATCGTGGAATTGAAACCGGACTTGACCCAACGACGACGCGGTCCTTGACCGGTCTGGTCTACCCAGGGCCAGGCTTGTATTCAAAGTTTTTTGGCCCTGATTTGAAACCGCTCGTTGAAGTAGTGCGCGATACCTGCGGCCGGCATGACACCTTTGGGCTTGCCTGCTACGCCAAGTACTACGAAGACAAGGGGTACTTTGGTCATGCCAATTGTTCCGACAATTTCAACGCTGCGCTGAATTCCTATGGCTTGCGTACGCGCCCGGGGTGGACGGCGATAAATTTCTTTTACAACACCGCTATCGGCGCTGGCAATGCAATTTATCTCGATGATCCCTGGTCGCGTCCTGGTGACTATGTGCTGATGCGTGCCACGCGCGATCTGGTTTGTGGATCCTCAGCCTGCCCCGATGACATTGACCCTACCAATGCCTGGAATCCGACTGATATCCATGTGCGGGTGTATCCCGCCAGAAACATTTTCAAGAAGGCCATAGCTTTTCGCATGAAACCAGACTCTGATCCTGTATTGACCAAAGAAACCGGCTTCCATTCACGAACGGCGCAACACACACGCAACTTCACCGAGTATCGTGGCTATTGGTTGCCCACTTGTTTTACCGGCAGCGGGCCCATTGAAGAGTATCTCGCCTGCCGCGAGCGCGCGGCGATCATTGATCTCACGCCACTGCGAAAATTTGAGGTGCTGGGGCCTGATGCCGAAACGCTGGTGAACTACACCGTTACGCGCAACATTCGCCGGCTTTCGGTCGGGCAGGTGGTGTACACGGCGATGTGCTATCCCACTACGGGTAGCATGATGGACGATGGCACGGTGTTTCGCCTCGGTAACGACAATTTCGCGTTATCTGTGGCGATGAATATTTCGGAATGTGGATGCGCGAGAGCGATGAATTACATGGCTGGCGTGTATGGGTGCGTTCGTCTACCAATCAAATCGCCAATGTCGCCGTGCAGGGACCGCTCAGCCGGGAAATATTGAGTGAAGTGGTATGGACTGCACCAACGCAGCCTTCGGTTGCGGGTGGGATGGTTCAAGTTCACCGTCGGACGTATTGGCGATGCGACGGGAAGACCGGTGATGGTATCGCGCACAGGTTATACCGGCGAGCTTGGCTTCGAGGTTTTCTGTCATCCCAGCGATGCGCCGGTGGTTTGGGATGCAATTTGGGAGAAAGGTGCGCCGCGAGGACTCAAACCATTGGGACTGACTGCACTCGACATGCTGAGAATTGAGGCGGGCCTGATTTTTTCTGGCTATGAGTTCAATGATCAGATCGATCCCTTCGAAGCGGGTATCAGTTTCGCTGTACCGCTGAAGACTAAGGAAGACGACTTCATCGGCAAGCATGCGCTTCTGGAGCGCAGTGCGCATCCACAACGTGTGCTGGTTGGTCTAGACATTGCCGGCAACGAAACCGTGGGTCATGGTGACGGCGTTTATGACGGCCGCGCCCAGGTCGGTGTGATTACCAGTGCCACCCGCTCGCCGCTGCTTTCCAAGACCATTGCGCTCTGCCGTATCGACATTGCTTACGCAGCATTGGGGACAGCAGTGGAGGTTGGTAAGTTAGATGGTCAACAAAAACGAATACCAGCGAAGGTGGTGCGTTTTCCCTTCTACGATCCCGAGAAGACGCGCGTGCGCAGCTGAAGAGGCCAATCCCGTATAGAACTTTATGGCTCCGAGTCGATTCCACTGCCTTTTTGAGTTCGGCTACTGTTCGTGGGATGTCGTGTCCCGCTCACTGCTGCAAGGTCGCGCTCGACCACGCGCGAACTTGAGGCGCGCAGTACTCACAAGCGGAATGGGATGATTGTGATTTACGCGTTGCTATCTGAGGAATGCGGTGGCGGTGGGAGGGTCGAAAGTGATACCGATTCAGAGGTATTTCGCTCGCAACATTTTCCAGCACGATCTCGTCTACGACTTTCACTACCAGTGCACTAAATCAGGGATGGTTTGGCTAAACATCAAAATTCTATCGGGGTCGTTCAAATTGAGGGGACTAACATGACACGAGTTGCGGTTATCGGCGCAGGTCCATCTGGGCTCGCTCAATTGCGGGCATTTCAATCGGCCGCGAAGAAGAAGGCCAAGATTCCCGAAATTGTCTGCTTTGAAAAGCAAAGTGATTGGGGAGGTCTGTGGAACTACACTTGGCGCACCGGGCTGGATCAATATGGCGAACCGGTTCACTGCAGCATGTACCGCTACCTTTGGTCAAACGGTCCCAAAGAGTGCCTTGAATTTGCCGATTACACATTCGAGGAACACTTCGGTCGGCCGATCGCATCCTATCCGCCGCGCGCTGTGCTGTGGGACTACATCAAGGGTCGCGTCGAAAAAGCCAAGGTGCGAAAGTGGGTTCGTTTTAATACGCCGGTGCGCTGGGTGTCATGGCACAAGAAGACGAAGAAATTTACCGTCACTTCACATGATCTGGTCAATGATCGCGTGAACAAGGAAGATTTCGACTACGTGGTCGTGGCGAGTGGACATTTCTCCACGCCCAACGTGCCCTACTTCGAGGGGATGGAATCGTTCAATGGCCGAGTACTGCATGCACATGATTTTCGTGATGCGCTGGAATTCAAGGGCAAGGACGTGCTGATTGTCGGCCGCAGCTACTCAGCGGAGGACATAGGGTCGCAATGCTGGAAATATGGCGCGAAATCGATCACCACAACCTATCGCTCTCGACCAATGGGATTCAAATGGCCTGCGAATTTCGAAGAGCGGCCCCTGCTTCAGAAACTGGTCAACAAGACGGCGCATTTCGCGGACGGATCAACTAAGGATGTCGACGCCTTGATTTTGTGCACCGGGTATCTTCATCACTTTCCTTTCTTGCCGGATGATCTGCGCCTGAAGACCGCCAATCGGCTCTGGCCAGATAACCTTTACAAAGGTGTGGTGTGGGAGAACAACACCAGACTTTTCTATCTCGGCATGCAGGACCAGTTTTATACATTCAACATGTTCGACGCGCAGGCCTGGTATGTGCGTGACATCATACTTGGACGCATCAAACTTCCCTCCAAGGATAATATGCGCAAGTATTGTAAGGCTTGGCGCAAGCGCGAGTTGAAACTCGAAAACGCCGAACAGATGATTTGGTTCCAGGGCG
>JAXMGY010000023.1:0-36430 GCA_046347035.1 Gammaproteobacteria bacterium | reverse complement strand
GATACATCACCTGTGCGCCGGCTTGATTGATGGCGCCAATAGGCATGACCAGCGGATCGACAACCACATCGCTCGCCGGAATGCCATGATCCATCGCGCGCTCGACAATCTTTTTCGCCACTGCAAAACGCACATCGGGATCCTGCGAGATGCCGGTTTCATCATTCGAGATTGCTACGACGGCGGCGCCGTACTTCTTCACCAGTGGCAGCACAGATTCCAGGCGATCTTCCTCGCCAGTCACCGAATTCACCAGCGCCTTGCCTTTGTACACCTTCAGTCCGGCTTCCAGCGCCGCGACAATCGATGAATCAATCGACAAGGGCACATCGGTGATCGACTGTACCAACTGCACCGTCTTGGCGAGAATCGCCGGTTCGTCGGCGAGCGGAATGCCGGCATTGACGTCGAGCATTTGCGCGCCGGCTTGAACTTGTGCGATGGCATCGGCTTCCACGCGCGAGAAATTTCCCGCCGCCATTTCTTCGGCCAGAATCTTGCGGCCTGTGGGATTGATGCGCTCGCCAATCATGACGAAGGGGCGATCAAAGCCAATAACCACTTCCTTGGTCGCGGAACTCACAACGGTGTCGGTCATGATGCCTGTCTCTCTTTTGGTAGTTGATCGCGTTCTGGATGCCACGGGATGCGATCGCCCAATACCCGTGACTTGTCGATGATTTCGGCCACTGCCTCTTCCTGCCGGTAAGCCATGACGTGCACGCCGGACACGCCCTTGATCTCGCGCACTTCCTGGATAATGTCGATGCAGATACGTTTGCCTTCGGCGCGCTGATCCTGCGCGCCGGCCAGGCGTTGAACGATTGCATCCGGAATGTGCACGCCCGGCACATGCTTGCGGATCCACTCAGCGCTCTTTGCGGAAGCAAGAGGACCCACGCCAACCAGAATGTAAACCTTATCGATGAGTCCAAGATCTTCAACCCTGCGCATGAAAGCGCGCAGCATCGGCACGTCGTAGCACCACTGCGTTTGAATGAACTGCGCGCCAGCAGCCACTTTTTTCGCCAGACGATCGGCGCGAAAGTCCTGTGGCGGCGCAAAAGGATTTTCAGCAGCACCAAGAAATACCCGCGGCGCGTGGGTGATGGCGCGACCGCTCTGAAACTTGCGTTCATCGCGCATGGCGCGCGCCATGTTGAGCAGCGACATGCTGTCGAGATCGAACACCGGTTTGGCTTGCGGATGATCACCGGCGCTGACATCATCACCCGTCAGGCAGAGAATATTGCAAACGCCCATCGCCGCACCGCCAAGAATGTCGCCTTGAATCGCAATGCGATTCTTGTCGCGGCAGGAGATCTGCATCACCGGTGCGTAACCGACCCGCGTCAGCAACGCACAGACGGCAACACTGGACATATGACAGTTCGCGCCGCTGCCATCGGTAGCATTGATTGCATCAACGTAGCCGTCAAAAATACGCGCACGGCGAAATACCTCTTCCGGATCGGCGGAATCCGGTGGTGCCAATTCCGTGGTGACTGCAAACGCACCCGCACGAAGCACACGCTCGAATCGCCCAGGCGATGTGTGGCCGGAAAGAATGGGCAGCGGATAACCAGGAACCGGTTCGTCTTCAAAGATCATACGCGCTTCTCTCCATGTTCCCTCACCACCCGCAACCACGATGAACTGCCCTCGAGCCGACGATCCACCGGCAGTTGCACGATACGAAGCTTGTCGTAACCACCATGCATCCGCCGTGCGCCATCGTTCGCCTGCACCCACACGCATTTCATCTCGGGTTTGACTTCGCAGTGACCATTGCCGCGCACGCCACCGCAGGGACCGTTGCGCAACTGCTTGGGACAATTCATCGGACAGGACATGCCCGTGGAACTGAGCACGCACTGGCCGCACATGCGGCAATCGAAGAAAAGTCCCTTAGCCGCGCGTTCGACTGCCGCGACCGGCTTTTCCAATCGTTGGTAACCAATGCGATTGCATAGCGGATGCAGGTATCGCAAGAACCTCTCGAAGATCGCATAGATGGTCTGCAGGCCGCGTGCGTGACGAACTGACCAAAGACGGACGGCGTACATGGCGATTAGGCGTTGCTGACTTCAGTATTGGATTTGGGCTCAGAATCCGGACTCAGACCATGCGACTTGACTAGCTTCTCAAGCTGCGCATCGTTGAAAACTGTCTCCAGACGCTCGGCCTCGGCTGCCGCTTCGGCTTCGATGTCGTCACCACAATCACGAGAATTGCGTTTCCAGTCCGCTAGATACTCATCCGAACTTCCCTTGCCCGCGCGCATGGCGGCACGATCGATGGCAACCTGAAAGCGTTGCGATAGCGGCACCTTCGCGACATCACGGCCGCGCTTGACGATCACCTGCGCGGGAATATCACGCCAGGAGACGACGATCAGTTTGGCCATGTGCACGTCCCAATCCGATCCCGCGCGAGAGATGATTTGCAATATTGTCGTGTCCGACGTGCCGATGCTCGAATTCCAGATCCAGCCGGGTAGCGGCATCGGTGGCCAGCACCAACAGTTCGGGTGCATCCGACTGCGACAGATACACCACGCGTCGATATTGACCAAAGTACAAAGGCAGCAGCTCGGGATTGCGATCCAGCCCAAGCCCCCTGATAACGACACGATCAAAGTGCCGTGCGAGAAAGTCCGTCAGATAGAACGTGCCGGGCTCTTCATCGGCCAGCGCTTCAAACAGCTTTGTACCGGCAAAGAACTCATAGCAGTGCGCGCCCGGAATGCGTTCAACACCTTCCTCGCGCAAAATACGATCGAGTTCACCTGCAGTACCGCAATCCGCATAGGCAACAAAGATACGCGCGAACTTGTCGCGATTGGCGGTGATGGCCGCACGCACCCTGGACGGGATCTGATCAGGCCGATTGTGCAAGTCGGCAGGCAGGCATTGCACGGCCACATGCGACCAGCGATTGGCGCGCAGCACCGCCAATATGTCGTGCGCCAGTGCACCGCAGGCGAGGATCAGCACCTTTGAACTATCATCACTCATCAGTCAATCCTAAAGAGAACTCCGTAACCGGGCTTTGCCTTACCCACGTTACTTTTCCGCCAACCTACTCTCTGTCCGTCGTCCCCGCGAAAGCGGGGACCCAGTGAAAACTATTTTTTAACTGGATTCCCGCTTGCGCAGGAATGACAGCAAGATTCAATTTCCCTTCCGCTACTAATTCATGACCGCTTGGCGCTGTACGGCGCGGCGGGCGGTCAACAGCGCCTTTGCGGTTTCAACGGCGATGGCGGCATCGCGGCAATATGCGTCGGCGCCAACCGCTTTGCCGAATTGCTCATTCAACGGCGCACCACCGACCAGCACGATGTAGTCATCGCGCAGGCCCTTGGCCTTCAATTCGTCAATCACCACCTTCATGTACGGCATGGTGGTAGTCAGCAGCGCCGACATGCCGAGAATGTCCGGCTTGTGCTTTTCCAACGCTTCGAGATATTTCTCAACCGGATTGTTGATGCCGATGTCAATGACTTCGAAACCAGCGCCTTCCATCATCATCGACACCAGATTCTTGCCGATGTCGTGGATGTCGCCCTTGACGGTGCCGATGACCATTTTGCCGATCGGTTCGACCCCGGTTTCAGCCAGCAGTGGCCGCAGGATCTCCATACCGCCCTTCATAGAATTGGCGGCGAGCAAAACTTCCGGCACAAAGAGAATGCCGTCGCGGAAATCAATGCCGACGATGCGCATACCTTCCACCAGCGCCTCATTCAACACCTTGTCGGGCGCCCACTTGCGCTCCAGCAGAATGCGTGTACCTTCTTCAATCTCTTCTTTGAGCCCGTTGTAGAGATCGTCATGCATCTGCTCGACCAGTTCTTCGTCGTTTAGGGTGTTCAAATCCAGATCGTCGGCGTCGGCCATGGGCGGCATTCCTCGTTGTGAAAAAGCCCGCAAGGGCTTGATTCATTGGTAGTAAGGAACTTGGAAAAGAACTGACCAGCCGGCGACGCGGGCGTGTCGAAAAACGACACGGGGTCGGACGCAACTTTAACCTCGACTCCTGAGGAAAATTCCTGAATTACAGCAGCTTAGAGGGTTACAGGTGGTTATTGCTTGACCGACGCGGGCGCTGGCGTGGGGATCTGGGTGTCGACTTTTTGCTGGTCGAGTTTGTAACTGTACTCTTCAAGGATGTTCTCGACCTCCACCTGCTTGATGCCGGTGAATGGTTCGCGCTGGAGCAACGAATCCGAACATGTTTTCGCGGCGTAGATGTGCATCAGCTCCACGTTGTAGTCGTAGAGTTTCTGATTCTTGGTTTCGGCGTCCTTGCGCAGTTTGGTTTCATCGGCCAATTTGCCTTCCAGCTGCGCTTTCATCGCATCACGCTCAGCGATGGTTTGCGCCAGCTTGGCTTCGGTGTCGGCGTTCTTCTGCGTCTGTCGCTCAAGCCACCTCGGGTCTTGCTGAGCGTGGCTTCGGTACCGTGCAATTTTCCTTGCAGATCCAAATTTGATTCTGCGCATCAGTCAGCGCAGTTTTGCGCTTCTTGCAGTGTGGCCTTGGTCGAAGCATTTTCGTCCAGTTCGGACAAGGCTTTCTTGTGCTCGACATCGGCCTTGGCGAGATCATCCTGAAGCTGGAGTACCTGTGCTTCCAGCTTCTGCTTTTCCGCCGCGACCTGCTTTAACAACTGCGGGCACGCGCAACTGCCGGGATCAACTTGTGGCTGATCGGCAAATGCAGGTGAAACGACTAAACCGGCGATGAGGGCGCAGACGCATCCGATATGTGATCGATGGTCTTGCATTGCCCGCGCTAGAACTTGGCGTTCAAATCCAATTGCAACACGTCGATGCCCAGCGGCGCGCCATCAATTTCATTCGCCGACAGCCAACGTCCACGCAGCCACACATCCTTGGCCAATCCAAGTTTGCCGCCGACGATGTAGCCTTGTGTGTCGGTGCCACCGAGATGGAAGTCCGAATCCGTAAAGGCGTCAAGCACAGCGTAGCGCTGTAGATACTTGTAAGTTCCAAAAATCTGCCAGTCCCAGAGCTTGTTCATCTGCGGCCAGCCGACGGTTAGGTCAGCCTGATAGCCCCAGGTGCGATCCTTGAATCCATCAATGGTCGAACCACCATTGCGAAACGCCACACCGCCGGTGCGGCCACGAATTTCGTTCTCGTCGTAGCCGATGTTCTTGACAATGTCTGCACCGAGCACAACATGGTATGGTGCGAGTTGCGCAAAATCGACCTCGCCCGTGAAATCGATCAAGTTGTAATCGGAAGCCAGTGCAAGCAGCGTATTTTCGGTGGTTGGATCGGCATCGGGATCGTTAGCAATATTGAACAGCAAATTGCCTTTTTGCACGAACTGCGGCGCAGTGAAGTTATTGGTGGTGCTAAACAAGTCGTTACGCTTGCCGGTGACATTGATGTAGTCGTAGTACGCTACGCCGAATTTTGCTTTGGTCTGGTTTTGGAATTCCAGGTCAGCACCGACCTGCGCACCAGCCAGCCACTTGTCACGCGATGAGAATTCAAACTCCTGTAGGGGGAATGCGCCCACCGTGGCGAAAATCTGCTTGTTGCGATTGTCCTGACCCAACAGATCGTTACCACCAAGGCTATGACGCAAAGTGATCGCCGCGCCTTCAAAGCTTAAATCATCGTCCCAAACCAAATCGGTGGACAACCAAGGATTGGGAATGCGCCCCCGCCATGAACGTACCCCAGTTAGATCCATCGGAGGTGGCGTCGTACTGCACGTAGGCCTGGTCGAGCTGCACCTGATAACCCTGACCTGTGTTACCCAGTGTTTGATTGGTCGATACAGGTGAGAAGCTGTTGCTGGTTGCCACGCGCGCCACGAATTTCAATTTCTCAGTCAATGCCGCTTGCAACGCTATACGCGCTCCGAGCACGAAAGCGATTGCGATCCTGCTCAGTGTCCAATCGGCAGAACGGAAAATCGGTAAGCACTTGCCCCTAGTGATAGCGCCATTGCTATTGACCTGCGACACATCGAAGTAAGCGACAGGCCCAGCGATCGGCACATTGTCATCGGCATAGATCGCCAACTCATCGCGCAAACGCACGTCGCCAGCGATCTTGATCTTGTTGACCCACTTCGGCAGCGCGTCCGGCGTGCCCCACTTCTCGGCCTTGGCCTTGTCGGCAACGTCTTTCAATACATCATTCTTGAGTTCCTTGCGTACCTGCTCGCGGATTTCTTCCTTCACGAATTCACGGTACGTAGGGCACGCGCACCACCTTGCCGTTGGCGGCTGCGGCATCGCCGGTTTCATTGGCAAGCTTTTGCGCGGCATTGTCCTGCGGTGGCGTGTCGGCGGGTTGTGATGCGGCCTGTGCCTTGGCTTCTTCCGCTGCCGAGGTTTCGGCGCGTTTCACCATGGCGTCGGCCTGGTCTTTCTTCAACCCACGCCCGCCTTCACCAACTCCTGCACCAGGTTGTCCACCGTGTTCTTCAATTGCAGCAACTCTTCGGAACTGGCACCGAAAGCAGGGGCTGAGGCCAGAGACGCCAGAAGCATCGCAATCAGTGGCGATGAAGTCTTGTGCATATAGCGAGCATCGTTAACTTTGAAACTTAAAGAGTTAAGTATCAGCTATAACACTTTAAAAATAAAGGTAACTTATTAAATTTCATGAAGATTTATGACAATATTACAACCTAAGACCGACCAGAATGCGAAGATATGAGTAACCGCAGGGCTGAGCGGCCCTTCAGGCGGCGGCCGCCCAGATCGGGTGAGCCAGCCAGGGCCTCACGTACCACCGCGTCGACTTTGGGATTACCAGTGCTGCCAGCCAGTTCGAAGCGCTCAAGGCGGCCCTCGGTAGTCACCCATACCTTGACCTTGATTTGAGTAGTTAGCAGCCTTGGCATCTTCTTTAGAAGAAACAAGTCCTTGCAGCACGCGCGCCACCGCAATACCGTAGCGGCCGTTGTCACCGCCGCCGCCGATTTTGCCGGGAGCGCCGGCCACATTCTTGCCGCCACGCATGCCAAAGGCGTCGTTGCCGGCAAAGCCTTCGGACACCACGGGTGGCTGGTCCTCAGCCTGCGGCTCTGGCTCAGTTCCAGGCTTGGGCTCGTCCTGTGGCTTGGGCTCCTCCATCTTCTGCTCGGGTGGCGGCGGCTCCGCCGGCTTCGGCGGCGGTGGGGGAGGTGGCGGCGGAGGCGGCTGCACCGGTTGAATGACCACTTCCTTGCGCTTGGCGGGCGAGTCGGCGCCCTTCATCAAATGCGCTATCAGAAAACCGATTCCACCAGCGCCAGAATTCAATTCCGGCAACCACCGGCATCGCACTAAACTTACGACCCGGCTTGTCTTTCTTGTTCCTGGCCCATGATCGCTCGCCGATCGCTGCTGAACACTTCGCCTTCTGCGTCACCAGACCGAGCTGCGTGATGTCGAGCCGGCCAAGCAGATCCAGCACTTCCATCACCTTCTCGTACTGCACCCGGCCAGCGTCGCCCTTCACCACCACCGGCAGTTCGGGTCGCGGCTTTGAGTTGACTGAGCCGCGTTTCCAGATCCGCCATCGTCACCGGATAGGTATCGAGATAGATCTGACCTTCGGCGGTGATGGTGACCGCTTTGGTTTTCGGTTTTGCGAGACTGGGTGTGTTGCTCGCCTTGGGCAGGTTCACCTTGATGCCCTGCACGCTGGCGGTGGTCATGATGATGAAGATGATGAGCAGCACGTACGCCAAGTCCAACATCGGCGTGATGTTGATATCGTCGTAGGGTTCGTTGTCCTGTTTGCCCGCATCAGCCATGGCTTATTCCAAACCTAAAATTTCAACGGCCGTACTGCTCGGCGACCCGTGCGATGAATTCATCAGTAAAGACATGCATGTCGGCTGAGATTTCTTTCGCCATCGAGCCCAGGTAGTTGTAACCAAACAGCGCCGGAATGGCGACGCCGAGTCCGGCGGTGGTGGCAAGCAGCGCCGCGGCCATGCCAGGGGCAATGGCGTTAATGTTGACATCGCCGGTGGCGGCAATGGCGGCGAAGGTCACCATCACGCCCACCACGGTTCCCAGCAGTCCAATGAAGGGTCCACCGGAAATGGCGATGGTGAGCAGCACCATCTGCGCGTTGAGCTTCTGACCTTCGCGCACCATCGTGGCATCGAGCGCGGCACGAATGGCTTCGATGGATTTGCCTTCGATTCCTTTGACCGCCGCCGCACCCACCGAAGGGCTCACCTTCTGCAGACGCTTGCGCATCTCATCGACGCCGAGTTTGTAGAGGCGAAACAGGGGTGAATCACCGTAAGTATCGTCTTCTTTGGACAGTGAGGCGATATTACTGCTCTTGGAATCGCCGGTGCCGAGCGCGTGGTACGCTTCCAGGAATTTTCGCGACGCGGCTTTGGATTTGGTGAGATAGACAAACTTCAACACCATCACCGTAAACGCCACCAACGCCATCAGTCCACAGAAACCAATCACCGACTGCTCGACGATGGCATCCTTGTTGCCGAACACCGAGTGCAGAATGATGCCGAAGGTCGACGGACCACTATCCTCCGCGCTGGCACCTTCGGTATCGGGGGTTTCGTCCACACTGTAGCTCACGTCTTTTGCATCCATGCCCTCGGTGCGGGTGGCGAGCGCCAGCGCATCCGCGCTGCGCGCCACATTGGCGATGCGCAGCTCATCAATGTCGGCTTTCAATCCATGCGAGTTATCCGCCGCGGCGCCCACACTGATGGTGCCACTCATGTCAGGGAGCGTGGCATTGACAGTGGCGGTTTGCGCACCATCGACGAACACGCTCAGCGTGCCTTGGCCCAGCACCAACGCCAGATGATGCCAGGCACCGGGCGCGAGTGCAGCGGTCTTCGGCGTCTCGGCGTTCGCCCCGCCACCGCTGTAACGCGCATAGGCATTGGTGCCATCGATGCCCAACGTCAGGTGCGTCGCGCCGTCGACGCGATCCATGACATAGGCATCCGTCTGTGGCGCATCGATTTTGATCCAGGTGGAAAACGTCCACCCCTGGGCGGCGGCGGTCTTCAGCGTCGGGGAATCCTTAATGGAAATGACACTGCTGCCGTTGAACCGTGCGCCGGCGCCAATCAGCGAGCCGGGATTGGTTTGCGCGGTGGAACTTGCGGCGTGATTGATGTTGCGGGTCTTGTCCTGCGGCGGGCCACTGGCCTCATCGAAGTGATACACCAAGGCATCGGCCGCACCAAACGTTCCCACCACATCTTCCTGCTGCGTGCCGGCGCTATTGCCGAAGTACATCCAAATCTTGTTGTCCTTGCTGCCGCCCTGCAGCACCGGCACGTTCACCCAAATGAAGGCGAGCTCGTTGATGGCATCAAAGCGCTCCACATGATGCTTCAGCACCGTCTTGTCATCGCTTGCCAGAAAGCGAATATCACCGCCCCGCTCGGTGACATCGAGAAAATGCGCGAAGTTACCCGTGTGCAGCCGGATGAGCACCGGCACCTCGCTCAGCGGCGTCTTGATGTCCGCCGCTTTGTCGCTGGTATCGACGGTGATGGACTTGCGATAGCCCCAGGCTTTGTCCCACCAGGCATTTGCCGAAGTCGAGACCAGTAGCAAGATCAAAATCAAAACGTTGCGCGTTACGCTCACTGCTTCGCCTCTGTGCAGATATCACCCTGGGGAGGTGGCATTGTGCAGAGACTGTGTTGCAGTAGCGTGACTTGTTTGTTGCAGGTATGTGAAAAACTTGCAGTTCAGTAGATATCAGTGCGAAGAAAAGTTTGTGGCTGGGAGCAGTGCTCGCGCAACCAGGAAATCCCCCGCGCTACGCGCCGCCCCCTTTGCAAAGGGGGCTGTTTTCCTACTGCCAATCGACTGAAGTTCCTTTTCCGATTCCCCCCTTTGAAAAGGGGGTGCGGGGGGATTTTCAGTAGTTGAGCGCGACTAGAATTGGTAGCCGAAATTAAAGTGAAAGCGCGACTCACCTTCGCGCACAGTTCCTGATTCGCGCAGCGGATACGCCCACATTAATTCGGCGTCGAAGTGATTAAACAACGCGGCACGCACACCAGCGCCCGTTCCCCAAATGAAGGTATCTGATCGTTGTGCGGGCAGAGGTGAACGAATACGCGTCTGCGCCGCATCGGTGAAGGCGATGGCTTGCAGGTTCTGCACCTTGTCTTCCTTCAAGCCGAGATACTTGCCGAATGGCGGCGAACGCAATTCCAACGTGCCGGAGATGCCGTCGTCTCCCAGTGCCTGCGACTCCAGATAGCCACGCACGCTATCGGCGCCGCCGGCGCCAAACTGCTCATTGCTGATGAGTGGCCCGGAGGCGATCTGTCCAGACAACCGGCCAAAGATCGAGGCGCCTGAGACTCCCAATGGCTCGTCGTGATCGCCGCTCAATCGAAAATAGGCGAAGTTCGGTTTAGCCTTGAAGCGTTTATTCTCGAATTCCTTTTCAATATTACCCAGTGCGCGCGGCGCCACGTTGACGTTGGCATTGAGGTGCGAACTGCGTTTATCGTCAATCCACGTGCCGCTGTAGCCGGCATCGAACATCAAATAATCGATCGGCGTATTCAGTGAGTCGGCGCCCAATAACTGCACCGATTCGGCGAAATCCTTGTAGTCGGCACCCAGTGTCAGATTGTGGTAGTAATTGTCGAGCGAGCGCAGCGGTTTGATGTAGCGCAGTCCAGTGATAACACCATTACCAATCACACCGAGCGTTCCGATTGTCGCAACGCTGGTGTCGGACTTCACGGCATACAACGCCAGCAGATCGTCGCGATCTTCAAATTTCCAAAGATAGGTCCCGGAGAGAACTTGCACCTCTTCGGTATCCATAGGCGAGGTTTGGTAGCTCGCGGAAATGCTGTGCTCCTTCTGCCAAAGATTGTCGTAGCGAATGTTGCCGCCGACGCGCAGCCGCGTGGTATCGGCGGAATACTTGTCGTTGATTTCGACGCTGCCATGCAAAGGCAGGTTATCAGCAACCTTTAACTCCACCTCGACTTTGCCTGGCGTTTTGCCCGGCCGCAACACGGGCGTGATCGAACGATCCGACGAGCGCTTGTTAAGCGCGACCAATTCTTCCTGCACCTTGGGCAGGTTGGGCACGTTGTCTTGAGCCAGTGAGGGAACCTTCGATTGGATGCGCCCCAGCGAGAAATAGCGCGAACCGGTGACGCGTAATCGTTCAACTTGCCCCTCGGTAACTTTAAGGCGCACCACGCCACCGACCACGTCCTGCTCGGGAATATCGACGAACACTGTGCCGAAACCGCGCTCCTGATAGAGCGACTCCAACTGCTTGCGCGCCTTCTCAACATCATCGATGGACTTCTTCGGGCCGAGATGCGGATACACTGATCGTTCGATGTCCTTGGTGGGCAGCAACGTGTTGCCTTCGACTTGGATTTCCCAGATATCGAATGCTTCACCACTTTCGCCGGGCGCTGCGCCACTGTCGGTGGAAACATACCCCTCATCATCCGATCCAGCGGCCTTGCTCTGCGCCGTGGCTGCGGCATCTTGCGCAGTCGCTTCCTTGCCCGCGGCTTGAACGGCCGCGTCGTCAGCAGCCGGCGCCTTGGTCGCTGCACTGGTCGCCGACTTCTCTTCCTTCGGTGCATCGCCTGCCCAGACAGGCATAGCCAGGGCAGCCAGCAAGCTGGTGACAAGCCAAATGCTTGTGGGGCGACGACGTGGGCGACTCATATATATGAAGCGCAAGGTCCGAATTCTTCAAAGTTTAATATATAAAATTAAAAAAATGAAATATCTAATTGATTTTTAAATGTTACAAGCGTGCAAAATAAGGGGCAGCCCACGATTTTCCAATTGCAGAAATCGTGGTCTGTCCCTTACTTTTTGAAGGAGAGCCGCCGGAAGGGTTGGCTCAGGGTTGGTCGACGTCGACTCGAATTTTTCGCGTTTCGTTGGCGGGTTTGGGCGTCGGCGATGCCGGTTCGCCACGCATGCAGGCCGCAACTGCCGCGTCATCGGTCTTGCCGATGGCGGATGAGGCAGCTTCTTCTTCGGTCACGCTGATTCCGCCACGCGCCTTGGCGCGGCAAGCTTCCAGACGTTCGAAGTAAGGATCTTTGGCGACATCGCGCGTAACTCCTTCGCGTTTTAGACAGTCGGCGTACTGCCCGCCTTCGTATCCCGTCGGAAACTTGAGCGTGCCGATGGGCTGCACGGCCACGACGCGTTCATTGGCCACACCCGTGTGCAGTGGCACTTCGCTATAAATGGTGGCGCCGCTGGCGCATTCGTGGGTAGCCACCGTCGCATCTTTCGCCGGCGGCGTATCGTGATCTGCGCCATATACAACCGCACTGATCAACAGCAGGGCAAGACCTGATTGAACGGGTTGCATCGACGCGCTCCGCATGAATCGCCAAACCAATTATAACGCTCGGCGTGCGGTGATTCGATGTTATTGGCGAAGCACGGTAAGCAATGATTGGTTCTCTATCACGCGGCGGGCTTGTTGGGGTAGCGCGTCGTAACCGGCGATCAACTTCGGCGACGATCCTCGCAAGAACTTCCACATTCCGAATCCATTGAGCCCCGTTGAGACGATGAGATCATGCCGTGAGTTCAATGGCAGCAATTGCGACTGCACATTGTCGAGCACCCATAGCCGCGCGGCCCGGTCTTCGAACACAAGCACCATGTGCGATTCAATCCTGCCGGTTCCCGCTTGCAGCAATTTGCTGTATGCAAGCCAAAGGCGTTGCACCGGAATGCCAGTGTCGATCAAAGCCTGATATTTCGCGATGGCGAAATCTTCGCAGTCACCACCGCCAGCGTAGAACATTTCAGTCGGCGTCGACCAATAATCATCGACACCCCACAGCTGAGCATCTGGTATTGACTGCAGTCGATTGACGTATTGATTAATGATTTCCGCGCGCTGTTGCTCCGGGAGTTGCCGCGCCGATTTGAGAATAGTCTGCCACTGGACCAGAGTTGGAACTGCGGAATATGAAGAGTCGTTGCGAATAGCGATTGGATTTTCCGCTCGAGCATGCGTAGCGTAAGTACTGGCTCCGACCAGCAATACCATCAAAGCGGCGTGAGTTCCTGCACGCATGATCCCGTTTCGCCTCCGTAGTAGGAAGCTATCGGCGCCTACGCGTAAATCTTGATTGGTCTACGCTGGAGGGTTTAACGAACGAGTTAGAAAGAGAATAGTGAACCCCTGATGAAAGCACGCCAACTCATGTCCCACGAATAATGTCGCTCCCTTTGCAAAGGCGGCCGCGCGCAGCGCGGGGGGATTTTCAAATGTAGCGCCGCACTTAACTTATTAAAAAGAAATTAGGCGATCCGACGTCCCTGTCGGATCAAAGCCGGGCGAATAGGTCCGGCGTTCGTGGCTTGGAGCCGCGCAGAGCAAGTGCAGTGAGACTGTCTGCGCCATCGAGAATACGGTCACGACATTGCACGGGCGTGAACTTAGCGGGACAAATCGTTGACGATTCCCTGAGATTAGTCTTACGCGCATTGCCCACTGGCGGATACAATTGCACTAATTTGTAACAAATCCCGCATAGGGTTCGCGCCAAGCTGTAACGTTGATACTGCTGATTTGCTGAAAATTCATACTCACAAACACCAATAAACCATGAGCGATCGAATCTTCAACGTTCTGTTTCTTTGCACTGGCAATTCGGCGCGGTCCATCATCGCTGAGGTAGTGATGAACCATCTCCTAGTCAATAAGGGGCGATTCCACGCGTATAGCGCCGGCAGCGCACCCAAAGGCTACGTTCATCCCATGACGTTAGAAGTTCTGCAGAAGGCCGGCTTTGCCACCGAAGGCCTGCGCAGCAAGAGTTGGGAGGAGTTCGCCGCGCCCGATGCGCCGAAGATGGATTTCGTATTTACCGTTTGCGATGACGCCGCACGCGAGCCATGTCCGGTGTGGCCGGGTCAGCCGATAACTGCGCATTGGGGTATGGCCGATCCTGCGGCGGTGGAAGGTCCAGAGAGTCGTCGCCGCCACGCGTTTGAAGATGCATTAATGGTGCTGCACCAGCGAATCGAACTTTTCGCCAGCCTACCCTTGGAGAGCATCGACAGCCTGACACTGCAACATCACGTCACCAACATCGGAAAAAAATAGCCGGCGTTGATAAGCGGTATTTGCAATCGCTGAAAAAAAGGGCCCGGAGTACGGGCCCTCAAACTGAGATGAAGCAATCGCAGGCTGGTGCTGCGACTTACTCGCTGCGACGGCGACCGATGCTCACCAACGCAGTGAATGCCGAACCCAACAACCACACCGCAGCCGGAACAGGCACGGCAGCGACATTGATGTTGTCGATACCTACTGCGCTGTTGGTCGACGACCCGTTCAATGCCTCTAGCTGCACGAAAGCCAGGAGATAGCTGCCCTGCGCCAGATTGACCGTTGAACTGACATGGCCGGTGCCGAATGTCGGCGAGGTGCGATCCAGCAGCAACTGCGCAAATGCCGTCGCCGGATTGCCAGAGAGGAAACTCGCCAAATTCAATCCAGTGCCGCCAATGATGCCGGCCATGAATCGATCCTGCTGCGCCGCTGCAACGCTGTTATCGAATCCATCAAAAGCCCAATCGAAATCGAAAGACACCGCACTACCACCAGGTCCGATCGTAAATGGCATCGCAAAGGCAATGGCCTGACCCAGTGGCCCGCCATCCGGAACGTCACCAATGACGCCAGCTTGATCGCCGAGCACTAAAAATTTGTTGTTTGCACCGGGCGAGAAAAACAGATCGAAGCCCGTGCTGCCAGTCGTGGTGTTAATCGTGTTGTCGCCCTGGCGGACATTGACGTCGGCGGCTGGCGTGCCCTGCGTCAGATTGGTGGTCGCCCATAACGTGCCGGACGGTAGTTGACCTGGATTGTTGGTGAGAATGTCACTGACCGTGCGCACCGCCGATGAAGTAAGACCGGTGACATCATCGAAACTTTCATTGATGAGCAATGCCGCCGGGGAAGATTGCGCCGCCAACATCATCACCGTTCCCCACAGCACGGTACTCGTGTGCCGTATTGCTTGCTGCTTCATAACGCCCCCCGACGCATCACGTGAAATGCAATCCGTGGCCGCACAGCTTTGATACGTCCTTTGTGTACGGCGATGTGTGTGCGACATCGTTAATGCAGAGGATAACGAAGCCGAATGACGAAATGATGAACACGTCACAAAAATTTGTGTCGGAGAAAAACCGCGGACTGAAGATCGTTACAGGATGATGAAAACAGGAGAATACGCCAACGAATTGCCTACAGAGCGAATCCTCTGCGCAATTTTCAGCCGCCCGCTTCGCTTACGCGCAGCGTCAAAGTACCAACAAACTCGGAAAGACTAACGCAACTCAAACCGCGGTTGCCTGTGATCGCCGAGTGCAAACACGCGATTGTCGTCGTCAATACGAAATTCTGGCTGGCCCGCGTGCATGTACTCGTACATGTATCGGCCGCAGATTTCGTAGAGCGGCTGCGATGAAAAGTTGGGACTGAAAACGTACTTGCCGCGAATTTCGAAGATAGGCTCTTGCGACAAAATGCGAAACAGATGTTTACCGTCGAAGTGGGTTGACATGCGTCCCCCTGTTTTTTGTTTTACCACACTTAGATCGCTGGAATGACCCAATTTAAATCGTTAAATCGGGCGATCGCTCCGTCGGTTTGACTGCAGCATTCCAGCTAACAAATTTCCTTTGTAGGCGAGGACGATCTTAACGGTTTGATACGTCTCAAGCCACCATTTGCGATAATTCATCTAAGATGTGGAGCGCTACCTCATTACTTCTCTATTTCATGTAGTTAGACGCCACATCAACAAATTTTCTACGATGTGGGTGCACTATGTATCACCACATCTGGAGATTTTTGGACCGCAGCCTGCTTGCGAATCGCGTTAATGCGTTCCACCAACATGCCCTCACTCATCGCCGAGGACTGTAATTCCCCGCCGATGAAGAATGTGGGCGTACCGCTAACACCGATCCGAGCTGCCAACGCCTCATTGTCCTGCAAATGCTTGGTGATCTCCGGAGACGTGACTTGCTGCTTCACCGATACGGGGTCAATGCCCAAGTCAGTCAGCAATTTCTTAAGCACATCATCGCTCTTGGGCCTGTGCGTCTCCATCAACGCACGGTGAAAGTTTAGATAGGCTGCCGGCTTAACCGCGTACACCGCCAGCGCAAACTTCGCGGCAGTACTGGAATCTGGAGACAAAATCGGATACTCCTTCATCACGACGCGAACCTTTTTGTCGCTCTCAACAAGATTGAGCAACTCAGGCATGGTCTTCTTGCAGAAGCCGCAGTTGTAATCGAAAAACTCCACGAGCGTGACATCGGCATCCTTCGCGCTGGCACCGATAAATGGATCACGCGAATCCTGAGTGAGCGCGGCCATACTGCCTTTCAACGCCTGCTGCTGAGCGGCAGCGGCATCAGCTTGTTGCTTCGCATGCAACGCATTCACGGAATCGATGACCACTTGCGGATTGTTCATAATGTAGTCGTGAACAATCTTCTCGATCTCCGCTTGGGAAAGTGCGGAGTCTGCTCTTGCCAATGAAACGCTCGCTAGCAGAGCTGCTGGCATCAGGATAGTTAATTTCACTTTAATGGACATGGGCTAGTCGCTTATTCAGAGTTATCTCGGCAGGAGCGTATACGCGCGAGCAACAACATCGCATCAACTACACTAAATTACAACCAGATATGAACTTCCGTGAGTGTGTGCCGGAACTAGCCTTCGCCAAAACCAAGAAACTCGACATTGATGAAGTTCAGTGCTGCGGTGAGCGCCTTGGCGGCCTCCGCTGCTTTCTTACCATCATCGGTATTGGTTTTGGTCGCTGCATCTGTCACAGACTTCGTCGCAGCGCTGGCAACGTCGCCGGCACCTGCCAACCCAGCACCAATACCACCTGCACTAACAGTTGGTACACCGGTTGAAACGCCACCCACCTTAATGTTGTCGGCGCCAAGAACCTGCACCGCTGCGATAGTGATGTTACCTGCACTCTCGATACCGGCTTCGCTCGCATTCACAACACCGACGGGCGTAAATAGATCGACGCTGCCAAATTCGCGACCAGGCGTGGTAACCAATGCGCGGATGCCACTACCCTGAATTGGCGGCGGATTGCTGACCGTGAGCTGTCCATCGTTGTTAAATACGAAGCCAATCGCCGGTACGGATAGTGCGCTCTTGGCACCCTTGCCAGCGTCAATGTCTCCCAACGACGACCAGATGAGAATGTCACCCCCGTCGGCGGCAAAGGTGCGCGACTCGTTTACTTCGAAGTTTCCACTCAGATATGTCCGAATGCTCCCTTGTCCCTCTGTAACAATTCCAAGCTGATCAGGTGATTTGCTGATACCAAAACTCACTGGCGGCGTAGCCAAACCAACATTCACGTTACCGCCTGGCGCGAGCAGATCAATGTCACCTCCATCCTTTGTGAAGATCTGGCTGAAATACAGGTTGACATCACCGGCATAGTGTTTCGCTGGGAAGAGTGTGTTGATTGCCATATCACCACGCGAGAAATCGCGCTCACTGTTTGCAACAGTTGCTGCCTTGCGGCCATTCGTTCGCAGTTCCGTGAAAAACGCATTCAGCACGAGCGACGACTTACGAATGCGCGGTAACAATGTAAATTGATCGTACGCCTGCTGTGCCGTAAGCGAGGCATCTTTCGTGTAGCTCCGCATGAAATCTAAGATCAACTCTTCATACTCAGAGCCAGCAACGAGATACCGGCTGACGAAAGCGTCGTAGTCCGGCAGCGTATCGCCAAGTCCGGCGAAGATACTGAGACTCGCCCCATCAGCCGGCAGATTGATATTCCGCAGGTTGCCATTCGACGTGATACCGTTCGCCGTACCTAGCTCAATATTTCTACCCACCTCGACAACCATTCGCCCAGGGCCCCAAACCTCGATGCCGCGCGGATTGACATCCAATGATCCCGGTGCCGCAGAGGTTGATGACGTTACGAAGCGCGGCGAATCGTAGCGAATGTCGCCGTTGGCACGCACCTCGCTCACGTCGGCAGCATTGTTGTTCTGCACGATTAGATTCAGATTGGTGATATTGCCACCAGCTGAGATCAGCGATTGACGTGACAGGAACACCTGCCCTAACGTCGAGCTATCCACCGTGCCACGGATGTCGCCGCGATTGGCGACAATTCGAGCGTACTCGTTGTCAACGCCTGAGGCGACGGAATGAACAGGCGTTGCGGCGGCAAAAGCCGGATCCCATACTGCCTTGATTCTTCCCAGCAAGTTCGACGTCGCTTTGTCCGTCTCGGAAGTGAATGAGCCAGGGCTGGTCAGCGTCGGCAACAGTGTCGGATCGGCGTCGGACAGAGCGAGATTTGCGTTAATCAAAACCGAGTCGGCAGCGAGCAGCGAGACATTGCCCGTTGCCGACGGCGCCAAACTAGTGTCGCCGTCCAGTGAAACACTGCCAGACATTGCGACGGCGGTGAGATTGGGTGCGGCCACCGAGAGTGCCGGAAGATCCAGTGGTAAATCAGCATTGAGCTCCGTCGCAGCGTGGATGGCCGTAACATTGTTAATTAACGCGACATTGCCCGTCAGCGACAGGAGATCGACTCCGCTGTCGGCGCCATAACTCAGGAAGTACGAGTTGCGATTTCGATTCGCGCCGATGACCTTCTGCGCAGGTCCCTGCGAGATAAAGGTGGGATTGACGATACCATCGATCTGCACATCTCCAACGGCTTTCAATTTCATGCTTGCATCGCCCAACGCGACGACTGCATGAATTGTCGAGCCATCCGTGAGTGTTCTGCCAGCGGTGATGCTGCCGCCTGCCTGAAGACTACCTTCACCCCGACCTACATAGTAGACGCCACCGTTGACATCGCGTCCGGCCGAGACCGTCAGTGCACCGCCACCGGTAACGAGGACCTTGCTCACCTGATTGCCGGATGAGTCGCGCTGAGTAGTGCCGCCTATTTGTCGTCCAACAGAAGCGGTGGAGATGCCAAGATTGGAAATGTCACGACCCGCCGTGACTGTCACATCACCGCCAGCCAATGCACCAATGCCCTGCTCGAAGTACTCATAAGCCGTTGTCCATCCAGTGGCGCGGTTGGTTGAACCGGCATCACCCTGGCGGAACTGCCAACTGCTAACCAGCTGCCGCTCATAGTTGGCGTCATTAGAGGAATAGTTGGCACCGATTCCGGTGACATCTTCGCCAGCGGTAATGAGAATATCGCCGCCGCGGTCAGGATAAGGCCGCCCCTGCAGCGAGTCGGAGCGGTTAGCGCTGCCAAGAGCAATGCCCTGCTGCGAATTGTGTCCGGCGGTGTAAATAACACTGGCACGGTTCTCAAGAATAACGCTACCTGCCGCGGCAATGTCTATGTCACCGGTTCCAGTGCGGATGGCTTTGAGCTTCGCACGCGTCAATCGATTGTTAGAAATGGAACTTGGGATGCCCGCTCGAACGATCACATCTCCGGATCGCGCATCGCTGACGGCATGGATATTTGCGCTGTTGGTATCGGCGCCAGCGATGATTCGATAGGACCACGATTCATCAAGCAGCAATGATGGCGTCGCGTTAGTCGTGAGATCCGCAACGCCAGAGAAGCCGTCAGAGAGGCTGGCAGCGAATTCGACATTGCCGGCACTGCGCAGAGTCAGTACTCCGGGTTCACCATTGAAACGTGCCGAGGATAAATCGATGGTCGATGTCACCGTCATGGGTGACGATGACGTATTCGAAATCTGTATGCCAGGCAAGACGTGGAAGTGCGTATCGTTGGCTGCGAACCCAAGGCCTGTTTTGATTGCTGGCGCCTGGGTGGCAAAATTACTGGCGTCGCTGAGCGCCGTCGTCATAACAGCGTCAGTGGAACCGCCCGGCACATCATAGTTCTTGTAAGGCTCGACATCGATGCGTCGAGCACCTTGGATGTTGCCATCTAGGCGCAAGCGATCATTGCTGGCGTTGGCGTCCGCGACTGTGAGGGCGATGTCGCGCGACACGCGCACGCTGACTTCTCCACCTTGCGTCGCCGAGTTGGCGCCAGTCGCGGGCGATACATCGATGAGGCTGCCACTCGCGATCTTCACACCACCTGCGACACTGCTAAAACGAACTGAGCCACCATTCGCTTCACCATCCGACGCCGTAGCCATCATGCGCGCCGCTGACGCCACTTCGATATCGTTCTTGGCGTTAACGCCAATCTTGCCACCAGCGCTTCCGCTGGCATCAATGGTGCCTCGTACCTGCACGCCGCCACTATCAGCCGTTAGACTAACCTCGCGTGATTGAATGACATCGCCAGCTTCGATAACGACATCACCCGTGCGCTGGCGGATCGTTCGAGCGCGTGTAAAACCACCGGCATTTAACGCAGCATTGGTCTTGCTGAGGTAAGCGAAAGTTGCGGCATCCAGTGACGCCCTACCACCGTTGAATCCCGCCACCGCTTCCCCGTCAAGACCTCCATTCAATGCAACGGTACCGTTTGCCGCAGTTACTGTGAGCGAACCAGCATCGCCACCGCTCTTGGCCGAGACATCAACCAGCGATACGGGATCAGATCGCACCGATCCAGCAGCCGACGTGAGCTCCAGGGAACCGGCCGAAGCGTACACCGTCTTGTCGCTGAATTCGCTGCGCACCGCTGTCATTTGAATTTTTGCGCCCGAACCGATGTGAACATCATCGGTAGCGTCATTCCCAGTTGCGCGTATTGCCAACTTTCCCGACGGCAGAACCACATTACCTGCGAACTCGACGCGGCGTCCTGAGAGCGTCAGGCTGGCGCCAATACCATTGACCGCGGAGGCCTCAATGGTTGTCAGTTGAGTGACAGTCAGTACGCCGCCGCTGTCAATTGACTGAGTAGCGCCACTTGAGGCGTTTAAGGTACTCGTGCTGATGTTGAGATCGCCTGCAACCGAGATGACACCGCCGCCGGTAGCTGTGCCATGAACACTTCGGGCGGCAGTCAGACCAGTCGTCGAAAATCCGCTGACCGCAAATGATCCACTTCCAAGATTAATGTCACGCGCATTGAGCGACAGCTTTCCATTTCCCGATCCTGCGCCGGAGGTCGACACATTGAAGTCATTGACCAGCGTGATAGTACTGGCATCGAATGTAGCATCCGCGGCGCCATAACCACGCAAGGCTGCCGCCCGCAAGGTCACTGACTCGCCTGCGAGTGTTACGTCGTCGTAGATGTCGATACTGCCGCGGCTGTTGAAGCGAAGATCTCCTATTCCCCGACAGAGCGGACAATCCGCTGCGTCAAGGTCAGGCCGCTACACTACCAGCCGAGGTCAGATTGCTGCTCGTAGCGTGCTGAGCGCCAGCGAACCCCCAATGCCGACTTCAATGTTGCCACCGAGTTCAGTGGACAGCGTCGAATCGAGCAGGATGGAACCTTGGCCTGAAAGATTGGCTTGGTCTTCGACGAACAGTGCGCCACTCACCCACTGACCCCGCTTCGGTTGACGGTGAGCTGCGGCCCCGCTGCAACACGCAACACAGCGCCATCTCCGACAGCATCGATCTGCTCCTCACTGGTTCCCGTTACCGCACCGCTACCGATGATGCTCGCTCCAGTTTTGACGCGCACTGAATCCAGCCGCCAACAACACCTCCGGCGCCGACAGTGTGACGCCACCACTCACTTCAACACTGCTGGCGGTAACGTTCAGTGTCTGCCCGCAGTTGCTTGCGGGTCGCGCCCACCAGGCTGGAAGCACCAAGGTCGTTCAAACCTTTCACCTCGAGATTGAGTACGCCCGGTGGTTGCCGGAGCCGAGCGGAGATCGCCCACCACGCGCAAGTTGGTGCCAGTAATCTCCGCTTCCGCGTCCGCCTGCAGCAGCGGCCGCCCGCATGACGCCGCCGAGTTCAAGATTGTCGATAGCGGCAACTTGCAACACGCCACCATCGCGCGGCAGGTGCAGTCCGGCAAATGAAGCGAAATTATTAGCGGAGTAGGTATTGTACGGCGAGCTGGCCAGTTCGCTGAACCACGAACCAGGAATCCATTGCTGCGCGCATCGCCATCGACACCGCCAGCAAATACTTCCCGGCCCGCGACGACCACACCGCCGGGCGTACCAATTGCTGACCGGCACCTTGCTTGGTAACAAGGAATGCGCCCGGTAGCAGCATAACGCGCAGGCAGCAAACGCGTAGCGACCGGACGCGAGACCTTCGGCTGGCGCCAATAGTTCGATGCTACGCCCAACGACCAAATCGTTTCCCTGGTATTCCTGTGGATCGAAGGCAGCAAACTCGCTGCTCAACCACGGCACCACCGCATAGCTTCCGCTTGCGTAATATTAACATCGACAGTACCCGAAAGTCCGGGTTCAAACTCGTAGGCAAGTAAGTCGCCGCCGCCGCTCTGGTCGATCACCGCACCAGGCTGCAACCGCACCGATGGCGCCTGCAGCAACACCTGCGAACTCGGCAGCGGATCGGCGTCGCGATTCGACGGCTTCGTGAATACCAATCGGCCCTTCGCGTTGGTGGTCAGAATGTTCAGCAGGTACACCCAATCCTTGCCGAGTTCGACTTGACCGAACAACGTGGTTACTCCCTGCAACGAAGTTGAGGTGATGCTACCCGGCTTCAACGTCAACTCCTTATCGGCCTGCAGGTCGATGGCGCCAAATGGCGCTCTGAGATTTCCGCCCTGATCGATATACGCCGCGTGCATTGTTACTGAACCTCCGGCGGACAACACCGGAACATCGCTGCCATTGGCGTCGATCGAAATTCGTCCGTTCGGGTTATTGATGTTGACGGTGTAGTCCGTGAGCGTTACCGGGTAAATCTGTCGTGCAGTCAAATCCAGGCCGCCGACCGAATCAAAGCGGCCGACGAAGTCGTGCTCGTGGTGCCACCACTTCAACACCGCGCAGACGAATATCGCCGTGCTGCTGCGCAGCGTGGTCGACTGCACACCATTGACGGCCACCGAACCAATCAGGTCAATGAGACTGCCGTCCGCACTCAACCGCAGACGGCTGCCACTGCCCAGTGTCGGCAACATCTGTGGCGAGCTTGCCTGCGCCTTGTCGGAATTATCGTCGCTGTTGCCAATGGCAATGGAAGCGGCGCCACCAGTGACAGTGGTCGCCGCTGGCTGAGCTGCATGCCGCGGCATCGAGCACGAGCCTGCGCGTCGACTGCATGGCATTGCCAACTGCGCGAATCTCGCCAGGAACCCCGGGAGAATCGAAATATGTGTAACTGCGGGCATGCAACTTCACGTCCCCGAATCCACCGGCATCGATCATTGACGTCTTCATCATAAATCCAGTTGCGCTGGCAAAACATCACGTCGCCCGGCGCAAAGCCAAACTCATGTTGTCGTTAGCGTGCAGGCGGATAACCCGCACCGCCAGGCATATCAAGGCCGAGAACCGAGGGGTCGGTAAGCTGCGGCGCTGGGCGTCGAGCTCGACCGTCAAATTACCCGCGCACCGCCGCGGCGGCGTTACCGAGTACTGTCCTGTCGGCGAAGATACCTTCCGCGGCCTGAAGGTGATCGAACCGCTGTCGCTTGCCACCGCACGACGCTGTTGGTTGGCGGAGCCCGTCTTCATGTCGACATCGGTAACCGTGCCCGCACATCGATCAAGGAACCGGCTTCAGTAACGATGTAGCCGCTGGCCGCATTCAACTGACGCTGCCACCATTTAGAACTTGCCCGGTTACGAGATCAGCACGGCTGGATGTCGGCTTGAAGGTACCGTTGACGAGCAGGCGAGCGTTCGAACCTAACCACAACGTCTGGCTGCCAAGAAAATGTCCAAGTTTATCGCCGGAAATGCCGCTGGTGAGTTCAAATCGATGCTGCCCGCGGCGCTTGAATCGTTCCGTCGACATGACGCGTATCACTGTTGAGGGTAATGGCTGCCAGCGGATCGGCAACGATGGCGCTACCGGTCTGCATCGTCAGAATGCTGTTCTGAGCCAGCAGTGCGTCATCGAACTGCTGGGCATTCTTGCGCCACTGTCAGGCGCTGAATCTACCGGCTGGCGCAACTCATCTGATAGCACGCCGATGCTGGAGAAGCTGCGCAGGTCGGTGCCGGAAGGTCAGGCACTGTCACTACCGAGGATCCACCTTTTGCCTCAACGTTACTGTCGTGCCGCCGGTTATGGTGATGTCGCCAGCGGCAGCGGTGAGCGACATGGAGAATCCGCCATCGGCGAAGAAACTCGGTACCAGATCGAGACGCATGTCGGTAGAGGCGCCACATCCACTACTGCTGACGCAAATCGCCGGTTTGATCAAGCGAACCGCCGTCGGTCAGTTGCAGGCAGAAAAACCTACCTGCGACGGGCATCGGCACTGCGAACGGAGTTTTCTGCGTATCGTTGAACTGGCCGGTCAATGTGACCGAACCAGCGGTACCGGTTACCAGCTTGCCCTGGCATTCAATCGAGCGCCACCGTCAGCATGCACGCGGCTTCCGGATTCGACAAACAGGCCGCCCTTCTGTGGTGTCGATGCCTGTGCGGTCAGGCTGATCTTACCGCCCGCAGTTATCAGCGGTGAGCGCAAATCGGTATTGACGCGATCGTTGGCATAAGCCGCCATCGACATCCGGCAGCGCGCCCGAACCGATGCTCAGTGTGCCGGTGCTGTCGTCACTGGCAGTTGGGCGGGTGAGCAGAGTGGATGCTGCCACCGGCAGCGGTCACGCCACCGTCAACAGTCACACTGCCAGCGGCGACTTTCAGCCACCACCGACACCAAGATTGAGATCGACATCTTTGCCACTCCGGAAAGCCCCACTGCTGTAGGACTCGAGATATCCAAGCTTGCCGTCGCCAAAGTAGCCAGACCAAACCTGCGTTGTTGTCCCCTGCGCGGCTCCGCATCGCCGCTTCTGGCCGATACAACCTCGGCGGTTGCGGTGATGTAACCGGGCGCGCCGTTGGCGCCGGCATTCGGATTACTCGTGCCCAACAGTCGGGCCGCGACGCGGCAATTGCTCTTGCCCGACGAGCAAAGCACAACAGAAAGATCCGTTGCCTTGCGTTGATACTGGCCGGCATTGGCTGAACCCAGCAATTCGCCCGACAGAACAGAAACCGGCGCGGTGATCAAAGCCAGGCGGGCCTTCGGTGTATGCATTGCCATCGGACTGTCCGATCACTTGCATCCACTGATCGGTCACGCCCCATTTTTTATGATTGACGTCGTATTCGCCAAAGATGCCGTCATAAGTAAGATTGGGATTGGCATCGGCGATGTTGACGATCTGCCATTGCGCGTCAGATGTGGTGGTGACATTGCCGGTGGGATAGGTGACAACGCCGCCGGAAACGTCAATGACGGAGCCGAGCGAGTTGCACGTCGCCGTTCGATTGAATCGGAGACACTGCCACCAACGCCGCTGGTGTTCGCTGACGGTGCGGCTGACATCGGTGCCAGCCGACGACGCCAGATCGGCAAGTGGCGTTGGTGGCCGTACCATCAGCCAAAGTGCCGTGGCGGCGCAAATCGACTGTCACTGTCTTGCCGCGCAGGGATGCCATTGCGCTGAACTGGACGATCTCTGAGCTCGGCACCCTGCAGCTTTGACGGTCAGCGCATTGCGCGGCATCGACGGTGTCATCTTCGCCGGCCACATCGATTCGACTACCCGATTGCATAGTCACACGGCTACCACGCCACTGCTGCCCGATCACGCTGTGGTGTCATCCTCGCCTGTGCTGCTGGCGAACACATTGACCGCGCCACCTGGCGAGCGCACGGTACTACCCGATTGTAACCTCAATGCGCTTGCCGAATCGCGGTGATCCCGACGTGGCTGCGTACTGGCGTCTACGGCCTTTGCCGTACGGTCTTATCGGCAACAACCTCCGTGATATTGCGGAGCGTCAACTCTCCGCCCGCGGTGGTACGCGTCGAAATGCCCAACGTACTGTACCCTGCTTCGCGTGCAAGTAACTTCACCGCACCGCCAACACCACGGAACTGCTTGCCGAACGTGCCCTGCTGATTCATCGCTGGCCAGTCCCCACCAACGACACGGTGCCACGCAAGCCTGGCGCGACTATCTGTCCGACGAGCTTGGCGGGATCAGTGACGCTGGAATTGGATTCGGCACCGTTGGTGACCTTACCTCCCTCACCCACTTCGACAATCAGTCCATTGCCTTCGCCAGTGTTGAACGGCTGACGATCTTGTTGCCTGCGGCAAGTGCGGTTTGACCATCCGGCGTCTTGATCGTGCCGCGATTGGTGACATTGGGCGCAACAGAAATACATGTCCATTCGGTCCATTGGTTTGAATATTTGCGCCGTCCTCGACAAGGATGTCTCCGCTCTTAATGTCGGCGGCAAACGCCGGGCCGTCATAGCCCAGGCCCGCCTGCGGCGCGATTCCCTTGGCGATGGCGTCGGGAGTTTGATTTAAGGTCGATGTCACCAGTCCGCGCACGTTGACCTGCGCGCCATTACCGGAAGACAACCTATTCTGGTTCAGCAGCCACACTTCACCGTTGGCGTTGAGTGCTCCTTGAATCTTTACCGGATCGGCTTGATGGATCTGGTTGAGCGCAATCGAATCGCTGCTCGGCTGTTGGAAATTCACGGTACCACCCGCACCGATGTTGAAGCTCTCCCAATTCATCGTCGCTCGCGACGTGTGCTGGTTGATCGTCATGGTCGATCCCGACACAACAGGAGAGCTGGCGCTACCGGCGGTGACGAAGTTGGCACTTGGTACTGGCAGTGCGGGGTCCGCGCGCGCTGGTGCTGTAGTGAGCGCAGCAGTTACCGCTGCGCCGAACAAAACGGACCATGCGCTTCGCCGGCACTGACTGCTGACGACTATCCAGAAACTCAAGCTCTGCACATCGATCCTTTGGATCTGGCGATGTTCTTCTCTCTACACCGCGTACGTTTCACAAAGCACCGCCCCCGCGCGTGGCGGGGGCGGCGTACATCATTTACAGATTGACAACGTCCAGTACTTACGGAGTCACCTGGGTCGCGGAAATATCAACCGGTGGCAGGCAGGCGTTTGGCGTGCCGCTGGCGCCTCGGGTCTTGGTCGCAATCGGGAACGCCAGGACGTCGCTGGTGTTACCGCTTGAGAACGAATTGACGACGAACGGCGGTTGCGGTGCTTGGGCGGCCAGTGCAACTGCGTTACCCACATCGCCGGCCGGACCGAAACTCTGCACGAAGGTGGTATCAAGATCGTTGATGACATTAACGTCACCCATCGCCACGGAGATGCTGTCGGCAACCGACTTCTGGTTGCCAGCCAGTGCCGCGAAGCCACCAATTGCGGCACCGCGATACTGCAGCGTCGATTCGGCAAACAGATCGTAGTTGGACTTGACTACATTCAACAGCGTCGGAGCAAAGCCGTTGAGTTTAACGAAACGCCACTTGTCGGTGGCGGCCGGCTTGGTTTCCGTGCTGAGGATGCCGACCGCACCAATGTTGCTGGCATCGCGAGCGTTCAAGCAGGTGACAACACCACCGCCCGAACTGGCCTCGTTGACGTCAACAGTCGCGACGTTAGTTGGGTTGGTTAAGAATGTCTGCGAGCCATTAACACAGCGCTGACCCAGAATCTGTGTTTCGAAAGTGGCTTGCGTGCCCGAAGTGTTTGAACGACGGCAGACATACACGCCGCCGGGAACACCACCCGGAGTGTTAGTCGAACCCAGTGCAGTGGGGTACGCAGCAGTCGTGATGGTGCTCAGATTGACGCCCGCTGTCGTCGGGCTAGCAATCATCGACCAGTCACCGTAGCCACCGCTGTACAGCGCTTGCAGCTGCGACTTCGTCAGGCTGGGCATGCAGGCCTCAGAATCCGCATTGGTTGTGTTCACTACTACACCATTGACGGTGAACGACACCGCAGCGCTGTAGTTTGCATTGCCCGGGTTGCAGACACTGCTGGCAGCGAAGTACATGGCTTGTAAGCGCCGATAGATGCCCAGCGTCACCGGCACACCAAAGGTTACGCCGGTGATGCCTTTTGTGGTCAGCGCGGCAACTTCAGCGAGTTGGTCAGTGCCGTCGAAAATGGCGGTCTTGAAGATCGCCGGCTCAAGGTCGGAGATGCCTACGTCAGTCTGCGGGCCGCCGGCAGCGGCAGTGATGTTGGCATTCGGGCAGGAGAAATGCTGAGTGCGTATGCGCAAGTTACCTGTTGCGCCAACAGCAGTAGTGCCACACAGCGCCGTGGTGTTGGTGGTCGGGTCCAGCCACCGGTTGCCTGTTACGCCACCGACGCCATTGGCGCGAACCATCGGCCAACGCCGGCGCCTGATCCACCGGCTGAAGATTTGAATACGGCCAGACGGGTTATTCCAGCACCCAGTCCAGCGCCGCCGCTGGCGTGCACAGAAACAGGCGGCGATTGCCGTCGACCGACTTGTAGATGTCGAGCGTACCTGCGGCACATGGTCGCGCCACCAGCGCCGACGTTTAGCGCAAACAATCGTTCAAGGCCGTTGTCATGCGCTGAGGAACCGCCGATGCGCAGCGTCAACTGGTTCATGCCCCGGCATAGGGAAGCGATATCCAGCGCGTGAGCGCTGCCTGAGCAGACCAGCGCGATGGCGGCAGTCAGTTTGCTGATTGTACGTAAATTCATGGGCTATACTCCTTCAGTTGGAAGATGTTGCAGTACCCCGGGAAGCCGTGGCTCGACTTCCCGGGATCTCCGTTTACTGTTACTTCTACAGCAGCCTCGTTTTGATTCAGGCCTTGCGACGGCGGCCAACACTGACCAAACCGGTCAGCGCCGAACCCATCAGCCACACCGCAGCCGGAACGGGCACAGCAGCGCTGTAGGTCAGTGTGTTGGCGGTCAGATTCAGCTTCCAGGTGCCCGCAAGCTTGCTGGCTGTTGCGGCGCCAGCTAGCGATTGGCTGCTTGTGCTCAACAGCCAGGCGGCCAGTTCTGAGCCGTTCGCAAGCGTGCCGATATTGCTCGGGCCATTGTTGCCCCAGTTGAAACTCCAAGCGCCCTGACCTGCGTAAGCCGGATCAGACGAGGTTGCCTGCGTGCAAGGCGTGAATGCCGTGCAGGCAGTCGTCGTATTGACGTAGGCGTCGAATGCGATGGCAGAGTTCTTCACGCCTGAATTGGTGGTCGTGAAGGATGTGGCGGCGGTGTTGGCTGAAGTCAGAATTCGACGGCCAAGGAAGTTGCCGGTACCGGTTTGGTCACCAGCAGTCACCGACCAATTCGCCGTGGTAATACCGGAAAAGAAGCTCGACAGCCCTGCGAGACTGAAGGTCTGCGTGCCAGTTGGATTGGCGAGCAGCGTGTCCATGTCGAAATTCAGACCAACCACATACGACTTCGCAGCTGTATCATCGTATGCCGTAAACAGGAATTGACTATTGCCGGTGCTGGCGAGATTGTTGATGACCAGCGCGTTCGCATTGCCCGCTGCAAGTAGCGCAACAGCCGCTGCAAGTGCTTTCAATTTCATTTGATATTCCTCCTAACAAAAACCAAAAAAGATTGTTTGGAAATGAGCTCATTTGTACCCAGAGCAATCTGTTGGAATCCCTACCCGACGCGTTGCAGCGATGGTTCCCCACGTGACTACGCGCGTTGCCCCTTACGTCCTCATGCTTCGTTACGGGCGTCACTGCGGCGTTCGTTTCCTTATCGACGCCGCGAGCTCCCTAGCCCCGCCTTATTTGGCGATGGTGTCGCCCGTACTCATGCGCCGAGTCGCGCACTGACTCCCGTTCCCTGATCGGTGCCGCTTCCCACGGCAGTGTCTGTGCTCGATTCTCAGCAGCGGGTCGCAGTTTGCCCGCTAGGCCGTTGCCGACGCTTTAAGGTCCGGTGAAGTTTTTATGAAACGTAATACGTTTTTATACGTAGCGAATGCGGGCGATTTTCCAAACGACAATGTATTGACGTGTAGACGTTGTGGCACGCACGTTTGCAACGAATAACGCGTGCATTTGCGAAATGTTTGCTTGTCACAATTTTGTTATGAAACAGTAACAATCCGGCCGTCAGCTCGCGATGAAAGCAGTACGAATAGCAAAAATTTACTAATTGCCTGTGACGGGAGCGCGGCGGGGACAGTCAATGCTCTAAGCCGCCGCCCACAACTGGCCATTGCGCACCCATAACAAGAGCTGCACCGAGCGTCTATGAACGATGAGATCCACGTAGCTGCCACTGCGGACGCTTTTCCCCAACGCCGGAGCCGCTGTTTTACGACGACGCCATGCGCAGTATTTCGCTACGCGTGCCCTGCTCGGACTGGGGCAAGATGCGCGCGATTTCTGAGCGTTTTCGCATGCGCAAGTCGGAGATTTTTCGTTTTGGATTGAAGCTGGCGCTGGAGCGGTTAGCGCCGCTCTTCGAACAGGGGGCACGCGGCATCGCGCTCGCACCGTTGCTTATTGAACTCGGCCCACAGCTGGTCAAGTATTTTGATCTCGATGCCAAACACCTGGACATGATCGTCAACAGTGGACTTAACGATCCTTCGAAGTGCATAGCGATGGAGGACTTGGAACTGCTGGCGATGATTGGAATGCCGAACCGCATTCTCTATCAACGGCTGCAGAAGCTCGTCAACAAGAAGCTCGACCCCTTCGATCTCAACTCCGCGCTGGCTGAATATCTGCGGCAAAAGTATCTGCCAAACGACAACGCAGCGTAGTCAACGTAACCTCGGCAGTTCGAGTCGCTCAGATACATTGGCGTCTATATAAGTTGTCGTCGTCCCGGTTTGGAAGCCGAGACCCAAACGTCCAGGAACGGCAATGTCGAAGTCTGACACCACGAATTGCGCGAGCGCGGTATGGTCACTGCGCGGAATAATTGTCTGGGACCCGACCTTCGCGGGCAACGCGAGTCGCGGAAATCCCCCCGCGCTGCGCGCGGCCCCCTTTTTAAAAAGGGGGCTCTATCACAAATCACGTTGGTAACGAATTCACCAAAGGAGGCTTCATGCTTTTTCCCCCTTTGAAAAAGGGGGGTAAGGGGGAATTAAAGAGGTGTCGCTGTTTTGAGAGGCGCGCGTATCCGAAAATCCGCCGCGCTGCGCGCGGCCCCTTTTTAAGAGGGGGCTTCGGTACTGAGGCAATTGATGGTGCTAGTTCTGCGCGTTGTTGGCGGCAGCGGGTTTGGCGGCGCTTGCTGCGCTCAATTCCTGCTTCAACTGTTCACGCCAACTCTTGAGGTTCTTGTCGTCCACCTGCACGGGATAGGTGCTTTGAATTTTTTGCAGCACCGCCGATCGCGTTTGTTGAATCGCCTCGCGAATCAAAAGTTGTTTGATGTCGGCCCTGGCGTCATCGAAGGACAAAGTCTGCGCGGGAACGGTGGCGCCGCGTCTAACGATGTGAAATCCCGTATCACTCTTGATGGGATGACTGATGTCGCCCTCGCTCATGCCTTCGACCGCTGCGCGCACTTCCGGCAACAGTTCTTCGCGACGCAGCAACCCAAGGTAACCGCCGTTGAATCGACTGGCCTGATGTTGCGACTGCTCAGCAGCGACTTTTTCAAATGTCTGCTTCCCACGGCGCAGATCCAGAACCAGCGCGTTGGCGCGCTTGTTCAATGCGTCGATCTCTTGTTGTTTTGCATCTTTGTCGAACGGTAAGTAGATCTGCCACAAGTGCATGCGCTCCGGAGTCTGGAACTTGTCCTTGTTTTTGTCGTAGTACTCGCGAACCTGCTCATCACTTGGGAAGTCAGTGGGCAAGTTTCCGCGGATCACTTGATTGAGATAGACGTCCACCAGCACGCGATCGGCGCCGCGCTGCATGAGTTTTTGCACCACCGCATCGTTGCCCAAACCGTTGGCGCGCGCCGCAGTAAGCACCGCGCGGTTCTGCGCTTCCTGCTGAGCTAATTGCTTGAACGCATTCTCGTCGTTGAGCACCGCTTCACGCTGATCGATGGGCAGTAGATTCAACAGCATCTTCAAATCATCCGCTGACAGCGCCGCCGCAGTGCCCGTGGTTGCAGTCGAGGCCGTTGTTGCTGTAGTGGCTTCCGCCATAGCGGGCGTTGAGGCGGAACACGCAAGCGTCAATGCAACAAGATATCGAAGAGTGCGCATGAAATTTCAGTAGGTCGCGTTGTAAATGGAATGTCGGTAGGAATTTCCCCCACCCTACACGCCTACTATTTCGAGTATGTGACAATTGCGCGGCGGGTATCGCTATCCCAACTGCTACTGGCGATTTGGTCGAACCGGCATTTTTGTGTCGTGGGTTCGAATTGTGCCATCACAAATCGCTCCGCTAACTCACGATGGCGACTTCGAAAAAATTTGGCGCGCCCGGCGGGATTCGAACCCACGACCCCAGCCTTCGGAGGGCTGTACTCTATCCAGCTGAGCTACGGGCGCGTTGTGTACTTCGTTAAGATGTCCTCATCCGCAGGCCTTCCACCTTCACGGCAAACCTTTGATGGCAGCTAGATATTAGCCGATACGCCCCATTTCCGCATGAGATCGCCAGCCTTTTTGACCAGGCGCATGGGCAAATTCGCCACCTCCACGCAGAATTCCTAGCCTGGGAGTACGGGTTCTACCCAGAACCAACCTGCAACCAGCGGATCTGGCTTGATTTGACTATATAATTGAATGGCTAGGGACGGGGCGCTAACCGGGGCCAGGAAGGAAACCCGCCAAAAGAATCCACGTTGGGGGAGATATGAGCCAGGAACAAGATGCCATCTTCTTTAGAAATTTCGCCCTTGTCCTCGTTGCGCTGACCATTTTTGGCTTTTTCGCCGCTATCATGGGCCGTCATTTCGCGCCTCTGGCGGACAAAAGTAATTCCACCGCCGTAGCAGCCCCCGCAACCACGGAAGCCCCGCATGAGTGAACATCAAGACCGGTTGTTTTTTCGTAATTTCTCGTTGACGCTGGTAGCGCTGACGATTTTCGGCCTGTTCGCCGCCACCATGGGGCGACAGCTGAGTACATTTGCGCAGAAAGATGACAACGCTGAATCGGTCTCGAAGAACGTCGAGCCAGTTGGCCGCGTCTACACCGCCGACAATCCGCCGCCGAAAGTCGTGAATGTGTTAGCCGACGCTGCGGCGACAGGCGCCGCCACTGGCGATATTGGCAAACATACCTACGACACTGTCTGTGCGGCCTGCCACGGCGCTGGTATTGCGGGTGCGCCAAAGTTCGGCGACAAGGATCTGTGGGCGCCGCGCATTGCCAAGGGCGTGGACACTTTGCACAAGCACGCGCTTGAAGGTTTCAACGGAGAAGCTGGCGCCATGCCCGCGAAAGGTGGCCAGCCTGGATTGTCCGACGACGCGGTGAAAGCTGCCGTGGACTACATGTTGTCGGAAAGCGGTGGTCCAGCGCGACCCGCACCCGCCGCTGAAGCAGCACCGGCTGCCGCGCCTGCGGCAACTGAAGCCGCACCGGCCGCAAGTGCTGCAGCAGCGCCCGCTGCTTCTGCCGAGGCTGCAGCACCAGCGCCTGCCACCGCCGATGCGGGCGCCAAAGGTAAGTCAACCTATGAGTCGGTATGCGCGATGTGCCACGCCGTGGGTGTTGCCGGCGCACCGAAGTTCAGCAATAAGGATGACTGGGCGCCGCGTATCGCACAGGGCGTCGACACGCTCCATCAGCACGCGCTGAAAGGCTTCATGGGCAAAGGGGGTATGATGCCGCCGAAAGGTGGCCGCGCCGATTTGCCCGACGAAGATATCATGGCGGCTGTTGACTACATGGTGGGCGCCGCGAAGTAGGAAGTTCGCAGCAATCTGCTTTTTAGAAGTTGACGTTGGGCACGGCCGCAGTGCTCGAATGAAAAATCCCCCCTCACCCCCCCTTTTTCAAAGGGGGGAATATCTCGAAGCCATTTCGATTTATCGCCTGCTTTTGTTAACGCCGCATACACCAAAGTGGCGTTGCGGTTATTCGCCCCGTTGCAAAGCGGGGAAAAGGTACGCGCCCCCTTCAATGGGGAATGAAAAGAAGCTCCCTTTGCACAGGGAGCCGCGCGTGTGCCGTGGATTTCCAGGTCTTCATACCGGTCCGTGAACGGCTTCGCGCAGTTCACAGTCTCTTCACATTCACTTCCTAGAGAACGCGTATTCGCCCACTAAGGTTCTAGCTGTCAACGACAGCAACCGGAGTGAGCCATGTTCAAACAACTGTTCCCCCTGCTCGCCATGGCGCTTGCCTGCGTCCAAGCGCTGGCCGAAACCGCCACCGTACCCTGGACCGAGTTCAAGGATCTCTACACCGAACACCTGGAGAAGAAATTACGCGGCGATGCTGATGCGCACGCCAACGCCGCGCCCGACTTCACGCTGCGCAGCGCCGACATTCGATTGAAAGTGCAAGGCGATAGCGCGGTCGGCGAAATTGTTCTCACTGGCGAAACACTGGCGCCTCCGCCCATCATTGTTCCATTGTTGAGCAATGCGGCCGCCGTCACCGCCGTGCGCAACGAGACTGGGGGTAATGTGGTGCGCGCCAAGGACGGCATTGCATTGCGCAGCAATATTGCCGGCACGTTCACCGTCAGCCTCGAAGTCGTCATTCCGATTGCGCAGGATCATCATGCGCGTCTTCTCGAACTGCACGCGCCATCGGCAATCAGCAATTCGCTGTTCGTCGATCTTCCCGCCGGTGCGCGCGCTATTGCGCTGCCTGGTTTTGCCGGTGCGGATGGACGCCGCCACATCGCCGCCAACGAAACCCATGTTGTCCGTTTCATTAACGATCAGGAGGCCACTGCCGCCATGCCTCCCGCCATCGACATCTTCAGCGAAATCACATTGCATCAGCGACGTCTGCGCTTAACCACGGTGCTCGCACCACAGCAGGTGCTTGCGCGTCCATTTGATTTGCAGCTTCCTGCTGGTGCGCGCGTGGTGAGTTCAAATCTAAAAGACAACTGGTGGACACTGCAGAGCGATGGTGTATATCGCGTCGATCTGCCTGTCGATCTGGAAAGCCCGGTTGAGATTGTTTGCGATATCGATGCGGATGAATCCAAACCATTGTCACTGTTGCTGCCGCATGTGCGCGACAACATTGGCGCAGAAGGAAACTTCTCTTTGCTCGAACCAGTGCAGACGCGCGTTGCCCTACAGGGGGCGGGTTTGGCCAGCAACTTGCCCGCCGATCAATTGCCAGAACCCATTCGTGAACGTTGGCCGCACTTGAAGGAATTCGACTTTGCCGGCGATCAACAACCATTGACGTTGACCATGGAAACGCGTGCCGCGGTGAAGACACCGGAGCTGGTGCTTGATGCGTTAAATTTCAACTCGACCTACAGCGAGGACGGCCAATTGCTGACACGCATGGATTTCAACGTGCCAGCGACCGCGGGCACGCGCCTGCGTCTGAAGCCGGTGCCCGACGCCGAGGTGTGGTCGGTGCAGGTCAACGGCGTGCGCAGCGACATTCTCAAGGAAGACGGTAGCGCGTGGATCGTGCCACTGCCAGGCGACAAGGGCAGTCATGTGGAAATCGCTTTGTTGACGCGCAAGGATAAACCGTCACTTGCCGGCAAGCTCGAACTGGTTTTGCCGGCCACTGGCCTAAGCGCGCGGACGTTGAATTATGGTCTTGAGCTTCCGAAGCGCGTGGAACTGATTTCCATGGAAAGTGATCTCTCACCAGCGACAGTGGCCGCCACTTCACAAACCAAAGCCGCCAATGCATCGACGTACTCGTTCTCCCGCTCGTTTTATCGAGGAGAAGCAATCCCCGTTGCGTTGATGTATCGCGAACCCGTGACCGCACCCGTTGACGCCAACAAAGCCGTCGCCACCAATCAATAAGGAACCTGCCATGACTGCCAAACGCATCATTGCCTTGATCAGCATCTACCTGCTCGGCTATCTCGGATGGACCATACTGGGCAGCGCATCGAGTTATCGCTCGACGTCGCTCGACTCGACACTTGATCAGGCCGTACAGGAATTGTGGGGCGCGCCCATCGTGCAGCAGGCGCCGACTTTCACCGTCGACGTGCCAGGCACGCAGCGTCAACGCGAAATCTCGCCGGTGGACAATCGCATCGCCGCAAAGATTGTATTGGAGCATCGCCGCAAGGGACTGCTTTGGTATTCCACCTACGCCATCGACTTTGACGCGCAATACACCATCACGAATACAGAACCTGTCGCGCAGACTGTGCGCGTGCACTTCCCGCTGCCTTCGCAGACGGCCACCTATGATCGCCTGCAAGCCAACGTCGATGGACAACCGCTGGTTGACAGTACTGGTGAGGCACTGGACATTCGCGAACTCATCACGCTGGCCGCCGGCGAGAGCAAACACTTCAGCGTGCACTACGCCACGCGCGGACTTAATGAATGGCGCTACAAACTCGGCGGCAGCAGCGGCAACGTGAAGGGCTTGCAGTTGACGG
>JAXMGY010000022.1:0-36721 GCA_046347035.1 Gammaproteobacteria bacterium | reverse complement strand
ATGCAAAGCGTTATCAGCAGCGTCCAAGTTATGAGCGACAATGACTGCAAACCAACCGGTCGAAACACGTATTCGCCAAGTGCGTAGGCAAGTATCGACAGTATCGGCAAGACAAGAACGCTGGCGATGGCCATGCCGCTTGCCACTTCGTAACGCCGCGACAACGCCACCATCGGGCACAACCCAATCAGCCCGCCAAGCGCAAGATTCTGCGCCAACGCGGCAAGCACGACGGTCGAGAACAGCGTGTCCAATTCCGCCTCCGGATTGATCGCGGGTTGAGGCAGATTTTACCACTCGCCTAGTTGCAAACGTCGCCGTTTGCAACCAACGGATTTCACCCCATCTCCTTGCGATGCCAGGAAGTCGCGATCAAACACCTTGCGCGGGCTCAAACTGCCCCGCCCTGGCCGCGTCTTGCAATCGGCGCCAACGAAACGGTCCGAAAAGCTGGCCAAGGTAATTCCGCGGCATGAACTCGGCAATACCGATGTCCTTTGGCGGCTGCCGATTCGCATCGAAATATGTACCGAAAATCAGATCCCAGAGCATGAGATTCTCGCCATAATTGCTGTTGCCTTCACGCACATCACGTGAATGATGCCAGCGGTGTAAAGCCGGCGTGTTACACACCCAATGCAGCTTGCGCGTGCGCAGGTCGATGTTGCAGTGAGTCAGCAGCCCGATCACCGCCGTGATGGCACTCACCCAGGTGAAGATAATTTCTGGCGCACCGACCATAAACAGCAGCGGCAGACCGAACACCATGCTGCGCAATGTGTCGACCATGTGAAATCGACCCGTGTTGAAGAACCACAGCCGCCGTACACTGTGGTGCACAGCATGGAATGGCCACAGCCACTTCCATTCGTGCGAGAAACGATGCGCCCAATAAAAGCCGAATTCTGCAATGGCCAGTCCCAACACCACTTGCATCCACATTGGCGAGGCGCTTGGCCACAGCGGATAGGGAACACGCAGCGCCGCGAATATTCCCAATGAACCGCCGGCGACTACGAGATAGTAGGCAAATAGTTTTGAAACCAGCGTGTGGCAGAGATCGGGAATCATCTGACCATCATTGCGCAGCCATTCGCGCTCATGCGGTAACCAGCGCTCCAAGGCAAACAATGTCAGGCCGAGACAAACATAGGTAATCGAAAATACCAGTGGACCGCGGCCAATGGCGATCCCCCAGGCAATCGCGGACACGCAGGCGAACAAGATAGCCGGCCAGGCCGTGTACGCGGCCATGCGTTGCAGCCACGTGTACCCAGTGTCCAGCGTGCATTCACTGCTGCACGACGATCCACCCTCAACCAACAATTCACCCGCCCCAGTGCGCAACATAGTCCTCATAGTTAAATTGTTTGATTAATTTCAATCGCCCGCCTTCATCGCGCAGATACAGCGACGGCAGGTTGTGTCCATTGAACCGATGCGCCTTTGCAAAGCTGTATGCGCCCACACCCAAAAAAGTAATGCGCGATCCAATGGTCAACGGCTGCTCGAATGCATATTCACCAAAAAGATCGCCGGCTAGGCAAGTACCGCCAGCGAGCACGTAACGATGTGAACCGTGCGGCTGAGCTTCGGCAATGCGCGGCGACCGTCCAAATTCGAAAACTTCGGGCTGATGATTAACGGAGGTATCCAGCACCGCAATCGACTTGCCATCACTGACGAAACAATCGACCACGCTCGCCACGATGCAGCCGGCATCGCCCACCACCGCCCTGCCCGGTTCCCAGCACACCTCAAAACCGTAGCGCTGCCGCAATCCCCGTACGCGTTCAATCAGAGCTTGCTCATTGCTTGCGTCAGCGCGATAGCCGCTGCCCACATTCAACCACTGCATGCGCTTGAACACTTCTGGCAGCGATTCCTCCAGTCGATCGATGGCATCAATGAGCGGCTGGAAGTCTTTGCCCTCACAGTTCGTATGAAAGTGAAGACCTTGCAGCGCTTCCGGCACCAGTGCGCCGCCAGCCAGCGCGGCGCGCAAATCCGCCAGCGGCACACCCAGCTTGGAATGCGTCCGGCAGGGGTCGTAGCGGGCATCCGTGAGGCTGGAAAGCTGCGGATTCACCCGCAAGCCGGCCTGAACGCAGGTGGGCAACTCTCGCCGCAACAGCTGCCACTGACTCAGGGAGTTGAAACTGACGCGGTTGCAGAAAGCGGCAGCCCCGGCCAGCTCGCCCCGGCTCAGACCCGGGCAGGTAAGGTGGACGGCGCCCTTGTCAGCGAGTACAGTACGCGCTAACCTGCTTTCAAACCATGAACTTACGGAGAATCCATCAACGCGTTTGCTAACAATTTTCAGCACCGGGCGCAGGGCACAGGCCTTGACCGAAAACAGCAGTTTGAGATCCGCGGCGGACGACAGTTGGCTCAGGCGGAGGAGCGAACCTTCTACAACGGCGGCGTCAAACACCATTGCCGGGGGTTGCAGGTCTTGCAAGCACATTGCTCGCAGCTCGGGAACAAGCGGGGCGTTCACTGTGGCCTAGATGTCCGGAATCGACACGAACGCGACTCAATTCGAGTGCTGATGAAAAACGCCATGATGAGTTCCAACAATCGCTATGCGTGAAATACCGGTCAATATCGCGCTGCTTCGCAGAATACCGATTTTCGCCGAGCTTAGCGACGGCGAACTGCAGGGCATTCTGGCCTCTCCCAACAACAAGGTCATGGACTTTGGCCCGATGGAAGAAGTCATTCGCGAGGGCGAAGTCGCCGACAGCATGTTCATCATTCTCGATGGCACGGTGGACGTGCGCATCAAGGCAGTGGCCGGTCGTGAAATTACCATCGCAACACTGCGCTCCGGCGAGTACTTCGGCGAGCAGGCGTTGCTGCCGGGCTCCTCCGGCTTGCGCAATGCCAGCGTGCGCGCCTTGCAACAGGCGCGCCTCTATCGTATCGATAAGCGCGATGTCGAACGGGTGACCGGCGATACCGGCGGCCCGGCCGCAGAAGAAGAACTGCTACCCATGGATGCGCTCGACGTTTCCCGTCTTGGCGATGAGGAACGCATCCGGCGCATGCTAAAAGCCAATCGCCTGTTCCGCTCGGTGACCGATGAGGATCTGGCCGGCGTGCGCGCATGGGCGCGAGTGCAATCCGCCTCGGCGGGCGAAACCATCATTCGCGAAGGCGAAACTGGTGACGGCATGTTCATCGTCATGGATGGCGTAGTCGAGGTATTCATCGTCGATGACGATGGTAAAGTGCTGTTGGTCGCTGAGTTGCAACGCGGACAATATTTCGGCGAGTTAGCAATCATTCCCAATGGCCCCGGCAGGCATAACGCTAACGTGCGCGCCAAAACGGCGGTGAAGCTCATTGAAGTCAGCAAGGAATTCTTCAAACAACTGCTAAAGCGCGATGACAAGCTGCTGATTGCGCTCAACACGGTATCCGAAGCGCAGCGTCGCAAAATCGCCGAGATGCTCGGACGCAGCGTGAATAGTTAGGAACAAAGTCAATTCTTCGCGAGCTGTCATTTCAAGCGCAGCGAGAAGTCCCCGGATACTGAAACGTTTGCGCTGGTGGAGATCCCTCACTTTGCCCGGGTTGACAACCGTAAGGCACTTTTTTATTGACTTGGGCCCGCTTGCGCGGGAACGACGGACGAGTTCTCAACGCAATATAAGCACCTAATTGCCGCATGCACGCCTTAGAAATTTCTCGGCTTACTAAGACCTACAAGAATGGCGTCCAAGCGCTTAAGGGTATCGACCTCACCGTCGAGCAAGGCGAGTTCTTCGCGCTGCTTGGACCCAATGGCGCCGGCAAGTCCACCACCATCGGCATCATCAGCTCGCTGGTCAACAAGACCTCCGGGCGCGTGATGGTGCAGGGACTGGACATGGACCAGCACCTGGAGGAAGCCAAAGCTTGCATCGGCTTGGTGCCCCAGGAAATCAACTTCTCGCAATTCGAAACCGTCATTGACATCGTTGTCAATCAAGCAGGTTTCTACGGCGTGAAACGATCACTTGCGCTGGAGCGAGCGGAGAAATATTTGAGCAAATTGGGTCTTTGGGAGAAACGTAATGATCGTTCGCGCACGCTGTCTGGCGGCATGAAGCGGCGCTTGATGATTGCGCGCGCACTGCTGCATGAGCCGAGTTTGTTGATTCTGGACGAGCCCACCGCCGGCGTGGATATTGAGCTGCGTCGTTCGCTATGGGATTTTCTGCGCGAGATGAATGCCAACGGCCGAACCATCATTTTGACAACGCATTACCTAGAAGAAGCTGAGTCTCTTTGCCGCAATATCGCCATCATCGACAAAGGGCGAATCATCGAGAACACGTCAATGAAACGCCTGTTGTCGCAGCTCAATGTAGAGACATTCATCCTCGATCTACGCCATCCGATGACCGAGGCACCAACACTGGATAACTACACGCTGACGCGTATCGATGACAGCACGCTGTCGGTGGATATTACCAAGGACCGCAGCGTTAACGATTTGTTCGCGCAATTGAGCGCGCGCGGCATTGAAGTGATGAGCATGCGCAACAAGGTCAATCGGCTGGAGGAACTGTTCGTGCGCCTGCTCGCCGAGAACGGCACCAGCACTTCGTCTGCAGCGGCAAAGTAAATGTCATTTTTGGCGCAGCGGAAAATCTCTGCTGACATAAGATTTGGAAGCAGGCTGCTAGCGTTCCCTGCCCCCGCTTACGGGGGAAGATAGGTTAGGGCTTTAAGAGAGTGCAGTCAGTGAATAGGACAATAATGGGCCATCGTTACCTCACCGCGTTCTTTACCATTCTCAACAAGGAGATTACGCGCTTCATGCGCATCTGGGTGCAGACCATCCTGCCACCGGCCATCACCATGACGCTGTACTTCATCATCTTCGGCCATCTCATCGGCCCTCGCATTGGTGAGATGGGCGGCTTCAAATACATTCAGTACATCGCGCCCGGCCTCATCATGATGTCGGTGATCACCAATTCCTATGCCAATGTGGTGTCGTCTTTCTTTGGCGCGAAATTCCAGAAACACATCGAAGAGCTATTGGTGGCACCCATCCCGAATTGGATCATTCTCGCCGGCTACATCTGCGGTGGTGTGGCGCGCGGCGTCATGGTGGGCATCGTCGTCACCGTCGTGGCGCTGTTTTTCACTGACTTGCACCTACATTCGCTTACCATCACGGCAACGGTTGTATTGCTCACCGCAGTGCTTTTTTCACTGGGCGGACTCATCAACGGCATCTTCGCCCGCAGCTTCGATGATATTTCCATTGTTCCGACATTCATTCTTACTCCGCTCACCTATCTTGGCGGCGTGTTTTATTCGATCAATCTGCTGCCGGCATTTTGGCAAGGCGTTTCGCACGCGAACCCGATTCTCTACATGGTCAATGCCTTCCGCTACGGAATTCTAGGCATCTCCGACATCGACATCACAGTCGCGCTGATGGTGCTCTTCTTGTTCTGCATTGCGTTGACGGTGCTCAGCCTGAGCCTGCTCAATCGCGGCACGGGTCTGCGAACCTAACCTTTGCAAATCAGTCGTAGTGCAGATTCAAAGTGAACAGGAACGTGCGCTCGGGCGCCGGAGACCGAACCACCTCCGGATTGAAAAACGGCGCGCGAAAACCAATCTGCGCATTGTCGACATACTTCTTGTTCAACAGATTGCCGACGCGGAACCCCGCCTCCAGCCAACGCCATTGATAGCTCAGGTTTGCGTTGGAGATAACGTAACCCGGCGCACCGGAGAGCGTCTCGTTGAAGTCACCGATGGCACTGCGATCGGTGATCCCCACCGCTTCCACGTGCAAATTTGCTCCCGCAAGCGGGTGATAGTCGGCTCCCAGCAGGAAACTGTGATCCGCCACGAAGGGAACGTTCAATCCTGAAGACGGGCCACTGACAATCGTCGCGTCGACAAATCCATAGTGCGCGCTCAATGTCAACGATTCCAGTGGCGACCATGCGCCATCGACAAACACACCTACGCGCCGCGTATCACCAATATTGGTGTTGATGAATTGCACGGGATCAAAGTCGATCTCGTTTTCGAGATCGAGCCGATACACGCCCGCCTGCAATGAAAGCCGATTGCTTTGCCACGAACTGCCAATCTCCGCTGAGCGGCCGGTCTGTGTCACCGGCGTGCTGGGAACGAAGCCACCGGCGGCGCTTCCGTACTCGTCAGCGTTGACGAAACGATAATTCGTTTCCACGCGGCCATAAGCGCGCCAGTGCTCAAGCAAATCCACCGATAACCCAAATTCACTGGCGTCGGCGGTATCATTAACCGTGCTCCCTGCTGGCAGCACCACACCCTGAAATACATTGCTCGCGAAAAGATCATTATTCACCCGCGCCTCGCGATGGCCAGTCGTCAACGTCAATCGCGATGTCAGTGGATACACCAGGCGCACGTAGCCCGCATATTGAGATTGCTCATCATCCGTTACACCGATATCCGACACCAAATGATAGTCGGTCCAAAACACATCCGCGCCTAACGTCACCAACGCGGTGCCATGATTGTTTTGCCACTCGCGCACTAGGCGTGGCGTGAATTCACGATGATGACGCTTGGTCTGCAACGCGTTCGGTACACCACCAACGCTTTGTATGCCCTCGCCATCACTGAAACGATTGGTGAACTCCGCTTCAAAGCGCCATGACCACGGCAGGCGATACTGCCCTCCAAGGCGCGCGTTCTGCGTGGACGTGTCAATGAAGTCACCAGGATTCAGCGCTTGCCTACGGTTGGCGGCGATTTGGTCGAAGTACAGTCCACCGGGGGTTTCCAAATCCTCGCTCAAATCTTGATATTCGAAAAAGGCGTTGCCCCAGTCGCGATCAAGTCGCGCTTTTCCACTCACGCTGTGGAATTCCTGGTCGTTGCGATAGCGGTAGTTATCGCTGTGACGCGCGACAGCGCTAAATCGAACGCCAACGCCGCTATCGAAACGATCTTCGTAGTTCAATTCGGCGCTGCTGTATTCATCGCTCCCTTTAGCCCCCCGCAGCGAAGCACGCCGCTTCTCCGGTGTGCGCGTAATAATGTTGATCACACCACCGACCGCCTGATCGCCATACAGTGTCGCGGCACTACCCTGCACGATTTCGACCCGCTCGATGTCGCTCATCACCACGCTGTTGAGATCCAGCGTGCCGAGATCGTTGTTATTCAAGCGGCGGCCATCGACCAGAATCAGCGCATTATTCTGTGCATTGCCCCCGAAACCGCGCATGCTCACCGTCGGCCGACTGCCGTCGCCGAATAAATCAGAAATCTGAATTCCGCCATAGCCGCGCAATAGATCGGATAAGTTACTGGCGCCCGACTTCTTTATCTGGTCATCGGTAATCACTGTGATGCCGGTTGGCGTGTTGATGACCGGCAACTGCGAACGCGTGGCGGAAACGACAATGGGCTCAAGCACCTGCGCTTCCTGCGCTCGCGTTTCAGCGTAGAACACCGCAAGTGCAATGCCGGCGATAGTGGAAATTGTACGAGTACGCATGATCAGCTCCCCTGACCGTTCGCGCCCCGCGACGGTGGCAAGTTATACGCCGTGTGCGGTCAGGGAGAGGTCGTAGGGGTGACTTCAACGATTGCCGGTTGGAAGCCGCAACGATGATCGCCACGCCTCGTTGCCCTCCGCAACGGTCGTTGTGTATCGCAGGCCGGTCTCCGGGCTAGCGAGATTGCTTGCGCATCGCCTTCCCGTGTCGCAACGACACAGTGGCTGGGTGACACGCACGACTCGCATACCGTTGCGGGGGCAGCGCCGGTTTCGCTCGTACTTCCGAGCCTACCGGACTTCCCGTTTCACCCGCCCCGGCGAACGCCGGGTTGGGCACCTGCAATCAACATCAGCTTATCCAAGCGCGTGGGGATTGTCCATCCGAGGTGCGCTGAGTTTTTTGTCACCGGCGCATGCAGCGGCGCCTTGTCCGCCGTTTGGTTTAATTTAATACTGTGAAAATCTCAGGAAGCCGAACCGCGACGAGTCAGGTTAGAACCGCCACTCGCTGCCGGAAAGTAATGTGCTTAGACACCTTTTATGGACGCCAAATCGCTCACCATGGCGACGCACACAAAGCGGTTCATGACGACATACAAGCGGAAATTACGCTGATTGCGAGCCGGGTGACGTGGTATGTCACGTCTCAGGCATTCCTGCTCACCGGCCATGCGACATCATGGTCGGCAAATTTCGTGTGGCCCTACTTCGTTCACGAGATCCCGCCACTGTTGGCGATCTTCCTGTCCATCGTGATGTTGGCATCCATCTACGCTGCCACCTGGGCACAGGATGTTTACCTGAGAGAACAAACGTCGCTGGTCAATCGAGCAAAGTCGGAATTGAAATTGTCCACATCGGAAACAATAGCGCTTGAATCGTGCGAACGCACCATGGCCGCTCATCGCACCAACCGGAGCGCTCAAGTGGTCGGCAACCACATTCTCGCTCTTGTGCGAATCGCGCCGCTCGTTTTGCCTATCTGTTTCTTGTTGCTATGGCTACACGCTTACTTTTGCGCACCCGACCTTGGCAGGCCATAAAGTCTAACGGCGGGTAGAAGTTTTTTTGCCTCTAATTCCCGCGACCGAAACCGTCGATTTCACATCATGACAGTCGCGACAACTTTGGGCCGAGGGCGAAATTGCGACGTCCGCAACGATTTTAGTGGCAGGAATTGCTTAATGTGGTGAATAGCATTTGTTCGATTCTCCAAACTTGGCATTTGGTACGTCGACTCGTATCGCGCATTAGCGTCGGGGAGGTTCCCCATGAACCACAAGCTCACGGTTGTCGTAGCGCTGCTCCTATTTGAAATCAACGCTTACCCCGCCGGCATTCGCAAGTGCAAGGATCCGGACACCGGAAAGGTCATCTACACCGACCGTATTTGTCCGAAACGGAGCCAGCAAACGCAGCTTGAAATCCACGACAATCATGTCGGCTCTCTGCCCTCAGGCTTGATCCGTCCGTTTACGCCGAGCACCAACCAGCGTCCACAGTCCTCCGCGCCGGTCAATTCGTCGAGTTCAAGCAGCAGTAGCAGTAGTTCAAGTTCGTCGCCCACCATCCACTCGGGATACTAACGCCGGGCGCGACTTTATGCCGCACTCATGAATGAGGAGTGTAAGAAAAAAGCGGACAAGCATGAGACTTGTAAGCTTTGCCAGGATGCGTGCGCATCCTGCGCGGAACATTGCGATAAAGTGGCTTAGGAAACTTCTGCAAGAGTGCGGGAGGTTTCTGCGGTGCGAAGCTAACCTAATAGAGCGGGCTGCCGCGAACCACCGTATAAGCCATTATTCGCGTAGACTGACAAGGTTTGTTTCTGTAATTAATCGCCGCGATAAATGCAGCCGGCAGTGCACGTCTCACGCACCTCAACGCGCGCGAGCAACGGCAGCGACGGTTTTAAGCGCTGCCAAATCCAGCGTGCCAGATTTTCACTGGTGGGGTTTTCCAAGCCAGGCACATCATTGAGATAACGATGATCGAGCGCATCGAATACCGGCGCAAACGCACATTTAATGTCCGCGAAATCCTGCACCCAGCCGAGCTTCTCATCCAACGGCCCACTCGTATACACTGCAACGCGAAATGAATGGCCGTGCAAACGCCAACACTTATGCTCTGCCGGCAAATTCGGCAGCCGATGCGCGGCTTCGATGACAAACTCTTTGAAGATTTCCATCGCCACGTAGCTTTTACTGGCCGGATGCAATGGCGGCGTCGCGAAATGCTTCGTAAATCGCCACCGCGCGCTTCCACACCGGTCCGGGAACGCCATCCCCTACTGGACGATGATTCAATGTCGTGACCGGTGCGATCTCGCGACTGGAACCGGTAACCCAAATCTCATCCGCAGTTTCAAGCTCGCTAACCTCAATCATTCGTTCAATGCACTCAATGCCATGCTTGGGCAGGATCTGCACCAGCAGATCGCGTGTCACGCCGGGTAGCAAGCGGTTGCTATGTGGCGGTGTTATCACCCTGCCATCGCGCACGATGAGAACATTGCTCGCCGCACCTTCGGTTACCAACCCATCGCGCACCAGCAAGGCTTCGTAAGCCCCCTGATCGGCCGCATTCATACGCATCATCACATTGGCGAGCAATGCAATCGCCTTGACATTGCACCACTGCCAACGAATGTCATCAACGGTGACGACTGCAATGGATTTGTAATTGTCGCGAACAACCGGATTGCTCATGGCGAATACGGTAGGCGTCAACGGCTGGGTTGGCACATGGTCGCGCTTCGGCGCCACACCACGCGTTATCTGGATATACACGATTTGATCGCCGCCGCCGTTGCGTTCGATCAATGTGACCACCAGTGATCGCCATTGGTCATTCGACAATGGATTCGCGACGCGAATGGCTTGCAATGAGTTATCAAGTCGATACAGGTGTTCGGTCAAGCGGAACGTCTTCCCCTTAAATACCGGCACCACTTCGTAGACGCCGTCGCCGAACAGGAAACCGCGATCGAGCACCGATACTTTGGCATCTTCGATCGGCATGAATTGGCCATTGAGATAGACGGTAGACATAGTTCAGTTGCGATTGCGAGAAAGTTTAGCTTTTTCCAACTACTTGCCTTCCCAAAGTAGGCGAGCTGCATCGATGGTGCGCGTGACAAAACCGCCAGTCTTAACCTCCTGCAATGCGACAGCCGGTCGCGTTGCCACTGGCTTGCCATCCAGAGTCACGGAAAGAGTTCCCACTGGCTGCCCATTGTGCAGCGGCGCAATCAGTCGCGAATCCTAACTGATAGTGCTGGCCAGTCGCTGCAACGATCCGCGCGGAATAGTGACATAGAGATCCTGCGCGATGCCAACCGGTACTTCCTGCACTTCACCCTTCCACACACGCGACGATTTGATAGATTTCTGACCCGTGAATATCTTCGGCGTCTCGTAGAATTGGAAGCCATAGTTGAGCAAAGCCTGCGCGGCATCCGCACGCGCCTCCTCACTCTCCGTTCCGAGCACGATGGCGACCAATCGCATATTGTTGCGTACCGCTGACGCCGCCAGACAGTACCCTGCCGCCTCATGAAAACCGGTCTTGATGCCATCCACGGATGGATCGCGCGTCAATAGCTTGTTGCGATTGGGCTGCGTAATCCCGTGATAAGTAAATTCCTTAATAGAAAACCAGCGGTATATATCCGCATGATTGCGAATCAATGCAATCGCCAGCCGCGCAAGATCATGCGCCGTAGTGTAGTGGTTCGGATCGGGCAAGCCCGTGCTGTTGGCGAAGTGCGTACCCGTCATTCCCAGGCGAGCGGCGTTCTGATTCATCAACGACGCAAACCCATCCTCGCTGCCGGCGGCATATTCGGCGAGCGCCACGCTTGCATCATTGCCGGATTGAATGATGTCACCCTTCATCAAATCCTCAAGCGTCACGGTGGCTCCTTGCTCGACGAACATGCGCGAACCCGTCATGCCACGCGCCTTGTTGCTGATCGGCACATTGTCAGTCAGTTTAATCCGTCCGGATTGCAGCAGCTCAGCCAAACTGTAGATAGTCATGATCTTGGTGATACTGGCAGGCTCAACGCGCATATCGACATTGTTCTGTGCCAGCACGGCTTCGCTCTGAAAATCAATGAGTATCCACGCCTTGGCATTGAGCGCCGGCGGCGCTGGCACAATGATCGTCGGCTGCGGCAACGGCACCACCGTGGAAGCGGAAGGGTTGGTCGGCATCGGATCGGCGGCTGCGACACTGCCCATGGCAGCGAGAAATACTGCGAAAAAATAAGAACGCTTCATCTATTAGGGCCTATCGCAAAACTGGCCAGCATTTTACCGCAATCAGGCACCTGCCTGCTCAGTTCAACACAATGCGATGATGGCTCAGGCCAAATTCCCGTAAGGTTCTAACCGCGCTGTCGGACGCCTCAACAGTTGTGAAGGGACCGATTTGCACGCGATACACCGCCGCACCGCCGGTTTCAGCCGGATCGACCCTCACGTTCGGTAACCGTGCGGCGAGCCGTTGCCGCAACCCCTCGGCATTGGCGCGCTCGGAAAACGCGCCGACTTGAAGAAAATACGCCGGTACCGTGGCTAGTGGCGCGTCTGCGGAACGATTGGCGGCAATGGCAAGCATCTCTTCATCAGGTGGCGGAATGTTGCGCGCGATTTCCGGCGGCGCTGCATTCTCCAACCTCGCCGTGGCGGGAGTTGATTCGGGTTGCGGTGCGACGGGAGTAACTACTCGCGTTGGCTCGGCGCGCACCAGCACCCGCCCAGGCGGGATAACGGGATGACCAGCGTTAATGACGCGAACTTCCACCAGTCCGGTTCCCCGCTCCCAAATGCCAAGCTTGCGGGCTGCGGCATAGGAAAGATCGATGATGCGATTGTCCTTGAACGGCCCGCGATCGTTGACACGAACCACCGCCTGCCGCCCATTCTGAAGGTTTCTCACCTCGACGTAGCACGGCAGCGGCAAGGTCTTGTGTGCAGCGGTCATTTGATACATATCGTAGATGTCGCCGTTGGATGCACGTTTGCCATGGAAATCTGGTCCATACCACGAAGCAATGCCGCGTTCGACGTAATCACGTGCATCGGTCATGACTTGATAGCGCTGACCGAACACTTCATATGTGTCCGGATTGCCATAACGTGATAACGGTTCGTGTCGTGGTGCAACCTCGGGGATCGTTCTGATGTCGATATCGGGCGCGACTGTAGGCGCGGGCGATTCGACTTCATCTATCGTACCGCAGGCACCAAGCGCGCCCATCGTCACTATCAACGCAGCGCGCATGCAATGCCACCGATTGGCGGTGCTGAGAATCAATTCAGCCCCGCTTGCGAATACGCTGCGCGCAACGCCTGCCCAAGCTGAAACACCGCCATGGCATACAGCGGGCTGGTGTTATAACGCGTTATCACGTAAAAGTTGTTAAACGTCAGCCAATACTCAGTGGCATATTCGGCCTGCAATTCAATCAACGCAGCCTTACTGTCGTCGGTGGGCGGAGACTGGGCTTCGACACCGAGACTGGCAGCTTTCTGTAATGACATCGACGGCTTGACGCCGGCACTCAGTAGACCGAGATACCCGTTGCCACTCACCTTCGCCGAGGTGGCGATGGGCCCGCCAGCTACCCAACCATTGCGCTGCAGGTAGTTACCGACACTGCCGATGGCATCCTGCGCATTGCCCCAGATATCCGTTGTCGTGTCATTGTCGAAATCGACGGCAAAGGTTCGATAGCTACTCGGCATGAATTGCGGCATGCCCATCGCCCCAGCATAGGATCCGTATAGCGCAAAGGGGTCGAAGTGCTGCGCGCGCGTGAGCAGCAGGAAGTTCTCCAGTTCTCCAGTAAAGAATGCAGAGCGCTTCGGGTAGTTGAATGCCAAAGTCGACAGTGCATCGATGACGCGATACTTACCCGCATTGCGGCCATAGGATGTTTCAACACCGATGATGGCCACAATGTATTCGGGATCGACCCCAAACTTGTGTGCAGCCGCATCCAGTGACGATGCGTTGTCACGCCAGAATGCTATACCGCCGTCAATCCGTGTCTGGGTGAGGAAAATATTCCGATATTGATACCAGGGCTTAGCCTCCGCCGGTTTGGCGATCGCATCGAGAATGGACGGTTGCAACTTCGCGCGCTGGAAGACACTGCGCAATTCGCGCGCTGGTATGCCATGCTTGCGCTCCATGTTACGGACAAAGCGTTGCACATTTGCACGATCGAATTCCGTGAATTGGGCAGCGAGTGGTACTGAGTGCTGGCCACACAGCAGGAGCGAAAGTATAACTGCCAGCGCGGTTTTGCGGTTCAAAACGTCTGCCGTTTACGGTGAGTGGCGATTGACATCAGAATACCGAATCCCGCCATCAGAGTCACCACAGCCGTTCCGCCATAGGAGATGAAAGGTAGTGGCACACCGACAACAGGTAGCTGGCCAATCACCATGCCAACATTGACAAAGACGTAGACGAAGAAAGTCAGAGCCAGGCTGCCGCCGAACAACCGCCCAAAACTATCCTGTGCATTGCTGGCGATGTAAACGCAACGCGCCACGATGGCAACGTAGACCGCGATCAATGCAACGGCACCGACAAAACCGAACTCCTCGCAAAGCACGGCGAAAATAAAATCGGTATGACGTTCGGGAAGAAATTCCAGGCGCGACTGCGTGCCTTCTAACCAGCCCTTGCCGAACAAACCGCCCGAGCCGACGGCAATCACCGATTGGATGATGTGATAACCCGTGCCAAGTGGATCGGCCTCTGGATTCAATAATGTCAATATGCGCTGGCGTTGATAGTCATGCAGCAACCACCACAGCGGGAACAGCGACGCGAAGCCAAGCAATACTGTCACGAGTAAAATGCGCCAACGTATCCCGCCTAGGAAAATGACGATGGCACCGGCAATTCCGATGAGTGCGCCAGTTCCAAGATCCGGCTGCTCCGCCACCAAACTAGCAGGAATGACTATCAACACCGCCGCGACGATCAACCGTGGAACGCTGGGCGGCAAATGTCCAGCGGCAATCACGCGTGCGCACAGCATAGGCACGGCTATCTTCATGATTTCCGATGGTTGAAATCGCACGAAACCAAGATTCAACCAGCGATGCGCGCCTCGCCCGGTTCCATGAAAATTGAGCACTACCAGCAAGATAATGCCGACGGCGTACAGCAGCGGTGATAACCGCGTGAAAACCGATGGCTGGATCTGCGCAAAAGTCAGCATCACTCCCAACCCCATCAACATGCGCATGCCCTGGCGTATGACCATGCCGCGATCCTCTCCACCGGCGCTGTAGAGCACCACTAATCCCATCGCGCAAAGCAGCATCACACCTACCAACAATATCGGGTCGATGTGAATACGCTGCCAGATTGTGCGCGATTCATCCATTCGCTGTCGCCTTGACGGTGGGTTTCAACCGCAGCATATATTCATCGAGAATCTTGCGCGCCACCGGCGCCGCCGATTTGCTGCCACTGGCACCGTTCTCAACAATCACGGCCAGTGCAATGACCGGATTATCAACAGGCGCAAAGGCGATAAATAGTCCGTGATCGCGCAGGCGCTCCTCTATTTCGTCGTTGGACATTTCTTCGTCCTGACGAATGGCAAACAATTGCGAAGTGCCGGTTTTGCCCGCATAGTCATAGGGTGCGCCTTCGGCAGAGTGCCGCGCCGTACCCGTTGGTCCCTGCACCACTGCGTGCATGGCATCAATCACGCTCTTCCAATCAGCATCGTTGACGTTTTCTACCGCGTGTCGCGCCGGTGCGAGCAAATCAATAGCCTTCCCCGCCGAGTCTACGCGCCCAACAATGTGCGGCTTAAATGCTGTGCCGCGCATCGCGATTATTGCCGTGGCTTCGGCAAGTTGTAGTGGTGTGGCGGTATCAAAACCCTGGCCGATACCTGCGATCAGCGTTTCACCTGGAAACCAGCGCACCTTGCGGGTTTTCAACTTCCATTCGCGCGAAGGAACCACACCGGCGACTTCACCAGGCATATCAATTCCGGTCTTGATGCCGAGACCGAACAGTGACAAGAATGATTTCATGCGATCGATGCCGAGATCGAAAGCCAACTCGTAGAAGTACACATCGCAGGACTGGGCAATGGCCTCGAGCATGTTCATCTCGCCATGACCACCCTTGTTCCAACAGCGGTATCGGTGCGGATCATCCTGCAGCATGTACCAGCCTGGGCACCATGTGACTGCCCTTGGCGTACGCACGCCGTAGTAAAGACCTGCTAATGCCATCATCGGCTTGATGGTTGAACCTGGAGGGTAGGCAGCCTGCAAGGCGCGATTGAACAGCGGCCGGTCCGGCGAGTTGCGAAGTTCGGAATACAGCCCTGCACTAATGCCGTTGACGAAGGGGTTGGGATCGTAGTTTGGCGTGCTCACCATCGCCAGTATGCGGCCGGTGCCAGGTTCGATGGCAACCACCGCGCCGCGCTTGTCTGCCAGTGCCTCCGTCGCCGCTGCCTGCAGTCGCGAATCAATCGTCAACTGCAGCGTAGCGCCGGTAACGGGTGGCTGACTCTCCAAAACGCGCAGGATCCGCCCCTGTGAATTGACCTCCACCTGATCGAGCCCAACCCGTCCATGCAACAAGGACTCGTAGTACATTTCGATGCCGACCTTGCCGATGTGGGTGGTAGCGCTGTAGTTGGTGGCATCAAGTTGTTTCAAATCGTCGGCATCGATTCTGCCCACATAGCCAACGACATGTCCCATCACTGCCCCAACTGGATAGTGACGATTGAGCGTGGCGGTCACTTCGAAGCCAGGAAATTTGTGTTTGTCGACAGAGAATCTTGCCACTTCCTCCTCGGTTAGATTGAAGCGCAGCGGCACGGTATCAAAATTGCGCTTCTGTTTGCGCAGACGCTCGAAACGATCGAGATCAGCCGGCGTGAGATCGACGCGCGTAGCGACTTCGGCCAGGCTCGCCTGCATGTCCGCGACCTGTTCCGGCACCACCTGCAATCGAAATGAAGGCCTATTCTCCGCCAACAAAACACCATCGCTGCTAAAAATCAGTCCGCGGGCCGGAGCATTCGCGACGACTTTAACGCGATTGTCCTTGGACAAGGTCGTGTAGTGCGCATGGCGAACGATCTGCAGATACGCCAGGCGCAACATCAATGCCATGACCATCAGCACCATCAATACTACGCAGGCGAGAATTCGGTTGCGGGTGAGCTTGGCTTCACCCTGTCGATCGCGAAAAGCCTTTGACTGCAGCATGGATTTGATCGCTCAACCCAGATGCGCGCGACGGCGCAGATCGCGCAAAAGAATAAATAACCAGGGCCACAACAGTGCACTGGAAATGGCTGGCAGCCAAAGTTGCAGAAGCGGCGGTCGATGTAGCGACAGCACCTGACGCACTGCGTAGTTCAGCAGGAGGTACAAACCAACTAGCAAACCAACAAGCAGCGCCTGCTGACCGATGGGAAACAAGCGCATGCGTTGATGCGTCGTGACTACGATGAAACCAATGACTGTCAAACCAAGCGCGTTTTGCCCAAGTGGCGCGCTGAGCATGGCATCAAGCAACAACCCCACTGCAAAGGAAACATAAAGTCCCACGTGTTCCGGAAGTGCCAGACACCAATAGATTAACACCAACGCCACCCACGCCGGCCGCCACGGATTCACCCACGCCGGCAATGGCAACGCGGTGAGCATGAAGGCAACGACAAAGGTCGCGGCGATCACCCAACCGCGGGGAAAAAGCGTCATGGAGAAAAACCGCGTCGACTACTCGACTTCGCGCGCCGGAAGACTGGTACCCGCCACTTCCTTGGGCTTCTCCTCCGGCCACAGCAATAATACCTGCTGCGTGCGTGCAAGCTGTGCGCTGGGTGTCACCGTAATCTTCGCGAATGGAACTCCCGGTGTGCGCACGACCTTGCTGACCTCACCTACCGGATAGCCCGAAGGAAAGCGGCCACCCAGACCCGATGAAACGATCAGATCGCCGACGCGAATGTCTGCATTAGTGGGCACAAAGTTCAGTGACAACACTTCATCGTCACCGCTACTGGCAATGCCGCGCACGCCACTGCGAATAACTTTGTACCGGCAGCGCATGTTTGGATCGGTAATCAACATCGCCGTGCTGGTAAACGGACCGACGTGCGTAATCTGGCCGGTCACGCCATTGGCGTCGACCACCGGTTGCCCGAGATATACGCCGTGATTCATGCCCTTGTTGAGCATTACCTGGCGACGCAGATTCGGTTTCAACGCCGAGCAAATCGGCAACCAATGCGCGCTCCCCGAGCTCCATCGACGATTCGAGCAATTCGCGCAGGCGTAAGTTTTCTGTTTCCAACGCGGCGAATTTTTGCAAACGCGTCTTCAACAATAAATTCTGCGCGCGCAAACGCTCATTGTCCGCCAGCATGTCATGACGCGATGTCACGGACTGCAACAACGCACGGCCGGCCTGCACCGGAACGTCAACGACGTACTGAATTGGATACGCAATCACCGATAACGCCGCACGCAACATCTCCGTGCGGTGAAAACGATGATCAGCAACGATGAGCGCAAGTGAAATCGCCGCTAGCGCCGTAAATTTGGCGAGCGGTGACGATCGTTTGAGGAAGAGCGGTTAATGTCTGTTTCCCTGACTGTTCTATGCGGCCCCGACAGCCTCGCAATTATGAACTTCCGATGCCAATTACTCCAGCACTAGAACGCTGGGTCCGTGTTCCTCGACCATCTCCAAGACCCGGCCTCCGCCGCGGGCTACGCAGGTCAGCGGGTCTTCGGCGATGATGACTGGCAGGCCTGTTTCCTCCATCAGCAGGCGATCAATGTCGCGCAGCAGCGCTCCACCACCGGTGAGTACCATGCCGCGCTCTGCGACATCCGAGCCCAGCTCCGGCGGTGTCTTCTCCAGCGCGGCTTTCACCGCCCGCACCACCGTCGACAGCGGATCCTGCAATGCCTCGAGGATCTCGTTGCTGTTCAGGGTGAAGCTGCGTGGCAGGCCTTCGGCCAAATTGCGGCCCTTGATTTCGATTTCGCGCACCTCGTTGCCAGATAGGCGCAGCCAATTTCGTGCTTGATACGCTCAGCCGTGGAATCGCCTATCAAGCTGCCGTAGTTGCGTCGCACATAATTGATGATGGCCTCGTCGAACTTGTCGCCACCCGTGCGCACCGAGTCGGAATAAACAATACCATTCAATGAGATAACCGCGACCTCACTGGTGCCGCCGCCAATGTCCAGGACCATGGAACCGCGCGGGTCGGACACTGGCATGCCCGCGCCAATGGCCGCTGCCATGGGCTCCTCGATTAGGTAAACCTGACGCGCGCCCGCCCCCAGGGCCGCATCCTTAATGGCGCGGCGCTCCACCTGGGTGGAACCGCAGGGCACGCAGACCAGGATACGGGGACTGGGCTTGAAAATGCGCTCGCCATGCACCTTGTGGATGAAGTGCTGCAGCATCTTTTCAGTGACGTCGAAATCGGCGATCACGCCGTCCTTCATCGGCCGGATGGCGTCAATATGCTCTGGCGTGCGTCCAAGCATGCGCTTGGCCTCCACGCCCACAGCGGCGATTGTGCGCTGCCCTGGCGCCCCGCCTGTCTTGCGTACAGCGACCACGGAGGGTTCATTCAGAACGATGCCCTTGCCGTGCACGTAAATCAGCGTATTTGCCGTTCCCAGATCAATGGATAAATCGTTGGAAAACAGGCCTCTGAGTTTCTTGAACATGGTCTATAAAATTGAGTGGCCGGCTAAATGCGGCACATTGCTGGGATTCTCGCGGTCCGCTGCCCTCGCCGGGGCGGCGTTCCGCCTGTTTCCGGAGTTGGTACGGAGCGCAATTTTCGTCGCTAACTCGCTAAATTTACGCGAGATTGCCACCTCGGATCGGGGCGAACTTTAGCAGCCGATACCGTATCCGGCAAGCCATATTTGTGCTATTTTTTCGCAGGTTTTTCAGGCCTGTATCCGCCCGCGGTGCGGGCGCCCCAAAGTCTGTAGTTAAGCAGGCGCGCAGCGGCTCGGCAATCGCGACGACATCAAATCAACTCAATCAATAACACCACACAAGCCATGGCACTGTCTCGTAAGGACGTGGAGAAAATCGCGCATTTGGCGCGCCTGCAGGTTAACGAAGATCAACTGAATGGTCTGGCCTCACAACTTTCAAACATCCTGGCCTTCGTCGAACAAATGGGCAGCACTGACACGGCAAATGTTGAACCGATGGCCCATCCCTTCGACGCCGCCACACGCATGCGCGAAGATGTGGTGACTGAAGTCAACGAGCGCGAACTGATGCAATCGATTGCGCCCGCGGTTGAAGCCGGCCTCTACCTTGTTCCGAAAGTCATCGAATAAGCACTTTCAGGTCGAGCATCAACGCCAGCAGTTCCTTCAAATAAGACACAAATTGCCCTTCTATTCATGAGCAGCTTGCACTCGATGACAATCGCGCAGATCGCCGCCGGCCTGCGCCAGCGAACATTTTCCAGCGTGGAAGTCACGCAAGCGTTTCTGGGCCGTATTCGTACGCTGGACGAAAAGCTCAACAGCTTCATTACCGTCACTGCTGAGAGCGCCATGGAACAGGCAAAAGCCGCCGATGCGCGCATCGCTGCTGGCAACGTTGCGCCGCTGACAGGCGTGCCTTTTGCGCACAAGGATATTTTCTGCACCAAGGGTGTTCGTACTTCCTGCGGTTCGCACATGCTCGATAACTTTATCGCGCCCTACGACGCGACGGTGACGAGTCGTTTCAATGATGCAGGCATGGTCATGCTCGGCAAGACCAACATGGACCGAGTTCGGCGATGGGCTCATCCAACGAAACCAGCTACTACGGTGCCGTACACAATCCGTGGTCGCTTGATTGCGTACCCGGTGGATCCTCCGGCGGCAGCGCCGCCGCAGTCAGCGCGCGCACGCGCCGTTTGCCACCGGCACCGACACCGGCGGCTCGATTCGGCAACCCGCCGCGCTCTGCGGTATTACCGGCATAAAGCCAACCATGGCGCGGTGTCGCGCTATGGAATGATTGCCTTTGCATCGAGTCTGATCAGGCGGACCGATGACGAAGACGGCCGAAGACGCGGCACTGGTTTTGAATACCATGGCGGGATTCGATCCACGCGACTCGACTTCCATCGAACGTCAAACGAGGACTACACGCGGCTGTTGAGTGCGTCACTGAAAGGGTTGCGTGTGGGCTCGCCAAAGGAGTTTTTCGGCAGCGACGGCTTGAATTCTGAAGTAGGCGCCGCGCGCATGCGGCCGCTCGTGAACTTGAAAAACAAGGCGCGACCTTGGTCGAGGTGAGCCTGCCCAATAGTCAGCTTTCCATCCCGGCCTACTATGTGGTCGCACCGGCAGAATGCTCATCGAACTTGAGCCGCTTCGATGGCGTACGTTTCGGTTATCGATGCAAGGACCCAAAGGATCTGCTGGATCTGTTCTGCCGCTCGCGCGGCGAAGGATTCGGCGCTGAAGTGAAACGCCGCATCATGATTGGCACCTATGCGCTGTCCGCCGGCTACTACGACGCCTATTACCTGAAAGCGCTGAAGGTGCGGCGCCTGATTCGCAATGATTTCGATGCCGCATTCAAGAGTTGCGATGTGATCATCGGTCCAACTTCGCCGACAACGGCGTTCCGCATCGGTGAAAAGACCGACGATCCGGTGACTATGTACCTGTCTGACATTTACACCATCGCGGTGAATCTTGCCGGCCTGCCGGGCATGTCCATACCCTGCGGTTTTGCCGGTGGATTGCCGATTGGACTGCAGATCATCGGCAAACATTTCGACGAAGCGCGCATGCTCAACATCGCGCACCAATATCAACAGATCACCGACTGGCACGTACGCGTGCCGGCGCAGTTCGCCTGAGAAAAGCGTCATGACCTGGGAAACTGTCATTGGACTTGAAATTCACGCCCAGCTGCTGACGAAGACGAAGATCTTCTCCGGTGCATCTACCGCCTTCGGCGCCGAACCGAACACGCAGGCCTGCGTCGTCAGCCTGGGCATGCCCGGCGTATTGCCGGTGCTCAATAAAGAAGCCGTGCGCATGGCGGTAGCGTTTGGTCTGGCAATTGGGGCGCACATTGCACCGAAGTCGATATTCGCGCGCAAAAATTACTTCTATCCCGATCTGCCCAAGGGCTATCAAATCAGTCAGTACGAAATTCCCATTGTCGGCAAGGGCTCGGTACGCATTCCGATGGAGGACGGCACACTGAAAACCATCGGCGTCACTCGCGCGCATCTGGAGGAAGATGCTGGCAAGTCGCTGCACGAAGACTTCCACGGCATGAGCGGCATCGATCTCAACCGCGCCGGCACGCCATTGCTGGAGATAGTCTCTGAACCCGACATGCGCTCGGCGAAAGAGGCGGTGGCCTACATGAAGACCATTCACGCGCTGGTGCGATATCTCGCCATTTGCGACGGCAACATGCAGGAGGGTTCGTTCCGCTGCGATGCCAACGTGTCCGTGCGCCGCAAGGGCGATCCGAAGTTCGGTACGCGCTGTGAGCTGAAGAATATCAACTCATTTCGCTTTGTCGAGAAGGCCATCAACTACGAGGTGGAACGTCAGATTGATGTTATCGAAGGGGGAGGGACAATCGAACAGGAAACGCGCCTCTACGATCCGGACAAGAACGAAACCCGTACCATGCGCAGCAAGGAAGAAGCGAACGACTATCGCTACTTCCCCGATCCGGATTTGCTGCCCGTAGTTGTGGATGATGCCTTTATTATTTCCGTGCGCTCCAGGCTGCCGGAACTACCGGAAGCCAAACGCGAACGATTCATGAGCCAGTACGGACTCTCCGCCTATGACGCCGGCGTGCTGACGGCAAGCCGAGAACTCGGTGACTACTACGAGCAGACGGTCAAAGCGGCTAGCGGCGAAGGCAAGCTGGCGGCAAATTGGGTGATGGGTGATCTCGCCGCCTTCCTCAACAAGGAAAATCGCGACATCACCGATAGCCCGGTATCGCCCGCCATGCTTGGCACGCTGGTCAATCGCATCGTCGACAAGACCATCTCAGGTACCATCGCGAAGAAGGTATTTGAACTGATGTGGTCGGGCGAAGGCGATGCAGATACTGTCATTGCCAAACATGGCCTCAAGCAGGTCACTGATACCGGTGCGATCGAAAAAGCGATCGTCGAAGTGATGGCCGAGAACCCTCAGCAACTCGAACAGTATCGCACCGGCAAAGACAAACTGTTCGGATTTTTCGTCGGCCAGGTGATGAAGAAGATGCAGGGCAAGGCCAGTCCGGAGCAGGTCAACGCCTTGCTACGCGACAAGCTCGCACCTTAACGAACTGCAACTGCACGACCGACTGCGAATCCTAAGCCCGCTCACAACCCGCGGCAGTGCCAATCCCGCTTTGCCGACGTAACGCAACCACAACTCCACGGATGGACGTTCGATTCGTGCCCGCCCTGGCGCGCTTTCTGGCTGATTCTTTCCGTTTTCGACGGCATTCAGTACCCCAAAAAATCTGACCAAAGTGGTGATCAGTCATCTTAGACTCGATCTAACGTTAATGTTTGCTTATATTTCCACCCCGAAAGACCCACGTTCCTTAACCAGAATCGAAATTCCTAAATAATTCGTCTAACTACTAAAGCCACCCAAAGACTTACCGATATTTCCTCTATAACGAACTGATCAGTTGGCGAGTGAGCAAGCAATCAACAAGGGATGGAGCGTATTGCGGTGGCCCACTTCGATTTCTTAATTAGAAATGTCGTTCAAGCGCCATCAGTTCAGTGCGGCGAAAGCACTCGTTTTGAAAGCCAATACCCGCTTTTCCAGGTAGTCAAGGACACATAACATGCGAAATAACCAGCCCGTCACCAACAACGAACGTCATGTTAACGAGGGTGCATTCATCCTCTCGACAACCAACCCGAAAGGCGTCATCACTTACGCGAATGACGAGTTCATTCGCATCAGCGGATTTTCTTCGGACGACTTGCTCGGCGAGGCGCACAACATCGTACGCCACCCGCACATGCCGCCGGCCGCGTTTGCAGATTTGTGGAAAAGCCTCAAGGATGGAATGCCGTGGATCGGGATTGTTAAGAATCGATGCAAAAATGGAGACTTCTACTGGGTTGATGCCTTCGCGATGCCGATCAGACGAGGCAAGGAAATCGTCGAATACCAGTCGGTGCGCCGGAAACCCAAACGTGAATACGTAGAGCGCGCGGAACAACTTTATCAACAGATCAATGAAGGCAAGAAGATCTCGATTAGTCGCTCCAAATGGGCTGACCGCCTTGGCCTTTCAGGCAAAACTTTCGCGGGTATTGCCTGTATCGGCTTGCTGCCGCTGATGTTGTTGTTCGCATTCGCCGGCGCCACAAGCAGCCAAGTCCTTCTTACAGCGCTGCCCGTTCTTGCCTTGTCTTATTGGCTTTCGCGCCACCTTACCAAGCCAATTGTCAAATTGGCAGAAGAAGCACGGACAATCTACTCAAATGACATCGCCAGACATGTTTATACGGGGCGACACGATGAGTATGGAGACATATCGCTTGCTGTGACCATGCTTCGCGCAAAGCTCAATTCCGTGGTCGGGCGAGTGCATGAGGCAGCTACCAATGTAAAATCACTTGCGGAAACTACCGTATCCGCGGTTGGAGAAAGCAGTCGAACCATGAGTGACCTGCAACAGGAAACGCTTCATGTGGCGACAGCAATGAACGAAATGACCGCGACCGTTCAGGAAGTAGCTCGCAGCACTGCCGAAGCAGCCCAAGCAGCCAGACAAGCCGACGATGAGGCCACCTCCGGTCAAGAGGTGGTCGATGATGTCATTGGCGTTATCAACAGACTCGCTGCTGACATCGAGAATGGCGTGCAGGTGATGAAAAACCTGGAAACTGAAACAAAAGATATCGGTGTCGTTCTGGATGTCATCCGCGGTATCGCGGAGCAAACAAATCTGTTGGCGTTGAATGCGGCCATTGAGGCTGCCCGAGCCGGCGAACACGGCCGCGGCTTCGCAGTGGTCGCGGACGAAGTTCGAAGTCTCGCAGCCAAAACCAGGCAATCAACTTTTGATATTCAGAATATGATTACGCAACTTCAGTCCGGGGCAAGCGCAGCAGCCGGCGTCATGAAACAAGGTCAGCAGCTTGCTCAGGACAGCGTTTCCCGGGTTTCACAGGCGGGAACCGCACTCGGCAAGATTACACAATCTGTCGGTCTCATCACGACAATGGCCACACAGATCGCCAGCGCTGCAGAGGAACAAAGCACCGTTGCCGAGGAAATGAACCGCAACATTACGTTGATAAGTGAGCAGAGCAATCGCTCTGAAGATTGCGCCGCAGACGCTTCCACCGCAACGTCAACATTGGGCAAAGTGGTTACCGATCTCAATGAGCTCGTTTCTCAGTTCAACGCCGCATAGGCGGTAGATCGGTTTTTCGGATTCGGGTGAGTGGGTCTTCGGTTCTAACTGGAACTAAGGTTCCTTGCATTGAGAACTAATCTCACAATCGCCGCGCTCGCGTGTTGTGAGATGCGTTTTACAAACTTGGTCGTGATTGTCTCGCTCTGTACCCTGTGACAGGTCTATGGTCGCTCCCAGACAATGTCACGAATTATTCGTTCGTCCGCGTTGGGGCTGCGCCTTCCTCCTCTGTCAAGGTGTCACACACGTGCTGGTGATCGCTGATGTCGGTAAAATCGGTGATGCTGTTCGGTTCATTTTCCACGCCCGTTGATTGCGGTCGTTTGATCGATTTCAAACACTGTTGCATTTCCTTTATCGGTGGCTTGGCCATCAATTCCTTCGAATAGGCGATAGCCTTGGTTTGTGCGTCATCGCGCTGTCCCGCCGCACATAGCTTGCGGACTTCGGCTTCGCGAGCATTGCCTTCATCCTGCATTTTTTCTATTTCTGACTGGTCGACCTTGTTCATGCAGGCCTGTACCTGCTGTGCATACTCCATGACGGCTTTCATCTGCTCATCATTGATTTGAGCGGGCGGTTCTTGTGCCTGCACCGCGCCTGCACCAAGCGTCATACCCAAGAATAGATCTGCAACCAATATTCGATATTTCATGTTGATCTCGCAGTCTGAATGAGATTTTAACTACCCTACCATGATAGTGTTGGCGCATGAAACCCGTTTGTATATTGCAGCACGATTACTGCAACACACCTGCCTATTTTGGCGATTTTCTCAGCTCCTCGGGAGTTCCATGGCAATTACTGCGGCTGGATCTGGGTGATTCCGTCCCGTGCGATCTATCGGCGTTTTCGGGCCTCTGTTTCATGGGTGGAATGATGAGCGTAAACGACGAAGCTGAGTTTCGCTTTCTCATCGATGAGTTGCGATTAATCAGGGAGGCACACGCTGCCGGCCTCCCCGTCATTGAGTGCACTGCCTGGTGCGCAACTCATCAACAAGGCGCTGGGTGGTCATGTTCGCAGAATCACGTTCCGGAAGTCGGCTGGCACACCGCGCGCTCGCCATCGCAAGCTCAGCAATCACGCGTGGCTCGATGTAACGCACTCGATGACGAAGTGACATTGTTTCAATGGCACGAGGAGACGTTTTCGCTGCCGGCAGGTACAGCGCTACTGCTACAGGGCAATCACTGCCACGAAGTCAGGCCTTCGTCGTCGGCAATTGCCTCGGTTACGAAGCGCATCGAAGTGACACCACAGGTGGTGCAATTCTGGGCAGGAGCCAGGCATGGGGAGTTGAATTTGCCCTCAGAGTCGGTGCAATCGGCAGCGACCATACTCGATATTGAAGGAAAGATTGCGTCGCTGCGGTGGTCTCTGACTGCATGTACGGGTATTGGTTGCTAATCAGGTCAGAACTTCATTGTTCAACTTGCGTAGGCGTTCCGATGCATAGACCAAGCATTGCCGCGGCATGGCCTTGGTTCACGCTGATCTCCTGATAACCGTTGGAATTGCGGTACCAGAATGCGGTGCCTGTGGGAACCGTCGCAAAGTCGCGAGGTGCTGACCAGATGCCCATTGCATACAATCCGCGCCTCACGACTAACACGATCAGCGCGCATCCCCGTCGCTTGGCGTTGCCGTAATGGTCGACGTAAATGATTTCCGCCAGTTCATTGGGTAAATCGTTGAATCGCATTGCTTCAGTCGATTTCAAATCATCGAAACAGGCCTTCGCACAGCGTGCGGCGGTGGAGGTGCGTAGAGATCACCGGCATGAAAAGCTTGCTGGCAGGTTTGGGCTTCCACGATATTAGCCAAGTACGAGTCACGCACGCATGGCGGTTATTTCAAACTGTCCATTGTCGGGTCCGACGAAATGATGACCATCACATTGCACCACCACGGGCGTGCGCTTTCCGCTGCCCACATCAGGATCGACAACGCAGAAAAAAACAGACCCGTCGGGAAAGCCTTGGCGATAGGCGGCGATGAGATATGACGTTGCCTTGGGATTCCACATTGGCGCATTGCTGAAAAGGTCGATGACCGGCACGGCCGGCGCATTATACAGCACTCGCCGAACCTGTCGAGATACGGGCCTTCGATCCGTAATCAATACGATCATTCAGGCATGACTCCGAAAGAAAAAAGGCCGGAGTGTTCCGGCCTTCGTTCGAGTCTCTAGCGATGCGATATCAGCTTTTTGACTTTTTGCCTCAGCTGCCGCCGGTGCCGGACGGTCGACCAGTTCCACGAGCGCCACCGGTGCTGCGTCACCGTCACGAAATCCGCTCTTCAAGATGCGGAGATAGCCGCCTGGCCGCTTGGCATAGCGCGGGCCAAGTTCATTGAAGAGCTTGGTCACAATGGCGCGATCGCGCAGAGCGGCTGATCCGCCAGAACTGACGATTGGCGACGCGCTCTTTCTTCGCCAGCGTGATCAACGGTTCGGCATGCTTGCGCAATTCCTTGGCCTTGGGCAGCGTGGTGTAATCAGCTCGTGACGAAAACAACGACAACGACATACTTCGCATCAGCGCCTTACGCCGATGAGTCGCGACTGAGTTATCCCAGCCTGTATTACGATGACGCATGACAAATTCCTCTACGAATTCCGGTACGGATTAATCCCGCGAAGCCAGCTGCGCGGGCGGCCAATTTTCCAGGCGCATGCCCAGTGAAAGCCCGCGTGAAGCCAGCACTTCCTTGATTTCGGTGAGCGACTTCTTGCCCAGATTCGGCGTCTTAAGCAACTCTACTTCTGTGCGTTGAATCAAATCACCGATGTAATGAATGCTCTCGGCCTTCAAGCAGTTCGCCGAACGCACTGTCAATTCCAGATCGTCGATAGGACGCAGCAGGATGGGATCTACCGACGGCGATTCCGCCTTGCTCGAAATTGGCGCTTCAGCACCCGACAGATCAACGAATATCGACAACTGATCCTTGAGGATATGCGCGGCATCACGAACCGCTGTTTCCGGATCGATGGCGCCGTTCGTTTCTACCGTCAGCACCAGCTTGTCCAGATCGGTGCGCTGCTCGACGCGCGCGTTCTGTACTTCATAGGCAACGCGTCGAATTGGACTAAAGCTAGCATCCAGCTTCAGACGGCCGATAGTCTGCGACTCCTCGCTATTTTCGCGGGCGGTGGTCGGTTGATAGCCCCGGCCGCGCACCACTTTCATGGTCATGTTCAATTCGCCGCCTTCGTTCAAGGTGGCGATATGATGGTCGGGGTTCACGATTTCCACATCGTGATCAAGCGCGATGTCTCCAGCGGTGACACGACCCGGTCCCTTCTTGTTGACCGTCAGCGTGGCTTCCTTCTTGGCGTGCATGCGGATGGCCAAGTTCTTCAGGTTCAGAATAATGTCGATGACATCCTCTTGAACGCCAGGAACGGTGGTGTACTCATGCAGCACGCCCCCAATTTCAACTTCCGTCACCGCGCATCCCGGGAGCGATGACAGCAGAACGCGGCGCAGGGCGTTGCCGAGCGTGTGGCCGAAACCACGGTCGAGCGGTTCCAGCGTGATCTTGGCGCAGCGTGGATTAATCGGGTCCACGTGCACCACGCGGGGCTTAAGCAGATCCAGTGCGGGCATTGGTGTCTTCTCCGTATCTTGATCGGATTACGCTTTACTTGGAGTACAGCGCAACAACAAGCGCCTCGTTAATGTCAGCGGGCAGGTCGATGCGTTCGGGCACGGACTTGAACACGCCTTCCATCTTACCGGCGTTGACGTCGACCCATTCCGGCATACCGACCTGTTCGGCCACGGCCAGTGCGTCCTGAATCCGCTGCTGCTTGCGCTTGCTTTCGCGAATCGCAATGACATCGTTGGGACGCACGGAATAGGAAGGAATGTTCACAGTTTGGCCGTTAACCGAAATAGCCTTGTGGCGTACTAGCTGGCGCGCTTCGGCGCGCGTCGAACCAAAACCCATGCGATACACCACATTGTCCAGACGGCACTCCAACAACTTCAGCAAATTTTCACCGGTAGCGCCCTTCAGGCGTGCGGCCTCGGCGTAGTAGCTACGGAACTGTCGCTCAAGAATGCCGTACATGTAACGAAGCTTCTGCTTCTCGCGCAGCTGCAACGAGTAGTCGGAGGTACGGCGCTGGCGGTTGTCGCCATGCTGACCCGGGGGCTTTTCCAACTGGCACTTGTTCTCGATGGAACGACCGCGCGCCTTCAAGCCCAGGTCGATGCCCTGCGCTCTGCTCTTCTTACATGTAGGTCCGATATATCTCGCCATAAACTACCTGCTCCGGATTCGCAAATTTGACGAAATTCTTTAAACGCGGCGCTTCTTCGGCGGCCGGCAACCGTTGTGAGGAATGGGCGTCACGTCGGTGATGTTGGTGATCTTGAAGCCCGCTGCATTCAACGCACGTACTGCCGATTCGCGCCCCGGCCCTGGGCCCTTCACGAACACTTCCAGATTCTGAATGCCGTATTCCTTCATCGGCGCGGTCACTTTTTCGGCCGCCACCTGCGCGGCAAAGGGCGTGCTCTTGCGCGAGCCGCGGAAACCGCTGCCGCCTGAGGTTGCCCAGCACAGCGTATTACCCTGCCGATCGGTGATGGTGATGATCGTGTTGTTAAACGATGCATGCACATGCACGATGCCGTCGACGACATTGCGCTTGACGCGCTTGCGCGCGCGCGCCGCTGTTGAAGTTGAAGAAGTGTTGTCTGCCATGCCTGTCTGCCTTAGCTTGAACTCTTATTTGCGAATGGCCTTGCGCGGTCCCTTGCGGGTGCGCGCGTTGGTGCGCGTGCGCTGGCCGCGAACCGGCAGCCCGCGACGATGACGCAGGCCGCGATAACAACCCAAATCCATCAGACGTTTGATGTTCATCGAGATCTCGCGGCGGAGATCGCCTTCGACGGTGAACTTCGCGACTTCCGAACGAATACGGTCGAGCTGCTCGTCGTTGAGTTCCTTGACCTTGGTGGTCGGCTTCACGCCTGCCAACTTGCAGATCTCCAACGCCCGCGTCGGTCCGATACCGAAAATGTATCGGAGCGCGATATCGGTGTGCTTCTGCACCGGAATGTTTACGCCTGCTACACGCGCCATCTTCTAACCTCTCTCGCCCTTGATCTCATCTGCCCGGTTTTCGGGCCACCGTCATCCGCTTTTCAGCCCTGACGCTGCTTGTGTTTGGGGTTGCTACAAATTACGCGCACCACACGTTTGCGGCGGATGATGCGGCAGTTACGGCAAATCGTCTTTACTGATGCTCTGACTTTCATGTTCTTTCCTCTGCGCAAGCTAGCGCTTGCCGCCTTTGAGGTTTGCCTTCTTCAGCAACCCTTCGTACTGGTGCGACATCAGATGCGCCTGCACCTGCGCCATGAAATCCATCACCACCACCACGATGATGAGCAGTGAAGTACCGCCAAAATAAAACGGCACATGGAACTTCCAAATCAAAATCTCCGGCAGCAGGCACACCAACGTGATGTAAATGGCGCCAACCAATGTCAGGCGCGTCATCACGCCATCGATATATTTCGCAGTCTGCTCGCCGGGTCGAATGCCGGGAACGAATGCACCGGACTTCTTCAGATTCTCGGCCGTCTCCTTCGGATTAAAGACGATGGCAGTGTAGAAGAAGCTGAAAAACACAATCGCCAGCGCATACAAGAGAATGTACAAGGGCTGTCCCGGCGAAAGCGAGTTAGCGATCGTACGCAACCACTCCATGCCCTCGGTGGCGCCGAACCAGCTGCCCAGCGTCGAAGGGAACAAAATGATGCTGGAGGCAAAAATAGGCGGAATCACACCTGACATGTTTATCTTCAGCGGCAAGTGGCTGGCCTGTCCCGCGTAAACGCGGTTGCCCACTTGGCGCTTGGCGTAGTTGACCGTAATGCGCCGCTGGCCGCGCTCGATGAAAATCACCAAGCCGGTCACCACCAGCACCAAGGCCAGAATTACTACCACCACCAATACATTGAGTTCGCCGGTGCGCGCGAGTTCCAGCGTGCTGCCCACGGCGCGCGGCAATCCAGCCACAATGCCGGAGAAAATCAATATCGAAATACCGTTACCGATGCCGCGCTCAGTGATTTGCTCGCCCAACCACATCAGGAACATGGTGCCCGTCACCAGACTGGTAATGGCGGTCACTTTAAACGCGATTCCGGGATTCACGACCAGACTCTGCGCGCCGGCGTGTTGCGACTCCAACATCACCGCCACACCAAGGGCCTGGAATGACGCGAGAATCACTGTACCAATGCGCGAATACTGGGTCAGCTTGCGCCGTCCCTGCTCGCCTTCTTTCTTCAGCTGTTCCCACGGCGGATAGATGAAGCCGAGCAGTTGAATGATGATCGATGAGGAAATGTACGGCATGATGCCCAGTGCGCACACCGAAAAACGCTGCAAGGCGCCACCCGAAAACATATTGAACATGTCGAGGATGGTGCCCTTCTGCTGATCAAACAAAGCAGCCAGCGCAGCAGGGTTGATGCCCGGTACCGGCACATGCGTGCAGATACGATAAACGATCAGCGCTCCGAGCAGGAACATCAAACGCTCGCGCAACTCCGTCAGCTTGCCGACGCTGCTCAGGCTCAATCCGGTGTTGGCGGTAGTGGCTGACACTTATTCCTCGATCTTACCGCCGGCCTTTTCGATCGCCGCGCGTGCACCCTTGGTCAGGATAAGCCCTTTGACCGCAACGCCCTTCTTGGCATCGCCGCGCAGAAACACGCGCACGCGCTTGGCCGTTGCGGCGATGAGGCCCGCTTTCTTCAAAGCTTCAACATCTACGGGCGATGTACTCACCTTCGCCAGATCGCCAAGACGCACCTCAGCGGTATCACTGGCCATCATCGACTTGAAACCGAATTTCGGCAGCCGGCGCTGAATGGGCATCTGGCCGCCTTCGAAACCAACCTTGTGATAACCGCCGGCGCGCGCATGCTGACCCTTATGGCCGCGGCCTGCAGTCTTGCCAATGCCGGAACCGATGCCACGGCCAACGCGCGTACGCTTGGTCTTGGCGCCAGCCGCTGGTTTGATGGTGTTCAGTCGCATGCTAGCTCTCCACCTTCAGCATGTAGGAAATCTTGGCAATCATGCCGCGATTGGCGGGTGTATCCATCACTTCAACCGTGTGTCCAATTCGACGCAGGCCAAGACCACGCGCGCAGGACTTATGATCCTCGAGCCGGCCGTTGGTGCTCTTAATTTGCGTGACGCGAATGCCGCCCGCTTTTTTGCTTGATTTCGCTGCCATTGCCTTAGCCCGTGATTTCCTCAATCGACTTGCCGCGCTTGCTGGCGTAGTGATCCACATCATTCATGGAACGCAGGCCCTCAATCGTCGCGCGAACAACATTGATCGGATTCGAATTACCAATGCACTTGGCGAGAATGTCTTGCACGCCCAGCACTTCGAACACGGCGCGCATAGCGCCCCCGGCGATGACGCCAGTACCTTCCGACGCCGGCTGCATGTAAACCTTAGCCGATCCATGCCGGCCAACCACCGCGTAGGGAATGGTGCGGCCGCTGATGGCCACGGTGCGCATATCACGACGTGCCGCTTCCATGGCTTTGGAAATCGCCGCCGGCACTTCACGCGCCTTGCCGCGGCCGATGCCGACGCGTCCTTCGCCATCGCCGACCACGGTCAGTGCTGCGAAACTGAAGATACGGCCGCCCTTGACGACCTTGGCCACGCGATTAACCGCGACCAGCTTTTCGCGAAGTCCGTCTGTTGTCTCTGCATTGCCTGCGGTGGTCATCACTTAACTCCAAATCTCGTTTTGCATTCGGCTAATTTGTTCGCTTCGCCTTAAAACTCCAGGCCTGATTCGCGCGCGGCGTCAGCCAGCGCCTTTACACGTCCGTGGTACTTGAAACCGGAGCGATCGAAGGCTACGCGCGAAACGCCCGCAGCTTTGGCACGCTCTGCGATCAATTTGCCCACGGCGACGGCAGCAGCGACATTGCCGCCCTTACCGGACTCACGCAAAGTCTTGTCGACGGTCGAAGCGCTCGCCACCACATTGTTGTTGGGTGCGAATACCTGCGCATAAATATGTCGCGGCGTACGATGCACCGACAAGCGATGCTCGCCGAGCGATTTGATCTTGGCGCGGCCACGAGCGGCGCGGCGCAAACGACCTACTTTCTTGATTGATGGCATACGCGTTCTTGACCTTCCGACCGTTTAGGTCTTCTTGGCCTCCTTGCGCAGGATGGTCTCGTCGCTGTACTTGACGCCCTTACCCTTGTAAGGCTCGGGTTTGCGGTAGGCGCGGATTTTCGCCGCAACTTCGCCGACCAACTGCTTGTTCATACCCTTGACGATCACTTCCGTCTGGCTGGGCGTTTCGATCGAAATGCCCTCAGGAATCGGGAAATTCACCGGATGTGAGAAGCCCAACGTCAGGTTGAGCGTCTTGCCCTGCACGGCGGCGCGATAACCGACACCATTGATTTCGAGTTTGCGCTCGAAACCGGTGGTCACGCCGGTCACCAGATTATTCAGCAATGCGCGCGTAGTACCCGCGAACATGCTCGCACGCTTGCCATTCTCGGCCATTTTCACTTGCAGTGAATCGCCTTCCACGGCCACGTTGACCAGCGCCGGCACCTTGTGCGACATGGTGCCCTTGGCGCCCTTAACGGCGACATCCTGGCCGTTGATCTTCACCTCAACGCCCTTGGGTATCTTGATTGCTCTTTTGGCTACGCGAGACATGTCGCTCTACTCATTCAAATTTTGATTTGCTCAATTACCGGCATTAGGAGACGTAGCAGATCACTTCGCCACCGATTCCCTGCGCGCGCGCCGCGCGATCCGACATCAGGCCGCGCGAGGTCGACACAATGGCTACACCCAACCCACCAATCACCTTGGGCAATGCGGTTTTGCCGCGATACACGCGCAAACCAGGGCGGCTGACACGTTGCAGCGTCTCGATAACCGGCTTGCCTTCGTAGTACTTCAAGTCTACGGTCAGCGTGAGCTTGCCGTCCTGGGGCGCAACACGGAAGTCAGCGATGAACCCTTCGTCTTTCAACACCCGCGCAATATCCGCCTTGCGAGTGGATGAAGGCATGCTCACCGATTGCTTGGAAGCCGATTGCGCATTGCGAATGCGCGTGAGCATATCGCTGATGGGATCTTGCAAACTCATAATCTTCTCAATTCGCCTATGTTTCGCCCTTGGACTTGTTTACCAACTCGCCTTGACCAGACCTGGCACGTCACCGCGCATCGCCGCCTTGCGCAGCTTGCTGCGCGAAAGCCCGAACTTGCGATAGTAACCACGACTGCGGCCAGTGATGCGGCAACGATTGCGCACCCGGCTCGGACTGGAATCACGCGGCAGCTTCTGCATTGCCAAACGCGCTGCGTCGCGTTCCTCGTCGCTCAACTTCACGTTCTTGATCTTCTCGCGTAGTTCATCGCGTTTGGCCATATGCTTCTTCACCAGCGCGATACGGTTCTCCTCGCGATTCTTCATCGAACGCTTTGCCATGAATGCTCTCTCCTAGCCTCAATTATTGCGCAATGGCAGGTTAAACGCCGTCAGCAGCGCACGCCCGTGTTCGTCACTGCGAGCCGACGTGCTGATGCAAATGTCCATGCCGCGGATCGCATCGATTTTGTCGAAGTCAATTTCCGGAAAAATGATCTGCTCCTTGATGCCGATGGTGTAATTGCCGCGGCCATCGAAAGACCGCGGATTCAATCCACGGAAGTCGCGAATACGCGGAATCGCGATGTTGATCAGGCGATCCAGAAATTCATACATGCGCTCGCGGCGCAAAGTCACCATCACGCCCACCGGCCAGTTCTCGCGCACCTTGAAATTGGCCACCGACTTGCGCGCCTTGGTCACTACAGGCTTCTGACCGGCGATGGCGGTCATGTTTTCCACTGCGTGTTCGATGATCTTCTTGTCGTTAACCGCTTCGCCCACACCCATGTTGATGGTGACCTTGGTGATGCGCGGCACCTGGATCGGGCTCGAGAAGCCGAACTGCTTCATCAGCGCGGGTATGACCTTGTCACGATACTGTTCTTGCAATCTTGCCATTGCGGCTGTCCTGTTAAATATCAACGGCTTCGCCGCTGGACTTGAAAATACGAACCTTGCGGCCATCGCCCAAGGTCTTGAATCCGACGCGATCGGCCTTGCCAGTGGCGGCATTGAAGATCGCCACATTCGAAACATGAATCGGCGCTTCCTTCTCGACGATGCCACCGGGCTGTCCCATCTGCGGATTGGGCCGAGTGTGGCGCTTGACCATGTTCACGCCTTCAACAACCACGCGGTCGTCTTCCATCACACGCAGTACTTTCCCGCGCGCGGACTTGCTGCGGCCGCTGAGAATCACCACGTCGTCACCTTTGCGAATCTTTTTCATAGCTGCCATCACTCGGCTTACAGAACTTCCGGCGCCAACGACACGATGCGCATAAACTGCTCGCTGCGCAGCTCGCGGGTCACCGGTCCAAAAATACGGGTGCCAATGGGCTGCATCTGCTTGTCGAGCAGCACGGCGGCATTGCCATCGAAACGGATTACCGAACCGTCCGGGCGGCGTACACCCTTGCGGGTGCGCACGACCACGGCGTTGAACACCTCGCCCTTCTTCACCTTGCCCTGCGGCGCCGCTTCTTTCACTGTGACCTTAATAATGTCGCCAATGCCAGCGTAGCGTGCCTTTGAGCCCTTCAGCACCTTGATGCACATCAGGCGGCGCGCGCCGCTGTTGTCGGCGGCCTCCAGCATGGTGGTCATCTGTATCATGGGTCTTCTCCCGTCAATCCTCGTCCAAGCAGCGCCAGGACAGTTATTCCTGCACCGCGCGCTCGATTATCTTTTGCAGGCGCCAACTCTTGCGCTTGGACAGCGGCCTGCATTCCTCGATGGCGACGGTATCACCTTCCTTGCACTCGTTGCCTTCATCATGCGCCAGGAACTTGGTGCTTTTGCGCACGTACTTGCCATAGATCGGGTGTGCCACCTGCCGCTCGACACGCACTGCAATGGTCTTGTCCATCTTTGAACTTACTACTTCACCCACCAGCACGCGGCGGTTGACTTCTTTTGCTGCTTCGGCCGTCATTTCGCACCGCCCTTGGATTTCATTTCGGTCTGGATGGTCTTGATGCGCGCGATGTTCTTGCGCAGCTCCCGGATCTGGCTGGGACGCGCAGCCTGTCCCGAGCCCTGCTGCATGCGCAGGCTGAATTGCTCGCGGCGCAGTTCGACCAACAGATCGTTCAGTTCCTGAGCGCTCTTCTGGCGCAGTTCTTTCGCTAGCATCACAGCACCGTCCGTATTGCAAACGTCGTTTTAACCGGCAGCTTGTCGGCGGCGAGACGGAATGCCTCACGTGCTTCAGCTTCGGTCACGCCTTCCAATTCATAAAGCACGCGGCCCGACTGCACCTGCGCTACCCAATATTCCACGCTGCCCTTGCCATTGCCCATACGCACTTCCAACGGCTTGCGCGTAATCGGCTTGTCCGGAAACAGGCGAATCCACACCTTGCCCCCGCGCTTCATCTGACGGCTGATGACGCGGCGCGCTGCTTCAATCTGGCGCGCGGTGATTCGTCCGTTCTCGACTGCCTTCAAACCATACTCGCCAAAGCTGACGCGCGAGCCCTGATACGACAGGCCGCGATTGCGCATCTTGTGCTGTTTTCTGAATT
>JAXMGY010000021.1:0-38225 GCA_046347035.1 Gammaproteobacteria bacterium | reverse complement strand
AGGCGATACAGGATGCGGTCAACTGGTTTCTTCACCAGTGGCGCAATTAAAGCTGCGATTCACACAGGTCACGCGCATTGACACCGGCAGAAAGTAGCGCTCAATGACGTTGCGAACCGCATCGACGTCAAAGAGCCGTGTCAGGAATACGTCGATGCAGGCAACCGCGTGATCTTCAAAAAAATGCGCGCTTATCGACGCTGAATTTGACAACTGCACCAGCGACCAGCGGGAATCCATGAGGTTGCGTGTAGAGTGGCGTTCGATGATGGGCTCGCCGCGCACGGGCAGTGCAAGACAATTTTGCAACATCACTACGAATTCGCGCAGATTGTCGTGGTTACGGATACGCATCGAATCGCAGCCACTGGCATCGACCAATAGATGGTATCCAGCGATCTGCTCACCGACATTTTTCGATTTCGTTATCACCCGGTAGTGATTGTTCATGCGGCTTTACTCAACTCGACGTCGCTACCCTCAATTTGGATTGGTTCCCGGCGCAGTATTTCCGTCACGGTTGCAAGCATGATCAATGCCCCACCCGCCATTTCTAACGCGCGCAGGTGCTCGTTGGCGAGCAGCGCGGCACTAATGACAGTTATGGGTAATTCCGCAATAAGAAGTATCGAAGACCGTGCAACCGGCAGGTGACTGACGCCAAATTGGGTCAGCGATTCGGCGCTTAGCACCCACAGCATGCCAAAAACCCCTGCCGCCACCCAAACCAGCGGTGTGGCGTCAGTACGACCGGCGTCGAGTCCAAAAAGGCCAATGCCGGCAGCACATACAGCGCCCAGAAACATGGCCGTATTCTTACTGACCACCGGGATTTCCTCGACACGCCGGAACAAAAGATTAGTTCCGGCGTGCGCAAGGCCGCATACAATAGCCAGCAAATCCGTTGGATCAACGGGAGTTTTGCCTAGCGGCGAAGTGCCCACAATCATCCACGCACCGAGTAGCGACAACATAACGCTCAACCAACGCTGCGCGCCTACGCTCTCACGCAGAAAAATTCTGCCACCGACAATCGACCAAGCCGAGGATAGATAACAAAGCAACACCACGCGACCAGCGTGGCCTTTGATCATCGCCAGCATGTAGGACAAATTCCACACGCCGCCGAGCAAGAGTATTGCAATCAGCATTGGCCAATGACTTATCCATTGCAAACGTTGTCTCCATGTCAATGGCAGCAGCAAGATTGCCGGTGTACCGTAAACCACCAGCGTAAGTGCCGATCCCTCGAGCCCGTGTGAATCCAGTATGCGTATGGGCCACCATGCCAAACCCCAAAGCAAACTTCCCCCGAGTACTGCCGCCACGTGATACATGCTATCCCCCAACTGTGTATCGATGCCTGCACAGTCGAGCGAAAACAATCTCTAGCAAGCGGCTAGGACGAACGACTACTGCAGTGCTACGTGGGTTGTGATGTTGCGCTGTTGAAGTCGCAATGGCAGTGAAGAAATGCGGTTGAGCAGCGGGGACTCTTCCACTTGACAATCCACAATCGACGCAAGATCGAGAACAGGTTCTCGATATATCGCGTTACGTTTGTGATGTGTACCCGTTTGCATCAGCTGGTTTGTGTGTGGAATAAGTCCAGTACAGAAGCAATCCGATGAATACCCACAACAGTTCACGAACACGGCGCACCACCGACAAAGCCACGCCAGTTGCCTCAATACCGGTGATGGCGCGGCACGCAACCAGAAACGTTCCTTCTTGCACACCTACAGCGGCGGGAATGAGAAATGCCGCTGCGCGCATCAACTGCGCCAAGGCTTCAATGATCCAGGCATCGGCAAAATCGATCGGAAATCCAATAAAGCCCAGCACCATGTAGACTTCCAGTGCACCGAGCACCCAATTGATGAAACCCAAAGCCAGCGCCGCGGCAAATCTGGCGTGATTGCTGCGATAAAAACTCACCATGTGTTCATCGAACTCCTCGACGATGTGAACCACGTTCTCCAACCAGCGACCGAATCGCGTGCGTGACAGACGCCGGCTGATTACTGAGCTCAACTTGAACCACTGCATCAGAACAAAAAATAATGTTCCGATCGTGACGCCACCCAAGCCAATAGCCGCCAACCACTTCATGCTGTGAGGAAAATCCGAGGAATTGACGAGGAAAACAAATCCGATGGCGACAAAAATAAGCAAGGCGATGGTGTTGATGGTGCGTGATAACAGTTGCGTGGCCGCCGCTTCCCGATACGCAACGCGATAGTGGGTTTTCAACAATGCCGCTTTAAGCGGTTCACCACCCACCGACGCCGCCGGAAGTATGTAATTGAATGCCTCGCCGGCCTGGCGCACCGCATACAAGCGCGCATTCCAAAGGCCGCTGAGTGGAATCGAATTGAAAGTCAGTTGCCAGCCGGCTACATCGGTCCAGAAAGTAACCACATGCATCGCGAGAACCAGCGCAAATCCGCGCCAGCCCACTTTGGCGAGATCGGTGTAGACTTGCTGCCATTCCACTTGCGCCGCGATACGCGCCAGCAGCGCAAAGCCGAGGATGAGGAACAGGTATTTTGCGTATTTCACCCGCGTAGTGTAGCCGCTGCGACCGGCAAAGGCTCGCCACTACAATCCTGGACGCGGTAGAGTACGGTCACTCGATCACCTACTTTGAGCGACTCGAAATGAACAACCACGAAACCCTCCATGGCGGCTGTCTGTGCGGCCAAGTGCGCTACCAAGTGCTCGGCACACCGATCGACGCTGGTTACTGCCATTGCCGCATGTGCCAACTCGCCAACGGCGCACCCGCCGTGGCGTGGGGCACATTTCCTTACGAGGCATTTACACTCGTCGCGGGCAAGCTTGTTACCTACGCCTCATCGGCCGAGGCGGAACGTCGCTTCTGCAGCCGCTGCGGCTCGCAGATCGCATTTTGCAAACGCCCATCACCGCGGATGATCGACATTACGCTGGCAAGCCTGGATGACCCAACTCACCTGCTACCGCAGTATCACATTTGGACGATGAGCCGCATCGGATGGTTTGAAACCACCGACACGCTACCAAGACATAAGGACGGTGGGCCGCACCCGTCCCTGTAGCTTGCTGGGGCAGCGGTCCGCGAGCTTTACATCGCTATTGCGCGGTTTGCAGTTGAATCGGCTGGGTGACGCGGGTATAAAGGCCGGCGTTTACGCGCCGAAGTCCTTACATTTTCAGCCGCCGCATAGCAATGATGACTCAGAGTTTTTGAAAGAATGTCCGTGAACGCGCAGGCTCACATTCCTTACGATCAACGGTTGGCACGCTGGCTGGTGCGGCCGCTTGTTAACACGCAGGTCCATCCCAATCATCTCACGGCATTGAGTTTTGTTTTGGGCGCAATCGCAGCGGCGCTGTTTGCCTTTGGCGGTGCCGGTGCAGTCAACTTGGCCGCTGGAGTTTACGTTTTGGCGGTATTCACCGACCACACCGACGGTGAGTTGGCGCGGCAATCGGGCAAGACCAGTCCCCTGGGTCACAAACTGGACTTCATTGTCGGCGGACTCAACTACACGCTGCTATTTTGCGGCATTGGAATTGGTCAGTTATCTGGCGAACTTGGCGTGCCGGGGTTGCTGCTGGGTTTAGCCGCCGGCCTGTCGAATCCATTTATCCTTTACCTGCGATTGAAACTCGATGAGCGTTGGGGCAAGAAAGCCTGGGCGCACCCTGCGGCAGCCGGTTTTGAACTGGAGGATTTCATCTACCTCATTGGTCCTATCACGTGGATTCTAGGCCTGAAGTATTTCTTCGTACCCTACGCACTGGGTACCTTGGGATACTTATTTTGGACGATCATTGAATATCGCCGCTGGGTACGCAGCGAATCGGCAAGCAACACACACTTGAAATGAGCAACTCAGGTATGGGGGATTTGAACGCGATCTTATCGGCGCATCTTCAAACGCTGGACACTGCAGCTTTGCGCGCGCGGTTCCAGGAACAGGACGAGGCGCTGGTGGTGGAAAACTTTCTGCCACAGGAAGTCGTCACGCTGCTGCTTGCAGCGCTACCGCGGGTAAGAACGAGCATCAATCGCAACTATCTCCCTGGTCATAAGAAAGGCGGCAGTGTCAGCCGGTTCGATCTCGATCGCCTGACGACGGAGTTCGCCGAGTTGTATCGTTCGCCCGCACTGGTCAATTTCTTCAACGCGCTGACCGGTGTGGAACTGCAACCGTGCCCACCTGAAGATCCGCATACCTACGCGCTGTACTACTACACCGAGCCCGGCGATCACATCGGTTGGCACTACGATACGTCGTATTACCAGGGTGCACGATATACGGTGTTGTTCGGTCTGGTCGACCAATCAAGCTGCAAGCTCGAGTACGAGTTGTTTCGCGGGCGCAAGGATCGTCAAAGCGAACATCACAGCGTTGCGCTCACGCCGGGCGCCTTTGTCATCTTCAACGGCGACAAGCTGTGGCACCGCGTGACACCCGCCGGCGCGAACGAACAGCGAATTGCGTTGACGCTGGAGTATCTGACCACCGCCAAGATGAGCAGCTTTGGCCGTTTCGTATCCAACATGAAGGACGCGGTGGGCTACTTCGGGTTCCGGCAAGTCTTTCGCCGCAATCGCGCAGCGCAATAAGACTTAAGATCCAATGCGTGCCATTATTCTTGCAGCCGGTTATGGTCGCCGACTCGCAGCCGTTCACCAGGGTCCGAAGAGTTTGCTCGAGTTTCGGGGCCAATCGTTGATGCAACGGCATCTCGATAATCTCTTGATGCTAGGAATTGATCACATTGGCGTGTGCGTGGGTTATGAAGCCGCGATGCTGCGCACTGCTATTGAGTGCTCAGGGCACGCCGTTAATGTAACCACTGTTCTCAATCCCTATTTCCGCGAAGGCAGCATCATCAGCCTGTGGTGCATGCGGCACTTCCTTGTTGCGGGTGGCGATGTATTGCTCATGGATGCTGATGTCTTATATCGCGACGATATGTTGCAACGATTGTTGGCAGTAAGAAAGCCAATGTGTTTCTCCTCGATCGCGAATTCGAACCAGGACCCGAACCCGTCAAGCTCTGCGTGCGTGGCAACACGATTGTGGAGTTCCGCAAGCAAATCGAAGACAGGTTAGAATATGATTTTGCCGGTGAGTCGGTAGGATTCTTCCGGTTCAACGCAGAAATGGCGGCAAGGCTAGCGCGCAAGACCGAGGAATACCTGGAAAGCGGACGCAGGCAGGAACCGTACGAAGAAGCCATTCGAGATTTGTTGCTTGCCACGCCCGGGGACTTCGAGTTTGAGGACGTGACGGGTATTCCGTGGCTGGAACTGGATTTCCCGGAAGATATTGATCGCGCCAACAATAAAGTCGTTCCACTACTGACACGTTGATTGGTAATACCGCATTGAACAAACCGGAAAACATCATGGGCATGTCCCGCCGAACAACGCAGTTGCGCCGCATGCTGTCCTCGAATCAGCTCGATTTCATTATGGAGGCGCATAACGGTTTGTCGGCACGCATTGTTGAGGAAGCCGGGTTCAAAGGAATTTGGGGCAGCGGACTGGCACTGTCTGCGCAGTTTGGCGTGCGAGACAACAACGAAGCGAGCTGGACTCAGGTCGTTGACGTGCTGGAGTTCATGACCGATGTCACTTCAATCCCCATTCTTCTTGATGGCGACACCGGTTACGGGAACTTCAACAATATGCGAAGGCTGGTGCGCAAGCTCGAGCAGCGCGCCGTCGCTGGCGTGTGCATCGAAGATAAACTTTTCCCCAAGACCAACAGCTTCATCGATGGCGAGCGCCAGCCGCTGGCTGATATCGATGAATTCTGCGGAAAAATCAAAGCCGGAAAAGATTCACAAAGCGATGATGACTTCTGCATCGTCGCGCGTATTGAAGCCTTGATCGCCGGCTGGGACATGAAGGAAGCACTGCGACGCGCCGAAGCCTATCGTCATGCAGGCGCCGACGCCATTCTGATTCACAGCAAGCTATCGCGGCCGGATGAGATCTTGAGCTTCGCCAAGGAATGGGCCAATCGCGCGCCAGTGGTCATCGTGCCGACCAAGTACTACTCCACACCGGTTGAAATGTATCGCAGCGCCGGCATCAGCATGGTTATTTGGGCCAATCACATGATCCGCGCTGCGGTGTCGGTGATGCAATCAGTAGCTCAGGAAGTGCGAGAAACCGAAAGCCTTCTGAACGTCGAGGATCGCATCGCCTCAGTCAACGAGCTGTTTCGCCTGCAGGGCGCCGATGAATTGAAAGAAGCCGAACTGCGCTACGCCGGCGGTGCGCAAAGCCGCACGCAGGCCATCGTGCTGGCGGCCAGCCGCGGCGCCGAACTTGACAGACTCACGCAATCACGGCCCAAGGTCATGTTGCCCATCAGCGGCAAGCCATTGCTGCGCCGCCTGGTCGATGAGTTCAAGAAGCAAGGGATCAATGACACCACCGTTGTTGCCGGCTATCGCGCCGATGCAATCGATGTGGCTGGCGTCAAAGTTACCGTAAACGAAGACTACGCAACGACCGGTGAGTTGGCGTCGCTTTCCTGCGCCGAGAATGATTTCGCCGACAGCATGCTGGTGCTCTACGGCGACCTGCTGTTTCGCAGCTACGTTCTGCGGGATCTGCTCGATCAGGATGGCGAGATCGTCACCGTCGTCGACTCTGTGGCCCGCGACACCACCCTCAGCGGATCACCGGATTACGCATGGTGTTCAGCACCCGATAACCGTGCCGTCATCGATCGCGACATCATGCTCAAGTGCGTCGCGAAAACCGCGCAAACCAATCTCGGCTCCAGTCATGGCCGCTGGATAGGCATGTTGCGCGTGCGCGGCGAAGGACGGCGCTGGCTGCAGGATGCTCTGACGGAACTGAAACGACGTGATGACTACCATACTTTGGGCATTCCAAATGTATTGAATCACCTGATCGCTCAAGGCCGCCCTGTGCGCGTCGTTTACATCAGCGGCCACTGGCTGGACGTGAACTCGCTGGAAGACTTGGATCGCGCTGGCGATTTTGCCAAGGACAGCAACTGACACCATTCAAATTCTCTTGGACATCAACAAGCGATCATGATTCAAGCAGAGGAGTTCATCGAAGCAGGACGCGCGCTTGGCTATAACACCTATACCGGTGTGCCCTGCTCGTTTCTGACACCGTTTATCAACTACGTCATCAATGACGAGAGTTTGAATTACATATCATCCGCCAACGAAGGCGATGCGGTGGCAACGGCCTGTGGCTCGGCTATCGGCGGCCAGCGCGCGGTGGCAATGATGCAAAACTCCGGCCTTGGTAACGCCGTCAGCCCGCTGACGTCGTTGAGTCATGTATTTCGCATTCCTCTGCTCGTCATCTGTACGCATCGCGGTGCACCGGGTGTGCACGATGAGCCGCAGCACGAACTGATGGGCCAAATTACCAATGAAATGTTCGATATCATGCGCGTGCCGTGGGAGACATTTCCCATGCAAAGTGATGCCATTGCGCCCGCTCTGAGGCGCGCGCGCGAGCACGTGCAACGCGAGCTTCGCCCTTATGGTTTCATCATGCAAAAGGGGGCGGTCGACAAACATGCGCTGAAGAAGAAAACACTGGGACTGCGGCGGCGCTCAGCGAAATTGATTCATTGCGATGGCCGTTGCGGTGCCAAGCGCCTGTCGCGCACTGAAGCGCTGACCCGGATAATCGAGCTAACGCCGCTGGAGGAAACGGTGGTAATTGCCACGACCGGGTTCACGGGGCGGGAGCTGTATGCGATCGATGATCGCGCCAATCATCTGTACATGGTTGGTTCCATGGGTTGTGCTTCCTCATTAGGCCTTGGCCTGGCGCGTGCACGACCTGACAAGAAGGTTGTCGTCATCGACGGTGACGGTGCGGCGCTCATGCGAATGGGAAATTTCGCCACCGTGGGAGCGTATGGCCCCGACAATCTCGTGCACATTGTGCTGGACAACGAAGCGCATGATTCCACCGGCGCGCAAGCAACGGTGAGCGCGGGTGTTGCGTTTGCGGCCATCGCCCAGGCCTGCGGCTACGGTTACTGCGTCAGCGGTGATGCCCTCGCGGTACTCGACACCATATTGCAATCCACCGAATCCGGCCCGAAATTCGCACACCTGAAAATTGCTACCGGCACGATTGAAGATTTGCCGCGGCCGAAAGTAACGCCACCAGAAGTTCTGCGGCGGCTGATGACACATATCGGAAGTAGCTTCTAATGCAACTGCTGCTACTCAATCCAGGCCCCGTAACGCTCAGTGCGCGCGTGCGCGCTGCGCTGACTGGCCCCGATCTTTGCCATCGCGAGCCGGAATTCGCTCAGTTGCAGACCCGCATTCGAGAACAGTTGTTGCGTGTCTACAATCTCGACCCCACACGTTACGCAGCCATCGTTGTCACCGGCTCCGGCACTTCAGCCATGGAAGCAATGGTGAGCAGCTTGGGACCAGCGCACAGCAAAATGTTGGTCATTGAGAACGGCGTGTACGGCGAACGCTTGTCAAAGATTGCCGCCATTCATCGTATTCCTACAGTCGTCAATTCGCTGACGTGGGGTGAGGAAATCGATACCGCGCGCCTGCGCTTGCTGCTTGACGAGCACCAGGATGTGACACATCTCGCCCTGGTACACCACGAAACCACCACCGGACGGCTCAATCAACTTGAGTCGATTGCTCGACTGTGCGCGGAGCGCAAAATTTATTTGCTGCTCGATGCAGTCAGTAGCTTCGGCGCCGAAGAATTGCACTTCGATGACTGGAATATCACGGCCTGTGCCGCCACCGCCAACAAGTGCCTGCATGGTGTGCCCGGCACTTCATTCGTCATCGCGCGCCGGGACGCGCTACAGCAGGAAGACCTGCCACAGCGCAGCTTGTATCTCGATCTCGCAACCTATTGCCGTGAACAGGACAAGGGTGGCACACCGTTTACGCAATCGGTGCAAACCTTCTATGCCCTGGATGCGGCCTTGCAGGAATTCACTGAGCAGGGTGGATGGCGTGCGCGTCACGCGCGTTATCGCGCCCTGGCCGAACAGGTGCGCACGGGACTCGTTCAACTCGGTGTTAGACCGCTACTCCCCGATGACGCTTCATCCGTGGTGCTCAACGCCTATCACCTGCCCGCCAACCTGAGCTATGAACGCCTGCATGATCACCTGAAGACACATGGCTTTGTGATCTATTCGGGCCAGGGCAGCTTTGCGAAATCGATTTTCAGAATCTCAACCCTGGGGGAGATCGCTGCTGCCGATATCGACCGCCTGCTGACAGCATTTCGCGCGTTGCTCACGCCGTAGTAGGCCGCTGAAAATCCGACGTTGACTGTGCGTTGGACAAACCCCTGATCTGAATTATTGGATCAGAAGGTTACCGACCCACGCTCAGGTAAATTTGCAAGGTTTGTCCGGCCGGGGTAGCCTAGCTACCAATTCACGCAGTAATCATTGGTCAAGGAAGGGGGGAACCAATGCGTTTGGAATTTTCACGGTGCGTAGTTACGGCAATTTTCGCTAGTCTGTTTGCCGCCAGTGATGCGCATGCGCAATCGGTGGTGCCTGGCCCCGGTGCCACCGGCACCCGCGCCACGACACTGAATAACGCCAGTGCCACGCCACCCCAGCAGACGTTGGGACAACTCATCGGCTTCATCTGCCCTCCGGGTAATCTCCTCAGCTCGGACCTGCAGGCGCGTTGCAACGACATCGTTCGCGCCGTTGTCCTCGATCGAAACAACGCCGGCGCCCAGGCTGCCCTGCAAGCGATGGCGCCCGAGGAGAACTCTGCAGTTCAAACCGTCGGGGTCGACGCCAACGAGCAGCAGGATGAGAACGTGCGCGATCGTCTGGAACACTGCCGGCAGCGCCTGCTCAATGGCAAGGATGAGGCCGCGCCGCAGGACGGTCTCAGCGAGGACGCTGGCGCGTGCGCCGAGGATGCCGGCGACAGTCGCTGGGGACTGTATCTCAACGGCAACTTTGGCATCGGCGACAAGGACAGCACCGCCCGTGAAACCGGTTTCAGCATGAACAGCTATGGCGTCACCGGCGGCGCCGACTATCGCCTGACAGACGCTTCGCTGCTCGGCATGTCACTCGGCTACACCGGGCAGAACGTCGATCTCGACAGCAACAGCGGCAAACTCGACACCGACGCCGTCGCCGTATCGATCTACGGCAGCTACTATCCGTCCGCGGCGTCATATGTCAACGTCATTGGCATGTACACCGTGACGGGCCACGACCAGGAACGGAACATCGTCTATTCAATCGCCGGCCGGCCTTCGAACGTCAACCAGAAGGCGATTTCCGACACGGTCAGCGACGAGATAGCGGGCAGCGTCGAGGCAGGTTACGACTTCCAGCGCGCACAGTGGACATTGACGCCGTATGCACGCATCGACATTGCGCACACCGAGATCGACGGATACAGCGAACGGATGTCGAACCCGAACGCGCAGGGATCGGGTCTGGCGATGCAGATCGACGACCAGGATTTCACCTCGCTGACGACCGCGTTCGGCGCTCGTGCCGCCAGTTCGATCATGATGGAGCGATTCGACCTATTCCCACAAGTTGGCATCGAGTACCTCCACGAATTCGAGAACGACAACGAAGATACTACCGGGCGATTCGTCGACGACCGCAGCCGCTCGACGTTCCTGCTGCCGACCGACGCGCCGGACCGCAACTACGCCAACGTCAGCGCCGGTCTCAGCGCAGACTTCCGGAATGGCTGGAGCGGCCACTTCGCTTACCAGGGCCTGCTCGGTTACAAAGACCTTCAAGTGCACGTCTTCGAGATCGGCGTACGGCTGCAGTATTGAGTGAGGCTCAATCCCGGTGCACCGACGCCGATCGGGATGGATCCGTCTGATCGGAATTTGATCCGAACATCCCACCTACCTGTCAGGCCAAGTCGTGTGACGACACTCCCAAATCAGTTGGGCAATCGTGGTGGCAGGCGCGGCACCACAACGCGGCGGATGGTCTGAATGGATCGCAGCATGTTGTCGATGCGCTGCGTGGCCACTGGACGCGGTGGCGATGGCGGGCTATGCGCATCGGGAATGACGGTTTCAAAGCGCGGTTTGTCGATGACCACGCTGCCGTACTGATTGGACACTTCGATTGCCGTCTGCTTGCCCGCTTCCTCCGGTTCCATCAGCGCAATTGTCGCTGAAGTTTCGGTCACCTCACCGATAACATGCGTACCACGAATGCCGATAGTCGCCACCGACGTCACCACTGTCATTGATTGCTGACGCTTCTTGGCGATTAGCCCGCTGACAAAGCGGAATATGCCCTTGTAGATCTGCGTTTGCAGAATGTCGGTGGCCGGATTGTTGCGATAACGATATTGGGCAATGCGCATGCGGCTGTCGGCGCCGAGCGCGAATTGCGTGTTGTCCTGGAGTTTCATTTTGACGCTGGAATCGCCGGCGGTGCGAATTTCCTCACCAGCGTAAACGACATCGCCTTCGCGCAGATTGCGCGCCACCTGCCCCTGCAGTTGCGCAGTCACATTACCTGAGATTTGAGTGACGGTTCCCGCCAGATCGATCGCGGCGTGATCGGTAATGGGTAACAGCGCTATCGCAACCAACATCAACAACATGCCCAAGCGAAGAGATTTAGCGCGCATGGTTAAATGCTCCTCCCTACACATAGAAGACCACGGACAAATCGCAACGCCCAGTCAGCGCGGCGCCGGGCAATGTCGATTGTCAGGCGCGCTGGGCGGAAAGCGATGGCTGTGAATGGCGACGCGTTTGAATGGCGCTCACCAGCGCCTCGCGGGTGAAACCGCCTGCGGCGCGCATTTCATCCTGAGAGCCATGGGGCAGCATGGCATCCGGCAGCCCGAAGTTGAGAACCGGCACCACCACGCCATGGGCGGCGAGCACTTCGTTGACTGCACTGCCACATCCACCTTCGATGACATTCTCCTCAACCGTCACAACCAGGTCATGCGTTTCCGCCATCTGCAGAATGAGCTCCACATCCAGTGGCTTAATGAAACGCATGTTGACCACAGAAGCATCGAGCTCCTCGCCCGCCGCCAAAGCCATTGTTAACGGTGTTCCGAAGGCGAGAATGGCCACTTCCTTACCCTTGCGGCGCAACTCGGCCTTGCCAATGGGCAGCGCGGACATGTTCTTTTCTGGCACCACACCGGTGCCACCGCCACGTGGATAGCGTACAGCCGCCGGCATATCGAGGCTGTATCCGGTATAAAGCATCTGCCTGCATTCGTTCTCATCTGATGGCGCCATCAACACGATGTTGGGCAGGCAGCGCATGAAACTCACATCGTAAGTGCCATTGTGTGTGGGGCCGTCATTACCGACGCAGCCGGCGCGGTCGAGCGCAAACAACACCGGCAGATTCTGCAGGCACACATCGTGTACGAGTTGATCGTAGCCGCGCTGCAGGAATGTCGAGTAAATCGCCACCACCGGCTTCAAGCCATCGCAGGCCATGCCAGCGGCCAATGTCACCGCGTGCTGCTCGGCGATCGCCACATCGAAGTACTGATCCGGGTGCTGTTTGTGAAACTTCACCAAACCAGAACCCTCGCGCATCGCCGGCGTAATTGCCACGAAGCGCTTGTCGCGTTCGGCCATGTCGCAGCACCAGTCGCCGAACACATCGCTGAAGGTCATCTTGCTCGGCTTGCCCGAGGGCTGTATGCCCATTTCCGGATCGAACGGCGAAGAGATGCCGTGGTACTTCACCGGATCGTTTTCAGCCGGCTCGTAGCCCTTGCCCTCTCTTGGTAATGATGTGCAGCAGCTGCGGCCCCTTCCAACTCGTGGATATTGCGCAAGGTATTCACCAGCGCATGCAGATCGTGGCCGTCCACTGGACCGATGTAGTTGAAACCAAATTCCTCGAACAGCGTGCCGGGCACGATGAAGCCCTTCATATGTTCCTCGGCGCGGCGCGCCAGCTCCCAAACCGGCGGCACATGTGAGAGCACCTTCTTGCTGCCCTCACGCAGGGAGGTGTAGAACTTGCCGGATAACAACTGCGCGAAGCGGCTGGATAGCGCGCCCACATTCGGCGAAATAGACATGTTGTTATCGTTAAGGATCACCAGCAAGTCAGTGTTCAAACCACCCGCATGATTCAGCGCTTCGAAAGCCATACCAGCGGTCAGGCCGCCATCGCCGATGATAGCAACGGCCTTGCGATGGCTGCCGGTGCGTTGCGCAGCGAGGGCCATGCCCAGCGCGGCAGCAATGGATGTGCTGGAGTGACCAACGCCAAACGTGTCGTACTCACTCTCGTCACGCTTCGGAAATGGCGCCAGGCCATCCTTCTTGCGGATGGACAAAATCTGATCGCGGCGGCCAGTCAATATCTTGTGCGGATAGGCCTGATGCCCCACATCCCACACCAGGCGATCGTCAGGCGTGTTGTAGACGTAGTGCAAAGCGATGGTTAATTCGATGGTGCCCAATCCCGCGGCAAAATGCCCGGTGCTCTGGCTGACCGATTCGACGAGAAAATTGCGCAGCTCGACCGCCAGTGCCTCCAGCTGCGATTCCGGCAGGCGCCTGAGATCCGAGGGCGATGCAATCTGACTTAACAGTGGATAACGACCGTTGAGAGCCATGATATTGTTCTGCAAAAAGGTCGGTCATTATGGATACAGCTTCAATGGGTTGCAACCGAATTTTGCCGCTGATATCACGCACTTGCTGTACTTTCGAGGGCAAATCCAGTATCTTGCCCGCCACTCGGCGCAGGTGTGGCCAATCTTTTGTAATTGCTGCTTTTTTGCCACTCAAGCGGCACCAAGGAAAAACCAAGAATGGGCGTTCCACTGATTCAAAAGTACCGCGTTGCTCGATACATCATCGAGCAGAAACTCAAGGGCAACAAGCGCTATCCGCTGGTGCTGATGCTGGAGCCGCTATTTCGCTGCAATCTAGCCTGTGCCGGCTGCGGCAAGATCGACTATCCAGATGAAATCCTCGACAAACGCCTGTCGTATGAGGAGTGCATGCAAGCCATCGATGAATGCGGTGCGCCGGTGGTCTCGATCGCGGGCGGCGAACCGCTCATTCACAAGGAAATGGCACAGATTGTCCGTGGCTTCATCGCCAAGAAGAAATTCGTCTATCTTTGCACCAATGCGCTGCTGCTGGAGCGCAAGATGGATGAATATGAACCTTCGCCCTATCTGACCTTCTCCATTCATCTCGATGGCAACCGCGATCGTCACGACACCTCGGTATGCCGCGACGGCGTGTACGACAAGTGCATTGAAATTATCGCCGAGGCGCGCCGCCGGGGTTTTCGCGTCACCGCCAATTGCACGCTGTTCCAGGGCGAGAACGCCGAAGAGGTCGGCCAATTCATGGACGACATGATGGCATTGGGCCTGGAAGGCGTGACCATTTCGCCGGGATACAGCTATGAGCGCGCACCACGCCAGGATGTGTTCCTGAAGAAGACAGCGAGCAAGGAGCTGTTCCGCAACATCTTCAAGCTGGCCAAGGGCAAGAAGTGGCGTTTCAATCAGTCCAGCCTGTACCTGAACTTCCTTGCGGGCAATGAAAGTTATCAGTGCACGCCGTGGGGCAATCCCACGCGCAATGTGTTTGGCTGGCAGAAGCCCTGCTACCTGCTGGTGGGTGAAGGCTATGCGCCCGGCTTTGAGGCGCTGATCAATGACACCGAATGGGATCGCTACGGCACCGGCAAGAATCCGAAGTGCGCCAACTGCATGGTGCATTGTGGATTCGAAGCCACTGCCGTCAATGATACCTTCGCGCATCCTTTGAAGGCCGCCGCCATTGCGTTGCTCGGCCCCAAAACCGCTGGCTCGATGGCGCCGGAACTGCCGGTGCTCTACAAGGATGAGGCGCCGCAACTCAAGCTGGTGGTCAAAGCCGAGACGACCAGAACATGTGGCACCACCAACGATCAGCGAATCGCCGGCAAACAGTAACGCCGATCACGAAGTCCTCAACCATGCACGACTCAACCCGCCCCTCGGCGGGTTTGTTCTTCTGATGTTATCCGCACTCGTTTCGCTGTCACTTATCGTTGGCACTAGCGTGCTATTTCTGCCCTGGCGCCCATGGTCGACAAATGAAACCCTGGACTTCAGCGGCGGCGCAACCGAGCAGGATCTTTCCGACATCAGCGTTCTCATCCCGGCGCGCAACGAAGCGCCAACCATTTTGACGACATTGCGCGCGCTCGCTAACCAAGGTGATGGCCTGCGCATCATTGTAATCGATGATGAGTCCGTAGATGGAACGGCCGATGTGATTCAATCCAGCGGCATAGCCGGCGTTGAACTCATTCGTGGCGCGGCGTTGGAAGAAGGTTGGAGTGGCAAGCTGTGGGCACTGGAGCAAGGGCGGCAGCGGGCCGCGACACCGCTTACATTGCTGCTCGACGCTGACATCGTGCTCGCACCCGGTATTCTTGCAAATTTGCGACAGAAACTGCTTGATGAGCAATTGAGCATGGTCTCGCTGATGGCCGATCTCGGCATGCAAAGCCGCAGTGAACGAATGCTTCTGCCCGCCTTCGTGTATTTCTTCAAAATGATCTACCCGTTCAAACTTGCCAATGATCCGCACTCCTCGATGGCCGCGGCTGCAGGAGGTTGCATACTGCTGCGCGCGGATGCGCTAACGAAAATCGGCGGCTTTACCTCGCTGCGTGACGCAATGATTGACGACTGCACGCTGGCCAAGCGCATCAAGTCAGCCGGCGGTGGTATCTGGGTAGGCCTGACACACAGCGCGATTAGCCAGCGCCGCTACACTTTCCAGGACATCTGGCACATGGTGGCACGCAATGCCTACACGCAATTGCAGTATTCGCCGCTGCTGTTAGCGACATGCACTGCGCTGATGTTCGTGTACTACCTGATCCCACCCATTGCAGTCTTGCTCGGTAGCGGACTGACAAGAATTGCTGCGCTGGTCAGTTTCATGATTGCATCAATCCCATATGCACCGGTGCTGCGTTATTACCGTCTACCGGTAAAATACGCGCCGGCCTTGCCGGGCGTGGCGGCAATATACCTCGCCGTGACCTGGCATTCAGCGTGGCGTTATCTTCGCGGCGAGCGATCGCGATGGAAGGGCCGTCAATACCAACGCGCTGCGTAAATGGTGACGCGTACAATCGATTCAAGGTGCGCAGGCTGAAAAACTTTTTGAACTAAAAGGCGCTGCAAGTCGTCACAGGGGGCAATCGACCGATGGAGAATCCGATGCGTAACTTTTTGCGAATTTTGCACATCAGTGTGCTGGGACTGGGGTTGCTTACAAACGTCGCTGCGCACGCCGATACCGGCGCCGCTACCAAATCCGTGGAAACCCTGCACGCTGCCCTGTTGGCGGCGATGAAACAAGGCGGCGAACAGGCCGGCTACAAGGGGCGCTATACGGCGCTCGAGCCGGTTATTACGAAGTGTTTCGACTTCGGGACTATCGCCAAGCTGGTGCTGGGGCGAAACTGGGCCGGACTGAACCCGGAGCAGCAGAAGAAGTTCGTCGAAACCTTTGCAAAACTCAGTGTGGCCACCTACGCCTCACGATTCGACAGCTTTTCCGGCGAGCATTTTGAATCGCTTGGCGAAACAAAACAGAGTGGAAACAATATGTTAGTGAACACTCAACTGGTCAGAACCAACGACCAGCCGGTGTCGCTCAACTACCTGGTGAGCATCGGACAGGATGGTAGCGCGCGAATCCTGAACGTAGTTGCGGACGGAGTTAGCGATATATCTTTAAAGCGTTCCGAATACGGGTCGATAATCTCGAGCGACGGCTTTGACGCGCTTATTGAGAAGCTGAATGCTAAGATTGCGCAGTACGAGTCGCCTAGCAGTAAATAAAGAAAATTCTTGGGGAGTGGACTTTTTTAACGAGGGTTAACATGGGGATGCGAAGATCGCTGTGGGCTGTAATGGTGCTTGGAACGCTGGCTTCGACCGGCTGCGTAAGCGGCGCGGCTGAGGATAAGGATCCGCTGGAGGGCGTTAACCGGGTTATCTACAACGTCAACGACACGCTGGACAAGGCGCTCATCAAACCGGTGGCGACGGTGTACAGCAAGGTCACCCCGAAGGGCGTGCGCATGGGCGTGACCAACTTTTTCGATAACCTCGGTTATCTGAACGTCATCGCCAATGACCTGCTGCAGGGCAAGTTCCGCCAGACGGGCCAGGACATCGGCCGTTTCGCCTTGAACAGCACGGTGGGCGTAGGCGGTTTGTTTGACGTCGCCAGCATGTCCGGAATGCCCAAACACGATGAGGATTTCGGCCAGACACTCGGCAAGTGGGGTTTTGGCGAAGGCGCCTATCTAGTGTTGCCGGTGCGTGGACCCAACTCGCTGCGCGATGCACCGGATCTCGCCACCAGCATGTTCCTCAACCCACTGTACTACGTCGGCGGACCATTTACGCTACCGCTGGGCATATTCAGCGGCGTTAACGAACGTGCAAACTATCTTGAAGCCACGCGCATTCGCGACGAGGCTGCGCTGGATTCCTACAGCTTCACGCGCGAAGCGTATCGCCAGAGCCGCGAATACAAGATCTACGACGGCAATCCGCCGAACAAGGATCTTGAGTACATCGATGAGGAAGGCGGCGTGTTGAAGATTTATTAAACAGATCCTTAACAGTACAACTGGTTTGATTTGAAACGGCGGGATTTCCCGCCGTTTTTTTTGATCGCGATCGCATTTGCACGCTAGTCGCCATGAACATGCAGCCACAGCGAAGGTCTTAGTTCGCGAGCGTGCAAAATCGCACAGACTCGCCAGCGCAAAGTTCAGTTGGTGTTAAGAGTCCGCGCGTAGACTGGCACGTGCTAATCGCTCTTGTAAGGAGGGTGTGATTTCCATGAAACATCGTATTGCAGCTGTGGTTATGTTGACTGCCATCAGCGCCGCAGGGTGCACGGCCAACAACGAGCTTGGTGGTCAAGCTGTTGGTGGCGCCCTAGGTGGATTGCTCGGCGCGCAGATTGGTGACGGCGCCGGCCAGCTCGCAGCAACGGCCGCTGGCGCAGTACTGGGCGCTTACATCGGTGGCCGCGTCGGCGCGAGCATGGATGAAACCGATCGCATCAAAGCCAACCAGGCTTTGGAAGGCACACGCACTGGACAGTCGGTGGCGTGGGTAAATCCGGACTCGCGTTCGGAATACACGGTCACGCCAACCCGCACCTATGAAACCGCGGATGGTCCGTGCCGTGAATACACGACCACCGGCACGATGGATGGCAAGCGTACGACCATGCATGGCACCGCTTGCCGGCAACCGGATGGCAGTTGGAAGACAGTAACCGAGTACAACTGAAGTTCGTTGCAGTAGCCGTGAAGTAACCAAGGCCGCCACCCTCCAAAAGTGGCGGCCTTTTTGTTTCTCACCACTATTCACTCGCAGCACCGGTCGTTGGCGCACAAGATCTAATTCGTTTCGACGCTTACCCCTTTTTCTCGAAATTTAGGCGTCAGCTACCTTCCAATTTCACCTTTGTGATCTTTTCAACTGAGTCGATGGATCAAAATCTAATGGCTTCTGAATCGCTTTGCTGTGCCACTTCATGCCAGACGAAATCCAATCCTGACGCAGTTCGTTATGCGATCTTCTCCGATCATCATATCCAAACTCAGTGCCGCAGCTTGGACAAATTGCAAATGACGAACATCCGTGTTCGTCATATGGTGGCTCGTCAAGGCCATCGTAGCCACATACTGGACAAACATAAGTTCTCTTACGGGTCATTAAGAAGTCTAATCTTGTTAGTGTGCCGTATATAAGACAGTCGCTCCTTCTAGTAGATGGCTTAGCCTGGCGGCAGGCGATCGGCGATGAGTTCGATCCAATGGCGAACGGGAACCGCCGCTTCTTCCTGAAGGAAATGCAGGCAGCCGATGTTGGCTGTTGCAATCAATACTGGTGAGCCAGCTTGAAGATTCTCCAGTTTGCGTTCCCGCAGTTGGCGCGCAATATCAGATTGCAAAATTGAATAGGATCCGGCCGAACCACAGCAGAGATGGCCGTCCTTTACCACCGTGAGTCGATAGCCAAGCGTGGTGAGCAATTGCTCCACGCGACCACCGAGGCGCTGTCCATGCTGCAGGCTGCACGGCGAATGAAAGGCGATGGTCTCCGCTGCTGCCGAGGTTCGAAGCTTACTCAAATCCTCACCGTCGAACACTTCGGATCAAATCGCGCGCCAGCGCCGACACACATTCGGCTTTGGCCGCGTATGCGGATTCGTTGCTTAGCAGATGCCCATATTCCTTGACCATGGTGCCGCAGCCGCTAGCAGTGATGATAATGGCCTCGGCACCGGCTTCCACATGTGGCCACCAAGCGTCGATGTTTCGCTTTGCAGCGCGCAGTGCTTCGGCATCAGCAGCTAGGTGCTGGCTCAGTGCTCCGCAACAGCCGGCGCTGTCGATTTCCGTGGCTTCAATGCCAAGCCTAGCAATTACGCGCCGTGCGGCGATGTTAATAGATGGGGCCAACGCCGGCTGCACGCAGCCCTGCAGCATCAGCATGCGCCGCCTAGGTGTGCTGGCGGAATCAATCGAAGCGTCATTTACAGCTGTGAGCTGCTGCGGGATCATTCTCTTCAAACGCATCGGCGACAGCGGCCGCATCGCGCGCGCCCCTCGTATCAATGCGCTCACCAGCGCACGCCGCGACAGCACCTGGCGGAGCATCCAGCGTTGAATCCGATTCAACGGACTGCGCGATATTTTCGATTCAACATGACTGCGGCCGATATCCACCAAGCGACCGTAACTCACTCCCGATGGACAGGTGGTTTCACAGGCGCGGCAGGTGAGGCAGCGGTCCAGATGCATTTGCGTCGACGCGCTGACCGCATTGCCTTCCAGCATGCCCTTGATGAGATAGATGCGCCCGCGTGGGCCGTCCAGCTCATCGCCCAGCAGTTGATAGGTGGGACAGGTAGCATTGCAGAATCCGCAATGCACGCACTTACGTAGAATTGCGTCAGCCTCCTGTCCCTGCGCCGTGGCAAGAAAATCATTGGGCAGTGAAGTCTGCATGAGTGCTCAGAAATCCGCGTACATGATGCCGGGATTCAATCGCCGCGCCGGATCAAAGCGCAGTTTCAACTCCCGGTGAATGCGCATGCTGGTTTTGTCCAGCGGCGTGAAGACCTCGTCACGATCGTTGCCGCGAAATAATGTCGCGTGTCCACCGGCCATACGCACGTTGGCGCGAATTTCATGGGCACTCAGCGTTGTAATCAACCAGCGCTGCGCGCCACCCCAATCGATCAGCCAATCGCCCTGCAAAGGCATGTGCGCGGTAGCCGGCGGCACGGAAATTCGCCACAGCGCGCCCGCCTCCTGAAAGAATTCCAGTCGTTGCTCACGCAAACTCGTCCAAAATTCGGTCTTGTTAGAGACCATCTCACCACCAGTCTCGCGACAGGCAGCCGCAACCGCCGGCGCGGCGCCGGAGAAGCGCAGCCATAGCGCATCGTCGCAGTACGCTGCGGCGGAAACTGGAAGCGGTTTGCCCGCGATGGCATTCATGCGTTCAATGGCCGCAGTCACGGTCATGTCCATCCGAATGGTTGTCTCCGATTCCGGCAGGGGCAGCACCTTAAGCGATATTTCAGTCATTACACCCAGTGTACCCAGCGATCCCACCATCAGCCGCGATACGTCATACCCTGCGACGTTCTTCATCACCTGACCGCCGAAGCGCACTTTCACCAGCTGCAGTCAGACAACGCACGCCAAAATCGCGCGCCGCGCCGGCATACGGCCGCCGCGGACCGGAGAAACCACAGGCAATGGTCCCGCCCAAAGTAGCGGTGTCACCGAAGTGCGGCGGCTCGAACGCGAGCATTTGGCCGCGCTCGGCCAGCACGGCTTCGATTTCGCCGAGCGGTGTGCCCGCCAATGCGGTGATCACCAGCTCGCTGGGTTCGTAGGCGACAACGCCGCGCAAATCGGTTGTCGCCAGCGGCACACCTTCCACTTCGCGGCCATAGAATGACTTGGAATTGCCACCGACGATTCGCACAGGCCCCGCGTGTGAGCACAACTGTGCACGCAAATGCTCGATGGCATCAGCTGCCGTTCTCAACGGTCAGTTCCTGCATTGGAGGAATTGCGTGGCATCATTTCCGGTCTTCGCCGCCTCTGTTAAGTTATGGATCAGCACTTGCATCGCGTATTCTACGATGCAAAGAGCGAATTTCGGGACGTCCACGCTGACATGCGCATTGATTGGAACAAGTACCGGGCGAAAGCCTGCCATGACGAGCTTATTGCCGCACCGGGCCATGCGCGCCCCGGCGCGGAGGGACTGACACGATATCTGGCTTCGCTCAGCGCCGATGAGGTCAAGACGCGCAAGGCAGCAGCCGAGCTTGCCATCAAGGCCATGGGCATTACTTTCACCGTCTACAGCGAAGGCCAAAACATTGATCGTCAGTGGCCTTTTGACATCATTCCTCGGGTTATCACCGCACATGAATGGGCGCGCACGGAGGCCGGTCTACGGCAGCGGCTGACCGCGCTGAATTGCTTCATTCACGACATTTACAACGCTCAACGCATTCTGCGCGACGGCGTCGTGCCCAAGTCCATGTTGGCAAAATCGAAGAATTTCCGGCCGCAATGTCTGGGCATGCAGCCCGCCTTCGGTGCATGGGCGCATATCTGCGGCACTGATCTGGTGCGCGATCGCGATGGCACGATGTACGTGCTCGAGGACAATTTGCGCGTGCCCTCCGGTGTCTCCTACATGATTGAAAACCGGATGATCACCAAGCGCGTGCTGCCGGAGCTGTTCGCGGATGAGGAGATCGCGCCCGTCGATGACTACACCGATCACCTGTTCGACATGCTGGCCTCATTGAGTCCGCGGCAGCAAACCAGACCTGCCATCGTTGTGCTTACACCCGGCATCTACAATTCAGCTTACTTCGAGCATGCCTTCCTAGCGCGCGAAATGGGCGTGGAACTGGTGGAAGGATCGGACATGGTCGTCGGTGACGATGACTGCGTTTACATGCGCACCATCGACGGGCTGTCGCGCGTGGATGTGATCTATCGGCGCATTGATGATCTGTTTCTCGATCCGGCCACATTCAATCCTGAATCGCAATTGGGCGTGCGCGGACTGATGCGTGCCTGGCATCACGGCAACGTCGCTTTGGTAAATGCCCCGGGCTGCGGCGTGGCTGATGACAAGGCCGTGTATGCCTTCGTGCCGGCGATGATTAAGTACTATCTTGGCGAAGAACCCATTCTGGCCAACGTGCCGACCTTCCTCTGCGCCGATGACAAGCAACGCCAGCATGTGCTTGCCAATCTCAACAAGCTGGTGGTCAAGCCGGCCAACGAATCCGGTGGCTACGGCATGTTGATTGGACCGCAGGCGAGCCGGCGCGAGCTTGCGGATTTCAAGAAGCGGATTCAAGCCGATCCACGTAACTATGTTGCGCAACCGCTGATCACGCTTTCGACCGTTCCAACATTTTGTGGAAACAAGTTGGAACCGCGGCACGTGGACCTACGTCCCTTCATCTTGCAAGCGCAGAATACCTACGTCACGGCAGGAGGGTTAACACGCGTGGCATTGGTAAAAGGCTCTTACGTCGTGAATTCCTCGCAAGGTGGCGGCAGCAAGGACACCTGGATCGTCTCCACCGACGAGCGGCGAGGACACTGACCGTGTTATCGCGCACCGCTGAGCGCCTGTACTGGATTGGCCGCTACATGGAGCGGGCCGAGAACAATGGCCGCATGGTGAGCGCGGTGACTGAAATGATTCTCGGCTCGCCGAAGGAAGCCAAGGCGCTGTGGACGGTGGTCGTGGAGGTCATGGGTCTTAAAGCCGCCTATGTGGAACGCTACGGAGCCGTCGACGAACGTCACGTGGTGCGCATGCTGGCTGGCCGACGAGTTGGAGCAGTCATCGATCTTCTGTTCGGTGATGCACGCGCGCGAAAACGCCCGCACTACCCGCGAAATTCTTCCCACCGAGGCCTGGGAACTCATCAACGACAGTTATTGGCATGTGAAGGAGCATGCCGCGCGCGGCGTCACGCGCAATCATCGCAGCGACTTTCTACGACGCGCGTGATCGAACGCTGCCAGCTATTCAACGGCATGCTGGCGGCACCATGAGTCACGATGCTACCTATGACTTTACACGCTCTGCCGCAAGCTCGAGCGCGCCGATATGACAACGCGCGTGCTCGATCTCGGCGCCGCAGGCCTGGAAGCACCCGGCACTGAGCAAGCCGTCGATACAGCCAAAACCACTCCCCTCAGCAATGTCCGCTGGATGAGTGTGCTGCTGTGCATGAGTGCGCTGCAGATGTATCACCAGCATGTACAAACTCGCATCAATGCCCGCGATGTGGCGCGCTTCCTGATGCTGGACCGCGAGTTTCCGCGCTCGGTGTACAACTGTTTGAACGAAGTCGAGAGCTGCCTGAAGAAGCTCCCGCACAGCGAGCCGGTACTCAATCGCGTGCAACCGCTATGCGTCAACATCGAAGCGCAAGACATCGCCGGTCTGCTTGGCAGCGGCCTGCGGAGCTATCTTGATCGACTGCAGGTGGAGTTCGGCGAAATTCACCAGCGCATCACCGCCACTTGGTTTACCTTTGATCCCAAATGATGCAGTAACAATCGCGAGCTGGAAAAACCGACCACTGTAAGCAGGCACAACTTTGCCACTACTTCCCGGACGCAATCAGAGTTATGTCCGTCGTGCCCGCGAAAGCCCCGGTTGCAGTCTAAAATGAGTTCTTGCCTCTACTGGATTCCCGCTTGCGCGGGAATAACTACATTTCTTGCTGGCTGGAACCGATTTCTCTGCGTACTTAGGATCCTTCGCAAAACGAGCGAGCGCAGCAATATTGAGATGGGGTCTAGCAAAGACCGCGGGCGCGCTCAAAGTGCGACGAGATTGCGTGAGTCCGTCATGCGATCCTTGGCGCTAGCCCAATTGATGGGCGGCAGACGACTGAAAGCATCCTTTAGACCTTCTTCCCAACTGCGCTTGAGATCGCGCAGATAAGCACTGTCATTATCCAGCTTCAGATAATCGCCCGAAGTCAAGCTATCGCGGCGATACATGAGCAGCTCAATGGGCGGACCCACGGTGACATTACTGCGAATGGTCGAATCCATGGACACCAGCGCACAAAGCGCAGCCTGCTCCAGGCTGGTGCCCGGCGCGACGATGCGATCGAGAATCGGTTTGCCATACTTGCTCTCGCCGATTTGCAAGTATGGCGTTTCATCGGTAGCGCTGATGTGATTGCCTTCGGGATAGATACGCATGATTTCAGGCGGCTGATTCTGATTTGACCACCGAGAATGAAGCTAGCCTGAAGGTTGCGCCACCACCCGTCACTTTGTCCTGTTGTTGGCGGCTGATCCGGCCAAGATAGTCCCCCGCTTCATTGAGATCGGCCACTGAGAACAAACTTTGTTCGGCGCCAGAACGAATGTCGCGGTGCAGATGCGCAATCACGCCCTGGGTCGTTGCCAGATTACCCGCCGATAATAGTATCAACTGTCGATCGCCATCTCGGCCAAAGGTGTGCATCTTGCTGTAGATGCTCACGTGATCCACGCCGGCATTGGTGCGCGAATCAGACGCAAAAATCAAACCGCTCTTGACGCGAGTCGCCAAACAATAAGTCATACATTCACAATCCGCGCGGGAAACATAAATTCAGCCTAGGGCGACTCCGGCCAGGGGTCAAGCTCCCACAACAGTAACCGCATCACGCGCCGGATCCTCCTCCAACCATAACCAAGCCACGACCAAGCCCGCCGCACACAGCGATGAGGCAATGGCAAAGGTGCGGTGCGCTCCCAACAAGCTCCACAAGTAACCACTGGAAAACGCGCTGATGGCACCGCCCACACCGTAGGCAATACTACTGTAAAGCGCCTGCCCTCTGCCTTGATGCCGTCCGACGAAGTAGCGGTGAATATATTGCACTGCCGCAGCGTGCTGCATGCCGAAGGTCGCCGCGTGAAGCAGCTGCGCGAAAACGATAACCGCCATCAGTTTTACGCTGTAGCCCACCAGCAACCAACGCAGAATACCCGCGGCGAGACTGGTCAACATCATGCGCTTCAATCCCCACACCGGCTGCAAACGATGCAGGAACGCAAACAACACCACTTCAGCCGTTACACCCAACGACCACAGCAGCCCCGCCACGCTGCGCGAATAGCCATGTTCTTCTAGGAAAATGGTGTAGAACGCGTAGTAGGGTCCGAAGGAAAGCTGCATCAGGAATACCACCGCGAATAGTGTGGCCACGCCGCGACGGCGCATCACTTCAGTAAATTTCAAGTGCGGCGCGATCAGGCTTCTCGTCGCGGGTTCAGGAGGAATAGTCTGTGCCGTTAACCAAACAATCGTGGCAAAGCTGACCAACACTGTCGGCAGCCACGCAATGGCTTTACCTTGCAAGACATAGCCAAGCACACTGGCGGTAATGATGAATCCCACTGACCCCCACAAACGCACCCGCGTGTAATCATGTACGCGGCTACCGAGGTGATTGAGTGTGATGGCCTCAAATTGCGGCAGCGCCGCACTCCAGAACAATCCGAAACACAGCAGTACCAGCAGCATCCGCAGGTATGTGCTGGCAACAAAAATAAACGCGAGCACTATCGCTGCAAGCAGACTGGTCGATTGCACCATGCGCAAACGATTTCCGCGCTTGTCAGCCAGCCAACCCCAAATGCCGGGTGCAAGAATTCGCCCCACCATGAGCGTCGCGGTCGCCTGCCCGATTTGTGCGGGCGAATATCCCAGCGATCGCAGATAGGGGCTGAAATACGGTGCCATCGCGCCGACGGCGGCGAAGTAAGCGAAATAAAATCCGGAAAGCCGTGCGTACGGCGTATTGGTCGCCGTGTTCACCGACAACACTCGAAATTAGGTTTGGGCGGGAATAACGGGAGTCGGCGGCGTGACATCGGCATTCTGCGCGCGGTGGCGCAGCGCATGATCCATGAGCACCAGCGCCAACATCGCTTCTGCAATCGGTGTCGCGCGAATGCCTACACAGGGATCGTGCCGCCCGTGCGTCACCACCTCCACTTCGCTGCCGCCAACATCCACCGTTTTCCCCGGCAGTCGAATGCTGGAGGTGGGCTTCAAGGCAATGCTCACCACGATATCCTGCCCGGTTGAAATTCCACCGAGTACGCCACCGGCGTTGTTGGAGAGAAATCCATTCGCCGACATTTCATCGCGGTGTTCAGTACCCTTCTGCTCAATGCTGGCGAAGCCGGCGCCGAGTTCCACCGCCTTTACCGCATTGATGCCCATCATGGCATGTGCGATATCAGCATCGAGTCGATCGAAAATTGGCTCACCCCAGCCAACATGCATCCCGGTGGCAACAACATTGATACGAGCGCCGATCGAATTGCCTTCCTTGCGTAACGCGTCCATGTAGGCTTCAAGCTCCGGTACGCGCGCCGGATCGCCACAGAAAAAAGCATTGCTATCGATCGCATTCCAATCCAGGCAATCGAGCTTGATTGGTCCCAATTGCGATAGATAGCCACGGATCCGCACGCCGTAGCGCTCGCGCAGATATTTCTTTGCAATGCCGGCAGCGGCAACGCGAATACAAGTCTCGCGCGCCGAGGCACGTCCACCGCCGCGATAATCGCGCAAGCCGTATTTCTGATTGTAAGTGTAGTCAGCGTGACCAGGACGGTAGCGATCGAGAATGTTGCCATAGTCCTTGGAGCGTTGATCCTCGTTTTCGATCATGAGTCCAATTGGCGTGCCGGTGGTGCGCCCTTGGAAAACCCCGGAAAGAATACGTACCTTGTCCGACTCATGTCGTTGTGTGGGTGGCGCGAGGTACCGGGCTTGCGCCTGTCGAGATCGCGCTGCAAATCCTCCTCGCGCAACTCCATGCCCGGCGGGCAGCCATCGACGATACCGACATAGGCCAGACCGTGACTTTCCCCCGCGAAGTCACCGTGAATAATTTGCCGAAAGTATTTCCTGACATGTAGCTATCTTATCAGTTTGCGTCGCCACGTACGCAGCCGGATGAGCAATCGTCGACGGTCGTTGCGGTCTATGAAGTTGCGCGATCGGCGGCATGCACACTGCCACGCGCCAGCGAGAAAAATATCGCCGGCACACAGAACGCGGCCGCGGTGAGGTAACTCAAGCGCAACGCCGTGCGCAAGCCCTCGTACACCTCGGGCGTGATCTTCACCGGCCCCAGCACCAGCGCGAACACCACGGCGATGATACCCATGCTGCACATCTGCCCCAGCATGCGCATGGTCGCCACCTGGCTGTTGGCCATGTTGTACAGCTTGCGCTCGACTGAGCTCAGGATGGCATTGGTGTTGGGCGCGGAAAACAAACCGAACCCCATGCCAGTAGTTATCAATGCCGCATAAACATGCGTCATGGCGCTTTGCTTGCCGAGCATGCTGAGCACCACCAAACCAACAACCGTGAACACCATACCCGCCGAAGCGAGAATGCGCGGCTCGACGCGATCCGACAGTCGTCCGGACACTGGCGCGAACAGTGCCATGGTCAGCGGCTGCGTCATCATTACCAGGCCGGCTTTCGCCGGCGCCAGGCCCTGCAAATATTGCAGATACAAGCCCACTAGCACCACGTTGGCATAGGTCGCGGTATACATCAGAAACGCCGACAAACACGACAAGCCGAACACGCGGTTGGTCATGAACAGCCGCAGATCGAAAATCGGCCGCATTGCCTTGCGCTCATTGACGATGAATGCCACGACTGCAATCAACGCGACAATGATGAGAAGCCATCCCTTGGTCGCGAGCAGTGTAGTTCCACCGACTACCAATGCCGCCAGCACCAGAGCGTAGAGGAATGCGCAGCAGAGTACAACGTCAGCATCATGATCGAGTAGTTCCTTGTCATTGGTACGCCGCCAACCCCATCACAGCACTATCAACGAAAACGGCACTTGCACCAACAGGCAGCCGCGCCATCGATTTGTTCTTGCAACCATCCGCCCCAGCGCTGGTCCGACTGTCAATCCCAAATAAACGCTGGAGATGAGTGAGCCCGATAGCCTGCCCCCTGCGCGCCGATGGGAACGCCGCGGAAACGATGGCAATCTGCGTGGCGTACAACGCTGCAGTAAAAACGCCCTGCGCGAAACGCATGGCCAGCAACTGCGTGCCCGTCTGAGTTGCTGCCGCCAGCACAGAACTCACCAGCACTCCCGCCGTACCAGCGAAACAGACGTGTACGGCCGTAATGACCTCTGCAATGCGGCCGCAGGGCAGCACAAACATCGCGCTCGCCAACAAGTAAACCAGCGGGACCCAGCTCAACCAATAGCGTTAAGATGCAGGCCGCGCGCGACCAGCTGGCGGCGCCACATTGGTCGCCGAGAGCATCAATGGTGTACTAAAAGGCGCTCAGCCACACCATCACCAGCGTGGCTCGCTCCTCGAAAGTGAAGCTTTACTCGATCATGCGCAAGTGAAAAAGGGTAAGCAGCGCCTAGCATAGCATTGGCGCCCCGCCGCGACATTTTCACTCACTGAACTCAATTCGAACAGAGTGGGTCCCCACGACTAAGCGCTCATTTGCCGCGAATAACTTGAATTCGTCGTCCCTGCGAAAGTGAGAACCCAGTCAAAAATGATGCTTTTGATGAAATCCCGCGAGTGAGAAAACGGCGGCGCGATTTGTATCTGCATGCATTCTGGGTAGACCTTCAGCTCCGCGTTGACCTACAAACAAATAGTAAGGAACCTTCAAACCAGAGAAGATAGGGCACGCGGGCAAGGTGCTCGGAATATTCATGCCCACAAAGCGGCGAGCGCAGCGAATGGGGCCTATTCCATATTTAGGCGCACACCATCGTGTGCAAACCAAAGCTACCAGAATCTGTAAGCCATCGCGGCTGACGTGCGCTCATGCAAAGTCGACAACCGCCAGCGTACCACCGGGCTTCAACATTGAAACAGCGTTCCGTACGGCCACGCCAATCGGGATCATCGTCAACGCATACGACATCAGCACTACATCGGCAGCCTGCACGGAACGATACGTCGTCGTCCGCTTCGACGATTCTTACGTTCGACATCAGCTGGCGAATCGATTGCGCGCCTGCTCCAGCAGAGCTGGGCATGAATCGACGACTTCAACGTGCAAAAGCTGCGGCACAATCGCGCACAGCGCCGCAATGTTTCGGCCGGTGCCACCACCAGCTCAATCAACACGTCGCCGGGCCGCAAAGGCAACCGTGACAGAAGCTCATCACGCCCACGCAGCAGGCGTTCGCGAAAGCGATCGTAGTGCTCGGCTTGCGGTGCGTAGAAAGCTTGCAGTTTCTCTCTGTGCGAGCCGCAGCGCGGTTGACCGCGCAGCATGCTGGGCGGAGTGCGAACTTCGGCGACTGCCCCGAATGTCATAGATGAATATCACCGATGAAGAAACCTGCATAGGTATGCACGCGGTCCTGGCGGGTGAGCTTCGTCGCCAGACCTTCATCGAGCGCAATCACATCGCGCAGTAGCCGGCGCGCAGGTCCGATGCGCATCACGCGCAGGTAGCTGGGATCGACATGCGCGCCAAAACGTTGACCCGGGCGTTTTCAGCAACACGGAGTCATGAGTGCGTTCATTCCTCCACCAGCGCCTCTGGATAGTACGAACTCATCCAGTCCATATGATCCAGCAACACCAGCTTGATCCAGTTTTCGCGCGTCAGCTGCAAGAACTCGGTAATGATGCAAGTATTGGGGTTGATGCAATCCACCATCCCTTGCTTCAGCGCCACGAAATTGTGCAGCTTGAGATATTCAAGGACAACACTCCGATGTGTAGTGACCGTACAGTACACGCGCCAAAAGTAGTTATCGCGCAGTAGCAGCACCTCGCGCATGACATATTCAATACTCTCGCGAATGAAGCCGGCGACACCGTCCTCATGCTGGGATTGCACCAGTTGCGCTGCGGATGCGGCACACCAAGCAGGCTCATGGTAGGCTGGCGTGCGAGCAACCAATTCATCAACGCGCCCACATCTGCGGTTCAATGCGTTGATCGTAAATCACGCGCTGCGTTTCGACGCTGTCAGCTTCGAACAGGGTGCGAACTTCCGCGGCCAGTCGCGGCCACCAGGCGAAGAAAACGACAAAAGCCGCGAGCCACCACCCGACAAACCGTAAGTATCCCAAGCTGCTTTCCGGGCGCGTGAACCAGACTACGCGCCGATCCCACCATTGGCGCGCAAACGACGACGCTCGCCTTGCGCAGCGCAAAGTTATACAACACCTCCGCACGCGGATGAAATCCATTGCCGAAGAACTGAAAAAAATCCTCAAAGTCCAGCCGCTTGATAGCTGCAATCTTCAATTCCAGCAATGCGGTTTGACATGGTTGGCGTCGATGGCATGAATGCGCTTGACGCCAGCCGCCAGCGCGTAGTCGAGAACATTGCAGCCGGCGCTGGTGATGACCAGCATGGTGTCATCAGCATTGAGTGCCAATGCCTGCCTGTCCACCTCCGGGTCTTCCCAGCACGAGTTGTAAACCAGGCTACGAGAATAAATCGCGTTGAAGATGCGCTGGTCAACTTTGTCCACCAGCGAGAGTTTGCGTTTCATCGGCATCGGTATCGGGCCCAAGATATTGATCGATCGCTGAAAAGCCTAAGCGGAGAATATGACGAACGCATGTCAACTCAGAGGTGGGCGCCGATGCGTCGCGCTATCCGCGGCATTGCCTGTGTTATCTTTGCCGTCAATTGAGGTGACCAACTGCCCCGGACCAAATAGAAGATGAAAGCGTTTTATTGCAGCTGTGGCTGGCGGGTGTTTTTCGAGAACACCGAGTGCCTTGGCTGCGGGCGCAAACTCGGCTTCGATCCGCAACGGGTCGCGATGGTGAGCCTGGAGTTCATCGAGGGGCGCAATTTCTTAGACGCTAACAACAAACCGCGCGGCTACAAGCTCTGCCGCAATTACCACGTGCATAAGGTATGCAACTGGCTGTTGCCGGCGCAGGACCCGTCTCAGTACTGTCTGGCCTGCAGACTCAACCAGGAAATACCCAGCCTGGAGGAACCGCGATACCAGCTTTGGTGGGCGAACATGGAAGCGGCCAAACGGCGATTGTTGTACACCTTGCTGCAGCTCAAGCTGCCGGTCATCAGCAAAGTCGAAAATGCAGATACGGGACTTGCCTTCGCCTTTCTCGATGACAAGCGCTACAACCCGAATGCGGAGCTGGAATTCGTTAGTACGGGCCATCTCAACGGTCTCATCACCGTGAACATGATGGAGGCCGACCCCGCCGCGCGCGAAAATGCGCGCATGGAGATGCTGGAAGAATATCGCACACTGCTTGGTCACTTTCGTCATGAAAGCGGTCATTACTATTGGCGGCAGGTGGTGCAGGACACGCAGCGCATCGACGCTTTCCGCGCGCTGTTTGGCGATGAGCGCACCGACTACGCGCAGTCGCTGAAGAAATATTATGACGCCAAGGACAAGACCGGCTGGCAGGGCGAGTACATCAGCGCCTACAGCCGCTCGCATCCCTGGGAGGACTGGGCTGAGACCTGGGGTCACTACCTGCACATCGTTGATGGCATGGAGACGGCACAGGTCTTTGGTTTGACATCATTGAATTTGAATGGCGATGATTTTCAGAATTTTCTTGCCGAGTGGTCCGGACTCACCATCATGCTCAATGAAATGAATCGTAGCGTCGGGCAGTTCGACGCCTATCCATTCGTGCTCTCCAAGAAGATCTGCGCCAAGCTAAACTTCGTGCACGAATCCATCGCTGCCTTTCAACGTAGCGCTACTTCAAACTCGCGCGACCGAAATACTGCGACGCCGGCCTGAATCCATGAACAGTGAGATATCCTCTCTGCAGCAAAAGCTGGCCGATGCTGGTTACATTGCCGATCGTGCTCTGGCGACCACATTGGTGCTGATGGATCGCCTGCAGCGCCCGCTGCTGATCGAAGGCGACGCTGGCGTAGGGAAGACCGCGCTCGCGCAGGCCTGCGCGGCTGTACATGACACCGAAGTGATCCGCCTGCAGTGTTACGAAGGTCTGGATGTCGGCCAGGCTGTTTACGAATGGAATTACACGCATCAGCTGCTCTCCATCAAGATGCAGGAAGGCAGTTCGGAGCCGCTCGCAGCACGCGAAGCGGAAATTTTCAGCGAGCGTTTCCTGCTGGCGCGTCCACTATTGCGAGCCATCACCCAGCAGCGGGCGCCGGTGTTGTTGATCGATGAAATCGACCGCGCCGACGAGCAGTTTGAGGCTTTTCTGCTGGAAGTGCTCTCCGACTGGCAGGTCAGTGTTCCGGAGCTGGGCACGCTGCGCGCGGTTAGCATTCCGCGAGTGATCCTCACTTCCAACGCAACGCGTGAACTCAGCGATGCGCTGCGACGGCGCTGTCTTTATTTCTTCCTCGACTATCCGACCATGGACAAGGAGCTACACATCATCTCCAGGCGTCTGCCCGGCATCAATGAGCAACTGGCGCGGCAGATCGTCAGCTTCGTGCAAGCTATGCGCAAACTCGACCTGCGCAAGCGACCGGGAGTCGCGGAGACTCTGGACTGGGCGGCATCGCTGGTTGCGCTGGAGGTAACCTCGCTCGCCAACAACCCAGAGCAACTGGCCAATACATTCACCTGCCTGCTGAAAACCCAGGAAGACCGGCAACGCATGGACAATGCCACCGTGCAAGGACTGCTATTCAAAGCCTACGGCTAGCAATCCATGCAAGCCACACCCAGTGCACGCATCGCTCTGTTTGTGCGCAAGTTGCGTGCAGAGGGCTTCCACATTGGTGTAGGTGAAACCATGGATGCGTTACGCATCGCCGGCTTGTGTGAACCGCTGGATGCCGCCGACTTGCGCGCGGGGTTGCGCGCACTGGTCTGTCAGGATGTCGTGCAATGGCATCGCTTTGACAAATTGTTTCAGGACTTCTGGTACCCGGCACAACAGGCGATGCCGGAAAATATCAGCGCTGCCGAGGCCATCGACCCGCGGCTACTAGCAGGCCGCGCGCAACGTGGCGGCGTCACCGGACTGGCGCATGCCATGGATCCAGCCAACGATGCTTATTCCGCATCGTTGCAAGGTTTCGGTGCGGGCGCCAGCCGACAGAACACGCTGTCGCGCGCCGATTTTCGCTTTCTTACCGAGCGTCGCGATCAGCGCGATTTGGAATTGCTGGCCGAGCGCGTCGCACTGCGTATTCGCCGCCGCATTACGCGCAATCGACGCGAAAACGCGCGCGACGGACAGATCGCCATGCGCCGAACCCTGCGCCGCAGTCTCGCAGTTGGTGGCATGCCCATCTATCCGCGCTACCTGCAACGCGTTCGCGAGCCACCGAAGTTGATTTGGCTACAGGATGTATCGCATTCCATGGCCAGCTACAGTCCCCTGCTCACCCGCTTTGGTCGCGGCCTGCTGCGTGCCTTTCCCGATGCGGAAGCCTTTGTCTTTCACGTCAAGCTGTTTCAAGTCACTTCGCTCTATCGCGAAGTCAACGTCGAAAGCCTGCGACAGCGGCTTCAAAGCCGCAATGAACTATGGTTGGGCGGCACGCGCATCGCCGAGTCGCTGGCGCAGTTCAACCGGCAATTCGCGTCACGCGTGATGGACAGCCGCAGCATTGTCATTGTCTTGAGCGATGGATTGGACAGCGACAGTCCCGAGTTACTCTTGAACGAGCTGATGCGGCTTCGTGCGCGCGCGCATCGCCTGCTGTGGCTTAACCCAATGCTCGATCGGGACGACCTGGCCTCGGCAGAGGTCTCGCCGCAATTGCGTCAGTTGATCGATTATCTCGGACCAGCGCATAACCTGGAAAGCCTTGTTCATGCTGCCGAGTACCTGATTGAGCCACATACGCTTCAGTCTTCGCGGCAGCGTCCCATGCAAGCATCATTGGTTTCGACGGCATGATCTTCGACAGTCACCTTCACATCATCGATCCGCGCTTTCCGCTTACGCCCAATCACGGCTTCATTCCCGACGCGTACACCTGCGCTGACTATTCGGCGCAGGCGCGCGCGATGGGCATTGTTGGCGGCAGCATCGTGTCTGGTTCGTTTCAGGCCTACGACCAGACTTATCTGAAAGCAGCGCTGCACGAACTCGGCGATGCGTTCGTCGGCGTGACGCAACTACCAGCCACGGCAACCGACGAGGAAATTCTGGCTTTGGACGAGATCGGCGTGCGCGCGCTGCGATTCAATATACGCCGCGGCAAACCTATCAGCATTGATGAGCTGCCCGCGCTGGCGCATCGCATCTACGGACTAGCGAAGTGGCACATTGAAGTCTACGTCGATGGTGCCGACTTGCCTGGGCTGCTGCGCACCTTCATCGGCCTGCCGTGCGTGGTCATCGATCACATGGGGCTGTCTGCAGATGGACTCTACACTCTTTATAAGCTCGTTGAACATGGAGTGATGGTGAAGGCATCAGGATTCGGTAGACTGAATTTCGATCCCGCACCGGTACTGCGCGAGATAGCGGCAATCAATCCTGGCGCACTGATGTTCGGTAGCGACCTGCCATCCACTCGCGCACAGCGCCCCTTCCAAGCGCGCGACCTACAACGGATTCGGGAATCACTCGAACCAGAATTGGCGCGGCGGGCGCTCTACGACAATGCCGTAGCACTGTATCGCCCGCGTCTGCAAGCGGCATAAGCGCCGTCCCAGTACTAAAGTTTTGTTGGCTCTTAGCCGCTAGCCTCGTCAGTCACTGCATCAAGCGCCAAGCGCGCGACGCCAGCAAAGGAGACTAAAATTGAGCCACAATCATGATGATATGGACAACGATTGCACCGTGCGCTTCTCCTCATTCAGAGGCGAGTGCCACGCCACTCATGCCGATGGCAGTGGCTCCTGGGTTGGCCAATGGCATAGCAATGGCGACGCCGCGCAGGCCGACTGCGACGCGCACGACAAGACGCATCATGACGGCGCGGGCCATGCCCAGGTCGAGTTCAAGTAGTTCGGCCTGCATTCACTAGCCTTCGAGCACTTAGCAGCACGCGTTTGAATCGTTTCGCCGTCCCGGCTCGGATGCCGGCGCTCAGTCGTCAATGGGTGGCTAAGTCGAATTTTCGCCGTTACCCGAGATAAATCCTTGCAAGCACTTGCGTAGTGCCACGCTTACTTCGCAGTGCCGGCCGATGCGCGGGCGGATTAGCAGCCGGCGGCGCCAATCTGAGACAATGGCGCTAATGATTGCGTGCAATAACAACGCTGAAAGTCGCATCGATTGCAATGGATGGTCGCAATGGCTGCTCAACAGCTACGCACTGCGCACTGGTCGCGAGCTGCTCGCGCGCAGTGGCGACGCGAATGACGAAGCGCAGCGGCTGTTCGCCGCGCCCTTTGTCGTCGTTTCGCATGACAGCGCCGCCGATCCTGTTCTCAACTATGGCAATCGCGTCGCGCTTGAACTCTGGGAGCTAACTTGGGCAGAGTTTATTCGCCTGCCATCACGGCTCACCGCCGAAATGGAACTGCAATGCGCGCGTCAGCAAATTCTTGATCAGGTGGCGAAGTGCGGTTTTGTCGATGGCTACTCTGGTGTACGCATCAGCGCCAGCGGTCGGCGGTTTCGGATTCTCGATGCAACCATTTGGGAAGTGCAGGATCAAAATGGAATTCGCGTTGGTCAGGCTGCCACTTTTCGTCATTGGACTGACGCGTAGAGTCACATGAAAGCACCTCAGAACCAGTCAATACCAGCAGTCACTGGCAGTTGGTCGGCGTTAAAGGCGCTATTCCCTTACATCTGGGAGTATCGCGTTCGACTTTTTCTGGCTCTCGCCTGCCTGGTGCTGGCGAAGGTGGCCAATGTCGGACTGCCTCTGAGCCTGAAGGCCATCGTCGATGCCATGGATCCGCGCAAAGCAGTGCTGGTTGTCCCGGCAGCACTGGTCATCGGCTATGGCTTGTTGCGGCTGTCGAGCACGCTGTTCAGCGAATTCCGCGACATGCTGTTCGCCAAGGTCTCACAGCGCAGCATCCGCAATGTGGCGTTGAAAACCTTTCGCCATCTGCACGCGTTATCGCTGCGTTTTCACCTCAATCGCCAAACCGGCGGCATGACGCGCGACATTGAGCGCGGCACCAAAGGTATCGACACGCTGCTCAGCTACGCCATCTTCAGCATTATTCCCACATTTGTGGAGATTTCGCTCATCGGCACCATCCTCCTGCGCAAATTCAACATATTGTTTGCCGTCATCACCATGATTGCGCTGTGCAGCTATATCTTCTTCACCGTGGTCATCACCGAATGGCGAACGCATTTTCGCCGCACCATGAATGAACTGGATTCGCGCGCCAGCACCCGCGCCATCGACAGCCTGCTCAACTATGAAACGGTGAAATACTTCGGCAATGAGGACTTCGAAACCCGCCGCTACGACGAAAGCCTGCGGCGCTGGGAGGAAGCCGCAGTCAAAAGCCGTACCTCGCCGGTCTGCTCAACGCCACGCAGGCCTTTCCTTCATCCATCGCCAGCGCGGTAACACGTTGATGTGGATGGCCGCGCGCGGCGTGATCGCGGGCAGCATGAGCGTGGGCGATCTGGTGATGGTCAATGTGCTGGTCATTCAACTGTACATGCCGCTTAATTTTCTTGGCGTCATGTACCGTGAAATCAAGCAAGCCGTCATCGACATGGAAAAGCTTTTCCGCCTGCTTGAGGAACATCGGGAAATTGACGACAAACCCAGTGCAAAACCGCTTGCTTTGTCCGGCGCGCATATTCGCTTCGAACATGTCGACTTCGCCTATGAAACGAATCGACAGATCCTGCGCGACGTGAGTTTCGAGATTCCCGCCGGCCACAAGGTGGCAGTGGTGGGCACCAGTGGTGCCGGCAAGTCGACGTTGGCGCGACTGCTGTTTCGCTTCTATGACGTCACCGCCGGCCGCATCACCATCGATGGGCAAGATATCCGCGACGTCACGCAAGGTTCGCTGCGCGCTGCGATCGGCATCGTTCCGCAGGATACGGTGCTGTTCAATGACACGCTCTGGTACAACATTGCCTACGGCCGACCGGATGCGACCGATGAGGAAATCGTTCGCGCCGCCAAGTCCGCGCACATTTACGACTTCGTCATGAGCCTGCCGGATCGCTTCCAGACCCAGGTTGGCGAACGCGGGTTGAAATTATCGGGTGGCGAAAAACAGCGCGTGGCGATTGCCCGCACCGTATTGAAACAACCGGCTGTGCTCATTTTCGACGAAGCCACTTCGGCGTTGGACTCACGTACGGAGAAACTCATTCAAGCGGAATTGCGTGAGATCGCGCAACGTCGTAGCACGTTGGTTATCGCTCATCGGCTGTCCACCATCGTCGATGCGGATCAAATCCTGGTCATGGAAGCCGGCCGCATCATCGAGCGCGGCACTCATCGTGAACTGCTTGCCAAAGGCGGAACTTACGCCCACATGTGGGAGCTGCAGCAGCGCGAGCAAACGCTGAGTGCCGACCCGGCCGCCGCCTAGGTCGCCGTCGTGTGGCGGCCTTCAAAATACCAGGGCGGAAACACTCAGTTGCTCGAAAAACGGCGCGTTTTGAGCCAAACCGGTATCGCAAATCGTGGCCGCGCCTATATAATTGCCGCCTTGTTCCAAAGCCCATTCGCGAGAGAATTCATGGCCTTTGTCGTCACCGAAGCCTGCATCAAGTGCAAGTACACCGACTGCGTTGAAGTCTGCCCCGTGGATTGCTTCCACGAAGGTCCGAACATGCTGGTCATCGATCCGGACGAGTGCATCGACTGCACGCTCTGTGAGCCGGAATGCCCGGTCAACGCCATCTGCTCCGAGGACGATGTGCCCAGCGATCAGCAACAATTCGTGGCGCTGAATGCGGAGCTGGCCAAGGCGTGGCCGGTTATCAACGAAGTCAAGGAGCCACCGGCCGACGCCGAGGAGTGGAAGGACGTGAAAGGCAAGCTCCAGCACCTGCAGCGCTAGCGCCAGTCCAGCGGTCAACACGACATAAAAAAACGGCCTGCGGGCCGTTTTTTTGATTTTTGAACGGCAAAATTTGCCCTGGTCGGCGCTTTCCAGGGCCAAGCGCACCGCACGGCAGTTATACTGACCGCGGGAAATCGGC
>JAXMGY010000020.1:0-42280 GCA_046347035.1 Gammaproteobacteria bacterium | reverse complement strand
TCACATTGAACTACCACTGGATAGGTATTGCAGATTAACCGCGCGGATGGTGCTGCGCGTGCAATTCCTTCAAGCGTGCATTGGCAATATGGGTGTAGATTTGAGTCGTGGAAATATTGCTGTGTCCCAACAACATCTGCACTACGCGTAGATCGGCGCCATGATTGAGAAGATGGGTGGCAAAGGCGTGACGCAGTGTATGCGGCGACAAGGACGTGTCGATACATGCGCGCCGCGCGTAGCGTTTGATGAGATGCCAAAACATCTGCCTTGTCATGGGTTGCGCGCGATGGGTCACGAATACATATTCCGAGTTTGCGGAGCCCAACAAAGACGAACGACTGCCTTTCATGTAGCGCTGTAGCCATTCGATGGCTTCCTCGCCCAATGGCACCAAACGCTCTTTATTCCCTTTGCCCGTCACACGCAACGCGCCCTGGCGAAGATTCACCTGCACCGAGAGCAGACGAACCAATTCCGAGACGCGCAGTCCGGTGGCGTACATGACCTCGAGCATGGCGCGATCGCGCAATCCCACCTCGGTTTCGACATCCGGACCGGCAAGCAGCTTTTCAACGCTGTCCTCGCTCAAGGATTTGGGCAATGCCCGTCCCAATCGCGGAGCGGGTACTGACGAAGTCGGATCGTTATCGATGATCTGCTCGCGCACGAGATACTGATAGATCCGGCGCAGAGTTGATAAGCGCCGCGCCTGGCTGCGAACCGTCGCATTCGTGCGGCTGGCCAGATACTGCATGATCACATCATTGGATGCGTCCAGCAGCGTCCGTGAGTGCTCGGCAAGCCACCTTGCATATGCAGTCAAATCCGTACGATAGGCCGCCAGCGTCAAATCGCTCAAGCCCCGCTCCATCCAGATCGCATCGAGGAAACGATCCATCAAGCCATTGGGATCGACGCTTGTTAAAGCGGGCGGATGCGCGCGCCCGCCTTGAGATTTCACAGCCATGAAAGACGCAACAAAAAAGGGAGCGCTGTTGGCGCTCCCTTATTGAACTCGACCATGCCACGGACACCCATGGGTGCCGGTGTTATTGAATGATCTTACTCGCCCTTTTCCTTGAGCAGGATGCGCTCGCGGATGCGGGCGGCTTTGCCGCGCAGATCACGCATGTAATAGAGCTTGGCCTTGCGCACTTCGCCGCGGCGCTTGACCACGATTTCACTCAGCGTCGGGCTGTAGGTGCGGAACACGCGTTCCACGCCTTCGCCATGCGAAATCTTGCGCACGGTGAAGGAGGAATTCAGGCCGCGATTGCGCTTGCCGATGACCACGCCTTCAAAAGCCTGCAAACGCTCGCGCTCGCCTTCCTTTACCTTCACCTGCACGACCACCACGTCGCCCGGACGAAATTCGGGCACTGTGCGCGTCATCTGCTCTTTTTCAATTTGTTCGATCACCTTGCTCATGGCGTCATCCTCAATTTTCTTTCTGTCCCGCGGCACGCGCCGCTACCACTTTCGATTTACCGCCTGCGCCGCTATCGCGCTCGGCGATGTATTCTTCAAGCAGACGCAGATCCGTCTTGCTCAGTGTTAAATCTTGCAACAGATCCGGGCGCTTCAACCAAGTGCTGCCCAACGCCTGCTTTCGCCGCCAACGCGCAATCATTTTGTGATTGCCGGACATCAGCACGTCCGGCACCCGCCGTCCGTCGATCTCCTCCGGCCGCGTATAGTGATCGCAGTCGAGCAGGCCTTCAACGAACGAATCCTGCTCGGCCGAGTCGGCGTCACCCAACGCACCCGGCAGCAACCGCACCATGGCGTCGATGAGAATCATCGCTGGCAGTTCGCCACCACTCAGCACATAGTCACCCACCGACCACTCCTCATCGATCTCCGCATCGATGAGCCGCTGGTCCACACCTTCGTACCGGCCAGCGACTAATACCAGATTACCGCGCACTCGCAGCGCCTTCACCGCCGCTTGATTCAAACGTCGACCGCGCGGCGACAGATAAATCACGGTGCTCGGGGCCAGCGCTTCGCGCGCGGCGCGGATGGCGCTGCGCAGCGGCTCGACCATCATCACCATGCCCGGCCCGCCACCATAGGGCCGATCATCCACACTGCGATGACGGTCGGTGGCGTAGTCGCGTGGATTCCACGTCTGCACTGACACCAGCGCATTGTCGACGGCGCGCGCGGTAATGCCGTAGTCCGTCACCGCCCGTAACATCTCCGGGAACAGCGTCACCACGCCTATGCGCAGCATCTCGCGCCCCTTCGGGTTAACTCACGCCCATCCCTCACTTCAATCATCACCGGGCCGCGCTTTAATAGTCCGCGCCCCAATCAACTTCCATCGTGCCGCGCCACTCATCGATGCGCCGCACGTGCACACCCATCACCAGCGGGATGAGATGTTCCTTCTCACCGCGCACCACCAGCACATCGTGGGCGCCGGTCTCGATGATGTCCTGCACCGTCCCGAGTTCCACACAATCGCGGTTCGTTACTTTCAAACCGATCAGATCAAAGTGGTAGTGCTGGCCCTCAGCCGGCGGCGGCAACTGCGATCGCTTCACCGCGATTTCAGTGCCAATCAGGCCGCGGGCAACGTCGCGATCGTCCACGCCTTCCAGGTGCGCAACCAGCGCCTTGCCGTGTTCGCGTCCTTCCACAACCTGCTGCGCCTGCCATTGGCCAGCGCGACGCAGGTACCACGGCGAATAACTCAAAATATTTTCGGTGGGGCGCGTGTACGAAAACACCTTCACCCAGCCCTGCACGCCGAAAATCCCGCTCACCTTGCCGAGGGTGACGAAGCGTTCGGTGTTCGCCTCGGGATTACTCTCTTCAGCCTGCATCACTCCGGAACCGCCGACGCTGGCGGTCGCCATCACTGCTTCAACCAATTCAGGCGGCGTGGCGCGCCATCAAATCGACCACGCGCTCCGAGGGCTTGGCGCCCTTGGACATCCAATACTCCACCCGCGCCTTATCGATTTGGAGCTTCGGTTCATTGCTGGCTGCCATCGGGTTGAAGAACCCGACGCGCTCGAGCTTCTTGCCATCGCGCTTGCAACGGCTGTCGAGGACCACGATGTAATAGTAGGGGCGCTTCTTGGCGCCGCCACGCGACAGACGAATGGTTACCATGCGAGCTAAGTTCCTGTCAAAATAGGATTTATTAGGCGACTGGCGGGCCGCAGGCCCGGTCGCGAAAGGCGCGTATTGTACGGATAAGCTTTGAAAATGAAAAGGATAATTGGCTTTGCCGGCTGACAGCAGTCTAAGCGCGGAAAAGGCGGCCCTGCGGCTTAAGTTGAAGGCCGCTCGCGATGCCATTCCAGTGAGCATGCGGGAGACCTATTCCGCGGCCATTCGGGCCAGGCTGCTGGGCCTGAAGGCTGTTCAGGGCGCGCGCCGCGTATTCATTTTCATCTCCAATGGGTCCGAGGTCGACACCCACCCATTAGTTCAGGGCTTTCTCGCCGAGGGACGCGAGGTGGCCGTCCCCAAGATTGTCGCTAAAACGGAAATGATTGCCTGCCGGCTACGGGACTGGTCGGGTTTGAAAGCCGCGCAGCTTGGCATCCTCTCCCCGATTGCCACCGAACCGGTGGCCGGGCACTTCGATCTGGTCGTCACACCGGGATTAGGCTTCACCGAAAGCGGTCGCCGCATCGGCTATGGCGCCGGCTACTACGACCGCTGGTTTGCCGCGCACTCGGTGGCGAACAAGATCGCACTGGCCTTCGAGGCGCAGGTTTTGCCTGCCATTCCGGTAGATGAAAACGATTTGCCCGTCGATGCCATCGTGACCGAGAAGCGTGTGATCGCGGTTCGAAACGGAATTGACGTCCAAATAACGGAATAGAGGTAGGTTCTGTTAAGCACAAAATGCCGTCATTCCCGCGCCAGCGGGAATCCAGTTGAAGATGAACCCATTTATTACTGGGTCCCCGCCTGCGCGGGGACGACGGTTGGTCTTTAGTTTGCGCTGAAGGAGAGACGTAGATGTTGCGTACCATATTGAAAGCCCTGTTCAAACTGCTGTTCGGCGTGCGGGTGGTCGGCAACACCGCGCCGCTGGAACAGGGCAAGCTGCTGGTCATCTCCAATCACCTGTCGTTTCTCGATGGCATGTTGCTGGGCTTGTTCCTGCCCATACGGCCGACCTTCGTCGTTCACACCACGGTGCTGAAGAGCCCACTGTTTCGCGCCATTCTCTCGCAGGTCCCGCATCTGGCCGTCGATCCCACCAACCCGATGGCGATGAAGAAGGTGATCGCGCTGCTGGAATCGAATCAGCCGGTGGTGATCTTTCCAGAAGGCCGCATCACGCTCACCGGCAGCATGATGAAGGTGTATGAAGGCCCCGCTTTCGTGGCGGCAAAAACTGGCGCGACCATTCTGCCGGTGCGGCTCGATGGCCCAGAACGATCGTATTTCAGCCGACTGTCCGGCCAGTTCCGCAAGAAGTTATTGCCGCGCATCACCATCACGTTACTGCCGACAACCAGCATCCCGATGCCGGATGCACCAACGGCCAAACTCCGGCGCCGTAAAGCGGGCGAGGCCATGCGGCGGTTGATGCAGGAGATGATTTTCTCCTCGCGTCCGACGCAAACATTGTTCGATGCATTCCTCGATGCCATGGCCATCAACGGCCGCGGTACACGGTTGTTGGAGGACATGAATCAGGAAGAACAATCCTATGCCGATCTGTTGAAGACCAGCCTCGCGCTCGGACGACTGGTCAGCAAGTTCACAGCAGAAGGTGAAAACGTCGGTCTGCTGCTGCCCAATGTCAGCGCCACCGTCGGCATGATTTTCGGCATGAGCGCCATGCGCCGTGTGCCGGCCATGCTCAACTACACCGCCGGCACTGCCGGCATGCAGAACGCCTGCGTCGCGGCACAGGTGAAAACCATTATCACCTCACGCAAATTCCTGCTGGCGGCAAAACTCACGCCGACTGTGGAAGCCATCGAAGGCGTGCAGCGCATTTATCTTGAGGATCTGCGCCCCAAGTTCACGCTCATCGACAAACTTTGGTTGATGGCCTTTGCAACGCGCTGGCCGCGAGCGGCGATGATCCCCAGCAAACCACAGGACCCGGCGGTGGTGCTGTTCACTTCAGGCTCTGAAGGTAAACCCAAGGGCGTCGCGCTAAGTCACGACGCGCTGCTCGCCAACATTGCACAGGTGCGCGCGGTGGTGGACTTCTCGCCCGCCGATAAATTTCTCGTCGCGCTGCCGGTGTTTCATGCCTTCGGACTCACCTGCGGCGCCATCATGCCGCTGGTCACCGGCAGCAAACTATTTCTATATCCCTCGCCGCTGCACTACCGCGTCATTCCCGAAGTGATCTACGACCGCGGCTGCACGGTGCTGTTTGGCACCAGCACCTTTCTCGGTGCCTATGCGAAGTTCGCGCATCCTTACGACTTCTACCGCCTGCGTTATGTCGTATCCGGCGCGGAGAAACTCAACGAAGACGTGCGCAAGACCTGGTACGAGAAATTCGGCATTCGCATCATGGAAGGTTATGGCGCCACCGAATGCGCGCCCGTGGTGGCGGTGAACACACCGATGGCCTATCGCACTGGCTCGGTGGGCACACTGCTGCCGGGCATGGATTACAAGCTGCAGCCGGTTGAAGGTATCAACACCGGCGGCAAACTGCATGTGCGCGGACACAATGTCATGCTCGGCTACTATCTCTACGACAACCCAGGTGTGTTGAAACCGCCGGCTTCTGAACTGGGCGAGGGCTGGCACGACACCGGCGACGTGGTAGAGATCGATGACGACGGCTTCATCTTCATCAAGGGCCGCGTCAAACGCTTTGCGAAGATCGCCGGCGAAATGGTTTCACTGGAAGTGGTGGAGAAGATCGCTCAGACCGCCTCGCCCGGCGGTCAACACGCCTCGACCACGGTTGCCGATGAGAAGCGCGGTGAAGCGCTGGTGCTGTTCACCACCGACAAGGGACTGGAGCGCGAAGCACTGGTACAGGCCGCGCACACGCTCGGCGCACCGGAACTCGCCGTGCCACGGCGCATCGAACACATCAAGCAACTGCCACTGCTAGGCACCGGCAAGCTCGACTACTTGACGTTGAAGAAAATGGCCAGCGGTGAGGCCTGACCACTTTGAATTACTGCCTGATTTCAACATCTGATCCAAACACGAATCCGTTCGTCCCGTTCTGTAACTGAACTTTCCAGATGGGCCAATCCTTCCCGTACGACATTGATATTACGTATGGCTTTTCTCCTTCACTTACGTAACCGACTATCCTATTTGGAAGGGATTGGGAGCCGTAGGGATAGACATTCGTCTCATAAACGGGAGCACGATTTTTTACATCGAATTCCAGTGGGACCTCGTTACCGCCAGTTATCCAAAGATATGCGGCTGCCGCAAATATTACTGTAGGTACAGCTAGACCTATGGCACGCATACAACGGCACTCTCCAATTTCTACTTTTGGTCGCAAGGTCAGTCCAAACAGAATAGCCCCAAATTTCGGAGACAGACCACGATTAACAGCCTCGATTTCACCGCCACGCAATCCCCCATCCGTCCCTTTCTCCGCATTGTGGGGAAGGAATAAAAGGTCGATTTACATTATCACGTAACTGATATAACTTATTGTCCTGTCGGCACTATCTCGCCGCACCTAAGATCAATTCTAGGAAGATCTCATCTCAAGTTTCGATGTGAGGTGAGTTCTCGCTTCCCTGGGGAGGGAGCATGGCAAAGCGGCACAATTTATTGTGGCTGCTCGGCGTGGCAACGCTGCTATTCGGCTGTGCCGGTCTTCCACCCGCCATCAAACTTGGCTCGCTCGCGCTCACGGGAATGAGCTATATCGTCACCGGCAAAGGCCCTTCCGATCACGTCATCTCCGCGGTCGCCAATCAGGATTGCGCCTTATTCCGCGTCGTTGAGGCGCAGCCGGTTTGCATCGATACCCAAGAATCCCAACACACAACATACGTTGCTAAATCCAAAGCGTCTATTGCTGACTCGCAACCGCGAACGAAGCAACTGAGATTGCAGCCAGTGGCAGCGGTCACGCCGCGATACCAACGACCGCTTAATCAGCCGCAGTACTATCTTGTGCTTGGTAGCTTTAGCAGCGCGGATAACGCTCAACGCTTCCGCCAAACTATGCCGACGCTGCGTACGCGTGTGACGCGCAACGTCCATCTGCCAACTGGAATGACGCAGTATCGCGTTGTCGCCGGTCCACTCGCCGCCGAGGATTCCATACGCCGCAAACAGGAAATTGCGCGCACGCTGCGCCGCGATGTCTGGCGGCTGAGATTGTGTGTCGACAGTTTGCGTGAGCCGCCCTGCGCGAATACTGTGACTGTTGTTGCGAGCCGGTAGATCGAATTGGCGACCAAGTTGGTCGTCGATGCAGGATTTCACCCCTCTCCCCCACCCTCTCCCGCAAGGGGAGAGGGAGTACGTTGCGTCATTCCACGCAACAATTGCCACAAAATGAAAGAGAGTGTTGGAAATCCCCCCGCGCTGCGCGCGGCCCCCTTTGGAAAAGGGGGCGATGGTTCTATTAGCGCGGAACCCTTTGCGCAAGGGGCGATGGTCTTGTTGGCGCGCGGCCTTTGCGCAGGGGGCGATGCGTAATCAATGTTGGACCCACACCTCAACGGCTACGTAAAGATCACGCATATCCATTTCCCCCCTTTCGTGAAAGGGGGGTGAGGGGGGATTTTGAATGGCCGTGCAACTTAGCAGAAAGAAGTGCCACGCGATACAGAAATCCCCCCGCGCTGCGCGCAGCCCCTTTTCAAAGGGGGCGATGGTTCTATTAGCGCAGAACCCTGCACGCTTTGCGCAAGGGGCGATGGTCTTTGTTGGCGCGCGGCCTTTGCGCAGGAGGCGATGCGTAACCAAAGTTGCTTCCCCAACTCCTCTTCTTCTTTGCTATGAGAGCGCATTTCGAATCCCCCTTTCGTGAAAGGGGTGAGGGAAAGTTTCGAATGGCAGTGCTACTGGATAAGCGTGACGCTACGCGATGCCAAAATCCCCCCGCGCTGCGCGCGCTTGCCCAAAGGGGCGATGAGTGTTGTCAGCGCAGAGCTCTTTATAAAGGGGCGATGGTGTTGTTAGCGCAGAGCTCTTCGCAAAGGGGCGATGGTGCTCTTGGCGCTGCACCTCTTGCGAAGAGGGCGATGGTACTGTTGGCGCAGAGCGTCTTGAAAAAGGGAGCAATCTAAGTAGGGTGCAGGAAAAAAACGGGCCTGCGGGGCCCGTTTTTTTGTACTGTTTTGTATCTAGCGTGCTACAAAGCGCGACTGGTAGATCCCGTGCCCGCTGAGATTTTCCGCTAGGCTCGAAGCCAAGCAGCCTAGGCAGGCTAGCCGGCGTTGACCGCCTTCATGCTGAGGCGAATGCAGCCCTGCTTGTCCACTTCCAGCACTTTGACCTTGACCACGTCGCCTTCCTTGAGCTTGTCGCTGACGTTCTCGACCCGCTCATCGAGGATCTTCCGAGATGTGCACGAGGCCGTCCTTGCCCGGCAAAATGGTGACGAAGGCACCGAAGTCCATGAGCTTGGCGACCTTGCCCTCGTAGATCACCCCACCTGCACGTCGGCGGTGATCTGCTCCACGCGCCGCTTGGCTTCCAGGCCTGCAGCAGCATCCACCGAAGCAATCTTTACTGTGCCATCGTCTTCGATATCGATGGTGGTGCCAGTCTCTTCGGTGATGGCGCGAATGGTGACACCGCCCTTGCCGATGACATCGCGGATCTTATCCGGATGGATCTTCATGGTGATGATGCGCGGCGCATGCTCGGACATTTCGTCGCGCGGCTTGGTGATGGTCTTGGCCATCTCGCCGAGAATATGCATGCGTCCGTCCTTCGCCTGTGCCAGCGCCTGCTTCATGATCTCGGCGGTAATGCCGTTGATCTTGATGTCCATCTGCAGCGCGGTGATACCACTGGTGGTGCCAGCGACTTTGAAATCCATGTCGCCGAGATGATCCTCATCACCCATGATGTCAGAGAGCACTATCCACTTAGCACCTTCCATAATGAGGCCCATGGCGATACCTGCCACCGGTGCTTTCAATGGCACGCCGGCATCCATCAATGACATGCTGGCGCCGCAGACTGAAGCCATCGAGCTTGAGCCATTGGATTCGGTGATTTCAGATACCACGCGGACCACGTACTGGAACTCTTCCTTCGACGGCATCATTGCTTCAACACCGCGACGAGCCAGACGGCCATGGCCGATTTCGCGCCGCTTGGGCGAACCGACGCGGCCGACTTCACCCACCGAGAACGGCGGGAAGTTGTAGTGGAACAGGAAACGATCGCTGCGCTCACCTTCGATGGCGTCGATGATTTGCGCGTCGCGCTCGGTGCCCAGCGAAGTGACCACCAGTGCCTGCGTTTCACCACGGGTGAAGAGCGCTGAACCATGGGTGCGCGGCAGCACGCCCACGCGCGTGGTGATGGGACGAATCTGGGTCTTGTTGCGGCCGTCAATGCGGCGGCCTTCCTCAAGCGCCATCGCCCGCACGGTCTTGTATTCGAGATTCTCGATCATCACCCGCACCGCGTCTGGCTTCCACTTCGGCTCCTGGCCGTCGGGCAACAACGTGTCGCCGATTTCGGCACGCAGCTTGGCAAGCGTGTCACGGCGTTGCAGCTTGTCGACGATGGTGTAGCCCTCGCGCACGCGCTTGGCGTAGGCGTCAACAGCGGCATGCAGATCGGTGGCTGGATTCGGAGCTTTCCAATCCCAGGGCTGTGTGCCCACCGCGCGCGCCAGATCGCGAATGGCGTTAATCGCCGCCTGCATTTCCTTGTGACCGAACAAAACGGCACCCAGCATCACTTCTTCGCTCAGTTCGCGCGCTTCGGATTCCACCATCAACACCGAGCTCTCAGTTCCCGCAACCACGAGATCGAGCTGCGAACCTTCCAGATCCTTGAAGCTGGGATTGAGGATGTACTGCCCGTCGCGATAACCCACACGCGCCGCGCCGATAGGACCGTTGAAAGGTATGCCAGAAACAGCCAGTGCAGCGGAGGAACCCAACATGGAAGGAATGTCTGGATCGACTTTGGGGTCCAGCGACAGCACCGTGGCGACAATTTGCACCTCGTTCTTGAACCCTTCCGGGAACAGCGGGCGCAGCGGACGATCGATGAGACGCGAAGTTAACGTCTCCTTTTCGCTGGGACGACCTTCGCGCTTGAAGAAACCGCCCGGGATCTTGCCGGCAGCGTAGGTCTTTTCCTGTTAGTCGACCGTCAGCGGAAAGAAGTCGCGATCGGACTCGCTCTTGTTTCCCACCACAGTCACGAGCACCACGGTCTCGCCCATGCTGACCATTACCGCGCCGGTCGCTTGACGTGCGATTTCGCCCGTTTCGAAGGTTACCGTGTGTGTGCCGTACTGAAATGACTTTTTAGTCGGTGCCATGGCTGTCACCAAATCCCGTGAATTGATAGATGAAATGAAAAGCCCGCGATGGACGCGGGCGGATGAATTACTTACGCAGACCCAACTTGCTAATGAGGCTGCGGTAACCGTCGAAGTTAACGCGCTTCATATAGTCGAGCAGCTTGCGGCGCTTGTTGATGAGCCGCAGCAATCCTTGACGGGAGTGCAGGTCGTGGCTGTGTGACTTGAAGTGTTCGGTGAGGTCTTCGATGCGCGCCGACATCAGCGCGACTTGTACTTCCGGGGATCCGGTATCGGAGGCCTTGCGCTGATTGTCTTTAATGATCGCGCCCTTGCGCTGACTGTTTAATGCCATGGAATACTCCTGCTACGCTGTCTTCTCTGTCGTTCGTCGGGTTTGAAAGCGGGCGCTATTGTAGCCACGTAAGTGCCCGGTCACAAGGAGAAAATACCTGCCTGACGGCCTATAAATCAGTGCGTTGAGGCTCCAAATGCACTGACTTGGCAAATTATTCGCTCAGGTTGAGCAAGCGGCGCGGCGCAACTCGGCCATCGCCCAAGCCTGCGCCGATACCAATGAATCGGCCCCGGTCATCGTAAAGCCGTAGGATTTGCTCCGTCTGGCCAGCGCTGGCACGCACCGCCTGGCCATGCATGATGAAGTGGCTGGCATCGACTCCCAGCATAACCGCAGGCAGATGTTCCAGCGCCTTGTCCATCGCGATGAGACAGGCGTCCAGGGCCAGCATGCCTGCCTGTGCGTGTGCTTCCAACTCCTCCAACGTCCATCCATCGCCCACGCAAAACGGACCGACGCGGCTGCGATGCAAGGTCAGAACGTGCGCGAGGGTGCCCAGCGCGGCGCCAATGTCCTCGGCCAGCGTGCGGATGTAGGTACCTTTCGAACAGCTGACACGAATTTCCAAATACTCACTGTTCAAATCCAGGCGTTCAATCGCTCGGATGTTGACCGCCCTGGCCGCGCGCTCGACGCTCACCCCTTGCGCAGCCAATCGATACAAGCGCTGGCCGTCGACCTTCAACGCCGAGTACATGGGGGGTACCTGTTCGATGTCGCCTAGGAAACGCGCCAACGCCTGATCGACGAGCAGTTCATTCAATGGCGGCACCGGTTTGGTTTCGATCACGGTTCCTGCCGCGTCAGCCGTATCAGTGCGGGCTCCGAATCGGATTCGCGCGATGTACTCCTTATCAGCATCGAGAAGGAAGGGCGTGATTTTCGTCGCTTCGCCAAGGCAGATAGGCAACAATCCACTGGCGGGTGCGTCCAGATTGCCGGTGTGCCCCGCTTTTTGCGCGTTGAAAATGCGTTTCACGCGCTGCAAAGCAGTGTTCGAAGTGATGCCAACGGGTTTGTTCAACAGCACGATGCCATGCACCGCGCGTCGCTCGCGGCGAGGAATCATTGCTCCTCGTTGTTGTCAGCTGCGATGTCGTGGCCGCCCGTCTCCTGCTGCAGCAGTGCATCGATGCGCGCTCCCTCCTCCACCGATTCATCGAAATGGAATGACAGCCGCGGCGTGTAGCGCAGACGCATGTTGCGTCCAAGCTGGCTGCGCAGTTCGCCCAAATGTGGTTGCAATCGTTTGAGTACTTCCTCGTGACTGAGATCGCGGCCAATGTGCGTCACATACAAACGCGCATCGCGCAAGTCGGGCGACACGTCGACATCCGAAAGCGTCAGCATACCCAAACCTGCGTCGCTGGCGATGGTTTGCAACGGTTGCGCCAGTTCGCGCCGGATGCTCTCAGCGACCCTGCGTGGACGTGTGCTAGGCGCTTTCTGACCCCAGTCGTCGTGTTGGCGATCTGACATGACTACTCCGATATTTTTCCCAATTCATGCGCGCTTGCCGCGCCGATTGCAGAAACAAATCGTGGACTTATCGGTAACACGGGGATATTCCAGTTGAAGGCGTGGCAGCGCCAACGCGCTGCCACGGGCTTATAACGTGCGCGCGACTTCCGTGCGCTCAAACACTTCGATCTGATCGCCCGGTTTGACATCGTTGTAGTTCTTGACACCAATGCCACACTCCATGCCGGCTTTGACTTCCTGCGCGTCTTCCTTGAAGCGACGCAGGGATTCAAGTGCGCCTTCAAAAATGACAACATTGTCGCGCAGCACGCGGATGGGATTATTGCGCTTGATGAGCCCGCTGGTCACCATGCAACCGGCGATGGCGCCAAACTTCGACGAGCGGAACACATCGCGCACCTCGGCTACGCCAATGATCGACTCCTTGACCTCGGGCGACAACATGCCGGTGAGCGCGGCTTTCACGTCATCGATGACGTCGTAGATGATGCTGTAATAGCGCAGATCGATCTTCTCCGCCTCGATGATCTTGCGCGCGCTGGCATCGGCGCGCACATTGAAACCGATAATCATCGCATTGGAAGTCAGCGCCAGGTTGACATCGGACTCGGTAATGCCGCCGACACCGCTGGCGACAACGTTAACCGATACCTCATCGTTGGAAAGCTTGGTCAGCGCGTCAGACAAGGCTTCCGCCGATCCTTGCACGTCGGCTTTGACCAACACCGCCAACGTGGTCAGTTTGCCTTCTTCCATGCGCGAGAAAACATTCTCCAGCTTCGAAGCCTGCTGGCGCGCGAGCTTGGCTTCACGCATCTTGGTCTGCCGCAACAGCGAGATTTCACGCGCCTTGCGTTCATCGCTGACCACCACGGCCTCATCGCCAGCGTTCGGAACACTGGAAAGTCCCAGCACTTCCACTGGCGTAGACGGGCCGGCGGTTTCAAGCGAATTGCCATTCTCGTCGATCATGGCGCGCACACGGCCAAACTCGAATCCGGTAAGCAAGATGTCGCCACGCTTCAACGTACCGGCCTGTACCAGCACGGTTGCGACCGGTCCGCGGCCCTTGTCCAAACGCGATTCAATCACCGCGCCCATCGCAGGACCTTCGTCCACCGCTTTCAGCTCAAGAACCTCAGCCTGCAACAGAATCGCATCCAGCAGATCGGAAATCCCGTCGCCAGTCTTGGCGGAAACACGAATGAACTGCGTATCACCACCCCAGTCTTCGGGAATGACGCCGTGCTGGGTCAATCCCTGGCGAACACGATCCGGATCCGCATCAGGTTTATCAATCTTGTTGACCGCGACGATGATGGGCACGTTGGCGGCTTTGGCGTGCTGGACAGCTTCAACAGTCTGTGGCATGACGCCGTCATCGGCCGCGACGACCAGCACGACGATATCGGTGACCTTGGCGCCACGGGCGCGCATGGCCGTGAACGCGGCATGGCCTGGCGTATCGATGAATGTAATAGTGCCCTTGTCGGTGGTGACGCGATAGGCACCGATGTGTTGCGTGATACCGCCCGCTTCGCCAGCGGCCACATCGGCGCTGCGTATGCGATCGAGCAGTGAAGTCTTGCCATGGTCGACGTGCCCCATCACCGTCACCACTGGCGATCGCGGCGTGCGCTCGCCCACCGTTTCGCGCGCCTCCATCAACTGTGTTTCCAGCGCGTTGGCCTGAATCATCTTGGGCTTGTGGCCCATTTCTTCGACGATGATGGCGGCGGTATCCTGATCGATGACCTGATTGATCGTCGCCATGCTGCCCATGTTCATCATGATCTTGATGACTTCGGCAGCCTTCACCGACATGCGCTGCGCCAACTCGGCGACGGTAATGCCTTCGGGGATCGCCACTTCGCGAATGATGGGTTCGGTGGGACGTTCAAAGCCATGCCTGCCGGTAGCCGGCTGCGACACAACCCGCCGCGGCGCGGCAGGCGCTTTGCGTTTGCGGCGTCCCGCCTTGCTGGCATCCACATGCAACTCGGCGCGGCTGTCGCGGTCATCAGGCCGTTCCCAGCCGCCCTTTTTGCGGCCGCGATCTTCCTCGGCGCCGGCAGGTTTGGGGCGCTCGGTTGCTGGTCGCGCCGGAGCGGTTCGTCCGCGCTCTTCCTGCTCGCGCTTGAGCGTTTCAGCTTTGGCGCGCGCCGCGGCAGCGGCTTCTTCCTCGGCACGGCGTTGATCTTCGTACTCGCGCTGCCGCCGCTGCTCTTCTTCCAGGCGCGCACGTTCAACCGCCTCGCTCTCCTCGCGTTGTGCCACTTCCTCGGCGAGCTTCTGCGCCTCTTCATCGACCACCAAGCTGCGCTTGATGTAGGTTTTCTTTTTCCGGACTTCGACGCTGACGGTCTTCGTCGCCGCCGGCTTGGTGCCCGGCGCACCCGGACGCACACGAAGCTTGCTCTTGTCAGTGGGAACCTTCAGTTCGCTGACGGTTTTTCGCCGCAGCGTGATGCGCGTGGGTTCCGGTGCATCCTCGGTGCGTCCATGCGCGCGGCGCAGATAGGCCAGCAACTGGCTCTTTTCATCGTCGTTGATGGCGTCCTGTGCCGACTTCGCCGACAAACCGGCTTCGGACAATTGCGAAAGCAGGCGCTCAACGGAGATCCCGACTTGTTCGGCAAACTGCTTGACCGTCACTCCCGCCATTAACTCGTCCTCATTCCTGGTCGTTGGCAAACCACGGTTCACGCGCGGTCATGATGAGGGACGCGGCGCGCTCCTCGGTCATACCGTCGATTTCCAGCAACTCGTCCACGGATTGTTCGGCCAGATCTTCCATCGTGACCACGCCCAGACCGGCAAGCGTATAGGCAAGCTCTTCGTCCATGCCCTTCATGTCGAGTAGATCCTGCGCCGGCTTGGTATTGCCGCGCTTCTCTTCCGAGGCGATGGCGCGCGTCAACAGAATATCCTTGGCTCGGCGGCGCAGCTCTTCCACCAGCGATTCATCGAACTCTTCGATTTCCAGCATCTCCGATTCTGGCACATAGGCGACTTCTTCAATGCTGGTGAAACCTTCATCCACCAGAATACGCGCGACCTCCTCGTCGACACCGAGTTGCGCCATGAAATCCTGCTGCAGATTTTGTTCTTCGCGGCTCGCTTTCTCGGTGGCCTGCGTTTCGGTCATGACATTCAAATCCCAACCGGTCAGCTGACTGGCCAGGCGCACGTTTTGTCCCGCCCGTCCAATCGCCTGCGACAGTTGCTCCTCGACCACCGCGACGTCCATGCTGTGTGTGTCTTCATCGACCAGAATCGACACCACTTCCGCCGGCGACATGGCGTTGATGACGAACTGAGCCGGATTTTCATCCCAGAGAATGATGTCAACGCGTTCGCCAGCCAGTTCGTTCGACACGGCCTGCACGCGCGAGCCACGCATGCCGACGCAGGCACCGACCGGATCGATACGTTGATCCTTGGTGCGCACGGCGATCTTGGCGCGCAGACCTGGATCGCGTGCCGCACCAAGCACCTCAATAATGCCATCGCCAATTTCCGGTACTTCGAGCTTGAACAACTCGATCAACATGTCGGTGGCGGTGCGGCTGATAAATAGCTGCGGGCCGCGCTTTTCAGGACGGATATCGAACAACAATCCGCGCACGCGATCGCCAGTACGCACGGGTTCGCGCGGAATCACGTGTTCGCGCGGAATGATAGCCTCGGCATTGGCTCCCAGGTCCATGTAGATACTGCCCTTCTCGATGCGCTTGACGATGCCGGAGACCAGCGTGCCAATTTTGTCCTTGTACTGCTCGACGATTTGCGCACGCTCAGCTTCGCGCACCTTTTGCACGATGACCTGCTTGGCGGTCTGCGCGGCGATACGGCCGAAGGCTTCGGCCTGAATCGATTCCTCGATGAAGTCACCGGCATTCAGCGCCGCATCGCGGGTCTTGGCATCGGACAGCAAGACCTGCCGATCCGGAAACTCCAACCCACCGTGCTCGGCAACGCTCTCGCTCCCATCGTCAATGACTTCCCAACGGCGAAAGGCAGCGTAGTCGCCGGTCTTGCGATCGATGGCCACGCGCACGTCAACATCGGCCTGATACCGACGTTTGGTCGCCGAGGCGAGCGCGGCTTCCAGCGCTTCGAAGATGACATCCTCGGCCACGCCTTTCTCATTGGAGACGACTTCCACTACTGTCAAAATTTCTTTGTTCATAACGCTGTGCAATCCGTGATTTGATGCCGCGCTGGTCTAAAACTCCGGCTTCAGCCTGCCCCGTGCAATGTTCGCAAACGGAACCTGGTACTCCCATACCCTCATTCGTAGTAACTCGCACCGAATCATCCGCATCGACGCCGCTGAGCCGGCCTTCGATATTGCGCCGCCCCTCCTGCAACGAATGCAATCGCAGATGCACCGTGCTACCGATAAAACGCCGATAGTGCGCCGGCGTAAACAACGGTCGATCCAAACCCGGAGAGGAAACCTCCAGCGTATAGTGCCCGCGGATGACATCTTCCACGTCGAGCACCGCACTGGCCTGACGGCTCACCCGCTCACAATCATCGACGGTGACACCCTCTTCGCTGTCGATGTAAATGCACAGCGTCGAACGGCCATTCACCGGCTGAAATTCGACGCCGACACACTCATAACCCAAGCCTTCGACAACAGGCTCCAGCAAGGTCTGCAGTCGCGCCAACTTCATTGCCATTCACTCCGCAAAACAAAAAGCCCCGAAACCGGGGCTCCTGCGCATCGAATACCGTGTTCGCCTTCCCTGCCCGATTGGCGCCAGCGCGCCATTCCGGTGTCGTCCATAAACGACCCCTGACGAAAGCCGGTTCCGCCGGGGCTGGATTGGTAGCGGGGGCAGGATTTGAACCTGCGACCTTCGGGTTATGAGCCCGACGAGCTGCCAGACTGCTCCACCCCGCAATCGTCAGGCGCGCAATCATGCCAACCAGTCCATGATTTTTCAAGAACTTTCCGGTAACTAGCGGATAGATAAGCGTAGCTTTGCCCTGTCGTGCCTTGCGCCGGGATTGGACCGCGGCGTAGTTGGTCTACGCGCCGCCCCAGGAAGACAAATTCACCCTAACCACAGATGAACGCAAATTGGCACAACTGATGCGTTCTCAAGATTACAGGGGGCAGGCCGATGTTGTTTTTAGGGACCGCACAGGGACGGTCCATGGGAAGCTGGAGGGTGATTCAATGTTTTGGAATATCTGGTCGCGTTATTGGTTTAAGTGCACGGCAACGATGCTGCGCTGGCATCTTGGCGGTCGCGGTGAGCTCGCACTCCCGGACGCCAATCTAAGCACGCGCGTTAGCCGCGATGGCGCGCGTTGGGCGGTGTTGGCCACAAACGGCAACAACATCATCCATATTCGCCGCCGCGCCAGCCGCCGCGGCAGCAACGCAGCCGGCAACGAGAACGCTGAAAATAACGTCGTACCCTTCCTGGCTGGCTATTTGAATCGCGCCAACGCCCGCTAAGTATTCAGCCGTAAAGCCATGACCATCAGGTCATGGCTTTACGGGCAATTTCACCAATTTCCCGATAGTCCAGTTTCCCGGTGCCCAGCACCGGCATCTCAGCGAGGTGAATGAAGCGCCGCGGCACATGTAGCTCGCTGGCGCCAAGTTTCTGCGCCTGCGCCAGAAATCCGCGCCGGTCCGCCTGCGCTTTCTGCGTCACCAACACGACAATTTCGCCTTTCTTGGCGTCTGCGACCGCCACCGCCGCGTGCGTGGTTTCCGGCCACGCCGCCGCGGCAATCTCTTCAACCACCGCCAGTGAAATCATCTCGCCACCCACCTTGGCGAAGCGCTTGGCACGACCCAGGATGTGTACATAGCCCTCCGGATCTACGTCCACAATGTCACCGGTGTCGTACCAACCCGCCCCGCGTTGGGTCGCCGGCGGAACAATGTCGCCATCACTGCCGTGATACAGGTAGCCGCGCATAATATTCGGACCGCGTATCACCAGCCGGCCGCCCTGAGCAACACCGTCGACGGGTTCCAGGTAGTACTCAATCCCTGAAATAAAACGCCCGACGCTGCCCGCCTTGTTGGCCACCGGTGTGTTGACTGCCACCACTGGACTGGCTTCGGTCGCACCATAGCCTTCCATGATGCGAATGCCGAATTTCTCCGACCATAACTTTCTTGTTTCCGGTTGCAGGCGCTCGGCGCCAGCGATGACATAACGCAACGCGCGGAAATCGTAACCATGCGCACTCTGCGCGTAGGCGGCAAGAAAAGTATTGGTGCCAAACAAAATTGTCGCGTCGAGTCGATAACACAGCTCCGGAATGATCCGGTAGTGCAATGGTGTCGGATAGTAGAAAGTCTCGGCGCCATAAAGCAGGGGCAGCAACATGCCCGCGGTCAGTCCGAAGCTGTGAAACACGGGCAATGCATTGAAAACGAGATCGCGCTGATTCATGCCGATCAACGCCTGCGTTTGCGCGCAATTGGCCAACAAATTACGGTGTGATAGCACCACCCCCTTGGGCACGCCCTCTGACCCGGAAGTAAAAAGGACGATGGCCGAGCCAAAGGGATCGCGCGAGCGCGTGCGGTATTGGTACGAGAGGGTCGGAAATGTCGCCGCCAACAACGCCCATAGGCGGTCGAATTGAGTGATTCGCGCAGCGATGTCTTCCAGGTAAACAATTTCAACCTGATCATCCAGCGCGGCAATCAGATTCTCCAGCTTCGCTAGGTCAATAAAGCGCCGCGCGGTGTAAACGATTTTGATCCGCGCCGTGTGAATTGCGGTGATGAGCGCCTGCGGACCAGAGGAAAAATTGAGCATGGCTGGAACACGGCCGCAACTCTGCAACGCCATGAACACCGCTACCACACCGGCGGAATTCGGCAACATGACACCCACATGCTCACCGGGAAGCGAACCGTTCGCAACCTGACTGCCTAACGCAAAGGAACGCGCCAGCAGCGTGCGCCGCGACAGCGGTTTGCGCTGCATATCCTCGGCAATGAATCCCGAACGACCGAACCATCCGGTGCTGGCGAGTAACGCTTCGAACACCGTTCCACCATAGAGAAAATTCGCAGTCGAAACTTCCAGCATTATTTTTTCGAGCTGCATCAGCGCGGCGGCGCGACGCTCATCGCCGCGCAAGGTATCCGCCAGCTCCAGCTTCCGAGACGGCAAGATCGTCAGCGTTATTGGCGTGCGCCACCGGCGCCGCAACGCCGAGTGCCTACAAGCGAAACGCGAATACTGTGTGCCTTGAATCCCGATGGGAAGAATGCTGGCAGAAGCCTTGTCAGCGACAACCGCCATGCCCTCATAGACCTTCATAAGCACACCGGAGGTTGTCATTCGACCTTCAGGGAAAATGGCAACCGTGCGCCCGCCGCGCAGTGCATCAACCATGGACTTCACCGCCATGGCGTCGTCGATGTCGATGGGCAATGTGTCGGCCAGACGCAAAAATGGTCGCAAATACCAGCGCTCCACAAAGCATTTCTGTACCGCGAACAGCGGAGGTTCCGGTAAATACAGATACAGCAATGCACCGTCGAGAAATGAAGTGTGATTAGCGACGATCAGGTGTGGGGCTTGCGTCGCGCGAGCGTGCTCAAGCCCACGCAACTTGACGCCAAAGATAAGAGAAAACAGGAATCTACCAAAGGCCCGAACCATGCCTGCAGCTCATGCAAGTCGTTGGTGCCTGTCGCGTTGCAACGACGACCGCAGCGCCGCTACATACAGCCTATCGTTCGGATTGAGATGCGACTGGGCCTCAGATGCGCGAGGCATCGGCCAGGGTGTCGGTGGAAACCACGTACACATCGATACGCGCCCCCGGTTTCAGCACCGAATTGATTTCAATGCCGTTCCACATGCTTAACTGTTCGACTGCCACGCCGTAGCGCTGGGCAATCGTCCATAGTGAATCACCCGTACGCACTTCGTAACGAACCAGCTTTAAATTTCTGTCGGTCGCAGTCAACGAAACCGGCTCAGCTTTCGCCGGAGTCGGTGCAATAGCGACCACATCAGCTGCTACGGTCGCGGTCCAGACTACCAGTTTTTGATTCAACCGCAGCACCGTCTTCGGCGTCAGGCCGGAATTCCAGGCCACGATATCCTTGACGTGCACGTCATAGCCGCGCGCGATGGTCCACAATGTGTCGCCAGCGCGCACCGTATGGATGACCTTGCGTCCAGACGATGGAGTTTCCGCCCCCATACTGACGGTCTGCGACACCGCTTCAACAGCCGCAGAATCAGCGGCTTCATCATGCTGAGTACTGGCGATATTTCTTGCCGAAGTCGGAATTAACAACACCTGCCCGATGCGCAACCGCTTCGGATTGACTTCGTTGAGTTCGCGTAGTGCTTCCACGGTCACGTCATAGCGATTGGCAATGACGCCGAGATTCTCTCCGGCGCGAATTCGATGGCGTTGTGTGCCTGCATCGCCGGTTTGCGCCGCACGCCGTGCAGCGGCCGCTGAAGGTTGTAATTCGCTGATACTGCTAATCAAAACCTTACGGAATTTGTCGGCGTATGCAACCGGCACCGCAACCCGATGCACGCCGGCAGCGACGGTGATGCCCCGCGCATAACCAGGATTCAAGTCACGCAGCTGTGTGCCATCCATGCCCACACGCGCCGCTGCCTTTTCCAAATCGATCTGCCGCGATACATCGACCTGCGTCAAGAACTGCGCGTTGGGAATGGACGCCAATGCCAAATCGTATCGACGCGGAGTGCTGACAATCACCGACAAGGCCAACAGCCGCGGGACGTAAAGGCGCGTCTCCTTCGGCAGATCCAGCGACCAGAAATCAATGGGTTTGCCGGCGGCGCGATTGGCTTCGATTGCATCTTCGACATTACGCTCACCACAGTTGTAAGCCGCGATCGCATTCAGCCAATCATTGTCGAATTCATCATGCAGCGCCTGCAGATAATCCAGCGCCGCCTCTGTGGAAGCGAGCACATCGCGTCTGCCGTCATAGATCTTGGACCGTGCCAGTCCAAAACGCTTGGCCGTGCCAGGCATGAATTGCCACACTCCCACCGCTCCGGTACGCGAACGCGCCTGCGGCCGGAAAGCACTTTCTACGATCGGCAGCAGCGCAATCTCGGTGGGCATCTGCCGTTTTTCGATCGATTCGACGATCTGATGTAGATAGGGTCGCGCACGTTCCGTAGCGCGCGCGATAAAGTCATCATACCGCGCATAGAACTCCACTTCCTTTTGAACTTCCGGCCGCGAATCCTGCGACATGGCGAAACCCGCGCGCACGCGATCCCAAATATCATTTGAAATTTCACTCGCGTCATGCGTGCCCGCACCCGCAAGCTTTTGCAGATTTGGAATTGTGGTGGTTGCGACGACTGAATTTACGGCACTGGTACTGGAGGATGGAGACGACGGAGTAGGGGCGACCGATGGCTCGCTATGTTGTGGCCGGAAGAGCGCGGTGATCGCACTGCATCCGCTCAGACAGGCACCGAGCAGTGCAAGGGTCAATATTCTTGTGAGTTTTCCCCTACCCATCGCCGCCGGATGCTAGTCATCATTACGGAGGCCGTCAAGCATTAGAACAAGTCGACGAAGTTCTGACTGTTGCGGCGCGACAGCAGTGCTTATGAACAGAACAAGAGAATCAACCTTAAACTTGTAACGCTATCTGCAAGATCAGAAATGGTTCTTCCATTCACGCAACACCGCGAATACTGCCGCCGGTCCGTTCAACGCGTGTCCGGATTGTGACTCGGCGGCCCGTTGCACCGATGCTTGGTCGGTGCGAAGAAACGGATTCGTGCGCAGTTCCAGTTCCAATGGTGCGGGCACACTGGGCTGACCATCGCGCTCATTTTCCTCTACCTGCAGCAAGCGCATGGCGATGTCGGCGTTGTCGGGTTCGACCGCGGCAGCAAAGCGCAGATTCGCCAATGTGTATTCATGGCCGCAGTAAATTTGCGTTGAACGCCGTAGTTTTTTCAATCGTTCAAGCGATGAAAACATCTGGTCTGCCGTGCCTTCAAACAGTCGGCCACAACCAGCAGTAAACAGCGTATCGCCGGTAAAAGCCGTGCCTTCGCCGTAATATGAAATCGCTCCCAAGGTGTGGCCGGGCACGTGCATGGCGGTTAACTCCAGCTCCAATTCGTCGATGGTGAATGCGTCTCCATCATTCACCGCGAACGACCGCGCTGGGATGTTTTCCATTGCCGGACCAATAACGCGCGCGCGATGGCGGCGTGCGATTTGCTCAATGCCGCCGACATGATCGTGGTGATGGTGCGTCACCAGAATGGCCGCCACACGTTTACCCGCAGCAGCGAGTACGGCTTCAACTGGCGCAGCTTCGCCGGGGTCCACGAGCGTCACTACATCGCCGCCTGGACGCTGCAGCATCCAGACATAGTTGTCGCGTAGAGCGCGGATGGGAGTAACAATTATATTCGACACGCTGGATGCTCTCCTTCACAGGCGGCAAACATCACAACGCTGGACGCGGCTCGCCCGACACGGCTATGTTACCGGTGAACGCGCCAATCCGGGGACTCCGTGGCTTCACAAGACACCAGCAACCAGGCTTCGACACCTGCCGTGAGTATCAGATCCGAACTGGAGGCATGGTTCGACACCGATCTGGGCCGCACGCTCCTGGCAGCGGTATTGCACCGCCTGGGGACGCTGTTACCAACGTTGTTCGGCTATCACGTGCTACAACTGGGCCTGTTCCGCGACAAGCCATTGTTGCTGGCCAGCCGAATTTCCCATCAAATCGTCACCAACATCGATACCAGTCGAGTTACCAGGGGTGAACACGCGCTGCTGTGCGCGCCCGACGCACTGCCGATTGCGGCGGACAGTGTCGATGTGATGTTGCTGCCCTTTGTTCTGGAATTTGAAGCCAATCCGCACGAAGTACTGCGTGAAGCCGAACGCGTGTTGATTGCCGAAGGGCATGTGGTCATCGTCGGATTTAACCCGGTGAGCTGCTGGGGCGTGTGGCGCATGCTTTCGTCATGGCGCGATGTAACGCCTTGGAACGGCCGCTTTCTTCGCCTGGGCCGCTTGAAGGACTGGCTCACTCTGCTGGGATTTGAAGTCACCCATGTCAGCCGCATTTTCTATCGGCCACCGGTGCGATCGCCTCGGATGTTGCGCAATCTGGGTTTTCTCGAAGTGTTGGGCCGCAAACTCTACCCTGCTCGGCGCCAGCTACGTCATCGTTGCACGCAAGCGGCTGCAGCGCGTCATTCCCATCCGCACGCAGGTAGCGTGCGCCGCCAACTCATCGCCACCAGTCTGGTGAAACCCACGGCCTACGAGTTCCAAACATGACGACCAGTGATGACGTCGTGGAAATATTTTCCGACGGTGCTTGCCGCGGCAATCCGGGACCCGGCGGATGGGGCGTTTTGCTGCGCTATCGTGGAAACGAAAGACCTGCACGGCGGCGAGCTCAGCACCACCAACAATCGCATGGAGCTCATGGGCGCAATCATGGGCCTTGAAACGCTGAAACGCCGCAGTCACGTCCGTCTTACCACTGATTCGCAGTATGTTTGCAAGGGCGTACAGGAATGGCTGAGCGATTGGAAACGGCGAGGATGGAAAACCGCCGATCGTAAACCCGTCAAGAATGTCGACCTGTGGGAACGGTTGGACGCAGCACTGGCCGCACACGAAGTTGAGCTATTCTGGGTTCGCGGCCATAGCGGCCACGACGAAAACGAACGCGTCGACGCACTGGCTAATCAGGGCATTGATGAATTGCTGAGTAACGGAGCGAGCGCAGATTCATGAGACAGATTGTGCTGGACACCGAAACCACGGGCCTGGAACCAGATGAAGGGCATCGCATCATCGAAATCGGTTGCATCGAATTGCAAAACCGGCGGCGCACGCAAAATGTGTTTCACCGTTTCCTTAATCCCGAACGCGAAATCGACGAAGGCGCGATGTCAGTGCATGGCATCACGCGCGAACAATTGGACGACTGTCCACGATTTGTAGACATCGCCCAGGACTTCATCAGTTTCGTTCGCGATGCCGAGGTCATCATTCACAACGCGCCCTTCGACGTTGGCTTCATCGATGCCGAATTGAAGCGCTTAGGCAAAGCGTGGGGAAGGATGGCCGATCATTGCCGCATTATCGATACGCTGGCGATGGCGAGACAAATGCATCCCGGCCAGCGCAACAATCTTGATGCGCTGTGCACACGCTATTCCGTGGACAACTCCGCGCGCACATTGCATGGCGCGCTGCTGGATGCGGAAATTCTCTCGGATGTGTATCTGCGCATGACCGGCGGCCAGGCCAGCTTGCTACTTGACGAAGAACCGAAACCAAGTGGCGTAGCCGTGCGGGCCAAGAAGGCAGGTTCGACAACCGACGCCATTAATTCGTTGCGCGTCGTGACAGCGAATCAAGACGAACTGGCGAGACACGAGCAACGCCTCGCAACCATCGACGCCAAGAGCGCCGGCAAGTGCGTGTGGCTAAAACTGCGCGCGCAACGCGACTCGAAGTAGCACGAAGCTCAGGCAGCGACAGCAGCCTGCGCGAGTTTCTGCAGTTCGCCGGACTGATACATCTCCAGCGCGATATCGCAGCCGCCGATCAACTCGCCGTTGATGAAGATCTGAGGAAAGGTCGGCCAGCTCGAAATGCGGGGCAGCGCCTGACGCACGGCTGGATTGGCCAGCACGTCGACATGGGCAAATTCCACCCCACATGCGGCCAACGCCTGCGACGCCCGCATGGAAAATCCGCACTGCGGTGATTGCGGCGTACCCTTCATAAATATGAGCACCGGGTTGGAAGCGATGGTCTGCTTGATCTGCTCGTCGATATCCATTTGAATTTCCTTGAGAAAGTGGTATTGGATTAGAGCCAGTTTAAAGGCTTTCGACGGCCGCTGTCACGCGCCGCGCTGGCGCACAAGAAATCAGCCTTAAGCGGCTTGCCAACACAGATATATATGTCCGACAATCGCTGCCCCACGGGAGGCGGGAATCAACCACGATTTGGTTCGTCCGCCGCAATGCATTTTCGGCAGAATAACGATGAAAAATCCTTTAGAATCAATCTATAAGACCATTATACTGGGCGTCGTGCTGGCGCTCATCCTCACCTTACTGGTGAAGACCGGTAGCAATTTCAACCTACCTGGCGTTTTTCGCTGGTTGCACTTTGTCGCCGGCGTGTGCTGGATTGGCCTGCTCTACTACTTCAATCTGGTACAAGTTCCAGCCCTGGCTGCCGCCGCGGCGGACACCGGTGGGCCAGGCGGCGCCGGTATCACTAAATATGTCGCGCCGCGTGCGCTGCTTTGGTTCCGCTGGGCAGCCGTCGTGACATGGCTGTCGGGCGCGGCCTACCTGGGCCCGAACTTCATCAAGGCTTTCACATTGAGCGAAGGGTTTACTGCCATCGGCATCGGTGCCTGGCTGGGCACCATCATGCTGTTTAATGTCTGGCACTTCATTTGGCCAAACCAAAAGAAGATTCTGGGCATCGTTCAGGCAACAGATGAAGAGAAGGCAAAGGCACGTCGCGTTGCTATGCTCGCTTCGCGCACCAATACCATGCTGTCGATCCCGATGTTGTTGTTCATGGGCGCGCAGAGTCATGGCATGCTGCTAGGCTAACGGCGATGTCGATCGCGAATAACTAACTCAACCCAATTTTGCTCACTTGGCCCGGCACCTCTGCCGGGCTTCGTCATTTATGGGGTATTGAAAATTGAATGCGCACGCAGCCACGGGAACCACCATGCAAGCCAAATCAAGAGGTGATGCTTTGATGCAAAGCTATCAACGCCTGCCGGTGGCATTTGTGCGCGGCGCGGGCTGCTATCTCTGGGATGAAGACGGCAAGCGCTATCTTGATGCGTTGAGTGGGGTGTCGGTGTGCAATCTCGGTCATGCGCATCCGGATGTCGCTGCGGCCATTGCCGATCAGGCCGCAAAACTGCTGCATACGTCCAACATTTACCGGATCGCCATGCAGGAACTGTTGGGCGCTCGGCTGGCTGATCTTTCTGGAATGGACAACGTGTTCTTCTGCAATTCCGGCGCCGAGGCCAACGAAGCATCCATCAAACTTGCGCGCTTGCATGGTCACACCCACGGCATCGAGGTACCGCACATCATCGTCATGGAGAACAGCTTCCATGGCCGCACCATGGCCACGCTAAGTGCCACGGGCAATCCAAAGGTTCAACACGGATTTGAACCACTGGTGCAGGGATTCCTGCGCGTGCCCTACGGTGATTTGAATGCCATTGGCGACCTCGCGCGCACGCGCAAGGACATCGCGGCCGTATTGGTTGAACCCGTGCAGGGCGAAGGCGGCGTAAACGTCGCACCATTGGGTTATCTGCAAGGCATACGTGAACTTTGCGATCGTCATGACTGGCTGATGATGCTGGATGAAGTGCAAACCGGCATGTGTCGAACCGGCAAATGGTTCGCCTGCCAGCACGCGAATGTGTTGCCCGACGTCATGGCCCTGGCGAAATCGCTGGGCAATGGCGTACCCATTGGTGCCAGTCTCGCCCGTGGCAGGGCCGCTTCGTTGATCTCGCCGGGCAAGCACGGCTCGACCTTCGGTGGCAACCTGCTTGCCTGCCGAGCAGCGTTAACGGTTATCGACATCATGCAACGCGAAGATATGGCTGCACGCGCGGCCAAGACTGGCGCCAAGCTGCTTGCCGGATTCAAGCAACGCTTGGCTGGGCTCAATGTGGTGCGCGATGTGCGCGGCCTGGGCATGATGATCGGCATCGAGCTTGATCGGCCATGTGCCGATCTGGTGCCACAGGCTCTAGTAAAGGGATTGCTCATCAACGTCACCGCCGGCAACGTGGTGCGCCTGCTGCCACCGCTCGTATACGGCGACACTGAAGTGGAAACCCTGCTCGACACGCTTTCTGACATCATTGCCGGGTTCGCGCGTAACGCCGGGCAGTGAGCCACGACACCATGGTCAGACATTTTCTCACTTTGCTGGACTTAAGCAGCGAGGAGCTGCGTTATCTCATTAAGCGCGGCATTGAACTCAAAGCCATGCGCACGGCGAACCAAATTCATGAACCGTTGAAGAACCGCGTATTGGCCATGGTGTTCGAAAAATCATCGACCCGAACCCGCGTGTCCTTCGAAGCGGCGATGGCTGAATTCGGTGGACAAGCCGTTTTCCTGTCACCGCGAGATACCCAGCTTGGCCGCGGTGAACCCATCGAAGATATGGCGCGCGTACTGTCGCGCATGGTGCACGTCATCATGGTGCGCACCTACGAGCATGAAAAGGTAGAACGTCTGGCTGACTACGCCACGGTGCCGGTGATCAACGGCCTGACTGATCTACACCATCCCTGCCAACTGCTTGCCGACATGCAAACCTTCCATGAGCACCGCGGCTCGATCCGCGGCAAGACTGTGGCCTGGGTGGGCGATGGCAATAACATGGCGCATTCCTACATCCACGCTTCCAAGCAGTATGACTTTACACTGCGTATCGCCTCGCCACAGGGTTACGATCCGGAGCCCGATGTGGTCGCCGAAGGTGGACGCGTGGAATTGATGCGCGATCCAGCCAAAGCAGTGGCCGGCGCGGATCTGGTCGTCACCGATGTCTGGGCCAGTATGGGACAGGAAGACGAAGCGCGCGCACGCCAGGAAGCGTTTGCGGGGTTTGAAGTCAATGAAGCATTGATGGCGCTGGCGAATCCCGACGTCATCTTCATGCACTGCCTGCCCGCGCACCGTGGCGAGGAAGTCAGCGGCGGTGTGATTGATTCGGCGCAGAGCGTGGTTTGGGATGAGGCCGGCAATCGACTGCATGCGCAAAAGGCCTTGCTGGAGTTTCTTCTCACCGCTACTCACAATCACTGAGTACTGGTAGCTTTGAATCCATGCGGTTTCTGGTCAGCAACGATGACGGATATCAGGCGCTCGGTATACGCGTGCTTGCCGAGTCGTTGCGCGCGCTAGGCCAAGTCGTTGTCGTCGCACCGGATCGCAACCGCAGCGGCGCCAGCAACTCGCTTACGCTTGACGCCCCGCTGCACGTACAAACCGCGGACAATGGTTTTCATTTCATCAATGGCACACCCACCGACAGCGTCCATCTGGCGTTGACCGGAATGCTCGACTTCGAGCCGGACATGGTGGTAGCCGGCATCAATGCTGGCGCCAATCTTGGCGATGACGTTCTGTACTCCGGCACAGTCGCTGCCGCCATGGAGGGACGATTCCTAGGACTTCCCGCCATTGCCGTGTCGTTGGTGGGCGAGCACCTCACTCACTACGCCACCGCGGCGCGCGTCATCGAGCGATTGATCCGCACCATGCAGTATCACCCCCTGCCCGCCGATACGATTTTGAACGTCAATGTGCCGGACATGCCCTGGGAACAATTGCAAGGGTTCGAAGCAACGCGGTTGGGACATCGCCATAAGGCCGAACCGGCAGTGCGCACCCAGGATCCGCGCGGACGCACCATCTACTGGGTCGGCGCCGCCGGCCCCGAAGAGGATGCCGGACCCGGCACCGACTTCCATGCATTGAGACGAAACTGTGTCTCGATTACACCGCTGCAAGTGGATTTGACACGTTATACGGCGCTGGATACCGTGGCCAAGTGGCTGCAGGACGTAACGCACCGTAATGAATGATCCTCGCGGTATTGGAATGACGTCGCAGCGCGCGCGTGATCGGCTGATCGCGCAGTTGCGCGAGCAGGGCATTCATTCGGCACAGGTGCTGGATGTCATGCGCAACACGCCGCGGCATCTTTTCATCGATGAAGCACTGGCCAGCCGCGCCTACGAGAATACTGCACTGCCCATTGGTCATGGACAGACCATCTCCCAACCCTACATCGTCGCGCGCATGACAGAAGCGCTGCTGGAGGGCGGGCCGTTACACAAGGTGCTGGAAATTGGCGGCGGCTGCGGCTATCAAACCATGATTCTCTCGCAGGTTGCCGACCAGGTATTCACCATCGAGCGCATCGCGGCGCTGGCCACGCGCCTGACAGAACGCATGCGCGAACTGAAATGCTTCAATGTCAGCGTCCGTCATGCCGACGGCAACCTTGGCTGGGCGAAACATGCACCCTACGACGGCATTCTCGTGGCTGCTGCGCCACTGGGGGTGCCGAAGAAGTTACTCGATCAACTGGCGCCCAACGGTCGCCTGGTAATTCCAGTCGGCGCCAGCGGTCAGCAGAAACTGCTTCGCATCACCCGCACCGACAAGGGCCTGGTAGAGGAAACGCTCGACGCGGTGAGTTTTGTTCCTCTGCTCGGCGGTATCGGGTAGTTCATGGTTGCAGCGGTAAGCGCATTCCGTACATCGGTAAGGTCTGCAGCGAGCGCAATGCTCCTCTGCCTTACACTGTTGCTTGGCGCATGCACAAGCGGATATGAAGCCCCGATCGAAGATGAGCCTGTTGAAACAGCACCCACGCAGCCAGCGCCATTGCAGCATGCACACGCGGATATCAACACTGCCAATACCTATGTCATCCAGTCCGGCGATACGCTGTTCTCGATCGCCTGGCGCAACAAACTCGACTTCAAGGACATCGCGCGCTGGAACGGCATTGCGCCACCCTATCGCATCTATGTCGGCAAGCGCCTGCGACTAGCGCCACCGGGCAGCGATTCAAAGCCAAGACAAAATACGAAACGGATCACAAAACCGTCTGACGAGTCGACGCCGCGCACAGCGGCAAGCAACAAAGGCACAAACGCACCATCAGGCGTGAATCAAAATCTTAGCACCAACAAATCGAGCACCGATGCGGCGAATAATGTTGAAATTCATTGGCAATGGCCGGCGCGTGGCAAATATGAGCCAGCAGATTCGCTGGTCGGTGAGCGTGGCATCAACATTTTCGCCACCCGTGGTACGCCAATTGTTGCCGCCGCGTCGGGGCGGGTCGTCTACAGCGGCAGTGGACTAGTCGGATACGGAAAGCTTATCATCATCGAACACAACGACACCTATCTCAGCGCTTATGCGCACAACGACAAGCTGCTTGTCGCCGAGGGTGCACGAGTGATCGGCGGTCAAGAGATCGCGGAAATGGGAAACACGGGTACGCGGCGCGTGATGCTGCACTTCGAAATTCGCCGCAACGGGAAGCCCGTGCCCCCTCTTCAATTCCTGCCATGAGAGTCGATAACGCATGTCAGCATCGGGAACAGGCAGCCAGGGAGCCGCGGACAAATCTGTAGAACCCGTCAGCGACGATATTCAAGAGAGCAGCATTGCAGAATTTCCAGCCGATGAGTTCGATGCCGCACTGGCTGAAGAAATAGAGGCCGAGGACACTCCGGGCGACGACGATGCCGATCAGGGTGACAGCATCACCGTTGATCGGGCGTTGCCCGCTGGCGACGTGCTTGAAGGCGAGCTAGATGCCACCCGCCTCTATCTCAACGAAATCGGCTACGCCGATCTGCTGACTGCCGAGGAGGAAGTCCACTTCGCGCGCCTGTCCCGCAAGGGCGATGAAAGCGCGCGCAAGAAGATGATCGTCAGCAATCTGCGGCTGGTAGTCAAAATCGCCCGCCGCTACATGAATCGCGGCCTGGCACTGCTCGACCTTATCGAGGAAGGCAATCTTGGCCTCATTCGAGCGGTGGAGAAGTTCGATCCGGAGCGCGGATTTCGCTTTTCCACCTATGCCACCTGGTGGATACGGCAGACCATCGAGCGCGCGCTGATGAACCAGACGCGTACCATTCGACTGCCCATCCACGTGGTCAAGGAAATCAATATCTACATGCGCGCCGCGCGCCGGCTGGCGCAGACACTCGATCGCGAACCCACGCCCGAAGATGTGGCGCAAATGCTGGATAAACCCATCGACGAGGTCAAGCGCATGCTCGGCCTCAATGAGCGCGTCACCTCCATGGACAGCGTGGCCGATCACGACTCGGAACGTTCGCTCTTCGACACCATTCCCGACGACCAGAATCCCGATCCATGGCTGTTACTTCAGGATAACGACATGCAGCGGCATATCGAGTTCTGGATGTCGCAGCTCAATGACAAGCAACGCGCGGTAGTGGAGCGCCGCTTCGGACTCAATGGACATGAGATCGCTACGCTGGAAGAGGTAGGCGCCGCCATCGGCGTCACCCGCGAGCGCGTGCGTCAAATTCAAATCGAAGCATTGAAACGGCTGCGGCTGATACTGGAACGCCAGGGTTTCAGCGTCGACTCGCTGCTGCGGGAAACCTAAAACCGTCGCGTCTTACTTTCTTTCCCGGGTGAGTTTGCCGGCCACACTTAACCCGAAATCGGGAACATGATTGCCAGCACACGCCGCCCTTCGGCGGCGAGCACGGTAAAACATCGGCAGGCAGCCGCCGTGTCCATGGTTTCATGTCCGATCCCCGCGCGCCGCAGCGGTTCGATAATGGCCGCGTCGGGAAATACGAGGCGGCGTCCGCTACCAAGAATGACTAACTCTGGCTGGTGCGGAATAAGCGCTTCCAGATGTTCGCTGGTGAGATCTTGTAAACACTGCGGCACCCATTGCTCAATCAGCAAATCCGGCATTAGCACGAAGCTGCGCGATAGCGCCACCTCGTTGACGGTCACCGTACGCTCGTCATAGCCACGGATGGAATAGCGACCCGCCCCCCTATCGATTTCGAATTTCACGATTTAATCCGCCATCGGCACCGCAGTCGAATGACTGGCGACAATGAGCATAGGTGGTTAGGATCGCGCACACAACAAGATCTGTACTAGGGGGAACTGAACATGGCGACAAAATCCACTCGCGTCATCCTGCTGGGACCGCCCGGCGCCGGCAAGGGCACGCAAGCCGACTTCATCTGCACGCAGTTCGGCATTCCAAAGATATCAACCGGCGATATGCTACGTGCAGCGGTCAAGGCAGGCACGCCGCTGGGTATGGCTGCAAAGAAGATCATGGATGCCGGCGGTCTTGTCTCCGACGAGATCATCCTTGGATTGGTTAAGGAGCGCATCCAGCAACCTGATTGCGCCAATGGCTTTCTGCTCGATGGCTTTCCACGCACCATTCCGCAAGCCGATGGCCTGCGAAATATGGGGGTGAATATCGATCGCGTCGTGGAATTGACGGTCGCTGATGAGGAGATCGTCAGCAGAATGTCTGGCCGGCGAGTTCATCCCGCCTCCGGACGTACCTACCATGTGATCCATAACCCGCCACGTGTGGCCGACAAGGACGATGCCACCGGTGAACCGCTTGTTCAGCGTGATGACGATAAGGAGGAGACCGTCCGCAGGCGTTTGCAGGTTTACCATCAACAGACGCGACCATTGGTCGACTACTACCAGAAGTTCAAGGACACAAAATACACATGCGTCGATGGCGTTGGTGAGGTCGGTGCGGTGCGCGATCGCATCATGATGATCATGCGTTCATAAGGGAAAATGCTTTGCGATCGCAATGTATCGACATACTCTTGCATCCTCGCCACATGTCATCTTTGATGCATCGATTGCGACGATGGAATGAGCGTTGAGAACGCATGGAGATCGAATTTGAAAGCACTACGGAACCGAAAAACACGCAAAGCACGTCGTAACCAGATAACAAAAAAATTTGCAACTATTCCAAATGTGATGTATATAACTGCGCGTGGTACCTTGCTTTACATGTTGTTCAACACATAAAGGGGGTTAAACATGGCAGCAAAGAAGAAGGGTGGTAAGAAGAAGGCAGCAAAGAAATCGGCCGCGAAGAAGACAAAGAAGAAGGCCGCGAAGAAGAAAAAGTAGTTCGTAGTACGGGCACAGTAGGTACGATTCGGTAGGAAACCAGGCAAGGTTGAAAGCCGAAAATCGTTTTAAGGCGACGCGAGCGGTAACTAAGGATTCGGAACCGCCGCCCGCCGCGTAAGACAGCAGTCCCTCGTATTTCTCGCCTCCAACCAAGTATTCGAATTCACCGGTCTAGCCCGAGCGGGCATGCTATTGATGGTTCATTCCACCGCGCGCAGTCGAAGTTAAGCTTTATCGCCTAGCTCAATGCCCAAGAAACGCCGGAAAGCCGAGGCACGCAAACCCCGCCGAATGTTTGCAATCATGCGCGCGCTATTGCTGCAACTTGTATTGCTGGCGGCAATGGCCGGTGTTGGGTATGTCCTTTGGATCGACCATCAGATCACCCAGACCTTTACCGGTTGGAACTGGCAGCTACCCGCCCGGGTATATGCGAGGGCGTTGGAGTTATACGCGGGCTTCGATATCAGCCGATCCAACGTCGAGGATGAGCTACTGCGATTGGGATATCGTAAGGTGGCAACGTTAAGCGGCCCGGGAGAATTCACCAGCGGCAAGACTTCAATAGAGCTGCATACCCGCGGCTTCGCGTTCTGGGACAATCGCGAATCGCCGCAGCGCTGCCGGATCACCTTCAAGGGCGCACGCGGCATTGCCAGCATCGAAAACGATCCGGGCGGAACGGCCGTGGCACTGCTCAGACTGGAACCGATGCAGATTGCGCGTATCTATCCCACTCACAACGAAGACCGCGTACTGGTGCGCCTAAGTGAAGTGCCGCACGAATTGATCGACGCCCTCATCGCCACCGAGGATCGACGTTTTTACCAGCACTACGGCGTTGACCCCCTGGGCATTGCCCGCGCCATGCTCGCCAATTTGCGTCATTGGCGTTTCGATCAGGGCGGCAGCACGATCACCCAACAGTTGGTCAAGAACTACATCCTTGGCCATCAACGCACACTGGTGCGCAAGATCCCGGAAATGGCGATGGCGCTGTCGCTGGAGCGGCATTACACCAAGGATCAAATCCTTGAAGCTTACTTGAATGAAATCTTTCTCGGCCAGGACGGAACGCGATCCATCCATGGCTTCGGCCTGGCGGCGGAATTTTATTTCGGCCGGCCGCTGAACGAACTTGCGTTACCCGAACTGGCCATGCTGGTGGGACTCGCCAAGGGGGCGTCGTATTACGATCCTCGGCGCGCACCGGAGCGCGCACGGTCACGTCGCAACGTCGTGCTGTCGCTGATGGCCGAGCAAGGCAAAATTAACGCGGCTACCGCAGAACATGCCCAGCAGGCACCGCTCAACGTCATTGCAAAACCCCTATTCACGGGTACGCGCTATCCCGCCTTCGTCGAGTTGGTACGCCGGCAACTGCATCAGGACTATCGCGATGAGGATTTGCAGCGTGAAGGTCTGCAGATCTTCACCACCCTCGACCCCATCATGCAGGCCACCGCCGAACATGCGGTGGACGAACAAATTTCCAAGCTCGAGAAGAATAATCCGAAGCAGCAGGGAATGCTGCAGGCCGCCGTGGTCGTTTCCGACCATCAAACCGGCGAGATCATCGCTCTTATAGGCGATAGGCAGGCGCAGTACAGCGGCTTTAACCGCGCGCTCGATGCGCATCGCCCCGTAGGCTCATTGTTGAAACCTGCCGTATACCTCACCGCCCTGCAACAACCCGATCGTTATGCGGTCAACACCATTCTCGACGATGAGTCGATCAGCATCGACTTGGCGGGCAAGACCTGGATTCCCGACAACTATGACAATGTGGCGCATGGACCAGTGCAACTGCAAGTTGCGCTCGCGCACTCGTACAACCTCGCCACCGTGCAATTGGGGATGGCATTAGGCGTGCCGGAGGTTATCAAGACATTGCGCGCGCTCGGCATCGAAGAGAGTCTACCGCCCTACCCTTCGCTTTTTCTCGGCGCTGCTGACCTTTCGCCGATGGACATGGCGCGCATGTATCAGACTATCGCCGCGCGCGGATTTCGCACACCGATGCGCGCCATCCGCGAGGTGCTGACCCATGACGGCAAGCGTTTGCAGCACTATGAGTTGAAAACCACCGCCGCGCTGGAACCCCGCCCCGTCTACCTGTTGACCTACATTCTTAACGAGGTGACGCAATTTGGTACCGCGGCGTCACTATCGAATTGGTTGAGCAAGGATCGCGTGGTCGCTGGCAAGACCGGGACGACCAATGACCTGCGCGACAGTTGGTTCGCAGGATTCAGCGAAGACATCAACACCGTTGCATGGATCGGCCGCGATGACAACGCCCCCATCAATCTCACTGGCGCTCAGGGCGCAATGCGAATTTGGGCTCAGTTGATGGCCGATGCCAATGTGCAGTCACTGCAGTTGAATCCACCGGATGGCATCGAATGGCGATGGGTGGATTTTGAAAGCGGTGCCGTAACGCGCTCAGGCTGTCCGGGATCACGCTCCACACCGTTCATTTCTCCAGCACCCGTGGCTGGTACACTGGACTGCCCCACGCCCCTGTCATCGCCGGCGCCGGAGAACCACTATGTTCCAGTTCGTTAACTCGATTTCCAGATACCTGCGATGGCTGACGAGCGTCGCGGTACTCATGCTGGCGGCCTGCGCCAGCAGTCCAGACCCCGTGGAGGCGCCTGTCGAAGAGGCGCCCGTCGGGGAAGTGCCCGACTCCACCGCCACCGCACCCGCGCCGGAAGAGGCGCCGCTTGAAGAAGCTCGAACCTATGCGTTACCCGATGATCAGTCCGCGCCGATGGACCCGGGCCAAATCAGTAGTCAAACCGACGCAGCGCCCATGCCGGCATCACCGCCCGTTAACACGCCAAGCAATCCAGCTGTCGTTGCGCTATTGGATACTGCCGCCGCGCAGGCAAACAGCGGCGATGCAGATCAAGCAGCGGCAACGCTGGAGCGTGCATTGCGTATTGAACCCAAGAACCCGCTTCTATGGCATCGGCTGGCAGTCTTAAGAATGCAGCAGGGTCGTTACGATCAAGCTTTAGAGTTGGCGACGCGCTCAAATGCGCTGGCCAATGGCGATGCGCGGCTACTACAGGGTAATCAGCAGGTGATTGATCAATGCCGTGCCGCGCTGGCCGGCACGCGCCGCGGTTAAGACTGGTTTAAAGCCAAACGTTATTTCGTCTTGCGAGTCATACCCGGCGCTATGCCCTTACCTCGCAGGTGATAGGCAAATGCGATGACTTGCGCGCAGGCAACGTAAAGCGATTCAGGGATCTCATCGCCAAGCTCAACCTGCGACAGCAACTGTACCAGATCACCATTGTTGCTGATGGGTACGTTGTGTTCGCGGGCGCGCTCGAGAATGGCATCTGCAATCGGACCGCGGCCTTTGGCGGTCACGCGTGGCGCGCCGTCGCCATCGTAACGTAGCGCTACCGCGACACTGCCCTTTCGAAAGTCCTGTGCGCTCATGCGTGTACATCCACCAGACCGCTGACAGCCGTTTCGGCGGGTTTGCTTACGGGACGCCCCGCGAAACATTGCACGTCACTGGCATCCAGTCCCGCTTCCTCGAATCGTGACTGCAACCAGTCGACATGCGCCCGCGCCAATTCCAAAGTCTGGGCCTGTTCGGCCCAGATACAGGTATGAACTCGTTCGCCCACCAATGTCACCTTGGCGTGCATCGGTCCCAGCGGCTCGACGTCGAGATTGACTCGCATGGTCCACTGACGAGTAGCCTGCCCGTCGCCATGCGCCGGTGTTTCATCTTCGATCTCGAAGTGAATGATGCGCGCCTCGCCATTGGGGTCGCGCACCGGCAAATCAATGCGCCAAAGCGGATTGCCACTGGCCACGTCGCTCAAATGGCGCAATTGGTTGACTTCTATCTGAGCAACGCCGCCACGTACCTGCTCGCTCAATCGCGGCGTGGCGCGTCCTGACACCTCAACCGAATCAGCCATCGTGGATGCAATTTGAGCGGTCATCGCAACGGGGCGTTGCACGGCTGGTGGTACATCGCGCGCAGCCATCTCCGACGACACAAGTGTCGCTGTCACACGCGTTGGCGTCGTATCACTTTGTTGTGCAGCTACGCGCTGCTGGGGCAATTCACTTGCCAGTCTCAGTAACTGCGCCTTGAAGTCCTTCGGCAGCAGGTTTTTTAGTTCCTCGGGATCACTCTTCGCCAGCAGCGACTCGAGAAACAAACCCGAGCCCTGCATGGCCTGCTTCAGCAATCGGGGATCGCTTAGCTCCTTTTGCGATGGTAGCGCGGCAATCACCGACTGCAGCGTAGCTTGGATACGGGGCGCAATCGCCGTTGCACTTTCACCCTCAGTGTCGGTTGTATGCTGTGCGATGGTGGAAATCAGATCAGTCAAAGGTACTGTCTGCGGCAATCGTGCGCGCAATGCTGCCGGCGCCACTTCCTCCTGCGCCGTGGCGGACTCAGCTGGTTGTGGCGCTGTCGCCGCACGCGCCTCGATTCGCTCCAGGACCGGTTGCTCGCCCGTCGAAGTCACGCGCAGTGAAAGTTGCTCTCCAGGAGCAATTGCACCGGCGATACGCGCCTGCACCAGTTCGTTGCCTATGCGCAAAGTGGCCGTTTCGCGCGCGCTATCCACATCCATGACTGTCGCGCTGAGCAATTGCCCGATGGCCCAGCCACGCACGCTCGCCGGCAGGCTGACGGAACGCAGCTGCAGCGACGACAAGGCATTGAGTGGCAACGGGTTCATGGCAATTGGCACCCATTCGATAACCGGTATTCCAGTTCCGGTTATCGACTGTTTGGCATGGAACTTGATGGGTTAGGAGCCGAATCCATTCAATCAGATAGCTTGCAATACACTTAGGATCAGTCGCCTTCCGGGCCATCGGGTAAGTCATGACCATGCAGCACCATCCTCCAACTCAGCACGCCAGCCGGCATTGGTATGTGCGCCGTGGCGAGGTCATCAAGGGTCCATTTCAGACCAGTCTCGTTCAGCGCTACATCATTCTTGGCCGCATTAAGGACACTGACGAAGTGAGCATGGATCGCGAAACCTGGCACCAGCCCTCGCATCACCCGATGTTCGCGGCCAAGGTGCTTGCCGAGCAGCGCGATTCCGTGCTGGCGCGCGAGGACGAGCGCAAGGCCGGCGATCGTCGTCATAACGAAGCGCCCGACAATCCCTACAAGGAACGCCGCAGCGGCGTTGATAGACGCGCTGAGGAAGCACCGGAAACCATGGAGCGGCGGCAACGTCGCGCACGCGTTTTGCAGAGTCTTAAACCTGAGCGCCAAAGTCACACCGTGCCCGCGATACTCGCCAGTATCGCGACGTTGGTCATCGTCATCAGCGGTTTCCTGTTCAAGAACAGCGGCAGCATGGATATAGCCGTTTGCGAAGCCGCGCCACGGCCGGGGATAAATTGGTCGAACTGTCGCAACGATGGCGCCGAGGCCACCGGCGTCGATATGCACGATGCAGTGATGCACAACGCCCGGCTAACCGGCGCAAATTTTGCCGGCTCGAAATTGTTCAACAGTGATCTCGCTTACGCCGAGTTGGTGGGCGCCAATCTCTCGGGGGTGGACCTGCATAACGCCAGCTTGAAAGGCGCGACCCTGCGCAAGGTTGATCTGAGCGGCGCCAATCTCAATGATGCCGATCTTTCCTACGCCGATCTCAGTGATGCACTGCTTGATGGAACCACTCTGACCGGCGCCAAACTCGGCAATACGATCTGGACCGACGGCCACACCTGCGCGGTCGACTCGATAGGCGAGTGCAGGTAACCACAGCCCGGCTTGAAAACCACGGGAGTGCGTCGGGTCCGGTTTGTTGTTTCAGGTTTTTTTTAACGCCGACGCGCGGCGGCTAACTTGTCAGCAAACCGGATCGGTTCGGGCAAACGATAGCGGCCCAAACATCGCCTGACATAGTCCACCGCGGTTGCCAACGATACACGGTGTCCAATCGACACGTAGAGCGGCCGTACGTGCTGGCGTGAACGCAATACCGCGCCAATCGTCTCACCGTGATCGCGCAGAGGCACGCTGGCACCACGCTCATCGGGCACCGGATCGTGCTCGCCAATCAGCTTACTCTTACCGACACCAATTGCTGGAATGTCCAGCAACACACCGAGGTGTGCCGCAATCCCAAACCGGCGCGGGTGCGCAACGCCCTGACCATCGCAAAGAACCAAGTCGGGCATTTGCTGCAGGCGATCGAAAGCCGCCAACACCGCTGGCAATTCGCGAAACGACAGCAATCCAGGCACGTACGGAAAAGTGGTGGGAAGCGTGGCAGTCACTTCCTCGACAACATCCAACTGCGGGAAGTTCATCGTCACAATTGCGGCGCGTGTCACGCGACCTTGTTCGGCAAAACCCACGTCGACACCGGCAACACAGCACACCGTGCCCAATGCGTCGTCGGTACGCACCTGATTGCGCAATTCCAATTGCAGAGCGATGGCTTCACTGGGGGTAAGGTCAAAGCGGTGCCGCGTACCAGGCTTTAGCATGTGGTGCGCAGCAAACCTATGGCGTTCAGCACATCCTCGCGCATGGCCTGCAGCAGCCGCCGGCCCTTCTCCGCCGTCGCCAGCGTTGGATCACCGTTCGCTCCGCTGGGACTGTAGTTTGCGGCGTTGGGATCGCGACGATTGAACAGTCCACGCGCGATATGCGTCGGTTGCCGCTCGGCGCGCGCCATTCGCACGCGCTCGGGCGCCAAGGCGAGCATGATTGACGTTTCGATTTCATCGGCGTGGCCGCCAAAGGGTTGTTGCTCCACCGCTGCGGCCGTCGCAGCAAATCTCTCCCCCGAATACACGTTGATCAGGGCGACGGCAAGGCTTTCAGTCCGATGCCGGATGGCCTCGTGCAAAGGTTCGATAGTACTAATACCGGTATTAAGTATGACGAGATCGCGCGCGCCAGCACGTGCAATCCCTTGCATAACATCAATCACAACGGCAAAGAAATTGTCGCGGCTGAGCGAAATGCTGCCGGGGTAATCGATAAAAACTGGATAGTAGCCGTAAGACAGCACCGGCCACACCACGGCGTTGACAGCGCGCTCGACTTCGCCGGCAATCCAGGACGCCTGCAAAAAGTCCGTGTTCAACGGCAGATGATAGCCATGCCCTTGGCCGCGGCGCCACGGGCAGCACGGCGACCGCACCGCCAGCAAGCGCCGCCTCAACTTCTGGCCAGGTGACATCGGCAACGAACAACGCAGATCGCTCAGGGCAGTGATGACTACATGCGCATACGTCGATAGCTGGCGCCCAACATGCCGTGCTCCACACCGGTGAGTGCAGCCATGACCAGCGCCGCAATGGCCCAACCAATGACCACATCGGCGCAGTCGACCAGCATGTAGTCGAGGGGGAACTGCCACCAGATCCAGTACGGCACGCGGCCGGCGAGCGCGATAACAATACCGACGGTGGCGATGAACAGGAATCGCTGCACGTAGTTCAATTCATCGGCAGCACGCACCAGTAGGACAATAAGCAAGGCCGCGACAATGTTAACGGCCAGCGAATAGGCATACTGCCGCGTCATCTGCGTGCGACTGAATCCTTCACGCGCGAACGCCACGAACGCAAATGGCGTACCCTCGGCGTTGTCAGCCAGTGCGGCAGAAGCATCAGCTTGTTCCTGTAACGGTTGGCCAGATGCATCCTGGGCATGCGTCTGTGCAGGATAGTTGAGGACATAGATGCCACTGGTTGGCGCTGACTGCACCAGCACCTGCGTCACCTGATCGGGCGTGGTGAAAGACTTTATCGTGGGATCATGCCAATTCAACACCATCCATGACACTGCATTCCAGACAAACACCAGGATGCCGCCCAACACGGCCGCGAGTAAGGATTTCATGGCACTCCCCTTTTCTTGCGCTTTGTCTTCCGCGCAATGCTGTTATTGTGAAATTTCAGAATGGAGTCCAGACCCCGAAGCGCCCGCGCGTCAGATTACAGCGCGGCTTCCCTGAATCAGACCAAGGATAAAGCATCAGCGTGGGGTGGTCACCCCCGGAGAACCCGTCCAAAGTCAATAAACTTAACCGGGCGGTTTCTAACCGCTAAGATGCCGGCCTGACCCGACACGATGAGGAGTGGCACCATGGAGAGATTGAAGGCGCGCATCCGCGATGTCCCGGATTTTCCCAAACCCGGCATTATCTTTAAGGACATCACGCCGCTGATGAAGGATCCGCAGGCGCTACGGTTGGCCGTCCATCAATTGCTGCACCCATTCCTCGGTGAGCGGATCACCGCCGTCGCCGGCATGGAAGCGCGCGGCTTTATTTTCGGCAGCCTGGTGGCGTGGGAACTGGCGGTAAGTTTCGTTCCACTGCGCAAGCCGGGGAAATTACCGCATGATACTCACAGCGCTTCCTATGATTTGGAGTATGGTTCGGCGACGCTGGAAATCCATCGCGATGCGTTGGGTCCAAGCGATCGCGTGCTGCTCATCGACGATGTCCTTGCCACCGGCGGAACCGCCAGTGCAAGCTGTCAGTTGCTTGAAGAACTAGGAGCGGAAGTGGCCGGTTGCGCCTTCCTAATCGAACTGGATTTTCTCAAAGGCCGACAGAAACTCGGTCGGCGCCGCGTGCATTCACTCTTGCATTACTGAGAATCGCTCTGCGACGAGATACAAAAATTGGAACGAGCACCCATCTCAAAATTAGCGAGCAGCGTAATTTTGAGTTGAATTCCAGATTTAGGCGACAACGCGGTAGCAGGGCACATAGTCGTGGCCGGGCAGCTTCATCCGTTGCTGCGCCACAAAGGCTCGCAGCAGCGCGTCCAGCGGCGCCATAATGGCCTTTTCACCGTGGATCTCGAAAGGCCCGCGTTCTTCAACCCGTTTCATCCCCTCCTCTTTTACGTTGCCGGACACGATGCCCGCGAACGCGCGCCGAAGATTGCATGCCAATTGGTGCAGCGGCTGATTGCGGTGCAGCTCTAGCTTGGCCATGTTCTCGTGTGTGGCAGCGAAAGGTTGTTGAAATTCCAAATCCATATGCAATGGCCAATTGAAATAATAAGCCTCATCGGTGCGTTGCCGCGAAGCCATCACCCGACCCACGCTTTCCCGCATTTGACCCGCCACCGCATGCGGGTCATCAATGATGACCTGAAATTTCGAGCTGGCCTCGCGGCCTAACGCCACTTCAATGAAGGCGACGAGCTCGCGAAAGTATCTTT
>JAXMGY010000002.1:0-97521 GCA_046347035.1 Gammaproteobacteria bacterium | reverse complement strand
TCTCATCGTACTACCTGAGCTTGCGTTCACGGGCTATTATTTTGCTGATCGCGACGAAGCATTAACGCTGGCCGAAGATCCCGATAGTTCGGATACAGTTGCCGCGCTGATTCAACTAGCGCGACAACGCGATTTTTTTCTGGTCACCGGATTTACCGAGCGCAAGCAGGACAAGCTTTTCAACAGTTCGCTGTTGATAGGGCCGGATGGATTGGTACACACCTATCGCAAGCTGCACCTGTTCAACACCGAAAAGGAAGTCTTCGATGCCGGTGATACGCCGCTTTCAGTGCAAGAAGTACGCGGCGTGCGAATTGGCATGATGGTATGTTTCGACTGGGCCTTTCCGGAAGTGACACGGTCACTGGCGCTGCAGGGCGCTGACATCATCGCGCAACCTGCTAATCTCGTTCTTGGATTTTGCCAGCAAACCATGTTGACGCGCTGCCTGGAAAACAGGGTGTTCGCAATAACCGCTAACCGTTTCGGCACAGACAAGCGGCCGCACGGTGAAGTGACATTCACCGGCCGCAGTCAAATCGTTGCGCCGGGTGGACAACTTTTGCAGCGCGCCGCATCGAAACGACAGTGCTTGTACTTGACTGAGATTGATCCCGGTCTGGCGCGCAACAAGGCAATTACTGCACGCAACGATTTGCTGCAGGATCGGCGGCCCGAGTTCTACATTGAGCTGACGCGGAAATAACAACACACATCTGCGAGGACATTGACCATGACATTTACCACGCCCGATCTCTATGACGCGAATGAAAATGACGTCCAGGTCGCAGAGCCGATTTTTCGCAGCTACGGCGGTGCGACCAGATTCTCAGGGGCAATTGCCACACTCAAGCTGCATGAAGATAACTCGTTAGTGCGTGCAACGCTCGAAACCCCCGGCGACGATAAGGTTCTGGTGATCGACGGTGGCGGGTCATTGCGCTGCGCGTTGGTCGGTGATCAGCTCGCAGTGCTGGCGATCAAGAACGGCTGGCGGGGCGTCATCGTCAATGGCTGCATTCGCGATTCGGTTGAAATCGGACGCATGCAGATTGGCATAAAGGCGCTCAACACCAATCCGCGCAAGAGCGTCAAGAAAGGCGCCGGTGACCGTGATACCGCAGTTACGTTTGCCGGCGTTACCTTCCGTCCGGGCGAATATGTGTACAGCGATGAGGACGGTATCCTCATCTCCGCAAGACCGCTTGTGTGAATTCTCGGCATCGCCGGAAATTTTGAGGTGGGTTCTAGTTAAAGCCTCCCTGCTCCATATAGAATCCCACCCATGGCTGAAACTTTTCGCGTTGCCTGCGTCCAGAACTGCGCCGAGAACGATCTCGACCGCAACATCGAGGAAACCATCGCGTTGACGCGGGCGGCGGAAAATTCCGGTGCACGCCTTATTTGCCTGCCGGAATATTTCGCGTTCATGGCGCCCAGCGATCAGGAATTGCTGCGCCTTGCGCCCACCGAGGATGCGCATCCCGCGCTGCGCGAGTTTCGTAATCTGGCGCGTGAACTGGATGTGTGGATCTTGCTCGGGTCGTTGGCGATCCGCGTGCCTTCCGGCCGCGTGAATAATCGTTCGTACCTCATCGATAATCAGGGCAACATCGCCGCGAGTTACAATAAGGTGCATTTGTTTGATGTTGCGCTGAAAGGTGGCGAAAGCTATACCGAGTCATCGACTGTGGAGCCCGGTAGCCAAGCAGTTGTGGCGCAAACGCCTTGGGGCGGTTTGGGCATGAGCATTTGCTACGACGTGCGCTTCGCCTATCTTTACCGTTGGCTGGCGCAGGCAGGCGCGTCCTTCCTGTCCGTCCCCGCGGCATTCACTCGCACCACCGGACAGGCGCACTGGCATGTGCTGATTCGCGCACGCGCCATTGAAACGGGATGTTTCGTCTTCGCTCCCGGGCAATGCGGTCGTCGCTCGTGGGGGCGCGCCACTTATGGTCACTCACTCATCGTTGATCCCTGGGGTACGGTACTGGCGGAGGCAGGTGATACACCTGGCTTTGTGGTGGCCGATATTGACCCGGGACGCGTCGACGATGCGCGGCAAATGATCCCTTCGCTGAGCCACGACCGCTCACTCAAATTCGTCCGCTAGAGTCGCTCCATTCCGCTGGACGATTTCCTAACGGTGAGACCACACACCGTCGTTCGAAATGTCATGCCGGAAGTGTGATGCTCAGAATTGGTGCACACGCTCTCAGACTTCTTGCTGTGCCTCTAAGGCTAATTAGCAACTTTCCATCGATTCCCGCCAACCGTTAATTTAGTTAGATTAACGCTACATTAAGGCGGAATTTCATTTGATTTATGAAGTTGCGTGACTTGATTGAATGAGAGGGATTGAGTTTAATCAGGCCAATAAGGTGGGGATAGGACAATTCAGTAGTTATTCAGGGTCAAACGCTATCATCGCGCGCCATGATTCATGAACTGCTTGTCGTCGCCGCGCTTATGGATTCTCCTCGTTTGGAGCCTGCCCATATGCCCGTGCCGGTGTTAGTCGCGCAGACGGTGTCCAGTCCGGATCAGGCGGCAGCCCAGGCGCGTGACCAAACCGGCGGCCGTGTCCTAGGCGTGCAGTGGGCGGATAGTGGCGGGCAGCCTGTGTATTTGGTTCGGGTGCTGATGCCGGATGGCAGCATCCGAGAGGTTCCTATTCCGGCGACTGGGCAATAGCACGGAGCAAACATTCTCATGCGTGTACTACTAATAGAAGACGAAGCACCATTGCGTGAGCAAGTGGCCAATCATCTGCGCGGGCAAAATTTCGCCGTCGATACGGCCGCAAGCGGTAGCGATGGATTGCATTTCGGAAACGAGTACCCCATTGATATCGCCGTAGTGGATCTGGGATTGCCGGATATTCCCGGAATGGATCTGATCAAGAAGTGGCGCGACCAAGGCCGTTCCTTTCCCGTGCTCATACTGACCGCCCGCGGCAGCTGGCAGGACAAGGTACAGGGATTAGAAACCGGCGCCGATGACTACCTCGTCAAGCCGTTCCACATGGAGGAGCTGACCGCGCGCATGAGAGCACTGGTTCGCCGCGCCAGCGGCTGGACCGATTCAACCCTGGAGTGTGGTCCGATTTCAGTCGAGACATCGTCACAGCGCGTGACCGTTAGTGGCCGGCCAGTTGAGCTGACCGCATTCGAGTACAAAGTGCTCGAGCATTTGATGATGCACGCTGGTCAAGTGATCTCCAAGACCGAATTGTCGGAGCACATGTACGAAGAAGACGTCGAGCGCGATTCAAATGTGCTGGAGGTCATCATTGGCCGCCTGCGCAAGAAGCTCGACCCGGACAAGACCCTCAACCCCATTGAGACTCTGCGCGGCCGCGGTTATCTGCTGCGGCTGGAGCGTCATTAGAACCCGTCTCAACATTCCACAATACGAGACGCGTTCTCGCTCATACGCTATAAAGGCGGGCGATGAGATCTCTCAACGCCCGCCTGCTTCTCGCCGCGACAATCACGCTCGCGGCATTCCTCGGCCTCACCGGATTCGCGCTCGACGAGGCATTCCAACGTTCGGCCTCCAGTGCCGTGCAAGAGCGTTTGCAGGCGCAGGTTTACATGTTGCTGTCGGCGGCGCAATTTGAGGCGCCGGAAAAACGCGTTCTGCCCGCAACCCTGCCCGACCCGCGCCTGTCGACGCCCAGTTCGGGTTTTTATGCGCAGATGATCCGCGATGACGGCGCCGTGGTGTGGCGCTCGCTATCCATGTTGGGCTTGTCGATTCCGGCGACGACGCCGGCACACATGGGTGTGACTGAATTTGGCGAAGCCGCGGCATCGGATGGAACGCGGCTATTTACAGTGAGCTTCACCGTGCGCTGGGAAGGCAAGAAACGCAACGAGCCGCGCATCTACACCGTGCAAGTGGCCGAGACGCGTCAGGGATACGACAACCAGGTGCAGGCGTTTCGACGCAGCTTGAGCGCATGGCTGGCCGCTGCCGCGCTGGTCTTGCTGCTGGTGCAAGCCATGATTCTGCATTGGGGTTTGCGGCCGTTGCGGCGAGTGGCAGAGGAAGTACGTGAAGTGGAGTCCGGACGCAAGGAAGCCATCGGGGGCTCCTATCCAACCGAGTTGCAGCGATTGGTGACCAACCTCAATGCACTGATCCGCAATAGCACAGCGAATCTAGAACGCTATCGTCGTGCACTCGGTGATCTCGCGCACAGCTTCAAGACGCCGCTGGCGGTGATGCGCAGTGCCGCTGACGGTGGGGCGAAGGTTGAAGATCTGCGCGCCACCGTACGTGAGCAAGTGGGGCGTTTGGACAGTACGGTTGCCTATCAATTGCAGCGCGCGGCGGCGTCTGGCCGCAGCGCATTGGCGACACCGATCGCGGTTGAGCCGCAGATTCGCAAAATCGTCCAGTCCCTATCGAAAGTTTATGCAGGCCGAAACTTGGTGTTTGAAGTTAACGTCGACGACGGTGCGCGATTTTTTGGTGACGAGGGCGACTTGCTCGAGATTGTCGGCAATCTTTCCGAGAACGCCAGCAAGTGGGCGCACCGCAAGGTGCGGATCAGCGCCAACATCGTCAGGCGCTCGGACAAATCCCGTCCGCCTCTGGACATCATCATCGAAGATGACGGTCCGGGAATTCCGCCGGATAAATTGCAAACGATTTTCGAGCGTGGCTATCGCGCCGACACCGCGGTGCCGGGACACGGAATTGGATTGGCGATTGTTCGCGACTTGGTAAAAGAGGTTTACCACGGTGAACTGAGTGCTGGTCGCAGCGAAGCATTGGGTGGTGCGCGCGTGCACGCACGTGTCACGTTTTAGCTCAACGTCTTAGCCGACGACGCGTAGGCGTTGCGGAGCGGCGCGAGATGATTTTGACAAATGCGCGGTGGCGACAAGCGAGTTGAACAGTTGCTGTTGCAACGGAGTGTGCGCGGCGGTCAACTCGGGATGCCACTGCACGCCGAGGAAGAATGGATGGTCGCGCATTTCGACGGCTTCGATGGTTGCATCGGGGGCGCGCGCGACCACCGATAGCGAATCAGCCAGGCAGTCCACTGCCTGATGGTGCCAGGATGCTGCGGTAAGATCGGTATCGCACTTCAAGATACCAAGCATTGAGGCCAGGATTGATTCGGCGCTGACACGGATTGAATGCTCCGTCGGTCTGCAGTTCGGTGCGCGGTGTTCTACTGTTTCTCCAACTGCCTCGGGAAGATGGGCGATGAGTGTGCCGCCCAGCGCCACATTCATGACCTGCATGCCGCGGCAGATCCCGAAAATCGGCAAACGCGTCTCGCTTGCCCATCTTGCCAACGCCAGTTCAAAGGCATCTCGTTGCGGGTCGATATCGTAATTTTGCGGGTGCGGAATTTTTCCATAGCACGCGGGGTCAATGTCACCGCCGCCGGTGAGGACCAGGCCGTCCAGGACGTCTAATGTTGATGCCAACTCGTTGCTCGACAAGCCAAGTGGCGGGAGTATGACCGGTACGCCGCCGGCGCGTACGACGGCGTCGAGATACTCGGCAGCGAGCGTGCAGCGACCCTCGCGCTGGCGACATCGCGTCGTCAGGCCAATGAGGGGGCGCTTGCCGCCTTGGTTCATCGCTGAATTCTCCGGGCCAGGACCTACATTCCGAATATCGGCCAATATGTTGCGTCCTGAAACGATTGCGTGCGGGGATAGGGATTCTGGGCTCAAGCTGCGGTAAGCTACGCCTCCCATGTCGCGTCCGAGGAGGCTGTCATGGCCTTTACTCACACAATCCAGGGTAATGTCTATCGTTTCGACGATTTGAAAGGGCTGATGGCCTGCGCCACGCCGCGCCGATCTGGCGATGAGCTGGCTGGAATCGCCGCCCGCAGCGCCGCCGAGCGTATCGCTGCCAAGATGGCATTGGCAGAATTGCCGCTCAAACAATTCCTCAGCGAGGCGCTGGTGCCATACGAGAACGATGAGGTGACGCGTCTCATTATGGACGAGCATGACGCCAAGGCCTTCGCGCCTGTCTCACACATGACCGTTGGGCAATTCCGAGATTGGCTGCTTTCCGATGCGGCCACCACCGACAAACTGTCGGCCTTGGCGCCAGGGTTAACGCCTGAGATGGTGGCCGGTGTTTCCAAACTCATGCGCAATCAGGATCTGGTGCTAGCGGCGCGCAAATGTTCGGTGGTGACGAAGTTCCGCAATACCATTGGTTTGCCCGGCCGGTTTTCCACGCGTTTGCAACCCAATCATCCCACCGACGATGCGCGCGGCATATTTGCTTCCGTACTCGATGGTCTGTTGTTTGGCTGTGGCGATGCGGTGATCGGTATAAATCCCGCGCTTGATAGCGTGGCGCAAACGATTGAGTTGCTGAAATTGCTGGACGATCTGCGGCAGCGCTTCGAAATTCCAACGCAAAGTTGCGTGCTCACCCATGTCACCAATACGCTGCAGGCCGTTGAGCAGAAGGCACCGGTTGATCTGGTATTCCAATCGATTGCGGGCACTGAAAAAGCCAATGCCGGTTTTGGCGTTGACTTAAAGATTCTGCTTGAAGCACTGGCCGCAACGCGATCGCTCAAGCGCGGCACGGTGGGCAACAATGTGTTTTACTGCGAGACGGGGCAGGGCAGTGCGCTGTCGGCGGACGCGCATTTCGGCGTCGACCAGCAAACGCTGGAGGCGCGTGCTTACGCAGTCGCGCGCAAGCTCGAACCACTGCTGGTCAACACCGTCGTTGGCTTTATCGGGCCGGAGTATCTCTACGACGGCAAGCAAATTTTGCGTGCCGGTCTGGAAGATCACTTCTGCGGCAAGATGCTCGGCCTGCCCATGGGCTGCGACATCTGCTACACCAACCACGCTGAGGCCGACCAGGACGACATGGACACGTTGATCACCATGCTGGCAGCGGCCGGACTGACTTTCCAAATGGGCATTCCAGGCGCTGATGACATCATGCTCAATTATCAGAGCACGTCGTTCCATGACGCGTGGTATGTGCGCGAAGTCTTCGATCGCCGTCCAGCACCGGAATTCGAAGCATGGCTGTCGACCATGCGCATCGTCACGCCGCAGTTCCGGCTTGCCGATGAGGCCCGAGCGGTGCCCATGCAGCGTTCACTGGAATCGATGGCGGCGCTGGCATGAGTGACGTGAAGCACGTCGTGCCGGATCAGGTCTGGTCGCGGCTGAAGGAATTCACCCAGGCGCGAATTGGCCTTGGTCGTGTTGGACACTCGCTGCCCATGGGCGAAGTCTTGCAGTTTCAGTACGCGCATGCCGCCGCGCGCGACGCGGTATTGCGCCCGACCGACTTTGGACCACTGGCCGAGGGCCTTGATGCGCTCGGCGCGCAAACCATTGAAGTGAACAGCCGGGCGCGCGACCGTGATGAATATCTTAAGCGCCCCGACCTGGGGCGCAGGCTGGACTCGGAATCTCTGCAAGCCCTGGAGTGGGCGCGTCCGAAGCCGGAATGCGATGTTGCCTTCGTTGTGGCGGATGGTCTGTCCTCCTTTGCAGTGGAAAATCATGCGCTGCCGGTTCTTAAGCGCATGTTGAAGTACGCGCAGCGCGCCAGTTGGCGCCTGGCGCCGGTAGTGCTGGCTCGCCAGGGCAGAGTTGCCCTTTCAGATGAGGTGGGCGAAGCGCTGGGAGCACGGGTGGTAGCGATTCTGATCGGCGAGCGTCCTGGGTTGAGCTCGGCCGACAGCCTTGGAATTTACCTTACTTTTGCGCCAAAAGTCGGCAATCTTGATTCCGGGCGCAACTGCATTTCAAACGTGCATGGAGCCGGCCTCAGTTACGATATGGCCGCTCACAAGCTCAGCTTCCTATTGACGGAGGCATTGCGCTTGCAGCTCTCTGGCGTAAATCTGAAAGATACCAGCGACACGGTGGCGTTGGCGCCGCCATAGCGTGCGCGGCCGTGCTGAGTGTGTCGCAATTCGATACGCCTGACCGGTGCTCCAGACCGGAGCATCGCAGCTTCAACAAGTTGCACACCGCCCTACGCAGGTGCAGCATTACTTTTCGCTTTACAAGCATTCAGGGGGTGTAACAAAATCCTAAACAGGGAGAGGGGAATTTAACCGCGGTGTGCGGGCGTGTATCGCTGGTCGTACATTGGGTGGCGGTGCGCCGTAGGACGGCAACTGGCGAAGCGCTCAATCAACCTACAACGGGGGTAAAAATGAAAGCAGCAAAGCATATCGAGCCGGCAGCGGGAGACCATGCCATGCACGAAGATGTAAAAGTCCTGCATAGCATGGGCTATGCACAGGAGTTGCACCGGCGAATGGGACTATTCCAGAACTTCGCCATTTCCTTCAGTATCATTTGCATTCTTGCAGGCGGCATCACGGCCTTTCCGCTATCTCTTTCGGCCGCTGGTGGCGCGTCATTAGGTATTGGTTGGCCACTGGCTTGCGCGTTTGCGGTCCTCGTGGCTTGCTCGCTCGGACAGATCGCCTCGGCCTATCCAACAGCAGGCGGTATCTATCACTGGGCATCGATGCTGGGCAATCGCGGTTTCGGGTGGACGGCCGCATGGCTGAATCTGCTCGGCTTGATGTTCGTCGTATCCTCGGTGAACTTCGGCGTATTCCTGTTGTTCCGTGATCTTTTCCTGGGACTGGTCATGGGGATGGATACGGCAAGCTGGACTACGGCAGCCATGTTTGATCAAGGCTGGTGGACGCAGACGGTGTTCATCACGGTGATCACAATCAGCCAGGCGCTGATTAACCATTTTGGCATTGGGCTGACCACCAAGCTGACGGACTTTTCGGGTTATCTGATTTTTGCCGGATCAATTCTGCTGACCGTCGTGCTGTTGGCTGCCGCGCCGAGTCTGGATTTCGGTCGACTGTTCACCTTCACGGACTTCACCGGTGATGCGGGCGGTGGCGTGTGGGCGCCAGCTCAAGGTCGTTGGTTGGGCGCCTTACTGCCGGCTGTCGGCGTGGCCTTCTTCCTCGGACTGCTGCAGGGCGTCTACACCATCACGGGTTTCGACGCTTCGGGTCACACCTCTGAAGAAACACGCAATGCTGCGGTCGAAGTACCCAAGGGAATGATTCATTCGGTGCTGTGGTCTGGCGTTTTTGGTTACGTGATGGTTTGTTCCTTCGTGCTGGCGTTGCCGTCGGTGGCAGAGGGTGCAGCCAAGGGTTGGACCTCATTCAACATGGTATTGGAACAGATCAAGAACGTGCCGCTTCGCAACTTCCTTATCTGCGTCATCGTCGTGTCCAACTACCTGTGTGCGTTGGCTGGTCTCACCTCTTGCTCGCGTATGTTGTATGCGTTCTCCCGTGACGGGGGTGTGCCGTTCTTCTCTGGCGCACTGCGTAAGGTAAGCCATGCACATCGCACGCCCGCGAATGCGATTTGGGCAAGCGCCGTGCTGTCAGTCATTGCGACCTTGTACGGTGACGCCTTCGTGGTGTTGTCCACCGGTTGCGCGGTTTTCCTTTACGTGTCCTACGTGATGCCGATTGCGGCAGGCTTGCTCAATGAGGGCAAGACCTGGACCAAGAAAGGCCCGTTCGATCTCGGCGCTCTGTCCAAGCCGATCGCCGCGCTCGCAATCATCGGCTGCATTCTTCTCATCATCGTCGGCGTTCAACCGCCGAATGAGAAGGTGGGCTACCTGCTATTCTGGGGTTTGCTGGCCCTGGGTGTGATTTGGTGGGCCGTTGAGCGCAATCGTTTTGAAGGACCGCCGCTTACACCGGAAGCTGTCGCCAAGCGTCAAGCGGAAATCGCTGCCTCAGAGCGCAGCTTCGGCGAAGCCTAATTAACGGCGCGCTGTATCGAGGCACGGGTGTCATCGGCAACGGTGACACCCGTTTTCATTTCTGGAGATAGTTTCTAGTGCGATGACATTTGATGTCGCAGTAATCGGTGGCGGCGTGGTGGGCTGCGCCATTGTGCGCCGGATGGCGCTTTGTGGATTGAAGTCGATCTTGCTGGAGAAGGGCCATGACATTCTCTCCGGCGCCAGCAAGGGTAATAGCGCCATTCTGCACACCGGTTTCGACGCGCCGCCAGGTAGTATCGAGTTGGCCTGCATGCAGGCTGGCTATGAGGAATACTTGGCGATCCGCGAGCCGCTCAATCTTCCCCTGCTTGAATGTGGTGCTTTTGTTGTCGCCTGGACGGAAGAAGAGCTTGCTGGATTGCCGGCCATCGTCACCAAGGCGCATGCAAACAATGTGCGCGATGTGGTTCAGATCGACGCCAGCGAACTTTACAAACGCGAGCCGAATTTGGCATCCAGGGCGCTGGGCGCGGTTTGGGTGCCGCGCGAACATCTCATCGATCCCTGGTCGGCGCCGCTGGCTTATGCGTTGCAGGCGATTGCCCACGGAGCAGAGGTGCGCCGTGATTGCGAAGTGATCGGTGGCAAGTTCGAAGGTGATAGTTGGCAACTGAATACATCACGGGGCGGCGTGCGTGCGCGAATCGTGATCAATGCAGCAGGACTGTACGGCGATCTGATCGAAGCGATCCACAAGCGTCCTGGATTCACGATTAAGCCGCGTAAAGGTCAGTTTGTTGTTTACGACAAGACTGCGGCGGCGCTTTTGACGTCGATCGTTCTTCCCGTGCCAACTGAAAAGACCAAGGGTGTGCTGGTCTGTCGCACGATTTTTGGCAATGTCCTTGTCGGACCGACGGCGGAAGAACAAGACTCGCGCGAAGATGCTTCAGTCGATCAGAGGGTGCTGACGCAGCTTATCGAGCAGGGCGAGAAGATTTTACCCGCACTGAGAACGCAGCCAGTCAACGCCATCTATGCGGGCCTACGCCCCGCCACCGAACGCAAGGAATACCAAGTCGCAATCGACGGGGAGCAGCGCTGGATTACGGTTGCCGGCATTCGTTCAACCGGACTGACCGCGGCTCTGGGCATCGCATCGTATGTTGCCAAGCTCTACTCTGGGTCAGTCAGCGAATTGTCCGTTACGAAATCGCCGCGATGGACGCCCGTGCCCAATCTCGCCGAGCATCGCCCGCGTCCGTATCAGCAGTCTGGCCGAAGTGAGATTATTTGCCACTGCGAGCAGGTTACGCGCGCCGAGATCGAAGCAGCGTTACAGGAGCCGTTGCCAGCCTGCAGTGTCGGCGCATTGAAACGGCGAACGCGTTGCATGATGGGGCGATGCCAAGGCTTCTATTGCAGCGCTCGGGTGGCGGAATTGGCCGATGACCGCTTGCGTGATCTCAACACCACCCGCATTACTTCGTAATGTCATGAATATCAACGCGCGGTACGATGTCATCATTATCGGCGCGGGGCCGGCGGGATTGGCGGCAGCGTGCGAGCTTCGTGCGCGGGGTGTGCACGACATACTCGTGGTCGAGCGCGAGAGTGTGGCTGGCGGCGTCCCTCGCCACTGCGGACATCGCAGTTTCGGTTGGCTGGAGTTTTATCGCTGGCTGCGAGGCCCTGACTATGCGCAACGCCTGCGGCAGTCAGCCCATAATGTGCCTATTCTCTGCGGAGCCACCGCGACGGCGCTACATCGGGGCGGCGAGATTGATGTCAGCACGGTGGACGGCGTACAGCGCGTAACGGGCCGGCATGTCTTGTTGGCGATGGGTATTAGAGAAACGCCGCGCAGCGCGCGTCTCATCAGTGGTTCACGGCCTTGGGGCGTCATGACCACCGGCGCATTGCAGCAGTTTGTATATCTTTCACAAAGGAGCCCATGCAAGCGTGCGGTGGTTGTGGGAAGTGAGCTGGTAGCGTACTCGGCGCTGCTGACGCTGAAGCGTGCTGGAGCGAAAGTGGTTGCGATGATTGAAGATCAGAACTGCTCCAGTGCTCTTCGGTTTTTTCAATCTTTTCTTCCCCAGCTAATGGGAACTCGTCTTATAACCAACGCCACGGTGGCGATGATTCATGGTCGTGAGCGTGTTAGCGCGGTTGACGTGCACACAGCCGGTGGCACGGAGCGTATCGATTGTGATGCCGTTATCTTCAGTGGCGACTTTGTGCCGGAATCAGCGCTGTTGCGCGCCAGTCACATTGCAATCGACCCCGGCACTGAAGGACCTATCATTGATCAATACGGACGCTGCACCGATCCGGCCTATTTTGCCGCCGGCAATCTTCTGCGCGCTGTCGAACCGTCATGGAACGCGTGGCGCGAGGGGAGGGCAGTGGCAGGGAGCATCATCGCTTCTCTGCGTGGAGAACTTGCGGAATCGTCGTCATACATTGTCGTCAACACTACTTCGCCCCTGCAGTATGTTTGTCCACAAAGGTTGGCGGTGGGTTCGACGATTGCTGCGGCCATTCCCTTGCATGTGCGCGCCAAGCGTCGCTGGCGCGGACGGTTGCAAGTGGTGAGCGGTGGGCGTGAAGTGTGGTCAAGAAAAGTTACATTCGCGGCGTTTCAGAGTTTGAAATTGCCTGCTGCCCTCACTTCCTTGCGATCGCCACAGTTGCTCACTATTGTTGCGTCGGAGCGGTAAACGATGTCCGCATCGACTCGTAACAGCGAGTTTGTCGTTGCCATCGATCAGGGTACGACGGCAACCAAGATCCATCGCCTCGATAAGAGTGGCGACTTCACAACCTTGGAGTCGATTACTCACGCACAATATTTTCCGCAGCCTGGTTGGGTAGAGCATGACGCCAATGAATTGTTGCGTTCGGTAGAGCGGGGTATCGAGCAGTCAAAAGGTGCCGCTGGACTTGGGATCGACAATCAAGGCGAAACCGTCGTGGCCTGGGACGCTAAAACTGGCGAACCAATCTACAATGCCATCGTCTGGCAGGACAATCGTACGCACGATACGGTCGAACGGTTACGCAGTGATGGTTGCGAGGCATTGACGCTGACACGCGCTGGCTTGCCACTGGACCCATATTTTTCGGCGACCAAGCTGCGGTGGATATTGGATCACGTTGCAAACGCTCGTGCGCTGCTTGCGGCAGGGCGGCTGCGCATGGGGACGAGTGATAGTTTTTTTCTGGATCGCCTGTGCCAATGTTTCGTGACCGACGTGACCACCGCATCGCGGACCAGTTTGATGAATCTTCGCACTCGACAATGGGATTCGGAACTCTGCGATCTGTTTGGCGTGCCGATGTCTGTGCTGCCGCAGATCGTGCCGTGCACGGGCAGTTTCGCCGAAATGGGCGGCGGATCCTCGGCGCCGCGCATCGTCATGAGTATCGTCGACCAACAGGCGGCACTATATGGTCATGGTTGTCGAAGCTGCGGTGATGCGAAGATCACTTTCGGAACCGGTGCTTTCGCGCTGTGCGTGACCGGCGACTCGCCATACAGTGATCCACGGAGCGGTTTGTTGCCAACCATTGCCTGGCAGCTGCATGGACAATCACCGATCTACGCGTTGGATGGTGGCGTTTACAACGCGGGGTCCGCCATCGATTGGATCCGCAAACTTGGATTGTTTAGTGAGTATCACCAGATAGACACATTTGAAGGTGTTTCCGCTATCGAGCGCGGACTGGTATTTGTGCCGGCATTATCAGGGCTTGCGTGTCCTTACTGGGATCGCAGTGCCGCCGGTATGTGGCTGGGGTTGGGATTGGAGACAACCCGCCATGATTTGGTCCGCGCCGTACTTGAAGGCGTGGCGCTGCGCGCGGCTCAGGTCGTTGCGGCCATGGGCAAGCACGTGCCGATGGGGGCCTCTATTTCCATCGACGGCGGTTTGGGGCGCAATGGCTATTTCAGCAGGTTTCTTTCCGCGGCGACCGGATGCGAAATTGTGGTTAACGATCTCGCGGAGTTGACGGGATTCGGCAATGCGCAATTGACTGCGTCGGCAGTTAGTTTGGAAATCGAAAAAGGGTCGGATGCCGGATCAACGCGCCGCGTGCACAGTGAGCCGCTTGCCAAAGCCATACACGAACGATTTGCGAACGCGGTCGATCGCAGTCGTGCGTGGCGACACTAAATAGCAGACTGAAAAACAAGATCGCTTCGTGGTGGGAATTGTGCTGCAGTATTGTGCGAGCAATTTAGCGCGCGGCGTGCCGTGCAAGAGGGGCGCCTCTAGGCGCGGTAAACGGCGATGCGCAAATGTGCCGGACGTTCGCTGACGCGCGCGATAAATGGTGCGATTTCACTGGCTGGCAGCGGACGGCTGATGAGATAGCCTTGCATTTCGTCGCAGCCATGTACGCTTACCAAATTCAACTGCTCTGAATTTTCAACACCTTCGGCAACAACCGCGACGCCCAATCCGTGCGCCAGTGAGGTGATGCCGGCGATCAGGCGCGATTGTGCGGGATTGTGCTCAGCGCCACGCAGGAACGAGCGATCGATCTTCAGTGTGTTTACGGGAAGGTCCTTGAGATAACCCAAGCTTGAGTAACCGACGCCAAAATCATCGATGGCAAATCGAATCCCGCGTTCTGCCATGGAATTCATAAATGCCGCGGTGGCGGTGTGATTGGTGTCGAGCGCGCTTTCAGTCAACTCCAATTCCAGGAAATGCGGCTCGATTCCGGTTTCATTGACAATCGCCAAGATGTTTTCGGCGAGGCTAGGCGACCGAAGTTGTTTTGCCGACAGGTTAACTGCCATGCGGAAAGGCCCAGTCCTTCGCTCTGCCAGTTCACATGCTGCCTGCAAGCCTCACGCAAAACCCACAGGCCGATGGGTTGGATCAACCCGTTCTCCTCGGCCAGGGGAATGAACACGTCGGGCGATATGTTTCCACGCTCAGGATGCTTCCAGCGCAAAAGGGCTTCCACCGCTACAATTTCGCCGCTGCGCCGATCCATGCGTGGCTGATACTGCAGGTAAAGTTCACCGCGCTCGAGAACGCGTCGCAACTGCGCCTCAATGGAGAGGCGCGTGACTTCTTCGTTCATCAACTCCGGATCCACTACTTTGTAGCCGTTGCGGCCGCTGTGCTTGACACGATACATTGCCTGATCGGCATAGGCGATGAGTTTACCTGCGTCATCGCCGTGTTGAGGAAAGAGACTGATGCCGATGCTGGCGGCAGTGAACGCCTCGTTGTTATCAATGCGTAAAGGTTTCGACAATGATTGCAGCAGTCCTTCCGCGAGTGTAAGAACCTCCCCCACTTCATCGTATGGACCTACACAGAGCAGGAATTCATCGCCTCCAATGCGGGCTGCGAGACCATCTGGGCCGAGACAGTTGCGCAGCAGGTCAGCGACAACACACAGCAGCCGATCGCCGAGCGGGTGCCCGTGCATGTCGTTAATGTTCTTAAATCGATCGAGATCGATGTAGAGGACCGCCAGCTTGCGGTCAAAATGCGCGGCATCGGCGATCCGGTTGTTCAGTACTTCGGTGAAAAGTTTGCGATTGGCTAAACCAGTCAACGGGTCGTGATTCGCGAAGTGTTCAAGCTCCTCCTGCAACGCCCGGCGCTGCAGGTTTTCTTCTTCCAATGCGACACGCTGAATTCGGTTGTCGTTGAGCAAGCCAGCAATCGCACAGAATTCGGTTCCGGTTGCAGCCAGTCCATTGATTGCACTGTTGTCACCACGAAGTGCGTTATTCACCAGATTCAGCGGTTTGCTCACTAGGCGCGTCAAAACAAGGTAGAAGGCGGCGAGCAGTATTCCGCTCATGATGAGATACAGAATGACTTGCAGATGCAGGTAACGTTGCCAGAGATCTATCGGTGCGAAATCGCGATGAGCAAAAAGCCAGCTGGTGGGTTTTCCGTCCAGCCCGGGCAGGGACAAACGGATCTGTACATGGCCGGCGTTTGCATCGTGGGGGTCGGGCGAATCGCTTTGTGGGCTCGCCCAAACGTGGCCGTTGAGAAACGTGCCGATGTGATCCTGATAGGCCTTATCCCAAAGCTTCGCCGTGAGGTAGTAACCTTGTGCCGGAGTCTTGCGTTCGGCATCGGTGGTGGGCTGAATCGGCGCTGTTCGGAATTCCAGTAATCCGCGGCTATCGGTGACGAAGAAGTGCTGGAACGGCTGTCGCTGCAATTGCCACTTCAACTGAGCCATGTCGATGCCTGTTGGAAGCGATTTGTCTTCGGGATTGGGCATCCCCAGTGTTGTGGCGTAGGCAACTTCAAGGGCCGGATTGAGCACCCAGGCTGCGGAAACACCCATCGTGGAAATACTGCTTTCGATGTTGTCGTGCGCCCACTTTTCGTCGCGTGTGGTGACCAGATCCACCATCTCGTCCCAGTAGGTGTAGTCAAAGGTATGGCTGGCGTGGGTGGCGCCAAACAGCTCCATACTGCGTTGCAGCTGATCGCGAAACTCCTCCGATTGCATGCCTGCGGCGATGGCCAGTTGGCTCTGCTGCATTTTTTCCAGCGCAAACAAGCCCAAGCCCGCTGCAACAGACATGGCAACTAGCATGAGCAGAATGCGACCGCGAATGGTTCTGAGCATGAAAAATCGTTTTCGGGCGTCCGGAATTTAGCGGCATCCGTGACGCTTGCTATAGGGTGATTCAGGAAAGTTATTGCAAGCTCCGTTCCGATTGCAGCGGCTATCGATTTCTTGTTCAACTTCGTAGGAAATTCAGGCGCTTCGGTAATGCACTGCGGCAGAGGGTTCGCTGATTCCTCCGAACGCACGTAAGTGCTCAATTTGAAAAGAACAATCGGCACGTTGCACTTGTGTTAGCGGGCTTTCTTCCGTAGTCTTTGCGCCCCATGAACGCCCCAGTCACTTTTACACCCAAGTCCGCCTACACCCGCGACGAGCTCATTGCCTGCGGCAATGGGCATCTCTTCGGACCGGGCAACGCCCAACTTCCCCTCCCGCCGATGCTGATGTTCGACCGCATCCAGTCTATCGCGGCTGACGGCGGCAAATTCGGCAAGGGTTTCATTCACGCCGAACTCGATATCAATCCGTCATTGTGGTTTTTCGACTGTCATTTCACCGGCGATCCGGTGATGCCCGGCTGTCTGGGCCTGGACGCAATGTGGCAGTTGATTGGATTTTTCCTCGCCTGGCAGGGTGGTCCCGGGCACGGCAGGGCGTTGGGTTGCGGCGAGGTTCAATTCACTGGCCAGGTCACGCCAAAAGCCAAGCTGGTGACGTACCGCATAGACATGAAGCGCGTCATTCTGCGCAAGCTGGTGATGGGCATTGGGGATGCCGAGATGGAAGTCGATGGCCGCGTAATTTATACGGGCAAGGACTTGCGTGTGGGGTTGTTTACCTCTACCGACGGCTTCTAGGCGCGATGTCGGTCAGCGGTTGACGTCGGTCAGTCCGTTGCGGCGGCGAATGGCCTCGCGTTCGCGCAACGTAGCGGCATAAGTGCGCGCCGTCGTCAGCCAAGGATGGACGTAAAGCGCTTCCTCGAACGCATCGAGCGCTGCATCCGGATCACGTAATCCCAGATAGCACATGCCACGCCCGGACAGGGCGCCGAAGTGGCGCGGCTCCAGCTTCAGTGTTTCTTCCACATCTTTCAACGACGCATCGTAATAGCCAACGTTGTAGTAAATGATGGCGCGCTGGTTCCAGGCTTCGGCGAAATCCGGTGCGCGCTCGACCACCTTGTTGACGATCTCCAGTGCCTGATCAAGATTACCTGCATCTTTGGCTTTCACCGCTTCCTGCAGTTGCGCGGCAATATCCGCATCACGGTACTGAAACCAGATCTTCCAGATCTCGTTCGCCGTACCGACCGCTTCATTTTCTTCGTGTGCGCCCTTGAGTTTTTCGAACAGCGGGTTGAGCCGCGGATCGCTTTGATCCGCCATGGTGGCGCTGGCAAGTAGGCATAACAGCAGCGCGGTGATGAGGCGCGACATGCTTCCTCCAAACGTTCTAAGTTAGTGTGGGCAACACTTCACTGGCGGCGCTCAGCGTGCGATCGATCTCGTTCGATCCATGCATGCAGGAGACGAAACCAGCTTCAAACGCCGACGGCGCCAGGTACACTCCGCGCGCCAGCATGCCGTGAAAGAAGCGCTTGAAGCGTTCCACGTTGCATTGCATTACCTGTGAGAACCGCGAAACAGCTGTTTGTTCCGTGAAGAAAACGCCAAACATGCCCGTGGCGTGAGCCGTATGCATGGGAACGCCGGCGCGCCGCGCCTCGGCGCGCAGACCCTGCATCAGTGCTTCGGTGGTGGCCAGCAATCGGTCATGGAACCCGGGACGAGAAACCAGATCCAGCGTTGCCAAACCTGCCGCCATGGCCACCGGATTGCCGGACAAGGTGCCGGCCTGATACACCGGCCCCAGCGGCGCCAAGTGCTCCATGATTTCACGCCCACCGCCAAATGCGCCGACCGGCATACCGCCGCCAATGACTTTGCCCAGGACCGTTAAATCAGGTTTGACGTCATACAGTGATTGCGCGCCACCCAGGGCAACACGGAAGCCGGTCATCACCTCATCGATGATGAGCAAGGCACCGTGCTGATCGCAAACTCGGCGCAATCCCGGCAAGAAATCCGATTCCGGCGCAATGAAGTTCATGTTGCCAGCAATGGGTTCAACGATAACGGCGGCAATATCGCTGCCATAGCGCGCGAACGCGGCGTTGACCTGGTCGAGGTCGTTATAGGAAAGCGTTAACGTGAGTTCCGCTAATGCCGCGGGTACGCCCGGGGAGGTAGGAACGCCAAGCGTTAGTGCGCCCGATCCGGCTTTCACCAGCAAGGAATCGGCATGGCCGTGGTAGCAACCTTCGAATTTGATGATGCGATCGCGCTTGGTAAAACCGCGTGCCAGTCGAATGGCACTCATGGCCGCTTCCGTGCCCGAGCTTACAAAGCGCAGCAGCTCGATATTGGGCATCAGCTCGCATACCTTGCGCGCCAGTTGCGTTTCGATGGCTGTGGGTGCGCCGAAGCTCAACCCATCGCGGGCAACACGTGTTACCGTTTCAAGCACCTCAGGATGCGCATGGCCGAGAATCAGCGGCCCCCATGAACCCACGTAGTCGATGTAGCGCTGCTCGTCCTCATCGATGAGATAAGCGCCCTCGCCGCGACGGAAGTAAATCGGATCGCCGCCGACGTGCTTGAAGGCGCGCACCGGTGAATTCACGCCGCCAACAATATATCGCTGCGCTTGAGCAAAGAGTTCTGATGAGCGAGTCATGTTTGATTGGACCGTTTCGATGAAGTGAAGTCTAATTTGTAACGCTGTTTCCGCCGGCGGTTTGCGTTGTAAACAGTGCAGCGTAACGACGCGCGGCGCTCAGCACGTCGCTGCTGCCGAACAGGCCGTCGATAGCGGCTAGCAAATCCGCACCCGCCGCGATGAGCGAACCGCCATTCTCGGGTGTGATGCCGCCGATGGCAACGACCGGCGCGCCGAGTTCCGCCCTGGCGCGGCGTAACAGCTCCAGCGGTGCACGTGCGGCGTTAGGCTTAGTCGGAGAAGAAAAAAAACTGCCGAAGGCCACGTAGTTTGCGCCGCGAGAAACAGCCATTTGTGCGCGTGTGTAATCGTTGTAGCAGGAGACGCCGATGATGGCTTGGGTTCCCAGCAGTTGGCGCGCGCCCGTTAAACTCATGTCCGCGGCACCCAGGTGCACGCCATCGGCGCCAATTCTGCTCGCAAGCTCGGCATCGTCGTTGACAATGAGTGGAACATTGAGCTTTCTGCAGATGACAAGCAGGGCGCGCGCATGCGACTCCTGCGCCGAGGACTTGGCCCGATACTGCACCATCACCGCCCCGCCTCGGATTGCCTGCTCCACGCGTTTCAGTAGTTCTTCGATGTCGGTTATCCGCTCGGGAGTAATGGCGTATAAACCATGTTGTGGCAGTGGCAGCGCCATGATCAATCTTCGCTGCCCGCAAGCCGTTGCGGGTGATATTGCGCCTTGCCCAGCCTCACGGCCTGCGCCAGGCTTTGCCAGGCAAAGGCTTGTGCGAGGCTGCAGGCCGCAGTTACCTCCACGCCGCTTGCAAGCCATGTCGCGAGCGCGGACGCCAGCGTGCAACCTGAGCCGTGATACACATGCGGCAGTCTTGGCCAGCTCCAGTGCATTGAATGCGTTCGTTGGTACAGCGTGTTGATGACCTCAGGTGTTTGCGCGTGCGTGCCCGTCACGAGCACATTCGCGGCCCCAGCTTCCAGCAGTGTAGCCGCCGCTTCGCCCAATGGCCGCGTGCTGGTCAAACGCCGTGCTTCGTCGGTGTTTGGCGTCACCACCGTGACTCGTCGTAGCAAGGCGACTAGCGCCGCGGCGGTTTGCGCGTCGGCGACTTCGCTTCCGGTTCCTGAAGCGAGCACTGGATCCAGCACCACCGGCAATTTCGAGAATCGATCGAGCAATGCCGCAATCGTTTCAGCAATCGCGGCGTTCGGCACCAGTCCGATCTTAATTGCCTGTATGTCTATATCTTCAGTCAGTGCTTGCGCTGCTTCCATGATTGTGTCGGTTGCCACGGGAATGCAGCGCTGAAATCGTGCCGAGTTTTGTACGGTCAATGCCGTGACGAGGGTAACGGCACGGCCGCCATTGGCACTGATCGCCTCGATATCGGCCTGGATGCCGGCGCCACCGGTGGGGTCGTGGCCACCGATGGCTAGAATCACAGGTCTGTAATTGGAAAGGCTCATTCGGCTATTTTATGCGACGGTTTCGACTATTTGACCGCCTGCGGCGGGGAACCTTAAGGCCAATACAGTGCCCATTCAGCTGCGTGCTGTAACCTTGCTCGTCTGTTGGCATCCAACGTGCGTGCGGCAAGGGCCGCAATGATTTTCCCAACCACTGATATCACTGGAGAGACACGATGACCGTATCGACCAAGACACGTGCCGGCGCCGCGCTGGCCACCACCGCCGCGATGCTGTTTGCCTTCGCGCCTGTCACTGCTGTTCACGCCGAGGGTAAGGATGTGGCCTGCATGGGTATCAATGCCTGCAAAGGTCAGGGTGCCTGCAAGTCCGCATCCAATGCCTGCAAGGGCCAGAACGCTTGCAAGGGCCATGGCATTACCATGACAAGCCCGTCGGACTGCGACGCCAAGGGTGGCAAAGTCTCCGGTTAGTGCGCCCTAGTAAATTCAGTGCATAAAAGCCGCGCGGCAGTAATGTTGCGCGGCTTTTTCATTGGTGCCGGTGCGCGCTTCTAAAAGGGTTGGACTTCCACTAAGACAATCACTGCGGCAAGAATCAATACGGGGAATTCGTTGAGCCAGCGATAGAAAACGTGGCCGTGCCGATTGCGGTCGTGTTTGAAATCAACCAGCAATTTGCCCAAGTAGACGTGATACGTGACAAGAACCGCTACCAATCCGAGCTTTGCGTGCATCCATCCGGCGTGCGTATAAAGGCTCCACCCATTTCCAAACAACAGCATCAATCCGAATACGATAGTTAGAGTCCCACCCGGCGTGGTAATGCCGTAGAAAAGCTTGCGCTCCATGATTTTGAAGCGCTCGATACTGGTTCTGTCTTCGCTCATCGCGTGATAGACAAATAGTCGCGGCAGGTAGAACAACCCCGCAAACCAAGTGACCATGAAGATGATGTGTAAGGCGCGGATCCAGAGCATTGCGCTGCACCCTAGCCGCAACGTATGGTCGGAATCAAGAGCCCAGCCAATCGTTCAATTGTTTGCGCAAGGCGTCCATATCTACCCGGTCGACAATGCGCTTGACCAAGCGGCCGTCAGGTGCGATGAGAAAGCTGGTCGGTACCGATTCCACACCGCCAAAAGCGCGTTGCGCCTCGTTGGTGAGGTCGATGGCGACGGGAAAGTTAAACTGCTTGCGCGTCATTATCTCCAGGACTGCGGGTGGCGGATCCCAGGGTACGGCGATCGCGATAACCGTGAACCCCTTGGCCTGGTATTCCGACTGCAAGGTTTTTAGGTCAGGGATTTCTTTAAGGCAGTCGTGGCAGCTCGGGGCCCAGAAATTCAGCAGCAGCGGTTTGCCGCGCATGGACTGCAGGTTGATTTGTGAGCCGTCGGTGGCAGTCAATGTCAGCGCCGGCACCATGCTCGGCCCGTGGTAAAGAGAATGCCAATAGTGCCGGCCGAATATTCCAACGGCTGTCAGCGCAAGCAGAACTACAAGAATTCGCAGTGTTTTCAGCATCGCATTCAACAATCATTATTTGTGAGGTAGCGAATTATGCCCTCCAGCCGGCATTTCAGGTGAGTTTGCCGCAGGCGAATTGTGATTGCGATCCAATACCGCGAGCAAACGCTTGAATACCGATGCGATTCCGCGCCACAGTCGGGGCAGTAACCACAGTGCAACGCAGACAAATAGCGCCAGCACGACCAGGAAGGCAATTGGATAGTGTAAGGCCGCCCACAGACCGGTGATGACGGCGACATCTTCGCTTAATGATGCCGCCCAGTTGGAGAACGGCTCCGGCGAAGTGTTGATGAGTACGCGTGAACCGGCCTTGGTAAAGTGGCTGACGCCGGCCAGCGTTCCGCCCATCATAAATGCCGCCAGCTCGACGGCCTGGTTCGTATCACCGACAGCCTTCATGGCCAGGATTGCGCCGGCGGGTATGCGAATGAATGTGTGCAGCGTATCCCAGGCCGTATCCACGCCCGGCGTCTTGTCAGCGAAGAATTCCACGCAGTACATGAAGGCCGAGATCAACATCACCATCGGATCGGAGAGAAATTGCAAATCCACCGGCAAAGTTATGTATCCATTTGCGCCCATGAAACCGAGCATGAATACGGCAGCATACAGATTAATACCGCTCGCCCAACCTACGCCCATAGTCAGGGCTATCTTGTCTAATGCATGCATGGCAAGTCTCCCGAGCGCTCAGCCGAGGTTGCGATGAGCGTGCTCATCCGTCCGGCGATGTTTGCGACTGCAGGCGTCAATTTGGTTGACACCCCTTGAACACAAACTTAATCTCCATATTTCCTTGCGTTTCCTATGCTTGGCGAGACGGCGACACGCCCTCGTTCACGCTTGGTTCCCTGCGTTACTCGGCAAGGCGAAAGGAATTCCACTAGCTACATTTGAGCGAGCGATGACGCGCGGGAAGTGTCGGGTGGCTGAGTAGGTCGGTAGTTCATAATCTAGAGGATGCAATGAGCGATAGCGCGACGGTAAGAATTGGCGTAGTCGGTGGTACCGGTTATACCGGCGCCGAGCTGCTGCGCCTGATATGTGTTCATCCGCACGCGCGGTTGCAACTTATTACCTCGCGCGCGGATGCCGGCACGGCTGTCTCGGAGATGTTTCCTAACCTGCGCGGTTTGGTAGAACTTGATTTCACCGCTCCCGACCCCGCTGCATTGAAACAGTGTGATCTGGTTTTTTTTGCTACGCCGAATGGCACGGCGATGACCATGGCGCCGGAGTTGCTGGATGCCGGCGTGCGGGTTATTGATCTGGCGGCTGACTTTCGGCTGAGGCGATCCAGACGAATGGGCGCGCTGGTACGGAAAGCCGCACGCCTGTCCGCAACTACTTTCGCACGCGGTTTACGGCCTGCCGGAAATGCACCGGCAAGCCATTCGCGGCGCGCAGCTGGTCACCAATCCGGGCTGCTATGTCACAGCGGTAACGTTGGGTTTTTTGCCACTGATTGAGCGCAGCTTGGTGGATACCTCACGTCTGATCGCCGACGGCAAGTCCGGCGTCAGTGGTGCGGGCAAAGGATTGGAACTGCGTAACCTGTTTAGCGAGGCCAGCGACAATTTCCGCGCTTATGCAGCCAGCGGCCATCGCCATTTGCCGGAAATGCAGCAAAACCTGCGAAACGCAGGCGCCACCACGCTCGGCTTGAGCTTTGTGCCGCATCTGGTGCCCATGGTGCGGGGCATTCACGCCACTCTATATGCCGAGCTTAGCGCTGAAACGGATGTTCAAGCGGTGTTTGAGGATCGTTATCGCAGCGAGCCTTTCGTCGATGTGATGCCGGCGGGGGCGCATCCAGAAACGCGCTCGGTACGCGGCGCCAATCTTTGCCGAATTGCAGTTCATCGGCCAACAGGTGGGACGCGCGTCATCGTTCTCAGTGTGATCGACAACCTGGTCAAAGGTGCAGCGGGTCAGGCCATCCAGAATATGAACCTGATGTTTGGATTTAACGAAACCGCTGGCCTGAGTACACCGGCGCTGCTGCCGTAAACATTCCCTTGCGATGCCATTCAAGACACCTCGCCTGGTTGTAAAAACGCACCGTCCCGGTCGTCAGGCGCTGTTGAGCACGATTGGCTTGTTGATTCTCGCCGGCGCCATCTGGATGGCGTTCGAATACGGTCAATGGCAGCAGATCTATGCGCGTATGAGTGCGATGGCGCGCTTCGATAACAACGATGAGAGTTCAATTCAACAACTCGAATCGCTCAAGAAAGAGAACGCCGAACTCAAGCAGCGCACCACCATTCTTGAGCGCGCCGCGCAGATCGACAAGGAAGCCGATGATCGTCTGAAGGAGCACATTCGCACGCTGCAGGACGAAGCCTATTCGCTGCGCGAAGAATTGGCCTTCTATCGCAAGGTTGTCCGTAACGCCAAGGATGCCGACGGTTTGCGGGTGCAGGCGCTGCGCATGTCGCCAACCAGTGATCCCGGTCGCTTTCAGTACCGTTTGGTGTTAACCAACCTAAACAAAGATGATAAGGTGACCGATGGGGAGGCTACGATCGAGGTGGCCGGCAAGGCAGACGGCCAGGCGCAGCGGTTCATGGTGACGGCCGTTCGAGATGGTACCCGCACGGCTAATCTTGCCTTCAGCTTCGTGCATTTCTACAGCCTGGAGGGGGAGGTTACGCTTCCTACCGGGATGACACCCGAGAGTGTTCGCGTGGTAGTTCGCCAGCAGGGCGTGGACAATCCCCGCCAAGATACAACCTACGATTGGACGGCACTGGTCAAAGCAGAGGGTTAAGGCATGTTTTTTGGAAAGAAAGGCAGACGCAAGGCAACCAGCCTTGATTCGCTCATCGGCCAGCATTCACAAGTCTCTGGCGACATTCATTTCAGCGGTGGCTTGCATATTGACGGCGTGGTGCGCGGCGCGGTGATTTCCGCCGATGAAGAAGGTTCGGTGCTGACCTTAAGCGACCGCGGTACCATTGAGGGTGACGTGCGGGTCCCGTACGCGGTCTTGAACGGCGCGGTCATCGGCGACGTTTATGTGCGCCAACATGTGGAACTCGCGCCCAATGCGCGCATCGAAGGCAATGTGTACTACAACCTCATCGAAATGGCGATGGGTGCCGAGGTCAATGGCCAACTCATCCGTCAGGTCGAAGGTGGACGCGAGCCGTTGGCGCTGAGCCACAAGCCGGCGGCCAAGACCGAGGCGACCTGATACAGTTGCCAGCAACGCGCATCTACATCGATGCCGAAAGGCGAAGGCCGAAATGCAAAGGCCAAGTACAAGAGGAATAAATCGTGACTGAAACCACTGAAACATTCGAAAGCCCGCTCAATTTCACCGATTCCGCGGCCGACAAGGTGCGCGCGCTGATTGCCGAAGAAGGTGACGAGCGGCTGATGCTGCGCGTTTTCGTCCAGGGCGGCGGATGCTCGGGATTCCAGTATGGTTTCACCTTCGAGCAGGAGTTGGGTGAGGGCGACACCATCGTCGAGAAGAATGGCGTGAAGCTGCTGATTGACCCAATGAGTTACCAGTATCTTGTTGGCGCCGAGATTGACTACAGCGAAGGGCTGGACGGCGCACAGTTCGTGATTCGCAATCCAAACGCGACGACTACGTGCGGTTGCGGCTCGTCGTTTTCAGCTTAATCTGAGCTTGCTTTAAGGCGGCGGCAGATACACGCCGCCGAGTATTGCCGGACCGGATGCACCGGTGATGGATCCCAGACTCACAGGTAGTCCTATCTGTCGTTGACGCGCCAGCCACGCGAACAGCACCGCTTCGACCGCTTCAGGTGCCACGCCGAGTTCAGCGGTGGTCGATACTTTTTTCGCCGGCAGGGCGGTGCGCAACGCTTGCATCAGAGCAGCGTTTTTGGCGCCGCCGCCGCAGACATAGATCTCCGCGACCGATGCATCAGGGGCAAGCGCTGCAGCAATACTACAGGCAGCCAATTGCAGCAGTGTGGTCTGCACATCATTGGCGTTTGGTACGATTGGTAAGTTCGCCAAGTGAACTTGCAACCACTCGCGATTGAAATACTCGCGACCGGTGCTCTTCGGTGGTCGTAATTTGAAATAGTCGTCGGCAAGCAGTGCTTGCAGCAAGGCGTCGTTTATTCTTCCGTTCGCCGCCCACTGGCCGTCCTTGTCGTAAGCTTGTCCGATATGCTCGCGCGCCCACTCATCCATCAACGCATTGCCGGGGCCGCTGTCGAAACCGATGATGTTTGACGAGTTTGCTCGAAGGATCGTGACGTTAGCGATACCTCCGATGTTGACGATGGCGCGGCCGCGACTTTCATGCCGAAACACTGCGGCGTGAAACAGTGGCGCCAGCGGCGCGCCTTGTCCACCCAGTGCCATATCCATGCGACGAAAGTCGCCAATCGTGGCAATGCCGGTGCGTGCGGCAATGGTGTTGAGATCGCCGATTTGTACGGAGTACGGCGTATCACCGCGTGGTTGATGGTAAAGCGTCTGACCGTGGCTGCCGATGGCGGCCACATTGCCGGCGTCTAGTTTTTCGGCACTCAGCAATTGAACCGCCGCTGTGGCAAAAGCGCGTCCCACTTCAACATCGAGCTGATACAGCTCGGGCAACGTCAACCGGGCCGCATTGCGCCGCGCCGCGTGCAGCCTTGAAGCCAACGTGGGTGGATAGGGTATCTCCCGATAATGACGAATGTGGCAGCGACTTTCATCGTCGATATCTACCAGTGCAGCATCGACGGCATCCATGCTGGTGCCGGAGTTCAAACCGATGTACAGAGTCATGCGTTACTCCGGCGCGCGGAGTGCAACGACAATTTAATGTGCCGCCGCGCTGGCGACGACCTGATTGCGTGCTTCGGGAGAATTCGATTCAGGCGCTGCGGCCGCCTGCTGTTTGCCGAAATTTGTTGCAGCGAGCGTACTGGCCTTGTCGAGCAGTGCGATCGTTGGTTGGGTCTTGGCTTTGAAATCGGCAAGCCGCTCGCGCGCAATTGGCAGCGCTTGCGGTAACTTCACAGTTAACGGATCGACGTGTACGCCCTTGACGCGGAATTCGTAGTGAAGATGGGGGCCCGTTGCCAGTCCTGTCATTCCGACGTAGCCAATCACTTCGCCCAGGTGCACACGTTGGCCAACCTTCGCGCTGCTGGCAAACCGCGACAGGTGTCCATACACCGTCATGTAACCGCCTTCGTGCTGCAATTGAATGACGCGGCCATATCCCCTGCCAGCCGGCAAAGGCAACTTTCGCATCGCCCGTGGCTTTAACTGGCGTCCCGGTTGGGGCGGCATAGTCAACGCCTTTGTGATTTCGAATTCGATTGAGGATGGGGTGATTGCGAAGGCCAAACCTGGACGTGATGCGCGTGAAAGCCACGGGTGTGCGAATGAAGGCTCGGCGCAGGGTGCGGCCATCCGGTCGGTAATATTCCGCGTTGCCTTGCTTGTCGTCGTAGCGCACCGCGCGATAAACCTGTCCTTGTTGACGAACTCGGCGGCGAGAATATTGCCGTCTTTGATCTTCTTACCGTCCTTGTAGATTTCCTCATACACGACGGTGAAGCGATCGCCCTCACGAATATCCAGCGCCAGATCGATGTCAAAGTCGAAGATGTTGGCCATGTTCATGATCGCGGTATCCGACAGGCCGGCGCTTTGACCAGCCTCGAACAGCGAACTGGTGATCACGCCGCTCGCCTGCGTGGTTCGCGTTTCGAGCTTTTCGGCGATCGTCTCGGCGCTGTAACCGCCCTCCTGATTGCGGACGTGCAGCGTATGAGCGGCATCAATTTCATGCACCATTTCGCTCAGCGAGCCGCCATTGATGCGGAAGCGAAGATTGGACTCGGGTCGCAGCGTTTTCAGCGCCGCAGTGACGGCACCCAGCCCCATGATGCGATCCAGCTCATTACCGCTCAGGCCCAAACGTTGAAAAATGGTGGATAAGCTGTCGCCAGCGCGGACCTTAATGGTCTGCCAGTTAGCGTCAGTGCTTGCCGCCTCAGCGGCCGGTGTGGCTTCAGCGTCAGGTTCCGCCGCGGACAGTTCGTTCGCCGGAACCGATTCAGCGTTTGCGTCTTCTTGCGTGCCAGGAAAGGCAGGCGTGGGTCCGATGATGTGATTGGGCGTGAACGGGTTGCTCACTGGCTCCAGTTCGGACAGCACCGCCTGATACGCAATTGCTGCCTCGGAAGTAGTGCGAATGGGCAGCAATTTCTCCGGGCTGGGTTTCTGATCGACCAGCGGTTTATCCCAAGGCGGCAGATGAAATTGATGATTGGAAAGATGGTCGGAAGCCATGCCCGCCATCAGTGCCACAACTAACGGGGCGGCCGACGCCAGCGCCAGACGGCGGCGACGCAAACGCCGCCGCTCTTCCCCCCAGCCGATGCAAATCTTGTAGTCGTAACTGATTTCGCGGGTCTGGAACACGTCGCCAGCCTCTTGTTTGACAGGAAGATAGCGGCGAATCCTTTATACGTCAATCAATTGTTCAGTTCCCGGTGGCGCTGTCTTGTTGCGCCGCCGCGCCATGTTAAGCTTCAATCTTGATATCGCACGTGAACACCAGTCCATGCATATTGAGGAAGCCCTGAGTGAGATCGGCCGTGGCGCAGTCGAAGTGCTGTTGGAGAAAGATCTCGTCGTCAAGCTCAAGCGCGGCAAACCGCTGCGCGTAAAGGCCGGGTTCGATCCCACCGCGCCGGATCTACATCTCGGCCACACCGTGCTCATCAACAAGCTGCGGCAGTTCCAGCAGCTCGGGCACCACGTGATGTTTCTCATCGGTGATTTCACCGGCATGATTGGCGATCCCACCGGCAAGAACGTCACCCGCAAGCCGCTTTCGCGCGAGGAAGTTGCCGTCAATGCTCGCACGTATCAGGAGCAGATCTTCAAGATTCTCGATCCAGCGCGCACCGAAATCTGTTTCAACTCCGCATGGATGGACAAGTTTAGCGCCGCCGATTTGATTGGGCTGGCAGCCAAGGAGAATGTCGCGCGCATGCTTGAGCGTGACGATTTCCACAAGCGATTCACGAACGGTCAGCAGATAGCAATTCACGAGTTCCTCTACCCGCTGGTACAGGGCTATGACTCGGTGGCGATGAAGGCCGATGTCGAACTCGGCGGCACGGATCAGAAGTTCAACCTGCTGATGGGGCGCCAGCTGCAGAAGGAATACGGCCAGGAAACGCAGGTGGTCATCACCATGCCGCTGCTGGAAGGTTTGGACGGCGTTCAAAAAATGTCAAAGTCGCTTGGCAACTACATTGGTATCACCGATTCGCCCAGCGAGATGTTCGGCAAGGTGATGTCCGTCAGCGATACCTTGATGTGGCGCTACTACGAACTATTGAGTTTCCGCCCGCTTGTTGACATTGAACGGACCAAGCGGTCGGTGGCGCGGGGAGCAAATCCACGCGATGCCAAGATCGATCTCGCCGTAGAACTGGTGGCGCGCTTTCACGGTGCGGCAGCTGGCGAGCAAGCCAAGGAAGAATTTTTTCGCCGTTTCCGCGATGGCGGCTTGCCGGATCAAATCGACGAGATCACCGTTGCCGCGCGCGATGGTAAAGCGCAGATCGCCTACGTGCTCAAGGAAGCGGGCCTGGTTCCAAGCACGACCGAAGCCGTGCGTCAGATTGGTCAAAACGCAGTGCGCGTGAATGGCGAGCGAGCAAGCGACCGAGCCATGACGCTTGAGGTTGGCAAGAGCTACCTCATTCAGGTCGGCAAGCGCCGAATTGCACGGGTCAGCATCGCCTGAGGCACTGATTTTCAGCCGCAAATGTGCGGTCGGCGCCCTTCGGAATCGCCAAATGTGTGATTTCTCACAGGCATTCATCGTGGCATCGATCGGCGAAAAGAAGCAGAATGAAGCCGCTACCGGTAGGGCTGGCGCGGCTGCGCGACAGCCCGTCTTCAAGCCAATTCGATCACGGCGAGCACTAGATGTCCAGACCTGTGGGCACAACGAGCGGAATCACTGATTCAATGCGCAAAGATGCGAAGCAAGCTGGCGGCTGGGACAGCGTGCGGCTTTCACGCTGGATCGAGGAAACGCGTAGCCTGATTGAGCAGCTGCCAGAGTTTGCCGAACTTCCGCATGAAGAAATCCGCGCGTTGTTGTTGGGTGTGGCGCGTGGTTTGGACGTTCTTACTCGCCGCGCCGGTGTTCAAGAATTGCACGCGATTCGACAGATGGATGCACAGTCGGTTGAAGGTCGCGAGCCCCGCATTCGTATTTACACTTTGGGTGGTTTCGCGATCAGCATCGACGGCGAACCGATCGGCGCCATGCGCAAACAGCCGCGCAAACCGCTGCTGCTGCTTAAGGCGCTTGTCGCCCGCGGTGGTCATGAAGTTTCCACCGATACACTGGCCTCGGATCTATGGCCGGAGGCCGATGGCGCGACCGCCGTACAATCGATGAACGTCACCGTGCATCGTCTGCGTAAATTACTTGTGGTTCACGACGCCATCGTCGCGCGTAATGGTCGTCTCAGTCTGGACCCCTTGCATTGCTGGGTGGATATTCACGCGTTCGAGGATGCGCTGAAAAAACTCGACACCGGCGAATCGGACTCGGCGTGGTTGGAAAATAGCGTCGAGCGTTTCGATGCCGCCCTGGATCTCTATCAAGGCGCTTTTCTGCCGCAGGACGACACGCGTTGGGCGTCGGCCATGCGCGAACGTCTGCGTAGCAAATTCGTGCGCGCCGTGCGCGCCTATGCCGAGCGTTGCGAGAAGCTTGGCCAGCGCGAGCTCGCCATCCCGGTTTATCAGCGTGCGATTGAAATTGATCCACTGGCCGAAGAACTCTACCGTCGTTTGATGACGGTGTACGCGGCGCTTGAACGTTACAGCGATGTGATTACGCTCTATCGACGATGCCGAATCATGCTGCACAAGATGCTGGAGGTGGCGCCGGCCGCCGAAACGCAACGCCTGTACGCCGAGATCCGGCGCAAGGTGCAGGAGATTAACGATGCACGCGCACGCATGGCGGTCGCGCGCGGACTGCCGGCCAACGGCAACGTCACGGTTGGTGGCGAAACGCTGAGCACGGTATTTACGCCCCCATCCGACGGTGCCATACCCAAGGCCTGAGTGGTGCTCGGGCACACCTTGGGTGTGTTTTGGCCGTCCGACTACTGACTTTCCCTTCCTGCTGCCGAAGTGTGCGGCATTGGGCATTCCAGCACCAATCGCCGCACCAAACCGCCAATCGGTAACCGAATTGTAAGTTCCCACAACCACCAACTCTCGAATTTGTAAGTCGTTTGTAAGCGCTGCGGCCGTAATATTCATGGCACGAGTTCCGGCTGGTCACGTCCAGCATTTGCGCCAAGGAACCCGCGCATGTTGTTCAAGAGAGGTGCGAATACGCACCCGCTACGGCCCAAGCCAGTAAGTCCTGGGCCAATCCAGAGAGGATTTAGGTTGGCCTTCTATTCAGCGGATATAAGGAGCTGTGGGCGTTCATGCGTAAACAGATTTTTGCAGTGACATTAGGTGCAGTGGCAATGCTGGCGAGCAGCGCGGCGTTTGCATCCACCGTGCCCATCAACATTATCGACGTTAACACTTTGGGCGATTTCGATACCGTGGGTAACGACGTGTCGGGTTGGGTTGAGGGTGGAACGGGATCGCACGACGCGATCAATGTGCGTGCGCAAAACAACACGATCGATGGGAGCGGGTCACAACACGATCGATTCGGAAATGTCTTTGCCAGTTCGTTCGCCGTGCTCGGAGATCGCACTGGAAGGATCTCGCGGAACGAAGACAGTGCTGGAACCTTCTCTATTGCGTATTCATTTACTTTGCCGACCGCCATAACAGGCCGGAACGTGCTCGCATACAACCTGGATTTGAGTTTCCTCTACGCTTTCGATGGTCCGGCTGCGGGTAATAGTGCAAACCGCGATAGATTTTCTGTATCGCTGAGCGGCGGGACCAACGCACCTGGCGATCTAAGTGGGTTCCCGGTTACTTTCCTCGGTTCACAGCTCGGTGGCAGTAGTGGCCCGATAAATTTCACGAACCTTATTGCAGGTCAAAGCTACACACTCACCTTCCTGCTTAACGAAAACGGCCGCTCGGAAGAACATGAGGGCGAGCGTGAGGATGATGATGGCGACGAAAATCAGCTCACTGGAACGGCAGTAGGGTTGGATCGCATATCGCTTGCCGGTACAGCAAATCTGCGGGACTCCGCGCCAGTGCCGCTGCCGCCGGCGCTGTGGCTGCTCGGATCAGCTTTGTTTGGAATGATAGGGAAAGGACGGCGAGGGAGCGCCTAGCAGGGAAGCAAAAAGGATTGAGTTTTCGCACATGGCAGTGCAGCAAACCCCGCCTCGGCGGGGTTTGTTATTTAATGGCTCGACGTTCTTCGCATTGTATAGCTACAACGCGGAATCGATAGGACGAAAGCGTGAAAATTAACGCGTTCAGTATCATCTGCGAATTTGTAAGCGGTTTGTAAGTGCCTTGACAGTATTCTTCACTCACTCAGAAATGCTTTGGACACACAGGGCTGCGCGTTGCCGTTGGATCTCGTTGCTGACGAATTAAGAATAGGGAGAGAGGGAAGCATGCTAACCAGATCATTTGCATTAAGTTTGGCAGGGTTTGCGCTGTTACCGAGTCTCGCGAGCGCAGCCACTGTATCGCTTGGCAATACGCCGGGTGGCGACAACGTTATTTTCAACAACTGCAATGCCGGTGTGGGTATTGGATCTGGTTATACGGTTCAAGGTTGTTTGGAAAGCGCGCACGGTAAGGGAGTGTCGATCTCCAAACCCAGCTCAGGTGAGCTGCTGACCGCTTCCGGTGGTCAAGCAACCGTCGATACAGCGGATCAAGATGGCGTGATCGATGCGAACACATTTATTAATATCGCGTTCGCCGATAATACCGGCTTTACGCAATTGGTATTGAACATCGACGCGGCTGCAAATGGCACTGTTACCTTCGCTGCGTCTCCAGGGTCGATCAACTTCACGCCAGCAACTGTAAACCTCGACAAGAACGGTGGTAACTTCATTACGTTACTTGCGACAACCGGTGAAGTATTCCACGGTGTATCGTTTACATCGAACGTCAATATTGCGGACATTAAACAGATTCGAATTGCAGCAGTTCCTGTTCCCGCGGCTGCGTGGCTGATGGGGTCAGCGCTACTCGGCTTGGTTGACATCGGTCGCCGCAGAAAGCGCGCCTGATTCGGAACCTATATCATCGGCTTCTGTAGAACGGTTCACACATGGCAGTGCAGCAAACCCCGCCTCGGCGGGGTTTGTTATTTCTTGACCTGTTTGGGACAGGAATCTTCGAATCTGTAAGCGATTTGTAAGTGCCGCCGTCGTATATTCCGACAATCTGAACACCCCTTTGCGGATACAAACCGCCGGGAGCGATAAACCCTGAGGTGCAGGACGCACCCGCAAGGCTTTCAGGCCGACCCACCTGGACCGCTGGACCCCCAACGAAAAAGAGCACGGGCTGGATTTCCAGACCCGAACGCCAGCGTTGATATGTAGTGGAGGAGAAAATGCGATTCAGGCTGCTGACGGCGATTGCCGGTTGGCGCTTCTGTGCACGTCTGGCACAGCAGGCGCGGCAAGCATCAAATTCAATTTCGACAATGGTTCCGCCTCAGGATCTTCAAACTTCGGCCCGGCGATTTCTTCTGTAAGCCCGTGGTCTATGAGCAACGGTTCGCCAACCTTTATCAACACCGGTGGCTCTTCCACGCTGTTTGACTTCGTCTGGGGCAAGGGTTGGAATGGTTTAGGCAACGACTACACCTTTAGTTTCACCGTCACGGCAGGGTTCACCGTAACGTTCACATCTTTGTCGTTCTTCGACGCGACCATCTTCGGTCCGACCGCGTGGTCGTTGTCCATTGACGGATTCGGTTTCGGCAGTGGTTCCACCCATGGCGGTATCGGGGGTACGAATTCTACCGTCTTGCCAAGCCTAGTCTTCGCGGCGGGAACACATAACGTGAAGCTGCATGCTGCGGGAGCGAATCTGTCCAGTGGCCTTTGGGCTGTCGATGATTTCAAACTCAGTGGCATTCCCGGAATCGCAGCGCCAGTTCCGCTGCCGGCGGCGGTGTGGCTCATGGGTTCGGCGCTGTTGGGTTTGGCAGGCATGGGCCGCAGAAGGGCCTGTGGTCAAACTCCTCTTTCCTGACTGTCGCTGAACAGGGTGGTGCATAAGCCCCGCGCTCGCGGGGTTTTCTATTTCTGCCTCGGCGGTGGCCGATGTCTAAGTTAATCATAGGCTTTCCATTTTTGTGTGCTTTGTGCGTTGCCTGAAAACTTGATCTGATGCGGTCGCACATTGCGACATTGGAGTTATCATTGGCCGTGAAATAGGGGACGAGCCACGGTTTCCACCGTTTGGCTTCCACCAATCGAAGTAATGACCGCTGTACAATCCGACCACTGATTTTCTGACTTTGAAATCGTGGCCTGTCCCTATTTCATTTCCATTTAAAATCCGGACAAGTTGAGGAGAGCATGATGGGTCAGCGCGTCGCACTGGTAACTGGGGGTATGGGCGGTTTGGGCGAAGCCATTTGTAAGAAGCTCGCAGCTTTGAAGTACAAGGTTGCGGCGACTTACTCGCCAGGCAATACCAAGCACGGCGAATGGCTGGCGGAGATGAAAGCGGCTGGTTACGACTTTATCGCCGTGCCCTGCGATGTAACGAGCTATGCCTCCTGTGCGGAGGCGGTTGCGCTGGTGGTCAAGCAAGCCGGGCCGGTCGATGTGCTGGTTAACAACGCCGGCATCACCAAGGATGTCACCTTCAAGAAAATGACCGAGGCCGACTGGCTGGCCGTCATGACCACCAATCTCAACAGCTGCTTCAACATGACCAAGCAGGTCTGCGATGGCATGGTTGATCGCGGTTGGGGCCGCATCATGAATATTTCCTCGGTTAATGGCCAGAAGGGTGCATTCGGCCAAACCAATTACTCGGCGGCCAAGGCCGGCATGCACGGCTTCACCAAAGCGCTGGCGCTGGAAGTGGCGAAGAAGGGCGTGACCGTCAATACCATCTCGCCCGGCTATATTGGCACCAAGATGGTCACGGCCATTCCAAAGGACGTGCTGGACTCAAAAATCCTGCCACAGATCCCGGTCGGCCGGCTCGGTTTGCCGGAAGAAGTGGCGGGCCTGGTAGCTTACCTCGCGTCGGACGAGGCAGCCTTCGTTACCGGCGCCAACATTGCTATCAACGGCGGCCAGCACATGCAGTAGCGCGGGACTACCCTCCCCCGCCTGCGGGGGAGAATAAAGGTGGGGAATGTGGCGCCGGCGCCCCGAGCTTGACCTCGGTCTGGAAGCCCTGTAATTTCCGTTGTTCTTTGAGTTTTCTCCGGTTTTTCGGGTTGAATCCCGGTACTTAGGAATAGCGGGGCCGAAACGGCCCCCAAATCGTCGACCAACAATTTAGGGGCGCGACCAGTGAGCAGGCGCATGCGTGGTGCGGAAATCTTCGTCGAGGCATTGAAGGACGAAGGCGTGGAATTCATCTTCGGCTACCCAGGCGGTGCCGTACTGCACATCTATGACGCACTGTTCAAGCAGGAAGCCGTCAAGCACATCCTCGTTCGCCACGAGCAAGGCGCGACCCATGCGGCCGATGGTTACGCGCGCGCCACTGGCAAGCCCGGCGTGGTGCTGGTGACTTCCGGCCCTGGCGCAACCAACTGCGTCACCGGCATTGCCACCGCCTACATGGATTCTATCCCGATGGTGGTGTTCACCGGCCAGGTGCCCACGCACCTCATCGGCAATGACGCATTCCAGGAAGTCGACTCCATCGGCATCACTCGTCCGTGCGTAAAGCACAATTTCCTAGTGGAAAAGGTCGAGGATCTGGCGCCGACAATCAAAAAGGCGTTCTTTATCGCTGCCAGTGGTCGTCCAGGTCCCGTGGTGGTGGATATTCCGAAAGATGTGACGGCTGATAGTTGCGAGTATTACTACCCGCGCAATATTGAAATGCGTTCGTATAAACCGACGAGCAAGGGACATCCTGGCCAGATCCGCAAAGCTGTGCAATTGCTGCTGGAAGCGAAGAAGCCCATAGTATTACTGGCGGCGGCATTATTCTCTGCGACGCCGCCGAGGACTTGACCGAGTTTGGCCAATCTCATCGTGGTTATCCCATCACCAATACGCTGATGGGGCTAGGCGGCTATCCCGGCACGGACAAACAATTCGTAGGCATGCTGGGCATGCATGGCACCTACGAAGCCAACATGGCCATGCACAACTGCGATGTGTTGCTGGCGGTCGGTGCGCGCTTTGATGATCGCGTCACCGGCAATCTGGAGAAGTTCTGCCCCTACGCCAAGATTATTCACGTCGACATCGATCCGTCGTCTATCTCCAAGAATGTGCCGGTCGACGTGCCCATTGTGGGTTCCGCGCGTGAAGTGCTGCGCGAGATGAATCAGCTGCTACGTGAGGCCGAGGTCAAGCCGCTCGATCGCCAGACGCACCCGTGGTGGAAACAGATTGCTGAGTGGGCTTCGCTTGATTGCATGCGTTATGACCGCAAGAGCAACGTCATCAAGCCGCAGTTTGTGATTGAAGAGTTGTACGAAGTGACCAAGGGCGATGCATTTATCACCTCCGATGTGGGGCAGCATCAGATGTGGGCGGCGCAGTACTACAAGTTCGCCAAGCCGCGGCGCTGGATCAATTCAGGCGGGCTCGGCACCATGGGTTTTGGCATGCCGGCGGCGTTGGGCGTGCAGCTCGGATTTCCGAACAGCGTGGTGTGTTGTATCACCGGCGAGGCCAGTCTCGTCATGTGCATTCAGGAGCTGTCGACGGCGCTGCAGTACAACCTGCCTATCAAGATCATCAATCTCAACAATCGTTACATGGGCATGGTGCGGCAGTGGCAGGAATTCTTCTACGATCGCCGTTATTCGCACTCATACATGGACGCGCTGCCGGATTTCGTGAAGCTTGCCGAGGCGTTCGGCCACGTCGGCATGCGTGTTGAAAACGTCAAAGACGTTCGTTCGGCGTTGAAGGAAGCCATAAACATGAAGGATAAACTGGTGCTCATGGATTTCGTCACCGATCAGACCGAGAACGTGTATCCGATGATCGCTTCCGGTAAAGGCCATCATGAGATGCATTTGGCGCCGGGTAATCCGCAGCCGCAACCCACCAACCGCGAGCTTGCCTGAGGTAAGGTACCGAACATGCGCCACATTCTTTCAATCTTGCTGGAGAACCACGCCGGTGCACTATCGCGCGTGGCCGGCTTGTTCTCCGCGCGTGCGTTCAATATCGAATCTTTGACCGTTGCACCCACTGAGGATCCGACGGTTTCGCGTATGACGCTGGTTACGAGCGGCTCGGATGAAATCGTTGAACAGGTTTTGAAGCAACTGAACAAACTCATTGACGTCATCAAGCTCATCGATCTCAACGACGGTCCACACATCGAACGCGAGTTGATGCTGGTGAAGGTGCTGGCGCGTGAATCGGGTCGCGAAGAGATCAAGCGACTGGTCGATATCTTCCGCGGCCGCATCATTGATGTAACTGACACGACTTACGTGGTCGAGCTGACGGGCGCCAGCCAGAAGCTTGATGCATTTATTGAAGCGGTAAGCGGTGAGTTGATCATGGAAGTGGTGCGCACCGGCGTATCGGGTATCGCTCGTGGCACGCGCGCACTGAACGCCAGTACGCCGGTTGCTACGCCGCGCGCGCCGAGCAAACCGGCGAAGTCGGCCGAGCGCTCCGGGCGTGGCCCGGTCAATCCCGCACATCTGCTGTAGTTTTCCGTCGTTGTCTTCCCAAGAGTGAGAACATCATGTTGAACATTTATTACGACAAGGATTGCGATCTTTCGATCATCAAGAAGAAAAAGGTCGCCATCATCGGTTATGGATCGCAGGGTCACGCCCATGCCAATAATCTGAAGGAATCCGGCGTCGATGTGGTTGTGGCGTTGCGCCCGAATTCCGCTTCCGCTGCCAAGTGCAAGAAAGCGGGTCTTCAGGTCAAGGACATTGACGACGCGGTGAAATGGGCTGACGTGTTGATGGTGCTAGCGCCGGATGAGTTTCAGCGCGAGCTCTATACCAAGCATATCGAACCGAATTTGAAGAAGGGCGCGGCGCTCGCCTTTGCGCATGGGTTCAATATTCACTTTCAGCAGATTGTGCCGCGTGAGGATTTGGATGTCATCATGATTGCGCCCAAAGGTCCTGGTCATCTGGTGCGCTCGACTTACACCGAAGGTGGTGGCGTGCCGTCACTCATTGCCGTTTATCAGGATAAGAGCGGCATGGCCAAGGAGATCGCATTGTCATACGCATCGGCCAACGGTGGCGGCCGTGCCGGCATCATCGAAACCAACTTCCGCGAAGAGACCGAAACCGATCTTTTCGGCGAACAAACCGTTTTGTGCGGTGGCGTGACGGCGCTTGTGCAGGCTGGATTTGAAACGCTTACCGAAGCGGGCTATGCGCCAGAGATGGCTTACTTCGAGTGCCTGCATGAACTTAAGCTGATTGTGGATTTGATGTATCAGGGCGGCATAGCCGATATGCGCTATTCGATCTCCAACACCGCCGAGTACGGCGATTACACCCGTGGCCCGCGCGTTGTAACCGAGGAGTCAAAAAAGGAAATGAAGCGTATTCTGCGCGAAATCCAGACGGGTCAGTTCGCGAAGGAATTCATTCTCGAGAGTCAGTCTGGTGCTTCAGTGCTGAAAGCGCAGCGCCGCCTGTCGGCCGAGCATCCCATTGAAAAAGTGGGTGCCAAGCTGCGCGGCATGATGCCGTGGCTAAAGTCCAACAAACTCGTGGATCGCAGCCGCAATTGATCAGTGAGGCGTCAATGGAGTCTCGCTGATCATCCCGAGCTTCAGCGAGGGATCGCATACGGCGCCAGGATCTAGTCAGGACGTCCCCTGCACAAGTGTGCGGTATCCAGATGCAACAACCCCGCCTCCGGCGGGGTTTGCTTTTTTGAACCGTGCTATGCTGGATGTAGGTATGACAATCTGGGCCGGAGGGTAGGTTGCAAGACGAAGCGACAAAAGCAAACTCGGAGCGCGATTCAAAAGAGCCGCGTCCCCTGTTTCCGTCGATGCGACGTCCTGCTGAAGACAGCGATGCCGAGGCGCCGCCACGCCGGCGGCGCGGCATTTACCTGTTGCCAAACCTTTTCACCACCGCAGCGATGTTCGCTGGATTTTATGGGATCGTGGCCGCGATCAATGATCGCTTTGAAACGGCTGCGGTCTCGATCTTTGCGGCGATGATCCTCGATGGCTTGGACGGCCGCGTGGCGCGTTTGACTAACACGCAAAGCGCCTTTGGCGCCGAGTATGACAGCCTTTCCGACATGGTGTCCTTCGGGTTGGCGCCGGCGCTGATTTCCTATCTTTGGGCGCTGCACTATTCGGCAAGACCGGCTGGGTAGTGGCGTTTCTTTACGCGACGATGGCGGCGTTGCGACTGGAAGATTCAACACGCAGGTGGGCAAGGCCGACAAGAAGTATTTTCAGGGGCTGCCCTTCGGCGGCAGCACTCGTTTCGCGCATTGTCTGGGTGGGAACCGAGAACGGGATGCGCGGTTCAGTGGTGATGGGTACGTTGACGATGGCGTTGACCGCTGCGGCCGGTCTGCTGATGGTGAGTAATATTCGCTACCACAGCTTCAAGGATTTAGATCTGCAAGGCCGTGTGCCGTTTTTCATCATTCTGCTTATCGTGTTGGCGTTTGTATTTATTTCCATCAATCCGCCGCTACATATTTTCCTGGGTTTCCTGGCCTATGCAGCTTCGGGACCGGTGTTTACGCTCCTGCAGTTGCGCAAGCGCCGCGCCGCGCGGCGGGCGCCCGGGGCCGATACGCCCTCGCAGTAGGCTTGCTTCTAGAAAATTATTCTGCCTGCGCGTTCGCTCGCGTTGTCAAAGCGCAGACCTTTGTTTATATTTGTCCTACAAATGCTGTGCGAACTTAAATGATTCCTGCCAACCGCAACGACCAGAATCAATTCGCAGCCTGTCTGCTCCGGGTGTCGCTGCGCCTGTCGTTTCTGCTGCTGCCCTGACGGGCAAAAATTCTCATCCACCCCGGCGGGGTTAAACGCGGAAATCTGAAGACCAAATACTAGAACCGGTAGCATTGCGCCTATCGGTGGAGAGCAGACATGAAGGACAGATTGATCATATTTGACACGACGCTTCGCGATGGTGAACAAAGCCCCGGCGCGTCCATGACCCTGGATGAGAAGGTACGTATCGCCCGTGCGTTGGAACGCCTGAAGGTTGATGTCATCGAAGCGGGATTTCCGATCGCCAGCGCCGGCGATTTCGCGTCGGTGAAAGCGGTTGCCGAAACAATTACAGACAGCACGGTGTGCGGATTGGCGCGCGCCTTGGATAAGGATATCGACAGCGCGGCAGAAGCACTGAAACCCGCGCGTCGCGCACGCATTCACACCTTCATCGCCACTTCGCCCATACACATGGCGATGAAGTTGAAAATGACGCCGGATCAGGTCGTCGCACAGGCGGTACATGCGGTCAAGCGCGCGCGCCAATACACCGATGATGTGGAATTCTCCGCCGAAGACGCGGTGCGATCTGATCTGGATTTTCTTTGCCGTGTTTTCGAAGCGGCCATCGACGCAGGTGCACGCACCATTAATGTGCCGGACACCGTTGGCTACAGTGTGCCCTCGGTATGGGCCGAGCGCATTCAACAGCTTATTACCCGTGTGCCAAATGCTGGCAAAGTGGTGTGGTCGACGCATTGCCACAATGACCTTGGCATGGCAGTGGCGAATTCTTTGGCGGCCGTACAGGCCGGCGTGCGGCAGGTGGAGTGCACGATTAACGGTCTCGGTGAGCGCGCCGGAAATGCGTCGTTGGAGGAGATCGTAATGGCGGTGAAGACGCGCCGTGACGTCTTCCACGTTACCTGTGACATTGATACCACGCAGATTGTGCCGACTTCAAAGCTGGTGTCGACAATCACCGGTTACGCCGTGCAGCCCAACAAAGCTATTGTCGGTGCCAATGCCTTCGCGCACGAATCCGGCATTCACCAGGATGGCGTGTTGAAGCATCGCGAGACCTACGAAATTATGCGCGCTGAAGATGTGGGTTGGAACGCCAACCGTATGGTGCTGGGAAAGCACTCAGGTCGCAATGCCTTCAAGACGCGGCTTTCGGATCTCGGCATCGAATTCAAACGCGAAGAGGATCTCAACGAAGCGTTCGCACGCTTCAAGGATTTGGCCGATCGCAAGCATGACATCTTCGACGAGGATCTGCAGGCGCTTGTTACAGAGACCAACCTGGCGGCTACGCAGGAGCGCGTCAAACTGGTTTATCTGCGCGTGCACAGCGAGACGGGTGAAATGCCGGTGGCGGAGATCGCCTTATCCGTGGACGGCAATGAACGGGTCGGAAACTCCACTGGCGGCGGCCCGGTGGATGCAACATTCAAAGCGATAGAGAAAATCATGACCAGCGGCTGCAGCCTGCAGTTGTTCTCCGTCAACAACATCACCACGGGTACGGATTCGCAAGGCGAGGTGACGGTGCGTTTGGACAAGGCTGGCCGCATCGCCAATGGTCAGGGCGCCGACACGGACATCCTCGTTGCATCGGCAAAGGCGTACATCAACGCGCTGAATAAACTCAGCGTAGTGATGGAGCGCGCGCACCCGCAGGTTTCGGATCACATATGAGATAGCACGCGATTCAAAGGAGCAACACTCTGGACAAGCGACGCACAAAGCATCTGCGGGAAATGGGCATCGATGTGTGGCAACGCCGCGGTGTTGTCGCGGAGTCGGAGGCGGACAACGCTGCGGTGGTTGCAAGCGAACCGGATACGCCTGCGCGAGTCGGCGATGAGCACGCCTACCGCGTCGCGGCCATGAATTGGGATGAACTCACTGCGATAGTTTCCAGCTGCAAGCGCTGCCCGCTGCATCAGACACGTACGCAGACAGTGTTTGGCGTCGGCAATCGCAATGCCGAGTGGATGGTCATCGGCGAAGCGCCGGGTGCAGACGAAGATAGGCAAGGTGAGCCATTTGTCGGCCGCGCCGGGCGTCTGCTCAATTCCATGTTGCTGGCCATCGATCTGCCTCGCGAACAGGTCTACATCGCCAACATCCTCAAGTGCCGCCCGCCCGGTAACCGCGACCCCAAGCCGGAAGAAGAAAGTGCTTGCCGCGACTATCTGGAGCGGCAGATTCGGCTCGTCAAACCGAAAATCATCCTTGCAGTTGGCCGGATCGCCGCCCAAAATCTAATGAAGGTGGACACGCCAATTGGGAAAATGCGCGGCAGGAAATACAGCTATCAGGACACCAGCATTCCGGTGGTAATCACCTATCACCCGGCCTATTTGCTGCGCTCGCCGTTGGAAAAGCGCAAGGCTTGGCAGGATCTGCTGTTTGCGAGACAAGTGTACGCCGGGCTCGCATGAGCGCCGTCATCAAGCCGGTTGAGTACCAGATCCGGCCCATGGTTGAGGCTGACCTTCCAGAAGTCATGTACGTCGAAGAGCGATGCTACGAGTTTCCGTGGACGCTCGGCATATTTCAGGATTGCCTGCGCGTAGGGTATCCGTGCTGGACGTTGGTCGGAGGTGAACGCATCGAAGGTTATGGTGTGATGATGGTGGGAGCCGGCGAAGCGCACATCCTTAACATCTGTGTTCGACAGGAATCGCGCGGACGCGGTCACGGCCGCGCGATATTGGATCATCTAATGGCGGAAGCAAGGTTGCATCATGCGCACTCCGCATACCTTGAGGTGCGTCCAACGAACGCGGAAGCGATCGCGCTTTATAGGCACGCTGGTTTTTCGGAAGTGGGTTATCGCCGCAACTACTATCCCGCGGCCACAGGACGCGAAGACGCATTGATCCTGGCGTTTACGTTGCCGTCACGAGAAGGCTGATAGTTAAGTCGCCCACCTCACGGTGCGAACGACTCCTCGAAGTGATATGAACTTCCGCTCTGCTTCTTATGCCGCGGCTAGGTTCGATACTGTGACGCGATTGCGGCCCTGCTGCTTGGACTGGTATAGGGCCTGATCGGCCTTTTCCAGCCACTGCTTGTGATCCTTGAGCGCAGGGTGAAACTGCGCAATGCCCAGGCTAATGGTCCATTTAATCACTGAACCCATATAGGTGATGGACTGTGACTCCACTGTCTTGCGCAGGCGCTCTGCGAAGTACTGGGTGCCGTTGGCGTCAGTATCCACTAATAGGGCGACGAATTCCTCGCCACCATACCGGCCACCGATATCGCTGTTGCGCAAATTCCGACCTAGCAATGCCGCGGTTTGGCGAATGACTTCATCCCCGGCCTGATGTCCGAACTGATCATTGATCTTCTTGAAGTGATCAATATCGAAAATAACCAACGTTGAGATGTCTCCATATCTGGCGCGGCGAGTAAATTCGCGAACTAAACATTCCTCCCAATAGCCGCGATTGTTGAGGCCAGTTAACCTGTCAGTGCGGCTGAGGCGCTGTAAATCGGCATTGGCGCGCGATAGCGCCAGACGGTTTACCGCGATGTCAGTAACGTCGTAAATAAGTATGGCGACACTTTCCACTTTGCCGCTCAGACTGGTCAGCGGCAGTAGAGTGGTGTTTTGGTACATGAAGTCCGCAATACCGGTGACGACACGATGATTGGCAAAGCGAAACAGATATGGCCGTTGTTCCCAAGTCGTGAAAGCGCGGTTCTTCAATAGCAATACACTTTCGATCTTGTTGCTAAACCAGTTTTCATCGAGATCCGGGAACAGTGAAAAAATCGTCTTGCCCAGCGCGCGATGCGCGGCGATACCGCTGTGATTCTCCATGAAGCTGTTCCAGAAGCTGACTTCGCTGGTTCCGCCATCAAGCACGACCAGTCCGACATCCAGATAGCTCAACATTTCCACCAGCCGGTGGAGTTCCTGGAGTTCGGAATCTTTGTTGGCGGGATGCATCACACGAGGTACCGAGTACGCTGTTGCAGCATGGCGATAGAATCCTCGGCGAATACCACCATTAAATCGCCGTCGATGGCGAATTCCGCGGCGGTGATATTCATCTCTACCGTCAATAATTTCAGGTTGTCGTTATTCGTTATGGCCGCGCCTCGCTGCTTCAGCCAGTCTTTCTCCAATAGTGCAGGGTGACTTTGACTGAAGGGTACTTCCAATTGCGCGGCGAGACTGTGTATGCATGCTCCGACCAGCATGTTGGCGACATCAAGCAGGGTCTCAATTCGTTCGGCATCGGACTTTGGCGCGCCGGCCCGAGCCAGATGCGCCAGGGCATCGTAACGAACATTGCGGAGCGTAAGCAGTGTTTCGCCGGACACGCCTTTGCCAATGAAGCCTTGGCAAACCGTGTGCGCTGCCTCGTTGTCCTCATCGTGGCTCAGCGCCATCAGCAGTTCCCGGGATTCGAGCAGGCTGATAGTGGCGGGAGGCAGCTGCACCTTGGTAGTGAGCAGACGTCCGAGCGAGCGCTCCGCCTCGGATGATGCAACTTGTCCAATCTGTCGCATTGCTGAGATGAGTTCCTGCATTCCTTGTGCTGCCCTGTGTTATCCCAAAGTAGAGCTGAGTACGTCAACACGCGTACACTTATTTGACGGCCGCCCGCGCAGTGCAACGCGAGGGCAGGAAAAATGCCAACTTATTGAATCTAACTTAAAATCAGTGATTGTCCGAGCAATTGTGTTCTCGAACAACCGAATTCCACAACCATAAAGTAAGATTTCATGATGAATATCGCTACGTTGGAGTCCTTTGTCGGTAATACGCCCCTCGTTCGGTTGCAGCGCCTGCCTCAGCGTAGTGGAGTGTCTCCCGGCAACATTGTGCTCGCCAAGCTGGAAGGCAACAACCCGGCTGGTTCGGTCAAGGACCGCCCGGCGCTCTCCATGATCAAGCATGCGCAGGCGCGAGGTGATATTCGCCCCGGCGACACGCTTATCGAAGCTACCAGCGGCAATACCGGCATTGCGCTGGCGATGGCTGCGGCCATCATGGGTTACAAGATGGTGCTCATCATGCCCGAGCACTTGTCGGTGGAACGGCGCCAGACCATGCATGCCTTCGGCGCGCAGCTTATTCTCACCCCCGAAAAGGGCGGCATGGAGGCGGCGCGCGATCTGTCGGAAAAAATGCGTGATGCCGGCGAAGGCATCATCCTCGATCAATTCGCCAATCCCGATAATCCGCTGGCGCATTACCAAGGCACAGGGCCGGAAATTTGGCGTGACACAGAAGGTGGCGTGACGCACTTTGTGTCCTCGATGGGCACCACCGGCACCATCATGGGTGTGTCGCGATTCCTGAAAGAGAAAAATCCGTCGATCCAAATCATTGGCTGTCATCCGCAAGACGGCTCGCAAATCCCCGGTATCCGCAAGTGGCCGCAAGCCTATCTGCCGCGCATTTTCGATCGCAGCCGTGTTGATAGAATTGAAGAAGTGTCACAAAAAGACGCTGAGGAGATGGCGCGGCGATTGGCTGCCGAGGAGGGCATTTTCGCCGGCATTTCCTCCGGCGGCGCGACGGCCATAGCGTTACGTATCGCACGCGAAGTCGAGAACGCCGTCATCGTGACCATCATCTGCGATCGCGGTGATCGCTACCTATCTACCGGAGTCTTCCCGGCATAGCCCTGTGGCGAATCGTTCGGCGCGGATCAACATCGCTCTTGCACTCGCGGGCGTTCTCTGGCTGCCAATGATTGTGAATACCGGGTTCGGTGGAGTCACCGCGCGCGTTGATCTTGGCCGCATTGAATGGGTTGATGGGCATGCAGCCAGTGTGCGCGCTGATCTTGCCTGGGATGAAGACGATCATCTAAAGGCATCGCTGCAATTGGATGAGTTACATCTCGATGGCAGCAATTACGTGCATTTGCGTCTCGATTGCGGCGAAGTGCAGTGGACCGCAGCGGAGCTTGCCTGCCATCGCGGTGTTCTGCGTCGAACAGGGAAAGCTGAGGATAATTCAATCCCGAATTTGCTCGGCAACATCGAGCTTGAATACACGTTTGCCTCGGGCGCAGTGAGTGTAACCGCTAATGGTGTCGCTGCTGCCGCCAATGCACGCCTTGAACTTCGCGGCCGCGATGGGCAATGGCGAGGCTCATTGCATGGGCACGACGCCGCGATTGAAGCACTGCGGCCACTGGCGGAAGCGTTCGGATACTGGTCGCCCCAATACAATGAGGTTCACGGCGTAATCAGCTTCGACGCGGATTTTTCCCTGCGACATGGTGAAGTCAGTGACTCGCATGCGGAGTTGGACTGCAAGGGCTTGAGCTTTAACGGTCCCGCGATTGCTGACAATGCCAACGTGCATGTCGAGTTGAAATCCGCGATAGACGATGGTGCAAACATGCTTCACGGTCAGGCGGTGTTGGAAGCCGGCGCGCTTTACTACGAACCAGGGTTGCGAATCGGTGATTATTCGCCGGGTGTTACGCTTGAATATTCCGATGCGCCCATTACGTTGAATTGGACTATGCGGGTGGATGAATCGAAGACTTGGCAGCTGCAGGAGGTCAATCTAACCCAACCTGGTGTGGCAAGTTTCGACTTACATCAACGTCGATCCAGCGGGGCAGCCACAAGCAGCGAACTGGAATTGGCGTTGGATATACAGGATTTGGAGCGTTTCAATGTCGCGCATCTTAAAGCGCATTGTGCGCACTTGCCGGCGTTGTGCGGCGTGGAGTTAGCAGGCGCTGCCAGCGCCAAGCTCAATTGGGACGAACAGGGTGTGCGCAATCTTCGACTGACTTTCAACGACGTCCATGCTGATGACGATCGCAGGCGATTTCGCATTGCCAGCCTCAACGGTAACGTCATTCTCAATGATGGTGATGAACAGGAGAATTCTGAGCTGCGCTGGCAGAGTGCGGGTTGGCAGCGATTGGATTTTGGTGGTGGCAGCGTGGCGATGACGTCGCGCGCTCATGCACTGCAGGTGACTCAATGGAGCGACGTAGAAATACTGGGTGGAATGTTCAAGGTCAAGCAACTATCGCTTGCCAATGTTGGCAAGCCGGATTTCACTGTCACCATGCAGGGGGTGTTGACACCGATTCCGATGCAGGCCTTTTCTCAGGCCATGGGCTGGCCAATTATGCAGGGAACGTTGTCCGGTGTAATTCCCGGACTTTCCTATCGGCATGGAAGGCTTGAGCTCGATGGCGATCTGCTGGTGCGGGTATTCGGCGGCACGGTAGTGGTGCGTGGGCTGAGTGTGACCAGTCCATTTGGTCAACAAACAAAGTTGAACACCGACATTGATATTCGCAATATCGATCTCGAACAACTCACCGGTGCGTTTTCATTCGGAAAGATCGAAGGCACGATTGAGGGCCAGGTTCGTGACATTGAATTGCAAAACTGGCAGCCGGTAGCATTCGATGGATATCTCGAGACACCGCAGTCGGACGATAAACCGCATCGCATCAGCCAGAAAGCGGTGGATAACTTGAGCGCGATTGGTGGAGGAATCGGTGGCGCGTTGTCACGTGGATTCCTGCGTATTTTCCAAGATTACTCCTACGATCGGCTAGGGTTGCATTGTCGGCTTGCTGACGGCATTTGCGCCATGCAGGGGGTTGCGCCGGCCAGCGACGGTTTTTACATTGTTACTCGCGGAGGAATTCTTCCGCCGTGGATCGACGTACGCGGTTCCGGCGCCAAACTGCCCGACGGACGCTACGCGGTTGCCTGGAGCGATGTACTGTTGGGATTTAAACGCATCAATAGCGGTCAAATGCAATTACAGTAGTTGGGGAACGCGGTGATTAAGCCGCGGTTCACAGTGTTTCAATCAGAAAAGTTTTCGATGGAGGTCGATTGGAAATGAAAACGTTTATGCGTGGTGCGTTGTTGTCGCTTATGACGGCGTTGAGTGCGTGCGTCACTGTCAACGTTTACTTTCCAGCCGCAGCAGTGGAAGAGGCCGCCGATCGCATCGTCAAGGAAGTCTATGGCGCAAAGGTCAAGGAGATGCAGGACCAGAAGTCTGCTCCACAGGAATCGGCACCGGCACCCAAGGACAAATCAAGCACTATCGATCCTGCACACGCCGTTGGCATGTTGTTGGAGATGATGGTGACGCCGGCTTATGCGCAGCAACCCAATATCGACGTCGATACGCCGGCCATCAATCAACTTAAGGGACAGATGCAGACGCGTCATGGTCAGCTGGTGCCGTTCTACAATGCCGGTGCTATCGGCTTGGGCGCGAACGGCTTGCTTGAATTGCGTGACGCCAAGGCGGTTTCGTTGAAGGATCGCGGCACGGTGCAAGAACTGATCAAGCAGGAAAATGCCGATCGCAATGCGCTCTATGGCGAGATCGCCAAGGCCAACGATCATCCGGAATGGGAGCCGGAGATCCGCACGATCTTCGATCGCCGCTGGGTGGCCAATGCGCCAAGTGGTTGGTGGTTCCAGGATGCGGGTGGCGGTTGGGTACAGAAGTAACAATCGCCGAATACAATACCGCGCAAACTGAGAGCGGCCCGATTAAGAATCGGGCCGTTTTTTTTGTGCCTGCCATCAATCAAATTAACGTAGAATGTGACGGGTGAATCTGCTTGTATTTGATATTGAAACGGTGCCGGATGTTGAGGCCGGTCGCCGCCTGCTCGATCTGACGGGGCTAAGCGACGCCGATGTGGCCAAGGCCATGTTCGCCAAGCGCAGGCAGGAAACGGGCGGTTCGGAATTTCTCAAACATCATCTGCAACGGGTGGTGGCGATTTCAACATTGCTGCGCACCGGCGATCGGTTGAAAGTGTGGTCGGTGGGAGAAGTCGATTCCACAGAGGCCGAGATCCTGGCCCGTTTTTTCGACGGCATCGACAAGTACACGCCGACGCTGGTGTCGTGGAATGGCGGTGGTTTCGATTTGCCGGTGTTGCACTACCGCGCCCTTATCAATGGCGTGGCGGCGCCGCGTTATTGGGAAACCGGCGAAGATGACACCAGCTTTCGTTACAACAACTATTTGAGTCGCTATCACTGGCGTCACATCGATTTGATGGATGTGTTGTCGGGTTATCAGCCGCGCGCAGTGGCCTCGCTCGATGACATCGCAACGCTCCTAGGATTCCCGGGTAAGCTCGGCATGGATGGAAGTCAGGTGTGGGACGCGTACTTGGCGGGCGATCGCGAGGGCATTCGTGACTATTGCGAGACGGATGTGATTAATACCTATCTTGTCTATCTGCGCTTTGAGCAAATGCGCGGTCGCTTGAACGCCGAAGGCTGCGCGGACAAATGCCGGAAGCTGCGCCGCTACCTGCGCGATGAGCAGCAGGCACACTTTGATCGCTTTCTGGACGCGTGGCCGGAGTAGCGCTGAGAGTCAAATCGTCGCCACGCTGATTCGATATCACCGTTTCTTCGCGGAATGATCATGGGTAAACGTCGCGCCGCCCCGGCCGAGCCTTTCATTGTTCGCATCGATTCGCTATCGCACGAAGGCCGTGGTGTCGCACGTAGGGATGGCAAGACCGTATTCATCGACAATGCGCTGTCCGGCGAGGAAGTTCGGGCGCGACTGACGCGCCGCCACCGGCGCTACGACGAAGCCATCGCGGTTGAAGTGCTGACTTCATCGCCGCTGCGAGTGCCTGCAGGTTGTGCGCACTTTGGCGTTTGTGGCGGCTGTAGTCTGCAACATCTGTCGCCCTTGGCACAGATAGAACACAAGCAGCGCATGCTGCTCGAACAATTGCAGCACATCGGCAAAGTGCAGCCGCACGCGGTGTTGCCACCGCTGACAGGACCGGTGTGGGGCTATCGTCGGCGGGCGCGGCTTGGACTTCGTTTGGTGCCAAAGAAGGGCGGCGTTCTGGTTGGCTTTCGTGAGAAGAACAGCCACTTCATCGCCGATATCGACAGCTGCCCCGTCCTCGACCCGGCGATCGGCGAAAGGTTGAAGACGATTCGCTCGATTGTTGGCGCGCTGAGTTGTCCCGACCAGATTCCGCAAATCGAAGTGGGTGTGGATGACATCGGCCCGGTGTTGACCTTGCGGCATCTACGGCCGTTGACCGCCAACGATCTAGAAATACTCACATCTGCTGCCGCCGATCACGGATGGAGATTCTATTTGCAACCTGGCGGCACCGACAGCGTCCATCCAGTCACGCCGGGTCAGCGAACACCCAGCTTCTCCGTCCCGAGGCACAATATTGCACTGGCGTTTGAGCCACTGGATTTTATCCAGGTCAATGCCGCGATTAATCTGGATGCCATCGATAAAGTAATCGAGTTGTTGGCGTTGAACACCCATGATCGCGTGTTGGATCTCTTTTGCGGCCTGGGGAACTTCTCGATTCCCATTGCCCGTTACGTGGCGCAAGTTGTTGGTGTAGAAGGCGATGCGGGGCTAGTGGTGCGTGCCAGTGCCAATGCAAATCGTAATGGTCTGACCAATGCCCAGTTCTTCAAGGCTGACCTGACCAAGGAAACGCCGCCGATCTCGGATTTCAACAAGCTGTTGCTGGATCCGCCGCGCACGGGCGCCATCGAGGTGCTGCGCACGCTCAACCTGGGCGCCGTCGACAGAATCGTTTATGTGTCCTGCAATCCAGCAACGTTGGCGCGCGATGCCGAGGTGATCATCAACCAGCATGGCTTCCAGTTGCAGTGTGTCGGCATCATGGACATGTTTCCGCATACGGCGCATGTGGAGTCCATTGCCCTGTTTGTGCGCTGAGTGGCGATGGAATGCCAACTGTTTCGCAGCTGAATCCGAGCAAGACGCGGAAGGTCGCTTCCAGATCGAATTGCGGCCGATAGGGTATGCCATAAGCGTATGTTGCCTTGAACGCTTATTCAGCTATGGCTCAAAGATTGCTATAGGAAATTGGTAAAATTACTTAAAGCTTCCACCAGTCAACGCGATGGCTAACTTGTTGAATTCAAGCGGTATCGAGGGGGATAGAGTGGGCCCAATCACCCTTCGGGGTCTTGTCAGCGGCTCGTGGCTCGAACGCGCCGCTGGCTTGGTGCTGTTGTGGATCGCTGCCTGGTTGACTCTGATGTTAACGCAATGGCAGCACGAGGCGGTGTCGCGCTGGCTGACTTTCTACGATTTGCCGCTGGGTTTTTTCGCGGCACTGCTTTCAATTGCGGTTTGGCGTGACAAGCGATTGCAGACTCGCACCCGCCGTGCGTGGGCGCTGATTGCGTTGTATTACTTCTCGACCTGGGTGGGTAACTGCCTGTTCAGTTACTACGAAGGCGTACTTCAGATCGAACCCTGGCCATCAATCGCGGACTTCTTCTTCCTGATTGCCTATCCGTCGATGTTCATCGGCCTGTTGTTCCTGTCGGAACCGCTGCACGGCGCGGGAGAAAAAACAAAGTTCGCGCTCGATGCGGCAACGGTGATGGTGGCGGCACTGGCATTCATCGCCTATTTCGTTTTGCCGCACGTCGGCGCCGATGAAGAAAGCCGCTTCAATCTGGCAATCGCCTTGGCCTATCCGCTGGGCGATAGCCTGCTCGTCTTTGGCATCGTATCGGTGTTGTTGAAGCGGCAGCAGCATGGCTTGAGCGCACCGGTGCTGCTGTTGCTGTTGGCACAAGCACTCACTTTTATCGCCGATATTGAGTTCATTCTGGAAACGGCCTCTGGCAGTTACCAGTCCGGTGGCGTGACTGACATCTGGTTTCTGCTTTCCTTCACCTGCATCATTTTGGCCGCGCTCGATCAGTACCGGCGCGGAATACAGTTTGAAGAGAGAGTCACGGATCGCAAGCCGTATCCATACCGAATCGCTCCCTATATCGCAGTGTTCGCCGGCTACGGATTGTTGGCGCACGACTACATCGTCAGCGGACGCGACGCCAATCCGTTGCCGCTGGTCACCGTGTTCGTGTTGACCTGCCTGGTCATTGCACGACAGATCATCGCCGCGCGCGATATTGCACGTCTGCATGCGGCGCAGGCCGAGAGGCGTGTTGAGCATCGCTTTGGCACATTGATTCGTCACTCCTCCGACGTGGTGCTGGTGACGGATGCCGACGGCGCAGTGCGCTTTGCATCGCCGTCGGTGGAACGGACGTTGGGTTGGCCGCCGGAGACTTTACAGGGTTGTAACCTGGCGGTGCTCATGCATCACGACGATATTCCCGCGATGGGTGAGTTTCTGCGCCAGCTGGGCAGCGCTCAAGGTGTGAGCGAGCCGGTGGAGTATCGCATGCGTAACCGAGATGATTCCTGGCAGCACATGGAGATCATCGCTTCCAACTTGATAGCCGACCAAGAAGTGGGTGGACTGGTCTTGAACTGCCGCGACGTCACTGATCGCCGCGGGCTGGAGGATCGCCTGCGCCATATGGCTTTCCACGATCCGCTGACCATGTTACCCAATCGCAATCTGTTTAACGAGCGTGTGCAGTTGGCGTTGCAGCGCGTGGCGCGAATGGAAACGCGAGTGGCCGTGATGTTTGTCGATCTCGATAATTTCAAGACCATCAACGACAGTCTCGGTCATGAAATGGGCGATAATCTATTGATGGCGGTGGCGGAGCGGCTGCGGCGCGTGGTGCGCCCCGATGACACCGTTGCGCGCCTTGGTGGTGACGAATTCGCTGTGTTGGTCGAAGACTTCAAAGCCACGCCAGATCTGGCAACACTGGCTATGCGCATGAGCGATGCGCTCGATGTCCCGGTTTATCTCGCCGGCAAGTCGGTTACTGTCAGCGGCAGTATCGGCATCGCCATCGCCAATCCGGGCGACGACACACAGGATCTGTTGCGCAATGCTGACGTGGCGATGTATCGCGCCAAGGCTCGCGGCAAAGGCGGTCACGAATTCTTCGAAGCGTCGATGCATGCGCAGGTGCTGCAGCATCTGGAAGTGGAAATGGATGTGAGGCGTGGATTGCAGGCCGATGAATTCATCGCCCACTACCAACCGGTTATCGATCTACAAACCAATGCCATCATTGGCGTCGAGGCCTTGGTACGCTGGCGGCATCCGCAGCGCGGCATGGTTTCGCCGGGTGCTTTCATCTCGGTGGCCGAGGGCAGCGACCTCATCGTGCAAATTGGCCGGCGCGTACTGGTTGAAGCGTGCGCTCAAGGTCGGAGATGGCAGGAATCACTTCCACGCGACGCGCTGCAGTACGTTTCCGTCAACATTTCCCCGCGCCAACTGCAGTCTCAGGGGTTTGTCGATGAACTGCAGGAAATCATCCACCACTCCGGCATCCGACCTGAGTCGCTGGTCTTGGAGATCACAGAAAGCATGCTGGTGGAGAACGTCGAGTGGTCACTCGGGCGTTTGTCAGCGTTGAAAAAACTTGGCGTGCGTCTGGCGCTGGATGATTTTGGCACTGGCTATTCGGCGCTCAGTTACCTGCATCAATTCCCCTTCGATATCTTGAAGATCGATCGCTCGTTTATCAGCAAGATTACCGAAGAAGCCAATAGTGATGCATTGGTGCGTGCGATTGTGGCGATGGGCAATTCGCTCGGTATGGCAACAATTGCCGAGGGAATCGAGACAACGACGCAACTGGCAGAACTGCGCCGTCTGGGTTGTCACGCCGGACAGGGGTTCTATTTCTCGCGCGCAGTGCCGTCTACGGAAGTCGCGGAGTTGTTGAACAATTTTCGAGTTGGAGCAGCACCGAGTTTGACGTTAATTTCGGTCAAGGAATAGAACCCAACTCACCATGGCTGCACTCGCGAATTCTGAGTGTGGTCTCAGCAAATTGTTGTAGCCGCACCTGCTCTAAACGCCGCTCTTAGCGATGGAACTGGTCTTGTTTGCTGCGTTGTGCATGCGAGCAAGCACTTCCTCATGCAGCACGCCCGGATAGCTGAGCCAGTAATCGTCGCCCTCGGTCTCTATATCTTCGATGCGAGCGACCAATGGCCGAACGCCGAAGGCGGCAACCAAATCATTAACCGCCGGCAGAAAAACCTCCCGCGTAAACGCTAATTCGGCACCTTCCATCATGAAGGTTTCAAAAAGTACCGCGTGGCGCAGGAACAGCATGGCAAAGGCTTTGTAGTACATGCTGGCGCGACCGCCATGACGAGCAAACCAGGCTGACGCATCAAACAACTGTGGGGTACTTTTTTCGGAAAATGAAACTTGTAGCAGTTGATGATGGAACTCAATCAGCGGCTGACCCCAAAGCGTTTGCACTGCGTCCATGCGACGGCCATCCTGTTGATTAAAGTCGATGACATTCATGCATTGCGTTTTGCGCCCACCATTGCGCCCCACACCGTGATGAAAACGCATCCGGCCGAGCGCATGTTTGCAGGCGTTACGGTTGAGGAAGCGATCGGCGTGATACTCCCACACCACCAAATTCAAACCCACGCGTTGCGCCAGCGCCATCGCGCGCATTAATTCATGATTTGGCGTGCCTACCTGACGGAATATCACGGCCATGCGAGGCTGCTTCAGCACGGCGGGCACATCGAGAAATCCGGCGCTATCGAGATCGGGCAACAACCCCATGGACTGCCGTCGATCGAGCATGGCCACTGCATCTTCCAGCGGCGTATAGATAGCTTCGCGCAAATCGTTATACGGACGTTGCGGACGCTTGACGGCAGCGATGGGTGTCATCAAAGCATCCCTTGTAGAATGGCGATCCAATTCATCAAACCGCTCCAAAGCACCACCGCTCCATGCGCAATCAGATCGGCGACAACAATCCAATACAAATTGCAAACAACCACGCTGGCCAGAAACAGATTCCAATCTTGCGCTGTCAGCGCGTGAAACCGTCCGCGCCGAAAGAACGCCGTAACAATAAATGGATCGGTAACCGCGCAGAGCGCGAAGAACGTCAGCGCTCGACTGTTGCTTGTCAGGTGCGCCAGCACGCGGCCCAAGCGCGCATTGGAATACGATTTGGCGATGTCATCGATCAAGCTACCTCCGACCCAGTCGATGCCCATACGCTGGTAGGCAATCAACGTCACCGCACATTGCGCCAGCGATGCCAGCGTCATCGCTGTACCGCCCACAACCACACCCAGCCTGTAAACCACGAATGGGTAGAGAACAAAATCGAAGAAGTGATTGAACAGTCCGTAAAGTAGATGACCACTACCCATCCACGCCAACCGCGAGACGGCGTTCGGGACCGCAGCCACGGAACTTTGCACCGGCGCCGCGCCGATGGGAGCTTCGATAAGAGCCGCAGCAGACTGGTCGTGACGCATTGAAGTGTCGCGTTATTTGTGACGCTGTTGGAATGTTGTTCTGCCCGGCGTGGAGGACAGTCATCCTTCGTTACCACGGCGACCGCCATTTACGTCTTGTTGCCGGCAAGCGACCTGAGTCGCTGCCGGCTATTCCTCCTCAGTTTTTTTCCGAGGTTCGCGTCACGCCGATGACGCGATTTGCACAACTTCACAATAGAAAGCTAAGGTTAGCAGCATACCAATGTCAATATGGTGACAATTTGTGTCCGATTTCATGAAAACGCCAAATAGTTGACGAGGACTGCATGGAGGGAGGCGTCAAAATTTTGGTGCGATGCGGAAGCAACCTGCGCGCACAGTTGCAGTGTTTTTTGCCGCAGCGCAACATGCGATGTTGGAGCGCAGTGTTTTCGCTAGCGCTGTTTGCCGCGACGTTGGTTCCGCAGCCAGTTTTCGCCGGCCTGCCAGCGGTAAATCCGGGTACCGTCGCCATGGATGCCGCATCGCTGCAGCGTATTGATGGGGTGGTCACAGCCGGAATAGCGCGCGGCGACTTCCCGGGCGCCGTGATTGCCGTTGGGCGCCACGGACGCGTGGTCTTCCAGCGCGCCTATGGCGATCGAATCCGCGTGCCGCAGCGCCAGCCCATGCAACTCGACACCCTGTTCGATATTGCCTCGCTGACTCAGGTAGTGTTGACGGCCCCCGCGATCATGCAGCTGGTTGAAGACAGGCGACTGCGGCTCAGTGACCGGCTGGGGCAATTGATTCCCGAATGCGGCCAGCGTGATAGGCGCGCGATTACGGTTCGCCAGCTGCTGGCGCACGAATCAGGATTGCGGGCCAACTTCACCGTTGAGACGCGCCACCGGATCGGAAGCTATGACGACGCCATTGGACTGGCCTGCGCAGAGCCAATGATCGGCGTTCCGGGCATGCAATTTCGTTACAGTGATCTGAACTACGTGCTGCTGGGGGAAATTCTTCGGCGCGCCACCGGCGAATTAATCGATGCTTATGGATATCGCCACATTCTGCAGCCGCTGGGCATGCAAGACACACTGTTCAATCCATCCGCGGCGTTGCGTCGGGAACGTATTGCCGGCGAAGATGTGGTGACTGGCCAGGTTGAGGACGGCGTGGCCACGCGCATGGGGGGTATCTCCGGACATTCGGGTTTGTATAGCACCGCCGCCGATTTAGCAGTGTACTGCGCCATGATTCTCAACGACGGTGAATGGCAGGGTGTAAGGGTACTTTCGCGCGATTCCGTGCATGCGATGACGCGTGCCGTGGTTCATCACGCCCGCGGCAGCCGAGGACTGGGTTTTGACGTCGCCACAGGTTACTCAGGCAGTCGTGGAGATCTCTTTCCCTGCGATTCATTCGGACACACCGGTTACAGCGGTGTGTCAATATGGCTGGATCACCATTCCGATACTTTCGTTATCGTTCTCACTAATCGACTGCATCCGAACGGCCGCGGTGATGTGCGTGCGCTGCGCGAATCGGTGGCCACCATTGCGGCGCAGTCGTTGACGGACATTCAATACGCACGGGCGGAGAATGCGCCGGAGAATTCTGCATTGCGGTGCCGGGCTGGGCGCGGATGAGGCGCCAGTGGATTTGTCTGTTGATCTACGCGTCATTGGTATCGCTGATTTTCCTGCCGTCGGTGGTTTGTGCCGCAGATACGGAGAATGTGCTGCGCGTGGGCCTTGCGCAGGCGCCGCTCACGCTCGACCCGCGCTTTGCCTCCGACGCGGCTTCCGAACGCATGTGCCATCTCATATATCGCAAGCTAGTGGATTTCAATGAAAGGTACGAACCCGTGCCTCAGCTCGCCGATTGGGAAATGCTGGCGCCGACGCATTATCGTTTTACATTACGCCAGGAGGGACGAGATTTTCATGATGGCTCGACACTCACTGCCGCCGACGTCAAAGCCACTTACGATTCGGTGCTCGATGCGCAAACGGCATCGCCACATCGAGGTTCACTGACCATTATCGATCATATTGAAGTGATCGACGCCAACCGAATTGATTTTCACTTGCAGCATGCTGATCCTTTATTCCCCGGGCGACTTACTCTGGGGATATTGGCTGCGCACGCAGTTTCCAGCGCGCAACCCACAAGCACTCCTATCGGCAGCGGGCCGTTTCGATTTGAATCGTGGCCAGATCCAACGCGCTTGCGATTGCAGCGAACTGCCGATGGCAGGCGCGTGCAGTTCGAGGTCGTGCCCAATCCAACCGTGCGCGCACTCAAGCTGGTGCGAGGCGAAATCGACATGCTGCAGGGTGACATGCCACCGGAATTATTGGTTTGGTTGAGCCAGCAAGACTCACTGCATGCAGAACGAACCGCCGGGGATGGCGTTGCTTATCTCGGCTTCAATATGCAGGACCCCTTGATATCGCAGTGGCCGGTTCGTGCCGCCATTGCGCATGCCATCGATCGCGATGCCATCATTCGTTTCTTGTTTCGCGGTCGGGCACAGGCTGTGGAGAGTATTTTGTTGCCAATGCACTGGGCGGGTGCAGTTGGGCTGCAATCGCCAGGGTATGCACCGGAAAAATCGCGCGAACTGCTTGCGAAACTTGGTTACGGTGCGACCCATCCATTGCGGTTGGTGTACAAAACGTCAAGCGATCCCTTTCGGGTGCGGTTGGCTACCATCATTCAAAGTCAACTGCGCGAAGTTGGGATTGACGTGAGTTTGCGCAGCAACGACTTCGCCACTTTCTACAGCGATATCAAGGTGGGCAGGTTTCAGATGTACTCAATGTCGTGGGTGGGGTTGAAGCTGCCGGATATTTTTCACTATGCATTTCACAGTGAATCAATCCCGCCTGCGGGCGCCAACCGCGGCCGCCTGCACGATGCGGAACTGGATGCCTTGATCGATTTCGCCGATGCTCAAACTGTTCCGGAGTCGCAAGCCAATGCCTATCAGGCGGTGCAGGCACGGATCCTTCAACAATTGCCCATGCTGCCGTTGTGGAGTGAAGATGTAACGGTAGTGAGTCGAGCGAAATTACGGCATTTCGTTCCCAGTGCCGATGGCAGCTATGACAAATTGGCGCAGGCAGATTGGTAAGGCGTTTGAAATATGGCTGGCAAAAAGATTCTCATCAACATCGCCCGGCAATGGCTAGAGCTACGCGCTGGCGACGACGTAGTATTCGCATGCGCCGTGTCCACTGCACGCAATGGTGCCGGTGAAATCAGTGGCAGCGAGTGCACGCCACGTGGTGCGCATCGCATCGAGGCGAAGATCGGCGCCGATTGCGCACCGAATACAGTATTCGTCGCCCGCAAGCCCACGGGCGAAATTTGTACGCCAGCGCTGCGAGCGGGTCACCCCGGCCGTGATTGGATTGTCACCCGCATCCTCTGGCTGCGTGGTACCGAGGAGGGACGCAATGCCGGTGGCGAATGCGACACCTACGCCCGCTACATCTACCTGCACGGTGCGCCAGAGGGAGTGGCCATGGGCGTGCCGGGTTCGCGCGGTTGCGTGCGCATGCGCAATGCCGACGTCATGACCCTGTTTGAGCTGGTCGATGTTGGGACACCCGTCCATATCGATGGAGGATAGATATTGTGTCAACCGACTGCCGAGGCGTGCGTTAAACGGTAGTGGACAGGTGCGCCGGGAGACCATGGAATCGCTGAAACGGCTTTTTGCCGGGAGAAGGGGCAGTGAGTGGATGCAGCGTCGCAGGCGCTAGACCGCTTTCTGGCGGGCGTGGAACGGCGTGCCTTCCGCATGGCCGAGTTGGCAACGGGCAACCGCGACGATGCGCTCGACATTGTCCAGGAAGCCATGATGAGTCTGGCCAGAAAGTATGGCGAACGCAGCGAGTCGGACTGGGGGCCGTTGTTCCAGGTCTGCTTGCAGAGCCGGATCAACGATTGGCATCGCCGCCGCGGTGTGCGCGATCGCTTTCGGGTGTGGTTGTCGTTTGGGCAGGATGAAGATGACGAGGATGATGCACTGGCGAATGTTGCCGATGAACGCGCCCGCGAGCCCTGGCACGAGTTGGCGGGTGATCAGGCAATCGCTGACATCGATCGGGCATTGCGAGCATTGCCGTTACGGCAGCAGCAGGCATTCATGCTGCGCGCCTGGGAAGGCTTGGATGTCAAACAGACCGCCCAGGCCATGGCTTGCTCGGAGGGTAGTGTCAAAACGCATTATTTTCGCGCATTGCAGGCATTGCGTGCACAGTTGTCGGAGCATCAGGCATGAGTGAGATCGAGGATAAAGAGTTATCCAAACGCGTATCTGCGGCGCTGGAGGAAAGTACGTGCAATCTCGATGTCGATACGCTGCGCCGGCTGCGACTGGCGCGCCATGCCGCGACTGACGAGCTTGCCACGCGCATGCAACGCCGCGCTGGTTACGCATGGTGGATGCCAGCCGGCGCCTTTGCCGCGGCTGCAATTGCGGTGGTCGCTTTGACCTTGTGGCAGCGCGGTGCGGTGATTGCTCCGCACGCCGATATGGCGACCGCTGAAGACATCGATATCTTGAGCGATGACAGCGATGCGCAGATTGCCCTCGACATGGAATTCTACCAATGGCTGGAAGTGGTCGATGAGACGGGCTAAGACAGCGCTGGTGGCGATGGTTAGCGTTTGCAGCGCGGCCTATTCTGCTGATGGCGCACCGCCGGCGGAAGAGGACATGCTGGAATATCTCGGTGAGTTCTCCACCGCCGACGGTGGCTGGATGGATCCGCAGACGCTGACTGATGCGGCCATGCTTGAGCGCGCAAACATGCAGTCACCGATTCCGGCTGAAGATGAGAAGGCGAATGTCGATGCGCTTTAGCATGCGGCGTTGTTCATGGGCGTTGGGCATGCTGCTGATGTATGCGCCGCTGAGTCACGCCGCCGATGAAACGGTGGACTGGAATTCGCTGTCCACGACTGAGAAACAAGTACTGGCACCGTTGCAGTCAAAGTGGAATGCCATTCCTGCTGAGCGCCAGCAAAGGTTAATCAAGGGCGCCGATCGTTGGGCGGCAATGAGCGATACCGAGCGTGCTGATGCCAGGGAGCGGTTGCGTAATTGGCGTGCCATGAAACACGAAGAGCGTGAAGCGGCGCGGCAGCGTTTCCGGGAGTTCCGCTTGCTTCCGAGTGAGGATCAAACGCGCCTGCGCAAGCAGTTTGAGCGCTTTCGCAAATTACCGCCGGAAGTACAAGCGCAGATTCGCGAGGAGTGGCAATCCATTCCCGCCGATGAGCGCGACATGATTCGAAAAAACTGGAAGAGCATGAGCCACGAGGAGCGCCGTAAGTGGCGCCAGGCGTTTCGGGAACGGTTGCGGCAACGCCGCGCACAGCGACAACGCTAAGTAATCGTTAAGGCGCAATGGTTCCTGCGTTGCGACGCTTGCGCGCTCAGGATTTCTGGCTCCGTGCCACCTCACGCACCAGATCGCGTGCGAATCGCCGAAACTGCACATCGAACAATGCCAGCTCACCACCGGTTTTGATAGCAGCCATTGACAGCCGCCCGACCAGTAAAAGCAACAACATCACGATCGGCCAGGCGATGAAATAGGAGAGCCGAAACGACTCCATTGGTTTGGCCGCGGGTTTGGTGGGATCCGCATTGCTGACATCAGCGCGTGCCGGCGGCGACAGCACTGAATCGACGTGCGTGGCTTCATCGATGGCTACGGCAATGGCGTCCACGCGCGACTGGCGTGGCGCGTTGTAAATCGCCCAAGCTTCGTTGATCACGCCGATGGCCGCCCACAGCCCCACGCCCAGCAATACCAGGCCGGCCAGGCGGACCAACCAGTTCATACTGGATTGCGCAAATGCCGCGGCTCCACTACCGGCGTCGGCGCTGTTTTCAAACTGGTATTGGGCCATGACGCGGGTTCCTCCTCCATTTTTTGCCAGACTGTATCATAAGTTTACGTGCTTGCCTGCGTGTTCGTCCCATACGGCAAGTTCCATTTGGTTGAGGGCAACGGTTTGAGAAGATTTCTACTGACGCGCCTGTGCGGTGCAGCGATGGTTTCTATCGGCGTGATCAGCGTGGTATTCATGTTGCTGCACCTGATACCCGGTGATCCGGTGGAGGCCATGTTAGGCGAGTCGGTCGCTCACGCCGACGTTGAGGCCTTGCGGAACACGCTGGGGCTGAATCGTCCGCTGGTTCAGCAATGGTCGGAGTACTTGTCCAAGGTTGCCGTGGGCGATCTTGGGCAATCATTGCAAAGCCACGCACCCATCGCGCAACTTTTATTGCAGCGGCTCGGCGCCACCGTTGCGCTTGCGGTGGCGGCACTGTTGATCTCCATCTGTATTGGATTGCCACTGGGCATCGTGGCTGCGCAGCATGACGGAGGTTGGAGCGATCGGATTGCGCTGTTTTTTTCCAGCGTGGTGCTCGCCATGCCATCGTTCTGGTTGGGACCATTGCTGATCGTGTTGTTCTCGATCGCGTTGGGATGGTTGCCGGTCAGTGGCCGCGGTGAACCATATGCGTGGGTGTTACCTGCATTGACGTTGGGATTGGGAATGGCTGCGGCGTTGGCGCGCGTAGTGCGCGCATCACTGCGGCAGGTTCTGCACGAAGACTATTTGCGGACCGCCCGCGCCGCCGGTCTGCCTGCTTGGCGCGTGATATTGAAGCATGCGCTGTTGAACGCGGCGCTGCCCATTCTCACTGTGCTGGGCTTGCAAATGGGCGGCGTGCTTGCTGGCGCCATCATCACCGAGACCATTTTTCAATGGCCGGGTCTGGGTTTGCTCACCGTCGAATCGATTCTACGCCGCGACTATCCAGTGGTGCAGGCGTGCGTGCTGGTCATCAGCTTGTTCTACGTACTGGCCAATACGCTGACCGACATTCTTTGTGGCTACATTGATCCGCGCGTGCGCATGTCATGAGTCTATTAGCGAAGTTTGCGATGGCAACACTGATGGTTTTTGCGCTGCTGGCGCTGGTGGCGCCTTGGTTGCCATTGCAACCGGACGCGATTTCACTGCCGCAGATTATGGAACCGCCATCGTTGCGAGCGTGGTTTGGTTGCGACGATTTGGGGCGCAGCATTGGTGCACGATTGATGTCCGGTATGCGTACCTCCCTATTGGTTGCCGCCGTGGTGGTGCCGTTGTCGGTGGTGATTGGAACCTCAATTGGAGCGATCGCCGGTTGGCGCGGTGGTGTGGTCGATATGTGTGTGGCGCGCATGATTGATGTACTCCTGGCGTTTCCGGGCATGCTTCTCGCCATCGCGCTGGCTGGGTTACTGGGACCTGGAGTTGGCAATGTGGTAATTGCATTGACGGTAACCGGTTGGGTTGCCTATGCGCGTCTGGCGCGGGCGCAAACGCATGCGGTGAAAAATCGCGAACACATACAAGCGGCGCGCGCACTGGGAACACCGACGGTAGTGATTCTCGCCAAGCACGTTCTGCCCTTGATCGCAGCGCCGCTGCTGGCCGAAGCGACCCTGGGCATGGCGGGTGTAATGCTGGCCGAATCGGGGCTTTCATTCCTGGGCTTGGGTGTGCAGCCACCGTCAGCATCGCTAGGTGCGATGCTGCGCGACGGCACGGCGTACATGTTGGTCGCGCCGCACATGGTGGTGGCGCCGGGCCTGGTTTTGTTACTGTTGGTGCTGAGCTGTAACGTGCTGGGTGATGAATCGCAGCGGCGGCTCGATCCGCGTGCAGCCCGCGCCGACAGACTTCCGAGGACAACGTGATGACATTGGGTCCATTGATGATCGATGTGCAGGGAACCGCGCTGACCGCCGAGGAGCGCCATCGACTGCGGCATCCGCGGGTGGGCGGGGTGATTCTGTTCACACGCAACTACGCTGATACGGAGCAGCTGCGAGCGCTGACCAAGGAGATTCATGCGCTGCGTTCGCCGCGCCTATTGATCGCAGTGGATCATGAAGGCGGCCGGGTGCAGCGTTTTCGCCAAGGTTTCACCGCACTGCCTGCCTGTGTGCGCTTTGGCGAGCGCTATCATGACGATCCGAAAGCTGCACTGGTTTGCGCCGAGGCCGGCGGTTTGGTGATGGCAAGCGAGCTGCGGAAATTGGAAGTGGATTTCAGCTTCGCACCCGTGATCGATGTCGACTGCGGTATCAGCACGGTCATTGGTGATCGCGCCTTTCATCGGCAGCCAGCGGTTGTTTCCGCGCTTGCCTGTGCGTATATGCGTGGCATGCATGCAGCTGGGATGGCGGCAGTGGGAAAACATTTCCCTGGCCACGGCTCGGTGGCGGCGGATTCGCATCACGCTGTTCCCGTCGATGAGCGCACGCTGGCAGAGATCGAATCGCATGACTTGCCGCCATTCGCGCATCTGGTACGCAATGGTGTGGAAGGCATCATGCCGGCGCATGTGATCTATCCAAAAGTTGATCCAGCACCGGCTGGTTTTTCCTCGTTTTGGTTGAAACAGGTGCTGCGTGCCCAGCTCGGCTTTGATGGCGTCATTTTCAGCGATGATATCAGCATGGCAGGCGCGGCCGTTGCAGGCAACGCCACGCAACGAGCGCAGGCGGCGCTGCGCGCGGGTTGCGACATGGTGCTTATCTGCAATGATCCCGAAGCTGCGGCCAAGGTGATTGCCGAATTGCACGTTGAAGATGATCCAGTGTCGCGCTCGCGTCTGTTGCGCATGCATGGTCGTCACCAAAGCATCAGCGCTGAACGTCTGGCTCATGCATGCAGACTGCTTGCCGACCTACAACCGCAACTGAGCCTGGATGGAATGTCGGGTGAGTAAAACAAGCACCTGGAATTATCGTTGGCCAACACTCGCCGCCGCGGTTGTTCTGCTTGCGGCACAAGCGCCGGCATACGCCGACGAGCTTTCGTGTCCACCACTCATCGAACATAGTTTGGTGACGGACGCCGAAATTACTCATGGACAGGGTTTGTTATGGCGCATCGAAGATCAGCAACATCGCGATCACGCCGCGAGTTATGTGTTTGGCACCATACATCTGGGTGATCCACGCGTCGCCGCGGTGCCGCCGGACGTAAAGTCGGCATTGCTCGCCAGTCAGTCTTTTTTCATGGAAGCGAAATTCGATCCGACCTCGATGTCGGAGTTCGCCCAGCAAATGACACTGCCGTCGGACAAGAAACTTGAAGCCATTGTCGGCTCGGCGCTGTTTCGGCGCGCCGAACAATTGTTAAGCCACTTCAATGTGCCGGCCGAGACGGCGCAGCACCTGCGGCCCTGGGCGGTATTCATGACGTTAAATCAGCCACAGAGCGACCACGGATTGCCGCTTGATTTGGTTTTGATGCAAATGGCCAGCGACGCCGGGAAGTCGGTCACTGGCATTGAGACCTTGCGCGAACAGGCTGACGTGTTTGCCGGTTTCAGCGATTCTGATCAAATCAAGATGTTGCGCGACAGCGTCTGTTACTACGACCGTGTGCAGGCCGATCTGCAGCGGTTGCTCGAAATGTATGTCGCGCGCGATCTGACCGGTATCGTGCGCCTGGCCGACACCTACGAGGGCAGTGACGAGGAATTGGCCGAACGTATGCTCAAGGTCCTTATAACCGACCGCAACCTGCGTATGGCGAAGCGGCTGCAACCTTTTTTGCAGCACGGTGGGGCATTCATCGCAGTCGGCGCACTGCATTTGCCCGGCGACGACGGGCTGTTGCATCTGCTGGAACAGCGCGGATTTGGCGTGACGCGTGTTTATTGAATTACTTGGCGCTCGGTCGAAGTTTGCATATACGAACGTGGTGTTTTGTTCAAAATCACCCGCAGTTCGGGTACCCTAGCGGCATGGAGTTATCATTCACAAAAATGCACGGACTGGGCAATGATTTCGTGCTGCTCAACGGGTTTCGGCAGTCGTTGAATCTCAGCGCCGAAAACGTGCGCCGAATTGCGGATCGGCACTTCGGTATCGGCTGCGATCAGGTACTGGTGGTCGAGCCGCCGCGTGGCAGTGCCGACGTGCACTACCGTATCTATAATGCCGATGGTGGCGAAGTCGAGCATTGCGGTAACGGCGTGCGCTGCGTGGCGCGTTATCTGCGCGATGAGGGCATCGTCGCCAAGAATGAAATAGTCGTCGAAACGATGAAGGGCGGCACTTCCCGTGTTTATATCGAAGACGGTGGCATGGTTCGCGTGAACATGGGAGCGCCGCGGTTCGAGCCGCACGAAATTCCCATTCGTGCTGATAAGCGCGCCAACAACTATCAAGTCGAAGTGGGTGGCGGTCATGTCGCTGTGGGCGTGGTGTCGATGGGTAATCCGCACGCAGTGATGCGGGTCGACAATGTCGATACCGCGCCAGTGAGCACGCTGGGGCCGATGATTGAAAAGCATCCGCTGTTTCCCGAAGGCGTCAATGTCGGTTTTATGCAGGTGGTGAACGCGGGAAAAATTCGCCTGCGCGTTTTCGAGCGTGGCACAGGCGAAACCCTGGCCTGCGGCACAGGCGCTTGCGCCGCTGTGGTAATCGGGCGAGTGTATGGTTTGTTGAAAGAAGCCGTGGACGTGGAATTGCCGGGAGGACATTTGTCGATTAGCTGGCAGCAGGCCGGCGAACCAGTGTGGATGACTGGACCCGCGGCGCGAGTTTTCGAAGGGCAAATCAAACTATGAGCTCAACAACACCTGATGAAGCTGATCAACCGGCGACCGGCGATGTCACCAGTTCGATAGCCGAGTATCTGCGCAAGCATCGCGACTTCTTTGTACTGCACCCGGAGTTGCTCACAGATCTGGTTATTCCGCACGAGAGTGGAAAGGCGGTGTCGCTGGTTGAACGCCAAGTCTTGCTTCTGCGCGATGAGAATCGACAATTGAAATCGCGCTTTCGAGAATTGGTCACCATTGCTCGCGAGAATGAAGAGCTTTCACGGCGCATGCATCGGCTGACTTTGCGCCTGGTTGAGGCTGGAAACTGTGCGCAGGTATTGAGCAATCTTGAGCAAAGCGTGCGCGACGATTTTTCCGCCGACGCGCTGACAGTACGCATTTTCGCGACACCGGCAACGGCTGCCGACGCCAACCGCGCTGAATTTGTTGGTCGCGACTCGCCGCTGGCCGGCATGATTGCCGACGTGATCAAGCAGCGCAAACCATTCTGCGGCCGCCTCAAGCATAATCAACACGCGGCACTTTTCGGCACCAGTGCCGGCATGAGCAGCGATGACTACGGTTCAGCGGCGGTGTTGCCGCTGTTTGGCAAGACTTGGGAAGGTGTGCTTGGTATCGCCAGCAACGATCCGCGCCGCTACCATCCGGAGATGGGCATAGATTTGCTTGCGCATTTGGGCGACATCGTCAGCCTCATCCTCAATCCATGGGTGAGTCCGCATTGAATTTACACATACGAATGCGCCGCAACGATGGCTAGGCTGCGCGATTATTTTCATTGCGCATGAGCAAAGCGATTGAAACCGCTGTCACCGACTCGCCATTGCCATGCGATCCAATTGTTGAATCCTATCTCGCCACTTTAAGCGCGCACTCCGCCCACACTCGCGCTGCGTATCGGCGTGATCTGCAGCAGCTAGTCAACTTTCGCATCGACCTCGGCATGGCCGACTGGCGCGATCTCAATGCACAGTCCCTGCGCATGTTTATTGCTGCGGAACATCGCCGTGGCCTGCATGGCCGCAGCCTGCAGCGTTTGCTATCGAGCATCCGGGGGTTTCTTGGCTTTTTGGTGCGCGAAGGTCAGCTTAAACACAATGTCGCTGATCTGGTGCAGGCGCCGAAAACTGCACGACGTTTACCCAAAGTGCTCGATGCCGATGAAACCACGCGTCTGGTTGAGATCCAAGGCGAAGACACCTCGGCGCTGCGCGACCGTGCCATACTTGAAGTCTTATATTCCTGTGGTCTGCGCGTGTCAGAACTGGTCGGTTTGAATGTGGCTGACATCGATCTGGCGGCGGCGCAGTTGCAAGTGCTTGGCAAGGGTCGTAAGCAACGCATCGTGCCCATTGGTCGTCAGGCGCGCGCGGCGTTGACCCGTTGGCTACAACAGCGTACCGAGTGGCTGCGCGATGAAAAGGACGCGCTGTTCATTAGCCAACGAGGGAACCGGCTGAGCACCCGCGCGGTACAGCAACGCGTGCGGCAACTGGCACTGCGGCAGGGACTCGCCACGCATGTACATCCGCATATGCTTCGGCACTCCTTTGCCAGCCACCTGCTGGAATCCTCGGGGGACCTGCGCGCCGTCCAGGAATTGCTCGGCCACGCCGACATCAGCACCACGCAGGTGTACACCCATCTGGATTTTCAGCACCTCGCCGCCGTTTACGACACCGCGCATCCGCGGGCCCGCCGCAAATCCTGACCAGTAGGCAGGGATTCGCTGCCATTTCAACCCCTTGCCGGCAACCGCAGCCGTGGCGGGTCGTGTAGAATTTGCAGTCCCGGGTTTTTCGAAACAGGAGTCATCTTGGAGCAATTTCACGGCACAACCATCCTTTGTGTGCGGCGCGCCGGCGTGGTCGTCATGGGTGGCGATGGCCAGGTATCGCTGGGGCAGACCGTGCTCAAGGGCAACGCGCGCAAGGTACGCCGGCTGCACGATCAACGCGTGCTGGCTGGATTTGCCGGCGGTACCGCCGATGCTTTTACCCTGTTCGAGCGCTTTGAGGCCAAGCTGCAAAAGCATCAGGGCAATCTGATGCGCTCAGCCGTCGAACTGGCGAAGGATTGGCGCACCGATCGCATTCTGCGCCGGCTTGAAGCCATGCTGACGGTTGCCGATACCGTGTCCTCGCTGATCATATCCGGCAATGGCGATGTCGTAGAACCCGAAGATGAAGTGATGGCCATCGGCTCGGGCGGATCGTTTGCGTTGTCGGCGGCGCGCGCGCTGTTGCGGCATACGGATCTAGGCGCGCGCGCTATTGTTGAGGCGAGTTTGGGCATCGCCTCGGAAATTTGCGTCTACACCAATTCAAATTTGACCATCGAAGAACTTAGTTAATGACACTCGCCATTGGCAAGAATTCCTCAGGCCAATCGCCAACGCACGAAGACAATCATGCAGGAACTCACACCTCGACAGATCGTCGCCGAACTGGACAAGCACATCGTCGGCCAGGACGCCGCCAAACGCGCGGTTGCGATCGCCTTGCGCAATCGCTGGCGCCGCGCGCAGCTCGACCCGACGCTGCGCAATGAAATCACGCCAAAGAATATTTTAATGATCGGTCCCACTGGCGTGGGCAAGACTGAAATTGCGCGGCGACTGGCAAAGCTTGCCAACGCGCCTTTCATCAAGGTCGAAGCGACCAAGTTTACCGAAGTGGGTTATGTGGGCCGCGACGTGGAGTCCATCATTCGCGATTTGATCGATATGTCGATCAAAATGACGCGCGAGGCGGCGATGAACAAGGTTCGATCGCAAGCCGAGGACAGTGCCGAGGACCGCATTCTCGATATTCTGCTACCGCGCCCGCGCACGGGTTTTGGCAACGAGTTGATGACCGAGGAGGAGAGCGTCACTCGCCAGCGCTTTCGCAAGATGTTGCGCGAGGGCTCACTCGATGACAAGGAGATCACCGTAGAGTTAAGCGGGCCGTCGGTGGGCGTGGAGATCATGGCGCCGCCGGGCATGGAGGAGTTGTCCGGCCAGTTGCAGAGCATGTTTCAGAATCTCGGCGGTGGGCGTACGCGCAGCCGCAAGCTGAAAGTGAGCGAGGCACGCAAGCTTTTGGTCGAAGAAGAAGCGGCAAAGCTGGTCAACGAGGAGGAAATCAAACTGCGCGCAGTGGCAGCGGCTGAACAGAATGGCATCGTCTTCTTGGATGAAATAGACAAAATTACCCGCCGTGGCGAGACCAGTGGTGTTGATGTCTCTCGCGAAGGCGTTCAGCGTGACCTGCTGCCGCTGGTGGAAGGTTGCACGGTGTCGACAAAACATGGTGTAGTAAAAACCGATCATATTTTATTTATAGCATCCGGTGCGTTTCACTTAGCCAAACCGTCGGATTTGATTCCCGAGCTGCAAGGCCGGCTGCCGAATCGCGTGGAACTGAATGCGTTGTCAACGCATGACTTCGTGCGCATACTCACAGAGCCTGATGCATCACTCACCAAACAGTATGCGGCATTGCTGTCGACGGAAGGTGTAACGGTCAGCTTCTCAGAAGATGGCGTGACTCGTATTGCCGAGGTCGCACATCAGGTCAATGAGCGCAGCGAAAATATTGGTGCACGCCGCCTGCATACGGTCATGGAACGATTGTTGGAAACACTGTCGTTCCGTGCTGGTGATGAGCTGGGTTTGACCGTGACGATTGATCGTGCCTATGTCGATCAGCAGCTCGGCGAATTGGCGCAGGATGAAGATCTGGCCAAGTACATTCTTTGATGCAACAAATCGTGCCTTCGCCCACTGACATAGTTTTGCATCAGAACTCGAAGTTGCTGGAGTTGAGCTTCGATGACGGCAGTCATTTTCGTATTCCCTGCGAGTTGCTGCGCGTGTATTCGCCTTCGGCCGAAGTACGCGGCCACGGACCTGGGCAGGCGGTGCTGCAAGTGGGTAAGGAGAATGTGAACATCACGGCCATCGAACCGGTGGGACACTATGCACTCAAGCTGGTGTTTGACGATGGTCATGACACTGGAATCTACTCCTGGGATTATCTGCATGATTTGGGATTGCATCAGGAAGCAGTATGGAATGAATACCTGCAAGCGTTAGCGCGATCAGGGCACACGCGAAGCAAACCAGCATGAGCCAGCACACCACCGACTTTGGATTCCGCGAAGTACCGGTTGTCGACAAGCAACGGTTGGTGGGAGAAGTTTTCTCTTCAGTCGCCACGCGCTACGACCTGATGAACGATGTCATGTCCATGGGCCTGCATCGCCTGTGGAAGCGCTTTGCGGTGGCGCACACGGCGTTGCGCCCTGGCGACCATGTGCTTGATGTGGCTGGCGGCACCGGCGATCTGAGCGCGCGCCTCGCGTCCGCTGTGGGAAGCGCAGGCCATGTCATTTGCGCCGACATCAACGGTTCCATGTTGCGCGTTGGTCGCGATCAGCTCTTGGACCGCGGGATAGGAAGCAATGTTGAGTTCGTGCAGGCCAATGCCGAGAGTCTGCCCTTCGCGTCAAATCGATTTGATGCTGTCACCATTGCCTTTGGATTGCGCAATGTCACGGACAAGCAACGGGCATTGGAGTCGATGCGCAGCGTTTTAAAGCCGGGCGGCAGACTCGTGGTGCTGGAATTCTCCCAGGTCGTGTTGCCATGGTTGAAGCAGGTCTATGATCGTTACTCCTTCAACGTGCTGCCGCGCCTCGGGCAGATTGTTGCGGGCGATCGTGACAGCTACCAATACTTGGTCGAATCCATTCGCAAACACCCGCCACAGCATGAATTGGCAAATATGATGACACAGGCCGGATTGGAGCGCGTGGATTGGTGCAATTTGTCCGGCGGTATCGTCGCCGTGCATCGCGGGTATCGAATGTGAGGGCATACACGCAACAACCTTTGGCAGCGCGGTTGCTTCCGCACCTCGAACGTGCGATAGCGCACTTACTCGAGTTCGATCCGGAGACGCGCGCCACGCTTGCAGGTCTCGAAGGAAGAACAGTTCTGCTGGAGATTGCGGGTCTCGATCGCGCATTGTATCTTCTGCCAAACACCAAAGGCATGACGATCCAACTGGATCATGAGGGCGATTCGCATGTTCGCATTCGCTGTAGCACTGGTGGCTTGGTGAAGCTCGCTCGTGCTCGAATGCGCGGCGAATCAGTGCCGGCGGGTGCAGTCGACATCAGCGGCGATCTCGGAACGGCGCAGGATGTCCAGAATATTTTAAGTCGAATCGATATCGACTGGGAAGAAATGGTTTCACGCGTGGTGGGCGACACCGCGGCTCGCAAGTTGGGATTGTTCGCGCGCGACTTCAGCGGTTGGCTGCGCCGCACCGGCCAGTCGATGGCGATGAATTTCTCCGAGTATGTGCGCTACGAAGTTGAAACCGTACCTGAGCGCGACAGCGTCGAGCGCTTTATGCGCGATGTAGATGTTCTGCGTGGCGATGCTGACCGGCTTGCCGAGCGGGTGCGGCGGTTAATGCATACACAGTCTGGCGTGGCTAATCCGGCGCGCGAACGCTGATGCGCATGCTCACGCCCACGCAGATGCTGCGCCTGTTTACCATACAGCGCACATTCATTCGGCATGGCGTCGATGAAATTGTTTTTGGCACGCCCTTGCTGAGATCGTTTCGCTTTCTGCTTTATCTGCTGCCGTGGAATTGGCGCACGCGTGATTATGCACCGACGGCGACGCGGATTCGCCACGTACTCGAGGACCTTGGACCCATCTACGTCAAGTTCGGGCAAATTCTCTCCACTCGCCGTGATCTGTTGCCCGATGAATTCGCTGATGAACTGGCATTGTTGCAGGATCGCGTGCCGCCGTTTCCTGGCCGTGAGGCACGTGACATTGTCGAGCGCACCTACGGCAAATCGGTGCAGGAAGTCTTCAGCGAGTTCGATGAGCAGCCGCTGGCTTCGGCATCGATTGCGCAAGTACATGCCGCACGCCTGAAAGACGGACGCAAAGTTATTGTGAAGGTGGTGCGGCCTGGGATTCGCAAGACCATCAAGCGCGACATCGGCCTGATGTACATTGTCGCTGAAGGTCTTGAGCGTTACTGGTCGGAAGGCAAACGACTGAAACCTACCGGTGTGGTTGCGGAGTTCGAAAAGACCTTGCTGGACGAGCTCGACCTGATGCGCGAGGCGGCTAACGCTTCTCAGCTTCGCCGCAACTTCAAAGGCTGTGAAGACATTTACGTGCCGGAGGTGATGTGGGAGCTGTGCCATCGGCGTGTCATGGTGATGGAGCGCGTGTCCGGCATTCGCGCTGACGATGTGGCGGCATTGCGCCGCGCCGGCGTCGATCTCAAGCACCTTGCCGAGAAAGGCGTGGAATTGTTTTTCACGCAGGTATTCCGCGATCATTTCTTTCACGCTGACATGCATCCGGGGAATTTGTTCATCGAGCCGCTGGCGAACACCGACCGTGCGCGATTCATTCCGGTTGACTTTGGCATCATGGGTTCGCTCAGTGATTTCGATCAGCGCTATCTGGCGGAGAATTTCCTCGCTTTCATGAATCGCGATTATCGGCGCGTGGCTGATCTGCATGTCGAATCGGGTTGGGTGCCGGCTGACACGCGCGTCGATGAATTTGAATTTGCCATCCGTTCGGTGTGTGAGCCGATATTCGATCGTCCGGTGAAGGATGTGTCCGTCGGTCAGTTGTTGCTGCGTCTGTTCCAGACTGCGCAGCGATTTCACATGAAGATCCTGCCGCAGTTGCTGTTGCTGCAGAAGACACTGGTGAATGTCGAAGGCGTGGGCCGACAACTCTATCCGGATCTGGATCTGTGGGCGGCGGCGAGGCCGCCACTTGAATCGTGGATGAGCCGGCGCGTGAGCGTGCGCACCTTGTTCAAATTAACGCGCGAACGTTTGCCTGCGATTGCCGAACGACTGCCGGAATTGCCGAAGATGGCCTTCGACGTGTTGGAACAAGCCAAGACTGGTCACCTCAAGCTGGTGGCGCAGGGCGAAAGCATTGAACAGCTGCGCGAAGAAATACGGCGCTCAGGGCGGCGCAACGTACGCGCCGCATTGACCGCCGCGTGTATTGTCGGTGCGACGGTGCTGGTGGCGCTGGGCAATCAGTCGCCCAGAATGTTTGCCGGTATTCCCTGGGGAGCTTGGCTGCTTGGCGCGCTGGCGGTGGTGCTCGTCCTCATGCTACTCAACGACGAGTGAGAAACGAAGCGCTCGCGCGTCCTACGTCGTGCCGTGGCACTTCTTGAACTTCTTACCGCTGCCGCAAGGGCAGGGATCGTTGCGTCCGACATCACGCAGCGGATTGCGCGCTGGCGCAGCGGCGTGATGGTGATGATCATGATCGTGATCGCAGTCCGGTCCGTGCACATGGCCATGATCATGTTCATGATCGCACTCCGGCCCGTGCACGTGCGATTCGCTGGCGGGCGACTTCGGCGTTGAGGTCATGCCGCATTCTCAGGCGCAGGCGGCTGCGCGGCTTGAATTTCCTCCAGCGTCGGCCGTTTCAGCGCCTGCTCAACGGCGGTACGTTTTTCAATGCCGGCGAGTTCCTCAACTAGCGCCAACGCGAAGTCCATGGCCGTGCCGGGGCCGCGCGAGGTGATGATGCGTCCGTCAACGGTGACTGGAGCGCCCGTAAGGCGTATGCCAGGCACATTCATGTTTTCCAATACGCCTGGATAAGCAGTGACCTTGCGGCCGATGAGCAAGCCCATACTGGCAAAAACTTTGGGCGCGGCGCAGATCGCGGCGATGGTGCGCTTGGAGTCGCTCATCTTTTTCACGATCTCGCGAATGCGCAGATCGCTATTGAGATGATCCGAACCCGGCAGGCCGCCAGGCAAGACGATCATGTCGAAGGTTTGATCGATCGCCTCGCCGAGGGTGGTGTCGGGAACAAGGGTAATGCCGTGAGCGCCTTTGATCGGCCCGGCGGTGAGACCGGCGGTGACGACTGAAAATTCGGCGCGCCGCAATATGTCGATAATCGTTACGGCTTCTAATTCTTCACATCCGTTGGCGAGTGGGACGAGGACAGTTGCCATGTGGAATTCCTCCGATCTGATTGGTTTTGCGATTGCAGACTGAACAATTCACCGAGACGAACCAGGCGCACACCTTGTTGTTCAACATGAGGGAGGAACGTCTCCAGGAGTTGCAAAGTGGCCGGGCGCGGGTGACCGATGGCAAGAGCATACCCTCGTTGATGCGCCAACGCGACTAGGTGCAGGAATTGATGGCGTGCATAGTCATAGCCGCCTTCATTATCGAGAAATACATCACGCGCCAGGAAGGGCAACTGCTGCTCGCTGGCGGCGCTGCTGGCTACGGAGTGTGAGGAGGTGCGGCTGTCGACGTACATGAGGTTGCCGTGTTGGCGCAGTGCTTCCATCACCCAAACCATAGGCTCACGTTCGGCGGTGAGCAGGCTGCCCATGTGATTGTTGACTCCAATGGCATTGGGAACGCTGGCGAGATTGTCTGCCAGGGTCGCGAATACCTGCTCGCGCGTCATGCCTAAAATGATGGCGCCAGGGCCGAGTTGCGCGTTGCCGCTTTCGGCCTCCATGGGCAGATGCAACAGTACATCCTTGCCGAGTTGCGCGGCGCGCTGCGAAAGCTGCAAGGCGGCAGGTGTGCGCGGCAGAATGGAATAGGTCAGCGCGCCAGGCAGCGCCAGCGCGCGTTCGCCTTCGTGCGTGTTGTAGCCAAGGTCATCGATGATAATGGCGATGGCTGGAAGTTCGGCAGTCGCCGTAGCAGGCTCATCGGCAATCAGCGCTAGCGGTGCAATGACGAGACTGACAAGGCAAAGCAGCCGACAGCGCATGGCGATGGCTTATTTGCTGCTGCGTTCGCGTAGCAGCGACATGCCACGCAGCATGTTCAGCGCTTCGTGCAATTCGTAGTCGTCGCTCTGCGTTTCGGCTTCACCGGGTTTTGCAGGTGACGATTTGCCCGGTGCGGCGTTGCCGTCTGGATGTTTCTCATTGACCAGATGACCGCTGAGATCGCGCTCTTTGATGCCCTCTTCGAGATCTTCATCGGCGGCCGAAATTTTCACATTCTTGAGTTTGATGTCAGGCGTGATGCCTTCGGCCTGAATAGATCGGCCCTTGGGCGTGTAGTAGCGTGCGGTGGTGATCTTCAGCGCCGCGCCGTTGTTCATCGGCAGGATGGTCTGCACCGAACCTTTGCCGAAGGTCTGGCTGCCCATGATGACGGCACGCTGACTGTCCTGTAGTGCGCCGGCGACGATTTCTGATGCCGATGCCGAGCCGCCGTTGACCAGCACCACGATCGGCGCGCCGTTCAATGCGTCGCCCGCTTTGGCGGAGAAATCCAGTTGCGAATCTTTGACGCGGCCCTGTGTGTAGACGATCTTTCCGCTTTCCATAAAGGTGTCGCAAACTTCTACTGCGGCGTTGAGCACACCACCGGGGTTATTGCGCAGATCGAGTACGATGCCTTTGAGTTTGTCGCCGTTTTCTTTTTTCAGCTTTGTTAGCGCGGTGGCTAAGTCTTCACCCGTGTGTTGCTGGAAATTGGAAATGCGCACATAGCCGTAGCCGGGTTCCACCGTGCGCGCCTTGACGCTGTCGACCTTGATGGTGTCGCGCACGATGGTGAGTTCGATGGGTTTCTCCTGTCCCTGGCGCATGATGGTGAGATGAATCGGTGAGCCGGGCCGGCCGCGCATTTTCTCAACCGCGTCGTTGAGGTTCATGCCCTTGGTCGGCGTGTCGTCGATCTTGATGATAATGTCGCCGGCTTGCACGCCAGCTTTCTGCGCGGGCGTGTCGTCTATGGGAGAAATGACGCGGATGAAACCATCTTCGATGCCCACTTCAATGCCAAGTCCGCCGAACTCGCCGGTGGTTCCTTCCTGCAATGTCTTGTACTCCTCGGGGTCAAGGTACGCCGAGTGCGGGTCGAGTCCATTGATCATCCCCTTGATGGAATTCTCCAGCAGCGTCTTGTCCTTGACGTCCTCGACGTAGTCGCTCTTGACTTTGGCGTAGACCTCGGTGAAGACGCGAATGTCTTCCAGTGGCAGATCGCTGGCGGGATTCGCCGCCGGGGTTGATGTCGCTGGCGTGCTGTCCTTGGTGGTCGCATCGGGCGTGTCGCTGGGCGATTTGGCGGTGTCGGGCGATTCTGCGTTCGCCAACGCCGGCAGCAACGCAATCAGCAAGTAGGCCAGCAGGCGAACATATTTTCTACAAAAATTCATGAATCAAAGCTCCATCGCGTTGGCGGATGCCATGCAGGGGAATTACGCGCCGTAGGGGCGCGGCCATTGTCGTCACAAGTTGCAGCAGGATAAAGGTATACAGATTCGATTTGGTTGGATTTCGTTGTTGCGTGCTGGTTCGACTGGGTATTCAGCAATAAGCTCCCTACCTGTTTGGCAAGCATAAGCGGCGTTGGCATGGCAGGCAACCGGCGGCTGCGCCCATCGCCTACTCGCCCTGTCACCTGGTGACAACCTTATCCCCTTTGAAAAAGGGGGGTCGAGGGATTTGATCTGACGCGCGAGGTGAGGAGTGATGTGGTGTTTGAAAATCCTCCCTGTGGCGCGCGACTCCCTTTGCAAAGGGGACGAACTCACCCTATCCGTGACGTTCTCCCACCAGGGGAAAACGACAACCTAATGGCACCACTGGGCGGGGTTCTGTGGCGTGCCCTGGTGGCGGATCCCGAAGTAAAGCGCTGACTTGCCTTGACCGCCGCTGTCGCCGACTTTGGCGATGATGGTGCCGGGGGTAACCGTGGTGCCCACCTTGGTTTCCAGGGACTGGTTGTAGCCGTACAGGCTGATGTCGCCACCGCCATGGTCGACAATGACCAGCAGGCCGAACCCCTGAAACCAGTCGGCGAAGCGCACCACCCCATCAGCCACTACTTTCACTGGCGTGCCGGCGGCGGCATCAATGTAAACGCCGTGCGGGCGATCCTGGTCGGTGCCCGCCACAACAAAGGGGTTGTTAACGTGTCCATTCACTGGCCATGGCAGCTTGCCTTTCAACCTGCCGAGACCATTGCCGGTGGCCTTATCGGGTGAAGAAGATGCCGATGTGGAGGCAGGTGTTGTCGGCAAACTGAACAGCAGTTTTTCCAGGGCATGTTTGGACTCACGCAGCGTCTCAAGCGTTTTGTCGGTCGCGGCGATGCGATTGTTGAGTTGATGCACGGTGGTTTCGCGCGCCTTGCGCAATTCGGCAATCTCCTTGTTGATTGCCAACTGTTGAGTTTGCAGCGATTGCAGTCTTTCACTTTGCAATCGCGCGCTCTCGGCGATGGCGCGCGTGTCGGCCAGCGATTTGCCGGCGGCGGCAACCTGCTGCATGCGTGCACGCATGACAACGTCGTGATACACAAGCAATCTCTGCACGCGCAGTGGATCATCCTGGTTGAGCACCAGTCGTAGCGCATCCTCGTGGCCGGTCATGTACTGCGCGCGTATGATTTGCGCCAGCCATTGCCGTTGCGTGGTCAGCGTGCTGGCTTCTGCCTCTGTGCGTTCAGTCAGCGATTTCAGCTGCTGATTGGCGATTTGCACGGTCTGGCGAATTTCATCCAGCCGTTTGTTCGCTTCAGCCAGTTCGAGTTCTTGTTGCTGCAGATCCTTTTGCGCTAGATCGTAGTCGGTGATCAGCTGCTTCTTTTCGCTGCTGGCTTCTTGAATGCGGGAGCGCAGCGAATCAAGCTTTTCGCGCTGATTGTCTTCAGCGCGCGCGAACGGGAACAGCAGCAGTGCAATGAGCGGAACTGACCGGAATGCGGTCGTGCGCACGGGACTTCAGCCGGAGGCGCGACGCGATTCGGCAGCGGTCCCTGCGGCGGTGGCGGTGACCTTCACCAATGATCGCCCGGTCATCTGCGGCGGTACTGGCAGACCCATCAAGGTCAACATCGTCGGTGCGATGTCTTCAAGTGTTCCGCTGCCAAGCATGCGCGCTTCACGACCCACGTAGATGAGCGGCACAAGATTGCTGGTATGCGCGGTGTGTGCCTGTCCCAGTACTTTTTTGGTAGAGACTTCACGCATTTTCTCGGCGTTGCCATGATCGGCGGTGATCAGCACTTCCATGCCGGCTTTGTCGGTGGCTTCCAGAATGCGGCCCAGGCAGCGATCAAGCGCTTCAATGGCTTTTACGGCTGCTTCAAAATTGCCGGTATGGCCGACCATGTCGGCGTTGGCGAAGTTGCAGATAATGACGCCGTACTTGCGGCTTTCGATGGCTTTGACCAGCTCATCGGTGACTTCGGCCGCGCTCATTTCGGGTTTGAGATCGTAGGTCGCGACATGAGGCGATGGCACGAGAATACGATCCTCGCCGGGGAACACGCGCTCCTCCCCGCCGTTAAAGAAGAAGGTCACATGCGCGTACTTTTCAGTTTCTGCAATGCGCAGCTGCGCAATGCCGAGACTAGAAACATATTCGCCGAGGGAATTTTCAACCCGCGCCGGCTGAAACACCACCTGCACCTGAAAATCCTCGCTGTAGCTGGTGAGGGTGATGAAACTGTGCAACGTTGGCACGCGAGTGCGCTTGAAGCCGGTGAAAAACGGCTCGGTGAATGCCTGCGTTAACTGACGGGCGCGGTCGGCGCGAAAATTCGCGAACACCACTACGTCGCCATCCTCGACGCGCACGCGCTTCTGGTCACGCGGCACGACGCAGGTGGCTTGGATGAATTCATCGGTTTCGCCGCGCTGATAGGCTTGGTCGAGCGCAATCAATGGATCGGAGGACTCGTTGGTGGCTACGCCATCGACGATGAGATTGTAAGCCGCTTCTGTGCGCTGCCAGTTGCGGTTGCGATCCATCGGATAGTAGCGGCCGATGATACTGGCGATGCGACCGCAACGACCGACCTCGGTGTACTTGGCCATCACCCGTTGAATCGATTCGGCCGCACTTTTCGGTGGCATGTCGCGCCCGTCCAGGAAGGCGTGCAGGTAGACGCGCTTGACGCCGCAGTGAGCCGCCAGCTCAATCAACGCCAGAATGTGGTCTTCATGGCTGTGCACGCCACCGGGCGAAAGCAGCCCGAGAATGTGCACGGCATTGTCGTGTGCGGCGGCGTGACGGAATGACGTGCGCAGCGTCTGATTCTCTGCGAACTCGCCGTCTTCAATCGACTTGGTTATGCGGGTTAAATCCTGATCGATGACGCGGCCAGCGCCCAGATGCATATGGCCCACTTCGGAGTTGCCCATCTGTTGGTCGGGCAGGCCGACGTCGATGCCGGAGGCACTGATGAGGGTGTGCGGATTGCTGTTCCACAGCCGATCCCACACCGGCTTGTTGGCGTTGTGGATGGCGTTGTATTGGGTGTTTTCGCTGTAGCCCCATCCGTCAAGAACGATGAGCAGCAGTGGCTGATGCGGCGGGCTCATTGGACTGTGGGCGGGTTCCTGCGTGTGCGACACGACATCGTTAAAGTGTATCATGAACGCCAATTTTCACCTTCCTGGACGTGAACCAAGTCATGGAGCAATTTGGAGAATTTGTCACAAACCACCTGATGCTGTTCGGCGCCTTGGCGTTAATCACGGTGATGCTCATCGGCAACCTGGCCGACGGGTTTAGCGGTATTGGCTCGGAACTATCGCCGCAGCAGGCCATACAGTTGATGAACCGCGACAGCGCAGCGGTGGTCGACCTGCGGCCGGCGGGCGACTTCAAAAATGGTCACATCGTTGGCGCGAGCAATATTCCGGAGTCCAGCGTGAAGGACGATGCATCAAAACTGGAGCCATATCGGGAGCGGCCGTTGCTTCTCTACTGTGCCACCGGTATGGTGTCCGCCCGCTTGGTCCGGACGCTAAAAAAGCAGGGCTTTGCCAAGCCATTTGCGCTCAAAGGTGGTGTTGCCGCCTGGCAGCAGGAGAACTTCCCGCTCACCCGCGACTAGCCCCGAACCCATCCAAAAAATTAGCGCGCGTAGCAATTTTGAGATAGGTTCTAACCAAAATTTCCCGAAATTTTAATGAGAATCGAGTAATGACTGACGAAGCCGCCAACAACGAATCCAAACAACGCGCCGGGCAACTGGGTGTGCAGAAAATCTACTTGAAGGATCTTTCCTACGAAGCGCCGGGAACGCCAGGCGTGTTTCGCGAGGAGTGGAAGCCGGCGGTGGAGATTGAACTGGGCAACAAAGCCGTCAATCTCGGCAACGACATGTATGAAACCGTGCTGGCAGTGACGGTCACCGTCAAGTCTGGCGACAAGACCGCGTTCCTGTGCGAGGTTCATCAAGCCGGCATTTTCCATATCACCGGTTTCCCCGAGCAGGCCATGCCCTACATTCTGGCGACGGCCTGCCCCAATGCGCTGTTTCCTTTCGCGCGCGAAGTGGTTTCCGACGTGGTCACCAAGGCCGGCTTTCCGCAGCTGCGGCTGGCGCCGGTGAACTTCGAAGCGCTGTACGCGCAGGAAATGCAGCGTAAACAGGTTGAAGCGGGCGAGCAGAAGGCGCATTGAGTGTGAATCGTGGTTTGTCCCCAATTTAGTAACAACTAGCGTAAATGAAGCGGGTGCACGGTGGCTGATGGAGTCGTCCTGGTCGCCGGCGCCGGCTCCTGGGGTACGGCGCTTGCCATTCAACTGGCGCGCAACGGCCAGCAGACCGTGCTCTGGGGCCATGACCACGCGCACATGGCGCGGCTCGCTGCCGAGCGCCGCAATCAACGCTATCTTCCTGGTGTTGAGTTTCCGCCATCGCTGGCGATCGAAGATGAGCTGGAAGACGTTCTGCGCCAGGTCAGCGATGTTGTTCTCGCCGTGCCGTGCAAGGCACTGCGAGAAGTCGCGCATGCGGTGGCAGTGCATGCAGCACCGCAGGTGCGCATCAGTTGGGCCTGCAAGGGCATTGATGTCGACACCCTTAAGTTGCCGCACGCCATCATCGCCGAGATGTTTGGTGAGGATTGCCCCGCCGCGGTGATCTCCGGCCCCACCTTTGCCAATGAAGTCGCCGCCGGTTTGCCTACCGCGGTGGTGGTCGCGTCATCCGATCGCAATGTGGCGCAAGCCATTGCCGCGCGGCTACATGGCGGCACGTTCCGCACTTACGTTGGCACCGATGTGATGGGTGTTGAGATCGGTGGCGCAGTAAAAAATGTGTTGGCGATCGCCGCAGGCATCAGCGATGGATTGGGATTCGGCGCCAACAGCCGCGCGGCGCTGATTACGCGTGGGCTGGCGGAGTTGACGCGCTTGGGCGTCGCGTTGGGCGCGAATCCGCAAACACTGATGGGGCTCGCGGGCCTGGGTGATCTGGTGCTTACTTGCACGCAGGATCAATCGCGCAATCGTCGCCTCGGTTTAGCAGTGGCGCGCGGCAAGTCAGTGGCCGAAGCGAGCGCGGAAATCGGGCAGGTCGTTGAAGGCGTTCGCACTGCCGATGCCTTGCAGCGCTTATCTCGCCAACACAAGGTTGACATGCCAATTTCCGATCAGGTCGCGCGCGTGTTGCGGGGCGAATGCACGCCGCGCGAAGCGGTGCAGGCACTACTCGCGCGCGAACCCAAGAGCGAGACGATGTAGTCAAGATGCCACCGGCGGTTGGTTTGACTTGACTGAGTCTTGTGTGAGTAGTTTGCGCAGTGTCTACTCCTACACCAAGATCATTCACTCAGGCACCAAGAATGACCGAGAATGATGGAATCGACCATATTTCCTGAGGTACTAGTTTTTACCAGGACGGCGCAATTGTGGCTTGAGAACAGTAGTCATCACGCACCATCTACGCGGTGTCGTTACTCATGTCCGTTGCTGCAGGCGGTATATCAACGGCTCTTGTGGATACCGGCGTCCTCGAGAAATCAATAACAAACATGATTGTCGGTGGGGAGCGCTCGTATATTTCTTTATTGCAGGATTGAATACAGTGAAGAGGTTGAATCGTCTAAATGCGAAGTAAGAGATTGTAGGGATCGTCGTCGTTTATTCTTGGCGCGCAGGCGGACTCAAACATAAACGACGAATGCCTTTTTTTCTTTTAATCTGGCCGAAACCTTATGTGCCGTTCAATTGAAACCATAATTGATTGTGCCGGAGTGAGGTTTTTTGGGCATGAGTAGCGATCGCCCGCGTAGCGTGAGGCTAGGGCGATTGCAGTGCCGCCGGAGATTTCTTGCTGCGCTCGAAATGACATGAAGTGGCTGCGCAAAATTGGGCGCGGTCATTTTTCTTCGGGTATGATGGCGGCGCAATTTGGTGTCAGCTTTTAATTCATTTCACGCCTGAAAAACGCATATTTATAATCATGTTCTCTTGGCATAGCCCCAAAACGATTGTTAGGACGTCCGACGCGCACGGCAGGGGAAATTTCGCCCAGCAAAAGATTGAGAAGGGCGAGCTTCTCATGGTGTTCGGCGGGTACGTCATGACTCGCGCCGAGGAGCGGGCGCTGCCCGACGAAATCAACGACAACGGGATCTTCGTGACTCCCGATCTGGTCATCGGTGTCAAGAATCTCTCGGAAATCGAAGGCGCAACCTACGTCAATCATAGTTGCGACCCCAATGCGGGTATCAAGGGGCAGATATTCCTGGTCGCGATGCGTGATATCGCGGTGGGGGAGGAGATAACCTTTGACTACGCCATGGCGCTGCACCGCTCTCCGGGCAATCCACCGTACAAATTTTCCTGCGAATGCGGATCCTCAAGGTGCAGGGGGGAGGTGACCGACGAGGACTGGAAATTGCCTGAGTTACGGCAACGATACGCGGGACATTTCCAATACTATCTCGAAGAATTGATACGCAAGGAAAAGAATCCGGGGCCTAATGCCGTAGTATGAGTATTGCGGATTTATGGTGCCGGAGTGAATTTTTTGGTGCATGAGTTCAATCGTCAGCGCGGAGTCAAAGGATGCCGTCGTTTATGTTTCAATCTGCCTCTGCGCCAAAAAATAAGCAACGGCAGTCAATTCCTCCGTCGTAAATCCGCCGACAGCAGCGATGCGTCTGTCTGCCGCCTTTGCAAATGGGGCGGCTCACGAAGTGAGCGGGGATTTAACCGACTGCGTCTTACGGGCAATGGTCACTACAAGTTTACGGACAGCGCGATCATTTGAAGCCGAGCTGGCGCCAGGCTTCATATAACACGATGGCCGCGGCATTGCCGAGATTGAGGCTGCGCGCGCCGGGTTGCATTGGTATGCGCAGCACATGTTCGGGCCCAAGTTCGGCAAGCAGCGGCGCAGGCAGGCCAGCGGTTTCCTGACCGAATATCAGCGCATCGCCTTGCTCATATTTGACCTCGTCGTAATGGCGCTTGCCGCGGGTGGATAGCGCGAACAGCCGCCTGGGTGCGACGGCAGCCTGAAAAGCTTCGAGGCTCTGGTGCTCGTTGATGACCGTCAGTTCGTGGTAGTCGAGCCCGGCGCGCCGCAGTTGCTTGTCCTCCAGTTGAAATCCCAGCGGATGAATGAGGTGCAGGCGCGCGCCGATGTTAGCGCACAGCCGTATAATGTTGCCGGTGTTGCCCGGAATTTCCGGCCTGAACAGGACGACGTGAAACAAATGAGCCTCGACGATTCTTCCCAAAAGATGCTGGCGCTGGACTTCTGCGGCATGCAGTTCGCCACCCCGCTGGTGCTGCTTTCCGGTTGTGTGGGATTCGGCGAGGAGTATACCCGCATCGAAGGCTTCTCCAATCGCGATGCCGGCGCGGTGTGCCTGAAGGGCACGACGTTGAAGCCGCGGCTCGGTAATTCGGCGCATCGTGTGTATGAGACGCCGGACGGCATGTTAAACGCCATCGGCCTGCAGAATCCCGGCGCGCGTTACGTCGTGGATGAAATCCTGCCGGCGCTGGATTTCACCGAGACGCGCTTTATCGCCAATGTCTCTGGTTCGACGGTGGAGGAGTACGAGGAAGTCACGCGCATCTTCGATGACTCGCCCATCGACGCCATCGAGATCAACATTTCCTGTCCGAACGTCAAGGAAGGTGGCGTGGCCTTCGGCAACGATCCGGAGATGTCGGCGCGGGTAGTGGAGGTTTGCCGGCGCGCGACCAGCAAGCCCATCATTACCAAGCTGTCGCCGAATCAAACCGACATCGCCCACAACGCGCGCCGCTGTATCGAAGCGGGCACCGATGCTTTCGCCGTCATCAACACGCTGATGGGCATGGCGGTGGACATCGAGAACCGGCGGCCGGTGATTGGCAACAACCAGGGCGGTTTGTCGGGGCCGGCCATCAAACCGATTGCGTTGTTGAAGGTGCACCAGGTGTATCAGGTGTGCAAGCCGCACGGCATTCCCATCATCGGTCAGGGCGGTATCGTCACCGCCAAGGATGCCATCGAGTTTCTGATTGCCGGCGCCACCGGCATTGGCGTGGGCACCGCACTTTTTTACGATCCGCTGGTGCTGCCTAAGATAAACACCGGCATCGTCGAATATCTCCGTCGCCACCGCCTGAAAAATGTCACCGAGCTGGTCGGCAGTTTGCAGCTGCACGGCCAAACTGCTGCGCCCTGCACCAACTAAGCGCGATTTTTCATCCGTTTGCGTTCGATATGGCTTCTTGTATCGGCGAGAGCTCATCCTTTGTCTGGTTTTTTTACCGACAGTGGAATTACTGCAAAATTGGTGTGAGTCTTGCTCGACATACGTTCAATCTCACTTGAGTTTGATGCGTGCCGAGAATCATGAGTCGCAATGTCGCCAATATTCATCGCAATGCAACGCGCGATATTTACAGCTTGCAAGTGGAATGCAGCAACCCCGTTGACGCCGATCGCTTCTTCCGCGCCGTCGAGTCATTGGGAAATTCGGAAATTACCGCGGAAAATCTGCAGGATTTCATCAATGCGCTGATTGCCAACCGGGCAACGGTGTCAGTGCGTCATCTATTGCGCCGGCAGGACAATGACAGCCAGATCGCGCAGTTCGACCCCGCATCGCACTATGCACGGAGTTTGTCAGCGCCGGTGGCCTAGATATTTTTGGTGCACGCGCCGGACGCGCGTCATCGTTGTGACACCGCATCGCGGATTCATGACACAGGCGGATGCAAGGCACTGGTACTTCAGTAGAACTGAATCACCCGTTGGGGTTCTCGGGAGGAAAGTCGACGCCCGTCGAGCTATAACTTAGTAATTGCAGTGCATGGTAGTCGCCAGGGCGCAGAGGGACTTGCATGCGTTTGGGGGAGACGATGAGTGCACAGCCGGTGGGATTGAAGAGTTTTTCCAGCTACGCGGTCAAGAGTCTGATCGCCACACCGCCCCCGACCAGTCGGGAAAAAATCGATGCCGCCATCGAGCGGCTCCATGAAGGTGGGCGGCGATTCGCGCGTCTAACCTTCAAGGATCGCATCGATCTGGCCACGGCGATGCAGCGCGGCGTTCTAAGAACCGCCGAGAAAAGTGTCGCCGCGGGGTGCAAGGCCAAGGGAATCACTCTCGGCACTACTCTTGAAGCCGAGGAATGGGCAACCGGTCCCTGGGGCGTAGTACGTCAACTTCGGCAGATTCGCGAGCAACTCGCCGCAATTTCCAGCAACGGCAATACTCACATAGGAGAAGTCGGCCGCACCATTGATGATCATTTGGCCGTCAACGTTTTCCCCAGCAGTGCTATCGATAAATTGCTTTTCAAGGATGTTCGCGTCGATGTGCACATGCAGCCGTCGGTTAACGAATCGCGACTGAGCGAGTCGCGTGCCTCCTACTACAAGGGCGAGCGCAGCGACAGCCGCGTCGTGTTGGTACTGGCGGCAGGCAATATCGCTTCCATCGCGCCCATGGATGTCATCACCAAATTGTTCAACGAAGGCGCGGTTTGCCTGTTGAAGATGAATCCTGTGAATGCCTACCTCGGACCTTTCATTGAGGAAGCTTTCGCTGACGCCATAAAGGCAAACTATCTGGCCCTCATCTACGGCGGTGTCGAAGAAGGCGAGTATTTGGTGAATCATCGCGGTGTCGATGAGATTCACATTACGGGCTCCGACAAAACGCACGATGCCATCGTCTGGGGCGCCCCCCGGACCCGAGCGCGACGAGCGGATAAAGCGCAATGTGCCGCTGCTGGCCAAGCGCATTACCTCTGAGTTGGGCAATATTTCGCCGATCTTGCTCGTGCCTGGACCCTATTCCGATGCCGAGCTGCAATTTCAGGCCGAAGACGCGGCCAGCTACTTCGTCATGAACGCGTCGTTTCTCTGCAACGCGGCGAAGATGCTGGTGTTGCCCCGGCAGTGGCTGGGCAGCGACAAGTTTCGCAGCGGCATCGAAGCGGTGTGCGAGTCGGTGCCGCCGCGTCAGGCGTACTATCCGGGCGCCGAGGAAAGATGGCGCACGCTCACGCAGGGGCGCGGTAATGTCAACACCATTGGCGCACAACGTCCGGGTGCTTTGCCATGGACCTTTATTGGCAATCTCGATCCACGCAGCGCAGCAGAGCCGCTTTTCATGCTGGAGCCGTTCTGTTCGATACTTTCCGAAACTCGTCTGGGCTCGGCCGATCCGATTGAGTTTCTTTCCGAAGCTGTGGATTTCTGCAATAACCGGTTATGGGGAACGCTGTCGGCAACCATCATCGTGCATCCGCAAACAATGAAGGACGCACGAATTGCGCAAGCCGTGGAGCAGGCAATCACGAAATTGAAATACGGTTCGATTGGCGTGAACGGGTTTGTGGGCATGTCCTTTGTATTGGCGTCTCCACCGTGGGGTGCATATCCCGGTGCTACGCTTGATGACATTCAAAGCGGCACCGGTTTCGTGCACAACACGCCCATGCTGGAAGGCATCGAAAAGGCGGTAATTCGTTTTCCGCTGACGTCGTTCCCGAAGCCCGGCTACTTTCCTTCGCACCGAACCACGCACAAGCTCATGCGATCGATGGTCAGGATGGACGAGAAGGCAAGTTGGTCGAAAATCCCAGGAATGGTGTTTAACGCCATGCGTGGCTGAGTGGTCGAAATAATTCAGCCAGGGTCCAGATCGCCATCACTGTCAGTCGTCGTGTCCGCGCGTTGAAGCTTGCTTGATGAATTTGGAGTCGATGCCCAGCGCGCGCAACTTGCGATGCAGATGCGTGCGCTCAAGTCCGATTTTTTCCGCGACCTTGCTGACATTGCCCTGTTCGATCTGCAATTGATATTCGAGATAGGATTTCTCGAACTGCTCGCGCGCTTCGCGCATGGGAAGATCGAATCCTGGTTTGACGTCGGTGACTGGAGCGGCGCGCAACCCCAGCGCTTGTTCGACTTCTGGCGCTTCAATGACGCTGCCGGAGCCAAGGATCAGCAGACGCTGGACCATATTCTTGAGCTCGCGCACATTGCCCGGCCAATTGTAGGCGCGCAATCGCTGTAAGGCGGCCCCGGAGAATTGCCGGCGCGGCAATCCTTCCTGGGTGACGAAAGATTCAAGATAACGTTCAAGCAGCTCGGGAACATCCTCGGCATGCTGACGTAGCGCCGGGACTCGTAGTGGCACTACGTTAAGATGGTAGTAAAGATCATCGCGGAAGCGTCCCACTGCGACTTCCTCGCGCAAATCATGGCGAGTTGCAGCCACGACACGAACATCGATGCGTACCGGCTCGCGGCCGTCGACGCGCAGTATGGATTGCGTCTCCAGTGCGTTGAGCAGGCGCGCCTGCATGTCCATGCCAAGGTCAGCGACATCTTTCAGCAGCACCGTGCCGCCGTTTGCCTGTTCGAGCGCGCCAAAATGCACCTTTCCGTTGGTTTCCGAGCCGAACAATTCATGCTCGAGAGAGTCCTTGGCCACGCCGCCAATGTTCACCACCAGAAATGGATTGCGCGCGCGCGGGCTGTGGAGATGGAGAAAGCGCGCGAACACTTCCTTGCCGCAACCGGATTCGCCGGTGAGAAAGACGGTGGTATTGTGCTGTGCAATTCGCTGCATCTGTTCCTTCAGCTGCGTAATGGCACGGCTGGTACCTAGTACGTCGGTGCCGGAACTGGTCTGCCTGCGCAGGCCGATGTTCTCACGCTTGAGCGCCGCCATCTCCAGTGCGCGTTCAATGGTGACCAGCAGTTTGCCGTGCGACAAGGGCTTTTCGAGAAAGTCGAAAGCGCCGATTCGTGTCGCTTCGACCGCGGTTTCGACATTACCATGGCCAGAGATCATGATGACGGGCACGTCCATGCCGTAGCCTTGTGCCCATTCCTTCAGCAGCGTGATGCCGTCGCCGTCCGGCATCCAGATGTCGAGCAAAATGAGATCGGGACGGCGTGCGCGACGTGCTTCCTGCGCGGCGGCGACATTGCCAGCGACGGTGACCGTGTAGCCCTCGTCTTCGAGAATTTCGCGCAACAGCGCTCGGATAGCTTCTTCGTCGTCAACAACCAGTATGTGTTGGCGGTTCATGCCACTTTTTCCTTCGTCGTTGGATCGCCGCCTTCATCTTTCGGCGCTTGTTCGGGCGCCGTAACCGGCAACCGGATCGTAGCGCAGGCGCCACCTTCTGGCAGATTTTCCATCCACACCGCGCCACCGTGTTCTTCGACGATTTTCTTGACGATGGCTAGCCCCAGTCCTGTGCCCTTGGGTTTGCTGGTGACGTATGGTTCGAAAATCTTGCTCAGCATTTCAGGCGCGATGCCATTGCCGCGATCAGCCACACGCAATTCCACGCTGGTGCCCTGCTGTTCGTCAATAAGGCGTGTGCTGACGCGAACGTGACTTTCGCTGCGCTCGCCCTGTGCTTCGATGGCATTGGATATGAGATTGTTGAGCAGCTGGCGCAGGCGGTTTGGATCGGCGTGCAGCGTAGGCACTGCAGGGTCGAGATCGGCCTCGATGTGCACCTGTTGCTCGTTGTTGCGGTAAAGATCGATGGTGGTTTCAATGATGCGCGTCAGATTCACCGGTTCCTGCTGGATGCGCGGTGAGCGCGCGTATTCCGAGAAAGTGTTGACCATGCCCTTCATGGTCTCGACCTGCTGGATGATGGTGTTGGTCAGACGATCCAAGGTATCAGCGTCAGCTGGACTCAGAGTTCGCAAGTACTTGTGCCGCAATCGCTCGGCTGACAACTGGATGGGTGTCAGCGGATTCTTGATTTCATGTGCAAGACGCCGGGCCACTTCGCTCCAGGCCGCATCACGCTGGCCTTGAATCAAAGCAGTGACATCATCAAAAACGATGACATGGCCTTCTTGCTCGTTGCCGCCGCGATCGAGCGGCGCGCCGCGGCACATGAGCACTTTGCGTCCGGATGGACCAAAAATGGATACCTGTTCCTGCCATTCGCCATTCGAGAATTTGAGATGGCTGCGTACGGCTTCGACGAGTGGCTCCAGGTGCGAATGTTGATCTCGCAGCGAGTCCAGCGACTGGGTTGCCAACGTTTCCACTGTCAAACCCAACACGTGTGCGGCTGCTTCATTGGCGGTGCGCAATTCACCGGCTGAGCTGACTGTGAGCACACCGGAGGACAAGCGGCCCAACACGGTTTCAAGATAGGCGCGTTGCAGCTCAACCTGATCGCGACTGTGTTGCGCTTCATCGCGAGACTGTGCCAGGCGATCAGTCATGGTGTTGAACGACTGCACCAGCACTCCGATGTCGTCTGCGCCAGGAACGGTCAGTGTCTTGCTGTAATCGCCAGCCGCCACCGCTTCGGTGCCTTCGGCCAATGCATGCAGGGGCTCGGTCAATCTCTGCGCGGTATAGAATGCCGCCCAAACTGCGGCAAAAATGCTAAATAGCAGCACCAGTGTCAACGTCATCATGAAACTGAGTTTCAGCGGCTGGCGCAGATAAGCCAGTTCATTGTACTTGCTGACGGCGGCTTCGACATTGCCAGCCAGCGTTTGCAGCCGTTCGGCAACAGGATAGAGAGCCTGCAGTACGCGGCCTTCACCACCGCTTGGATTGCGGACATTGACGACGACGCGGATCGCGAGATCCTTGTCGCCGATAGGTTCAAGGGCAATGTAATTTTGCTTTTGCCGTAACTGCAGCAGCACTGCTTCACTTGGCATCGATGGAACAACGCTTCCCGTGCTGGCGCTGCTGTGAGAGATGACGTTGCCCTTGCTGGAAAGCAGTGTCAACTCTTCCGCGCCGCTATTGTGTAGCAGCTCTTCAAGATTAATCGTCATGCCGTCGAGATTTGACTCGACGACAAATTGATCAGCGGATTGAAGCGAATCAAACCGCAGTGGATCCGATCCCTCGTCGCTCTCTGCGATTGAGTCGGCCATCTGCACGGTTTGTCGCAGTAACTCGCGCATGCGCATGTCCAGTGACGCGCGGCTGAGATTAAGCGAATCCTCCAGTGCCGAGGCAATCCGTACATCAAACCAGTTATCGATGCCGCGCCGGATGAAATCCAGAGAAAATCCATACACGGTAAGAACTGGCAATAACCCCAACAGCACGAAAAGCAGTGTCAAGCGCCGCTTCAGTCTCGCTCCCGCGCGTTCTTGCTTCAGGTCGTGCCGCAACTGTCTTAGGTTTGAAACAATCAGGAAGAGAAAACCCAGCAGTCCAAGCGCATTGATGATTAACAGCAGTACGAAGATGTGGCTGAAGCGGGCGGAGTTGTGCATCGCCTGACTCATCATCATCAGCGAGCCCAGCATCAACACGCCCAGTGTGACGACCGCGATGACGATGCGATTCTGCTTGCTCACGGAGTCACCGTCCACTCATGCCAGTCGGAATGCAGGGGCCAGTCCGGTGACACGTAAGCTATGGGCCGCAATGGCGATGGCAGCGATTGAATGTCCAGGCTCAACCTGATTCGCCCTGAGTAAGGGCCGGGTTTCGGCAGGTGCTGCTGTTCGGATATGACGAGTCCGCCCAGGTTTCCGAGTTTTTCGAGCGCCTCATCGAGACTGTGGAAGCTTTCGCTGCTGCGCGTGGTCAGATTGCGGATGGTGTAGGTGCCGCTCAGCGCGCGGTATTCCAGCACCACGCGTTGCACGCTGCGCTCGACGAGTTCATCCCATAGCCATTCGCGTTGCTGATAGATCTCAACCTCGATGTCATAGGTAAGGGGGATGCCGTTGTTTAATGCGCTTCGCATGTCGTCGGTCAGATCGAAGCGCGCGGTGGCGTCGACCACGTACATGCCATTGACGAAGCGATCGCTAACCGCGGTGACCTGCGGATCCGCGCTGACCATGGCCGGGATCGACGCGGCAACCGTGAGCAGCAAAGCGGTACACAGAATTCGTGAGCGTTTAGTCCTTGGCCAGTAACGCATAGAAGAAACCGTCCATATGGTCTTCGTTGGGAATCGTTTGGCGGCCCGCGCCCAGCGGACGTCCCCAATGCACGGCGATGGGCAGTGCACTTGCATCGCGCTGTTCATTGAGAAACGCCTCGACTACCTGTGAATTTTCCGCTGTCATCAAAGAACATGTTACATAGAGCAGCTTACCGCCCGCGCCTAGCATCGGCCACAACGCCCGCAGCAGCGCCGTTTGAGTTTGAGCGAATCGGGCAATATCAGTTTCCGCCCGCAGCGACTTAATATCCGGGTGGCGCCGAATGACGCCGGTGGCGCTGCACGGCGCATCGAGCAGGATACGGTCAAATGGCCGCCGATCCCACCAGTTCTGCCGATCCAGGGCGTCGGCGCAGAGCGTGGTGGCGGCAAGGCCGAGCCGGCGCAAGGTGCCGCGCAGACGTTCCACACGCTGCGGTTCGGAATCGATGGCGACCAACTCCGCCAGCGTGGGCTGACGTTCTAGCACGTGCGCGGCCTTGCCGCCTGGCGCGGCGCAGGCGTCCAGCACGCGTTGTCCGGGCTGTACATCCAGCAACGGCGCGGCGAACTGCGCTGCCTCATCTTGCACGGAGACAAGACCGGCGGCGAAGCCCGGCAGCGAGTCCACATCCACAGGAGTTTCAAGTCGAATGCCGCAATCGGCATGCTTGGTGTTGGTGGCGATGATGCCGGCATCGTGCAAAGAACGTTGGTAGTCATCGCGCGAAGTGCGCAAGCGATTCACCCGCAAGGTCATCGGCGGGCGCTGGTTGCCCGCTTCGAGAATCTGTTGCCAGCAATCTGGATAGGTATTGCGCAGTGCCTCGATGAGCCACTGCGGGTGCGCGAATCGCTCGGCTTCGCTGCCCGCCGTCAAAGGTTGGCGGTTGCGCTCATGGTTGCGTAGCACGCCATTAACCAGGCTACAGGCCCAGCCTCTGTTCAAGATACGCGCGGCTTCAACCGTGTTTGACACCGCGACGTGCGCTGGCGTTTTCAGCTCCTCAAGTTGATAGAGCCCAACCAGCAGCAGAGCGTGAATGTCCTGTGCGTTGCTCGCCAGTGGTCGGTTAAGGAGTCGGCGGAGAATGGCTTCCAGGCGCGGCCGAAAACGCAGCGTGCCGGCGGCCAGCTCGCGGCACAGGCTGAGCTCGGCGCCAGGAGTAGCGCGCAAGGCCGGCTCGACGGCGGTCGCCAGCGATTGGCCAAGCGCGATGACGGCTTCGACTGCGGGCGCGCGGCGGCGGCGCAGCGGCGCCATGTATGTGGTGATCGGTCACTGACGTGCGGTACCGCTAGGCATTTCCGCCAAGCCGCGGTCGGGCATTAATGAAGTCCGCTGCCGACACCGGCCGCTTGCCAGGTGCTTGCACGATGAGCAGGCGCAAGGTGCCCTCTCCTGTGGCAACTTCAAGGACACCTTCCTTTGCTCTTACAATCGCTCCTGGTGAGTGGGTGTTTACACTAGTGCCGATTTCTGCCGTCCAGATCTTGACCTGCTCGCCCGCCAGCGTTGCGACAGCGCCCCAACGCGGATTGAAGGCGCGCACCTGCCGCGCCAATGTCATGGCCGGCGCTGACCAGTCCAACATGGTTTCCGCCTTCGTGATCTTGGCGGCGTAGGTGGCCTCGCTGTGGTTCTGGGCAACGGTTTCAATCTCTCCACGCACCCATGGCGCCAACTTCCTACACAGCAGGCCGGCGCCAAGCTGTGCCAATCGCGCGTGCAGATCGCCAGCGGTATCCGTTGCTTCGATTGGACAATCCACTGTGGCAATGACTGGCCCGCTGTCGAGCTCAGGCTCAATGAGCATGAAACTGACACCCGTGTGCGTGTCGCCGGCGAGGATCGCGCGCTCAATCGGCGCCGCGCCGCGCCAACGGGGTAACAGCGACGCGTGCAAATTGACGCAACCACGCCTCGGTGCTGCGAGTACCTCTTGCGGCAAGATGAGGCCGTAGGCGACCACCACCAAGACATCCAGAGTCAGGTCTCGCAGGCGCGCCTGCTCTGACTCACTGCGCAGCGTCAATGGCTGGCGAACAGAAAGGCCGCGTTCCAGCGCCACCTGCTTGACTGCGCTGGGCGTGAGTTGCCGCCCGCGACCTGCCGGCCGATCCGGTTGCGTGTATACGGCAGCGATCTGAAATTCATCGCGCGCGAGCAACGCGCGCAGCGCGACTGCGGCGAACTCTGGGGTTCCGGCAAAGGCGAGGCGAATTGGATGTGGCATGCGTGCGCCTGCGCCGGGCGATTGAAATGCGGCCCGATTTCGGCGAGGCGGATTACAACACTTCCGCCTGGGCTTTTTCCAGCTTCTTGCGAATACGGTTGCGCTTAAGCGTAGACAAGTAATCAACAAACAACTTGCCGTCAAGATGATCGATTTCGTGCTGGATGCACACGGCCAGCAGGCCGTCGGCATCGATGATCATTTCCTCACCTTCAAGCGAAAGATACTTGACCCGAACTTTGTCGGAGCGCCGCACGGTTTCGTAAAACCCCGGCACCGACAGGCAGCCTTCCTCCATTTCCTCTTCGCCTTCACGGTCAAGAATTTCCGGGTTGATGAGGCATAGCGGCGCTTCACGCGCTCTGGAAATGTCGATGACGACAACGCGCAGTTGTACGTCGACTTGGGTTGCCGCCAGACCGATGCCGGGCGCCGCGTACATGGTTTCAAACATGTCGGCCACGAGAGCGCGGATCTCGTCGGTGACTGCGGTCACCGGCCGCGCCAGCAGCCGCAGGCGTGGGTCCGGGAAGTGGAGAATTTCCAGTAGTGCCATGAATCCGACTCGTTTGTACTTAGTCTAGAATAGAGCTAACACCATGAATCAGCAAGCATAAACCACAAATATCCAGTCCGGTACGGTTCTTGATAGCCATCACTTGATGCATCTTCGTGATGTGGGGCTTCAACTTTAGCGCTTTTTTTTGCTAAACTGCATGAAGGAAATGCCGTAAAGGTACTGACATGGTTAAAAAAATACTCCTCGCAGTCGGCGTAGGCCTGGTTTCCTCAATGGTGGCGGCGGCCGTGCCACTGGAGCTACGGTCTGATCATCCAGACACATATACCGTCCGTCGGGGCGATACTCTGTGGGATATCGCGGGTCACTTCCTGACCAGTCCATGGCGCTGGCCGGACCTTTGGCACGCCAACCCGCAGGTGCGCAATCCAAATCTCATTTATCCAGGCGACACGTTGAGTCTAGTTTACCGCAACGGTCAGCCAACACTGGAATTGAGCAGCGGCCTGGCCCATATCAGTGGCCGCAATTTCAAGTTGTCGCCAACGATGCGCGAAGAAAAGAACGTGCATGCTATCGCGCCGATCCCGGTCGATGCCATCGCGCCGTTCCTGCGCCGTCCAATTGTTGTCGATGCGGATTCCTATGATCGCATGCCTTACGTGGTCGCCAGCGCTGATCAGCACCTGGTCAATGGCGAGGGTTCGCGCATCTATGTGCGTGGCGATCTCGATCCGAATGTGAAGCACTACGCGATCTTCCGTAAGGGTGACGCGCTTCGGAAGTCCAAGTTTTCGAAGAAGGATGACTGGCAGAAGTTCTGGAGCCGCGAGAAAAACCGCGACAATGACATCATCGCCTATGTCGCGCTTGATGTGGGTGAGGCCACGCGAGTTGATCGCTATACCTATGATCCGGCGAAGTTCGATCTCGTTTCCACCACGCGCGAAGTTGAAGATGGCGATCGGCTGATACCGATTCGCGAATCAGATGAGTTCCCCCAGTTCGTGCCGCACGCTCCAAAACACGAAGTGATGGGCAACATTATTTCCATGGTCGATGGCGTCAACGAGATTGGCCGTCATCAGGTAGTGGTATTGAATGTCGGGACCAACGATGGCATCGATGAGGGTACGGTGTTGGCGATCAATCAGGGCGGCGCGATCGCCGATGACATGGTGGCCAGCGAAAGGCGCGAAAAGAAAGACGACGAGCCGCTGAAGTTCCAGCGTTCGGCGACCTTGCCGCTGGACAATCTGCTTGAGCATATCTTCAACGATGTGCGTAACACCAAGCGCGAGTTCATCGACAAGAAGTTCGGCGTGAAATTTCATCCGGTGCCGGTGAAGGTCGAATTGCCGACCGAACGTGCTGGTGAGCTGATGGTATTCCGTGCCTTTGACAAGGTGAGCTATGCGCTGGTGATGGAAACTTACCGACCGGCTCATATTTGGGATCGCGTCAGCAATCCGGACTACGCGTACTAAAAAGCCGACGCACGCCGCGAGCGTGCACAGTTAGCAATTCCAGTGGGGCGGTGCGCCGAATGGTTCACTGCCCCATGTTATTCTCGGGCCATGCAAATGGATATTGCTTCTGACGACAGGGAGTCGTGGTTGTTGCTCTGGCGCGTGCCAGGCGTTGGTACAGCCACCTTTCACAAACTTCTCCGAGTTTTCAAAACTCCACGCCGCGCGCTGCATGCGTCGAGGCAGGAACTCGCGCGCCACGGCTTTGAATCAGCAATGTTCGAAGCAATCAGAAGTGTTGACGCGGCCAGCATTGCACCCGACCTGGCATGGCTCAATGCGCCGAATCGGTGGTTGGTTTGTCTAGATGACATGCGTTATCCCCCGCAATTGCGCGAGATCGCCGCCGCGCCTCCGTTGTTGTTTGTCGAAGGCGACTTGCAGTGTCTGCGACAGCCGCAGGTCGCCATAGTCGGCAGCCGCAACGACAGCCGCAGCGGCACCGAATTCGACTTCGAACTAGCGCATGAGTTGGCATCGCGTGGCATCGTCGTCACCAGCGGACTTGCACATGGCATTGACGCACAGGCGCATCGCGGTTGTCTTGCCGCGGGACGGTCAACAGTCGCAGTGATGGGCGCCGGTGCGGAGAACATCTATCCGCGCGCACATCGCGAACTCGCCGCTGAAATCGTTTCCAACGGCGCACTGGTCACCGAGTTTTCAATTGACAGTGATTTGCGGCCGGAAAATTTTCCGCGTCGAAATCGCATTATCAGCGGGCTCTCGCTTGGCGTTGTCGTCGTGGAAGCGGCGCAGGCCAGCGGTTCATTAATTACCGCGCGCCTGGCACTCGAACAGGGACGCGAGGTCTTCGCCGTGCCCGGCTCGATTCGCAACCCGCTGGTCCGCGGGTGTCACGAATTGATAAAACAGGGCGCGAAGTTGACCGAGTCAGCCGATGATGTTCTGGAGGAGTTTCCACAATCGTTATTGGCGACCTGCAACAACGCTCGCGACCCGAAACCGGATGCTGAACAAACCCGATCCCATCCAGGTGAACTCGCAGCAGAACAAGCGCTTACGTTGCGAAGCATGGGTTATGACCCAGTGAGTATTGACACACTTGTGCGGCGCACCGGATTGACGGCCTCGGCCCTTTCATCCATTCTCTTGGAACTAGAAATTAATGGGCGAGTGGCGCCACACGCGGGCGGAATGTTCACGCGCATGGGCGCGGAGACCGACTAAATGAAACAAACGGTGCTCGACGTACTGGTTTATTTGTTTGAAAACTGCGCCGACGACGACAGCCGCGAAATCGATCACAGTGCCCTACGCGGCAAACTGATCGAGGCAGGTTTCGCCGACGCGCAGATCAGCAAAGCCTTCGATTGGCTGGAGGCGTTGGCCAAGCAGCGCGAAGCCGCCGGGACCAGTGCGGCGCGCAACAGCTCGCTTCGCGTGTTTACGCGCGAGGAAATGGACAAGTTGACTCGCGACAGTCGTGGATTGCTGTTGTATCTCGAACAAGTGGGAGTGATAGACTCCGCGGCGCGCGAGTTGGTGATTGAGCGCGCGATGGCGCTGGATGGCGAGGAGATTGGTGCCGACGAACTGAAATGGATAGTGCTGATGATTCTGTTCAATCAGCCCGGCAACGAAGAAGCTTTCGTCTGGATGGAAGATTTGGTAATGGACGAACTCCGCGGCAGCCTCAACTAGCTGCGAACCGTCAGGTCGAGTATTCCACCTCGCATTAGTAGGGAAGCTCTGAATAAGTCCATCCAGGACTTCTTCAGAGCATGACCGGCAAAAAACGCGGTCTTTGCCGGCCTTCGCGAACAATGGCCCACTATAGTTTGGCCATCGTTCGCAGCTGTACATCCCTGTACCGCAGGATCTTCTGCATTTTTGCAGAGGTTCCTTAGGGGTTTCTAAGGAGTGGTAGCGGCGTTCTTCACGCGAACGCACTCTTCTAACTCCGAACAATCAACAATATTGGTGTTTTGATGAGCAAGAACCTTGTCATTGTGGAGTCGCCTGCGAAGGCGAGCACAATCAAGAAATATCTGGGTCCCGATTTTGAGGTGCTGGCCTCGTACGGCCATGTGCGCGATTTGCGCCCGAAGAAAGGTGCGGTCGAGCCG